>NZ_CP124576.1:2502500-3126250 GCF_000281715.2 Sphingobium sp. AP49 | reverse complement strand
TCTCTTCCAAGCATTTTGCATATCGAATGGGACATTTTGGAAGTCGATCTGCATTGGCCCCTGTGAGCAAAACGTCCTAAGGGGAATACAATGGCAGTCCCGGCAGGCACTTAAGGAGAAATATTCATGACGAAGCGCCCGGCATCCGCGCTCCGTAATTTCCTGGCTGGCGAAGCAGGTGGCGGTGTGCTGCTGATGGTCGCGGCGGCGCTGGCAATGGTCATGGCGAATCTGCCGGGTGGGGCGAGCCATATTTATCATGCCATGATGGAAACTCTGACAGGCCCGATTCTTGCGCCTGCGCTGGGGCCGATGACCATCCATTTGTGGATCAACGACGGCCTGATGGCGATTTTCTTCCTGCTGGTAGGGTTGGAGATCAAGCGCGAGTTCGTTGATGGCGGACTGTCCACTTGGGAAAGGCGGCGCTTGCCATTCATCGCGGCGGGGGCAGGTATGATCGTGCCGGCTTTGGTCTATTTGCTGGTGACGACAGGACAGCCTGGATTGGCCCGGGGGTGGGCTATTCCTGCGGCAACGGACATTGCTTTTGCCATCGGCGTGCTGGCCTTGCTGGGCCGCAGGGCGCCCGCGTCGCTCAAGCTGTTTTTGACGGCTGTGGCGATCGTCGACGACATGGGGGCCGTGGCGATCATCGCGCTAGCCTATAGTCATGGGATCAATCTTTGGGCCTTGGGCGGCGCCTTGATTCTGTTGACCGGAATGTTTGCGCTGAACCGGGCTGGGGTGAAAAAGCTCATGCCCTATCTGATCGGATTTCTGCTGCTGTGGTATCTGATGTTGCTATCAGGCGTTCATGCAACGATCGCCGGCGTGCTGGCGGCTATCACCATACCGGTGCGCTCAACGCCCGGTGCGCCCGATCAGGGGCACAGTCCGCTGCATCGGCTGGAACATTTAATCCATCCTTGGAGCGCCTATCTGATCGTGCCGCTCTTTGGCTTTGCCAATGCAGGTATTGCGTTGAATGGCGACGCGATGGAGGCGCTGCTGTCGCCGTTGCCGTTGGGGGTCGCCGGCGGGCTGTTATTGGGCAAGCAGGCAGGTGTCTTTGGCAGCATCTGGCTGGCGCAGAAGCTGGGTATTGCGGCACGGCCGTCGGGCGCTAGCTGGCTGCAAATCTATGGTATGGCGCTGTTGTGCGGTATTGGGTTCACCATGAGCTTGTTCATCGGTGCGTTGGCCTTCCCCAATGCGGCGTTGCTGATCGAAGAAACGAAGATCGGTATTCTGGCTGGTTCACTGCTGTCCGCGCTGTGCGGCTATGTGGTGCTGCGCCTCGCACCGTCGGTGCGGCCGGGTGCCCCTACGGCAGGCTGAATAGAATCGATCGCCGGATGCGAAAATGTTATCATCGCCCTGCCGCTATTGCGACTCGATCGACAATAATGGGCCGCACGCACTTTCGAAGATACGGGAGGAGGGCGACATGAGCTTGGAGACGGATGTCAATTATCTGCTGCATCGTCAGCAGATTTCGCTGATACGCGCGCAAGCGAGTCCCTCGCCAGAGGGGCGGGCTGCGTATGAGCATCTCGCCCGCAGCTATATCGACAAGGTCGATGCTTATCGGCGGCAGAATGAGCGGCTGATCGTGCCGGCGCATTGAGGCGGCCGGCACTTATTCAATATATTCTCGTTCTGGTGCGGCCGATCAGCGCGCCAGATGCTATAGGCGGCCTTGGGAAGCCGTGAGTGGCGTTGTTCAACGTCGAGCGATGAGGCGATCAATCACCTGCCAATGGGGGCCATCAGCTCCGCACTCGCGCTCCAGCACTTTCTTGATTTTTTCCAGTTCTGCTTCGGTCAGATGCTCGATGCCGATGAAGTCGTTGCGTGCGGTGTCGATGGCGCGGATCAACTCGTCCAGCTTTGCCTGGATCGCTGAACTGTCGCGGTTCTGTGCATTCTGGATCAGAAATACCATCAGGAAGGTCACGATGGTCGTGCCGGTGTTGATGACCAATTGCCAGGTGTCGGAATAATGGAAAACCGGGCCGGTTATGCCCCAGATCAATACCGTCGCGATCGCCAGGATGAAGGCGAGCGGTTGCCCCGTCCAACTGGCGATCCGCGCCGACAGGGCGGAAAAAATCTGATCCATGCAATCTCCTTGGGACGACCCGCTTATTTAGGCCCTGTTCAGCCACTTGTCGTCATGAAGCCTGTCATGGCAACCCTATCCTTCCGCACAACTCTCGGCATGATCGCCGGATCCCTCCTTCTTGCGTCATGTGCGAGCATCTCGCCCGAATCACGCGTGCGTGCTGGCCTGATCGATGCCGGCCTTTCGCCGAAAATGGCCGGTTGCATGGCCGAGCGGATGGTTGATCGCCTCAGTATCGCCCAATTGCGGCGGCTTCAGTCGATCGCCTCGCTCCACAAGTCGCACATGGGCAAGATGAGCATGGACGAACTGCTCTATAAGGTCCGTGCACTGGAGGATCCGGAGATATTCCTGGTGACCAGCAAGGCCGCCATCCACTGCTCTTTCTGACCGCGATTTCACAATAAAGCAGGGTCGGCCTTCGCAAGGGTTTTGCAATTTTGCAAAGTTGTTTTGCGAAATGGCTCTGGCCCTGCTTCTTCGCCTGTGCTTAACCCGCCTCAACAGTTTTCCTGTGAACAAAGGACGGGCTAGCCCATGAACATTCACGAATATCAGGCGAAGGAACTGCTCGCCAAGTATGGCGCGCCGATCGCCGCCGGTCACGCCGCCTTCACTGTCGAGGAAGCCGTCGAGGCCGCCAAGAAGCTGCCCGGGCCGCTCTATGTCGTGAAGTCGCAGATCCACGCCGGTGGCCGCGGCAAGGGCAAGTTCAAGGAGCTGGCCCCCGAAGCCAAGGGCGGCGTTCGCCTTGCCTTCAACCTGGACGAGGTCAAGGCCCACGCCACCGACATGCTCGGCAACACGCTGGTCACCATCCAGACCGGCGACGCCGGCAAGCAGGTCAACCGTCTGTACATCACCGACGGTGCCGACATCGCCAAGGAATTCTACCTGGCGCTACTGGTCGATCGTGCCACCAGCCGCATCGCGTTCGTCGTGTCGACCGAAGGCGGCATGGACATTGAAGAGGTCGCCCACTCGACGCCCGAAAAGATCCACAGCTTCTCGGTCGATCCGGCCACCGGCTTCCAGCCGCATCACGGCCGTGCCGTTGCCGCTGCGCTGGGCCTGACCGGCGACCTTGCCAAGCAGGCTTCGAAGGTCGCTTCGTCGCTCTACGCCGCGTTCCTCGACACCGACGCCGAGCAGATCGAAGTCAACCCGCTGGCGCTGACCGAGCAGGGCAACCTCCTCGTCCTCGACGCCAAGGTCGGGTTCGACGGCAACGCCATGTTCCGTCACAAGGACATCGCCGAACTGCGCGACCTGACCGAGGAAGATGCGGCCGAAGTCGAAGCGTCGAAGTACGACCTCGCCTACATCAAGCTGGACGGCAACATCGGCTGCATGGTGAACGGCGCTGGCCTGGCCATGGCGACCATGGACATCATCAAGCTGAATGGCGAATTCCCCGCCAACTTCCTGGACGTGGGTGGCGGCGCCACCACCGAAAAGGTGACCGCAGCGTTCAAGATCATCCTGAAGGACCCGGCCGTTAAGGGCATATTGGTCAACATCTTCGGCGGCATCATGAAGTGCGACATCATTGCCAATGGCATTGTCGAGGCTGCCAAGGAAGTGAACCTGTCGGTTCCGCTGGTCGTCCGCCTGGAAGGCACCAACGTCCAGCAGGGCAAAGACATTCTGGCCAATTCGGGTCTCCCGATCGTTCCCGCGGACGACCTGGGCGATGCGGCCAAGAAGATCGTGGCAGAAGTGAGGAAGGCGGCCTGAGCCCCCTAATCACCTGAGAAGATACGCCATAGGGCGTGGGTGACCTGGAAACGGGTCGCCCACGTCCGTGTTCGCGTTGGCGGGCGATGGCGTGAAAATGGAGGATGTTGAAATGAAGATCCTTGTGCCCGTGAAGCGGGTTATCGACTATAACGTAAAGCCCCGTGTGAAGGCGGATGGCACGGGCGTGGACCTGGCCAACGTCAAGATGAGCATGAATCCGTTCGACGAAATCGCCGTCGAGGAAGCCATTCGCCTGAAGGAAAAGGGCGCGGCGACCGAGGTCGTGGCGGTATCGATCGGCGTTGCCAAGGCGCAGGAAACGCTGCGCACGGCGCTGGCGATGGGCGCGGACCGCGCCATCCTGATCCAGACCGATGACGAAGTCGAACCGCTGGGCGTGGCCAAGCTGCTCGCCAAGGTGCAGGAAGAGGAGGGCGCTGGCCTGATCATCCTGGGCAAGCAGGCGATCGATGATGACAGCAACCAGACCGGCCAGATGCTGGCTGCGCTGCTGAACCTGCCGCAGGGCACCTTCGCCAGCAAGGTCGAGGTCGAGGGCGACAAGGTCAACGTGACCCGCGAAGTCGATGGCGGCCTGGAGACGGTGAAGCTCGCCACCCCGGCGATCATCACCACGGACCTGCGCCTCAACGAGCCGCGCTATGCGTCGCTGCCGAACATCATGAAGGCCAAGTCCAAGCCGCTGGCGAACAAGACGCCTGCCGATTACGGCGTCGACATCGCCGCCCGTCTGGAGACGCTCAAGGTCTCCGAACCGCCCAAGCGCTCGGCTGGCATCAAGGTCGCCGATGTCGATGAACTGGTGACCAAGCTCAAGGCTCTGGGAGTTGCAGCATGACGAAGACGCTCGTTTGGGTTGAACATGAGGGCGGCGCCGTCAAGGACGCGACCCTTTCCGCCGTGACCGCCGCCGCCAAGCTGGGCGAAGTCCATCTGCTGGTCGCTGGCCAGGGTGTCGACGGCGTTGCCGCCGAAGCCGCCAAGATCGCCGGCGTGGGCAAGGTCCATGTCGCCGACGACGCGGCCTATGGCCATGCGCTGCCGGAGAATGTCGCGCCGCTGATCGTCGAACTGATGGGCCATCATGACGCGTTCGTCGCGCCGGCCACCAGCAACGGCAAGAATATCGCGCCGCGCGTCGCCGCCCTGCTGGACGTCATGCAGATCAGCGACATCCTGTCGGTCGAGAGCGAAGACACCTTCACCCGCCCGATCTATGCCGGCAACGCCATCGCCACGGTCAAGTCGAAGGACGCCAAGAAGGTCATCACCGTTCGCGGCACGGCCTTTGAAAAGGCGGCCAAGGAAGGCGGCAATGGCGCGGTGGAGGCTGTGGCCTCGACCGGCGACAAGGGCATTTCGTCCTTCGTCGGCGCCGAGATCGCCAAGCTGGAACGCCCCGAGCTGACCAGCGCCAAGATCATCGTGTCGGGCGGCCGTGCGCTCAAGGACGGGCCGACCTTTGAGGAATATATCATGCCGCTGGCCGACAAGCTGGGCGCGGCCGTCGGTGCGTCGCGCGCTGCGGTCGACGCGGGCTACGTCCCCAACGACTATCAGGTCGGCCAGACCGGCAAGATTGTCGCGCCGGAAGTCTATATCGCCGTCGGTATTTCCGGCGCGATCCAGCATCTGGCGGGCATGAAGGACAGCAAGACCATCATCGCCATCAACAAGGACGAGGATGCGCCGATCTTCCAGGTGGCCGACATCGGCCTGGTCGGTGATCTGTTCAAGGTGGTGCCGGAACTGACCGGCAAGCTGTAATCCAGCGTCAACGAGTAGAAAAAGGGCGTGGGGAGTGGTCCCCACGCCCTTTTTTGCGTCAGCGCTGCGTCACTCGCAGTTGATGTCGTTCTTGTCGATCGCCCGGCCGGCAAGCGCCCCGCCGGCACCGCCCAGGATGGTGCCGAGCGTCTTGGAGCCGCCTGGCGCGATAACATTGCCAAGCACGCCGCCGGCGATGGCGCCGACGATGGTGCCGGTGGTGCCGTCGTCCCGCTTGCAATAATAGCGGCCGTCGCGGTCCCGGTAGATCTGGTCATTGTCGCCCAGGTGGCGGGGCGGGCGCCGGTCGCGGCCTCGATCGCCGGGCGGGCGGTTGTAGCCAGGCCGGTCATAGCCATAGCCGCCTCCTCCATTGTCCGAGGCGCAGGCGCCGAGCGGCAGCATGGCAAGCGTGGCTATCGCCAGGATGGGGGTACGCAATGGGTGTCTCCTCTTCTTATGCCCAGTCGAAGGATCAACCCGGAAATGGCGCTAAGGTTGCGCCAAGAGATTGGAAGAAAACGAAAAGCCACCCGCCGCTGCGTTGAGAGGGGCATATCGCAGCGGGCGGATGGCAATCGGCGGCGCGTCGATAAACGTGTATCGCCGAAAGCGAAGGATTAATGGGCGAGCGGCGAGGCGCTGGCGGCGGATGTCGCGGTAGGTGCGGGACCATCCTGTAGGCGTTGGTCCTCCAGCTTTGCCTTGGCTTCATTATAGCGCGCGACAAGATCGCTCTTGAACTCGGTCAGCTTGCCTTCGTCATAGAGCTTCTTGCCGACATAACCGGCGATGGCGCCGAAAATAAGGGTGCGGATCATGCAATGCTCCTTGGATGATGATCGGGACGTTCATTGCGGTAACGGGCCGCGCGGGTGAACGGTTCCGGTCGTTGCAGCCAAGGAAGGATTGCGGCGACAGGGTGCCGGATCGGTCCGACGGACCGATCCGCGCCGTTGGATCAGTTCTGGGAAAGGTCCCGGAACATGGCGATCAGCGCTTCCACCTTTGGGGCATGGCTGGGAGCGAGGCTGACTACTGATCGGCGCCGGTCATGCGGATGGGGGCGCCGGATGAGGAAGCCCAGCTGTTCGAGCCGATCGAGCTGGCGCAATGCAGTCGTCATCGGTGCGCCGGAGCCCAGGCACAGGGCGGTGACGCACAGATCCTGTTCCTGGCCATGCGCGGCGACCAGATCGAGCAGCATGTCCCAGGCTGGATCGCGCATCAGATTGGCACCCAGTATCTGGTTGCGGCGTCCACGCAGCGTGCGCAGGCGGCCGGCGAATTCGCCCACGGAGGTGCGTGACGGCGGGGGGGATGGAGAGTCGGAAAGCGCGGCTTCTATCCGGGCGATGGCCGATCCGGTCGAGCAGTCATTGTCCCGAGCGACCTGCGACACGAGACCGAGGAGCCGTGTCAGCTCCTTTGCAGAAAAACGATGATCCAATGGCGCGACCCCGGCTATCTCCCCGGTTTATTGTGTGAGAGATAGATGCCAAGCGGTAGCGTTACCCGATCCGAATTTCAATCCGAAACGCTATGGCAAAATCCAGCAATGCCGTAGCGGTACGGCAGGATGCAGGCGGCGCAGGGCAGGCCGAGCGACGGGTCTGGACGGGATAACGCTCGCACGATGAGGTCGATGCCCGGGGCGGCAGGATGCGGAAGGGGGAAGCAATGAGCGGTTTCGATCTGGTGTTCGCGGCATTCGGGTTGCTGCTGGGCCTGGCCATCACCGAAGTGCTGGGCGGTTTCTCCCGGGCGCTCAAGCTCAAGCGGGCTGCAAAGCCGGTGCGGATCGGCTGGCTGACGCCGCTGCTGGGCCTGTTCGTGCTGCTCGACCTCACCAGTTTCTGGCTGACCGCGTTCGAGGAACGGGACGCGATGGGGGCCGATTATCTGACCTTGGTCGCGGTGCTGGCGATCGTGGGCGTCTATTATCTGGCCGCGACATTGATCTTTCCCGATGATCCGGAACAATGGCCCGATTTCGACGACTGGTACGACCGGCACAAAAGGATGGTGATCGGCGGGCTGCTGGCGGCCAATGTCGGCAGCATCATCGGCCAGATCGTGCTGGGCGCGACGGCGGAGGATACAGCGGCGGCAGATACGCTGGCAATAGGGGCGGCTGCGGCGGCGGAACCGGCGATGAGCGCCATGGCCGAGACGATCATGGGGCTGGCGCTGCTGAGCCTGTTCCTGCTGCTCGGCGCGCTGCTGGTCATCCGGTCGCGGCGCTGGAACATCGTCATGCTGCTGGTGCTGGTGCTGTTGCTGCCGTCAGCCAGCATCTATCTGGATCAGGTCTAGGAAAGCAGGCGCTCGGCGGCGGCAGCGGCGGTTTCCGCATCGCGGCGGGCGCGGGCCTTGTCGGTCATTTCCTGGCGCCGGGCCATTTCGAGCCAGGCGGCTTCCGCCCGCAGGCAGCGGTCGCGGACATTGGCGAGGCTGGTTGCCCCGGCATCTGCATGGGCCTGTGCCGCAAGGGCACGATAATCGGGATTGGCCATCAAAAACTCCTTTGGACAAGGAAGCGGGCCGGGCGCCACGCCAGGGCGGCGCCCGATCCGGACCGGTCGATCATTCGACCGATCCCCGGCCGGCCGATTATTCGGCGTGGGCGATGTTCACCGCGGCCATCTTGCCGCGCTTGTCCTGCTCCAGGTCATAGGACACGCGGTCCTTCTCGCGCAGGGTGGCGAGGCCGGCACGCTCGACGGCGCTGATGTGGACGAACGCGTCCTGACCGCCATTGTCGGGGGCGATGAAGCCATAGCCCTTGTCGGCGTTGAAGAACTTGACGACGCCAGTGATGCTGCTCATGATATTTCCTTCTTTCTGTGCGGCAGACCCCGTGTGGACCCGCCGGGGGCTAGAGGGGCAGGGAAAGAAGGAGATAGGTGCCGCAAAGCGCCGAAGACCGTCGATTTGCGACTATAGCCCGACCCCTATAGGGCAGATCGGCCGCAATAGCAAATCATGCCGCCAGGATCAGGCCGGCGCGGGTACGAGTTCGGCCATTGCCTCGGCCTCGTCCGCCTCCTCTTCATCCTCGTCTTCATCCTCCTCTTCCCCGATCAGGCCGGCGGATTCGAGGATGGCGATTTCCTCTTCGCTGCCCGGCGCGAAGCCGAAACGGGCGTCGCGGGCGCGGGTGGCGGCCTCTTCATAGGGGCGGGCCTCCGCTTCCAGCTCGGCCGCATAGGCGGCCTCCTCGGCGGGCGTCAGGGCGCGGTGATAATTGTCGATATCGTAATAATCCTCGCTCTGGTCGCCGGTGAAGCCGGGCGGGGCGGGATAATCGGTGCGCAATTCCTCGCGATCCTCATCCCACCAGACGCCGCGCAACCGGGTCGCGGCCTCCTCCGGCGGCAGGTCGGCGCGGTGGATATGGGGGCGAAGTTCACACCGTTCATTCTGGTGAGAAAAGGGCGAGATTCCGGGCTGCACAGGCGGGCGCTTGGCACCGGGCTGGAGCGCCAGCCGGGCGGCGATGAACAGCGCGACCGAGGCGGCGGGGGCGAGGGCGGTTGCTGCCTCCGGTTCGACGGGTTCGGGCGTCGCGGGCTGGTCGCCGTTGAGCAGGTGGGCGTCCGCCATCTGGCGGGCCATATGTTCCATGCCGGTGCGCGGCAGGCCGATCAGTTCGGACTCCTTGTCGGCCTCCTCGGCCGGGCAGATCAGGTCGAGATAGGCGGTGAAATCCTGGGCGACGACGCGGGCGAGCGCGGCGTCCGACCCTTCGGGCGGGCTGTCGGCCATGCGGTCGAGCCGCGCGAGCATCGACATGGCGAGGCGATTGTCATGGCGGTGGCGGCGGACCTCGTAATTGTCGGGATCCTTGCGGATGGTCTCCTCGCTGCCCATGATCGCGCGCGACAGTAGATCGTCGGCAAGGCGGGCGCGGGCGATCAGGATCGCGGCGTCCCAGCCGAGGCGAAAGGCGGCGCCGTCATGGCGGATGCGCAAGGTATAGGCCGAGCGCGCGGTGATGCGCACCCCTTCGCAGGCGAGCATGATGACGCCGGTGGCGGCGAGTATCTCCAGGAAGCGCCGCTGGCGCGCCGGGCTCCAGCCATCGACCCGCCGCTGCGGATCGGGCGTGGGTATAGTGTCCGGCAGGGGCGGCGTGATCGGCGGAAATGCGCAGGACATGGCAAGGCCCTTTCAGGGAAAGAGGGTGCGTTGCCGGAAGGGTAGGCAGAAAGGCGGGGTGTAGGACAGCGGAATAGGAATTGGCCACCAGCGCGCCCATCCGGGCCTGCAAAGCGCGCCTTTCTGCGTTCCGGTGCTCACGTACTTGAAGTGCGCTGCGTCGAACCCAGACCCGCGTCTCGGTTCGAGTTACTCGCAAGATCCCACTTTTGCCCTACGGTCGTCTTCGACTCCGGCTCCGTCTGGACGCACTGGAGACCAATTCCTGCGTAGCGGTTGCCGTGGAGATCAGGGATATTGCTGGCGCGCGTGGACGAGCGTCAATATCTCGATCGCCTCGATCGCGACGCGGTAGATGAGGATATAATTGGGGTGAACCACGGCTTCGCGCGTGCCGGGCGTGCGGCCGGGGCGATGTGCATAAGGGTGGTTGGGCAGATTGTCAGCAGTGTGCCGGATGGCGGCATAAAGGCGATCGGCTGCCAGTTTGTTGCGCGGGCCGATATAGTCGAGGATGGTCAGGAGGGCCGTTTCTGCCTCGTCATCCCAGACGACCGGCAGGGTCATTTATATTTGTCGAGAACGGCCTGCGCCTTGGCCATGACTGCGTCATGCGGGATGCGCGGCTTGGTGGAGGCGAGGGCACGTTCCACCTTGGCTCGGACCCATGCGTCATGGGCTTCCGCATCCTCGGTCGTCGCGAACTCGGACTCGATGGGGGTGAGCTTGGTCATGGAGCAATCATAACGGAGGTGCAGCCACATTGCTATATCACGGTGCGACTGCTGCGGTGTTAGATCCAAAATGGATAAGCTTTGGCTTCGTTAACGAGGGGCTGAATGCCGGATTTTTGTTCTGCTGAGGTTCGTGCTGACTGACGGTGGGCCGGTCTATTCATGAGGTCGCTCTGAATAAATTGTCGTAATATGTCATTTTTGTCGATAATATTCCAACATGCTTAACATGTTTGTGAAATTTATTACGCCCCAGCATTCTCTCAAAGAAATGCTTAGGAGTAGATACATCCAAAAGCCGGACGCGTATTGGTCTATGGGATTTCCAAAAACGATTAAATTGAATCCGCCTCCCGCCATTACGGAAACATAGGTAACCATGATTATAATAATCAAAATGGCTAACTGAAATCCATATACGTAATCTTCCGCCGGCCTGTCTGCGCTAAATAGCGCTGAACGCAATTCCTTACTTTGAAGAATCGTGGATGCCCTTGTCGTCCAAGCCATCGACATGCCGATTAATATTGATGCGGCTGGGAAAAGAGCTTTTCCCGCAAAAGTGAATGGATCGGATTTGATCAGTGTTTGAGCAATAAGTGCAATTAGCACATGAAAAAAAAGATACGCATTGACGATGCTCTTGTAGCCCGGCGGCGCGCTTTCTACGCCTTTGAAAACCCATTTCCAGAAATTCGTCATGTCACACCGCGGTGCCCCGAACGCGCGCGTAGGCGCGGCGCGTTGCGGCTACCATACTTTCAAATATAGATTGGCTAGGTTCCGATGTAACTCTTTCAACAACGGGGTTGCCTGATAGGTGTACCCGTCGTGAAGGCCCTCCTTCTGTCGGCTTGATGTCCGCGGCGGCCTTCTGCCCATCAGCGGCGACGGCCTTGGTCACATCCTGGAGTAACTCTCTATTCAAGTCCGGTCCTTCGACCTCAATCTTTGTCTGCTCTCCGCCAGCTTCCTTAGTAAACTCTTTGGCTGGACCTTGAATGAGGCGGTCTACGTCGTGAGGGTTTGGGGGGCTGACCGTAAAACTGAAGCGCGTTACTGCCTGCGCGCTGATGATAGCTTGAATGAAATTAACGGGGTCTGGGATGGGTTCTGCCACGATGATGTAATTTGATTCTTTTGCAAATGGAGCTGAATTTAGTAATTTTTCAAGTTTTCTAGCAATTTCGCTCGAGCTCTGCGAGACGCCATTTTTTCGCATGATGCCGCAAGTTTGAGTTTTTGGATCGAATACACCAATCGTAAACGGCGCTCTCATGGCCTCTTCTTCAAGAAAGTCATGTGTTATTTCATCAAATTGTGGCGATTTAACCGCTTGGGTTCGGCCCATGGCAAAGCCGATGACGCCCTCATTTAAGACTTCCACATTCCCTATGTGCCATTCAGATCCACGTCCCACGTCTGCAGTAGGTTTGGACTGGAAAGATTTGATAATTACATCGACAGGATTAGATGCCTCTCGAAGGAAATCTCCTTGGGGTAAGCCTTCACATTTAACTCGTAAGATGTGAATGTTGAACATGCGGTGCTTACCCCCAGATTAATTCACTCCGCAGCCACGTTACTTGCCTTATTCTGGTTAAGCAACGGCGCCAGATAGCGCCCGGTAAAGCTGCGCTTCTCCTTCACGACCTGCTCCGGCGTGCCCTGTGCGACGACTTCGCCGCCTTTCACGCCGCCTTCCGGTCCCATGTCGATGATGTAATCCGCCGTCTTGATGACATCGAGATTATGCTCGATGACCACGACGCTGTTGCCCTGTTCGACCAGGGCGTGGAGGACTTCCAGCAGCTTGCGGACATCCTCGAAATGCAGGCCGGTGGTGGGTTCGTCGAGGATATAGAGGGTGTTGCCGGTGGCGCGACGGCTCAGTTCCTTGGCGAGCTTGACGCGCTGGGCTTCGCCGCCCGACAGGGTGGTCGCCTGCTGGCCGACCTTGATATAGCCAAGGCCGACTTCGGCGAGCATCGCCATCTTGTCGCGGATCGGCGGCACGGCCTTGAAGAATTCCACCGCATCCTCGACCGTCATGTCGAGCACGTCGGCGATGCTCATCCCCTTGAACTTCACCTCCAGCGTCTCGCGATTGTAGCGGGCGCCGTGGCAGACATCGCAGGTGACATAGACGTCGGGGAGGAAGTGCATCTCGATCTTGAGCACGCCGTCGCCCTGACAGGCTTCGCAGCGGCCGCCCTTGACGTTGAAGGAGAAGCGGCCCGGCTTGTAGCCGCGCGCCTGGGCTTCGGGGAGGCCGGCGAACCAGTCGCGGATATTGGTGAAGGCGCCGGTATAGGTGGCCGGGTTGGAGCGCGGGGTGCGGCCGATCGGCGACTGGTCGATGTCGATCACCTTGTCGCAATTTTCCAGGCCCGTGATCTTGTCATGCGGGCCGGCGACGATGCGGGCGCCGTTGAGGGTGCGGGCGCTGGCGGCATAGAGGGTGTCGATGGTGAAGCTGGACTTGCCCGATCCCGACACGCCGGTGATGCAGGTGAAGGTGCCGAGCGGGATCGACGCGGTGACGCCGGTGAGGTTGTTGGCGCGGGCATTGTGGACGGTGAGCTTCTTGCCCGAGCCCTTGCGGCGCTTGGCCGGGACTTCGATGCGGCGGGTGCCGTTGAGATAGTCCGCGGTCAGGCTGTCCTTGTGCGTCAAGAGTTCGGGCAGGGTGCCCTGGGCGACGATGGTGCCGCCATGGACGCCGGCGCCCGGCCCCATGTCGACAATATAGTCGGCGGCGCGGATCGCATCCTCGTCATGCTCGACGACGATGACGCTGTTGCCGAGGTCGCGCAGGCGCTTGAGGGTGACGAGCAGCCGGTCATTGTCCCGCTGGTGCAGGCCGATCGAGGGTTCGTCGAGGACGTAGAGGACGCCCGAGAGGCCCGAGCCGATCTGGCTGGCGAGGCGGATGCGCTGGCTTTCGCCGCCCGACAGGGTGCCGCTGGTGCGGTCGAGGTTCAGATAGTCGAGGCCGACATTGTTGAGGAAGCCGAGGCGCTCGACAATTTCCTTGAGGATGGCGCGGGCGATCTGGTTCTGCTGGTCACCCAGCGCATCGGGCATGGCGGTGAAGAAGGCGAGCGCGTCCACCACCGAGCGGCGGGTGGAGACGGAAATGTCCTCGCCGGCGATCTTGACCGCGAGCGCCTCGGGCTTCAAGCGCGCGCCGTGGCAGGTCTCGCAGGGCATGGCGGTCTGGTACTTGGACAGTTCCTCGCGCATCCAGGCGCTTTCGGTCTGGAGCAGGCGGCGGTTGAGGTTGCCGATCACGCCCTCGAAGGCCTTCTTGACCTCATAGCTCTTCTTGCCGTCGACGAAGCGCAGGGTGACGGGCTTGCCGCCGGTGCCGTGGAGGATGATGAGCTTCACTTCGCCCGGCAGCTCGGCCCAGGGGGTGTCGAGGGAGAAGCCGAATTCCTTGGCGAGGGAGCCCAAGACCTGCATGTAGTAGGGGCTGGGCGGGTTGGACTTGGCCCAGGGGACGACGGCGCCCTTCTTCAGGGAGAGGGCTTCGTTGGGGACGACCAGTTCGGGGTCGAACTCCTGCCGCTCGCCCAGGCCGTCGCAGGCCGGGCAGGCGCCGAGCGGCGCGTTGAAGGAGAAGAGGCGCGGCTCGATCTCGGGAATGGTGAAGCCGCTGACCGGGCAGGCGAATTTCTCGGAAAAGACGATGCGGTTGGCGGGGATGCCGGCGCCCTTCATCTTCTTGTCGGTGGACTGGACTTCGTCCTCGCGGCCGGGGACCACGCCCTCGGCCAGGTCGACAAAGGCGAGGCCGTCGGCGAGTTTGAGCGCCTGCTCGAAACTGTCGGCGAGGCGGGTGGCCATGTCGGCGTTCACCGCCAGGCGATCGACCACGACCTCGATGTCATGCTTGTATTTCTTGTCGAGGGCGGGGGCATCCTCGATCAGATACATTTCGCCGTCGATGCGGACGCGGGTGTAGCCCGCCTTCTGCCACTCGGCCAGTTCCTTGCGATATTCGCCCTTGCGGCCGCGCACGACCGGGGCGAGCAGGTAGAAGCGCGTGCCTTCGGGCAGGAGCATCACCCGGTCGACCATCTGGCTGACGGTCTGGGCGCTGATCGGCAGGCCGGTCGCGGGCGAATAGGGGATGCCGACGCGCGCCCAGAGCAGGCGCATATAGTCGTAGATTTCGGTGACGGTCGCGACCGTGGAGCGCGGGTTGCGGCTGGTCGTCTTCTGCTCGATCGAGATGGCGGGGGAGAGGCCCTCGATATGCTCGACATCGGGCTTCTGCATCATCTCCAGGAACTGGCGCGCATAGGCGGAGAGCGACTCCACATAGCGGCGCTGCCCCTCGGCATAGATGGTGTCGAAGGCGAGGCTGGACTTGCCCGAGCCCGACAGGCCGGTGATGACGATCAGGCTGTCGCGGGGCAGATCGACGTCCACGCCCTTGAGGTTATGCTCGCGCGCGCCGCGTACGGAGATGTGGGTCAGACTCATGGGGGCGTTGTTCCAGATTTGTTCCGTGGGGGCAAGGGGTGCCGGCCGTGACGCTACGGAAGATAGGAACCGGCTGGGGAAGATGCCAGCGGGCGCGATTTCCGGTCGTCCTGCAATGACTTGCGAAGCGCTTCGGCGCGATTAAGACACGCTTCGTGGGGGAAGAGGGGATGATTCGGGGCATTGCTTGAGAGCCGTCCCCTCCGACTGCACCTTTGGTCTGTAGGAGTAGTCTTTTTCATGAGGAAGAAATTTGGCCTGTCGCGCAGCGTCGCGACGGGGATCAGCCTGTGCGCGCTCGCCACGGCCGGTGTGGCGCGCGCCGACGATACGGTGGAATGCAATGCGCCATTCAGTACCGCGACCGAATGCGGAAAGAATTCTGCCGCGGGCGGTGAATATGCAACTGCAGTCGGCGATGCTGCCGTTGCCTTTGACGATTTCAGCACAGCAATCGGTGGCGGAGCTTTCGCGGGGAGTAGGCAATCCAGCGGACCATCGCATCAAACCGCGATCGGGGCGAAGAGCAATGCTGATGGCTCTTATAACACTGCGATTGGCGCGCAGAGCGATGCAAAGGATTTTGCGGTAGCGGTGGGAGCAGAAGCCATTGCGCAAGCAGGCGCCGTTACCATCGGGCGAAACGCATTAGCCAATTCGGGAGCAGTTTCCATTGGGGATCGCGCTAACGTGTCTGGTGTCGGGTCGATCGGAATAGGCCAAGCGACCAGCGTTAGCGGAATGTTTTCGGTTGTGGTCGGCAGAACGAAGTTGGGGCAATCTGTCTCCTCCAATTACGCGGTTGTAGTTGGTAACGAGTCCTCGGCGGAAAATTTCGGAACTGCGCTAGGCGCGAATAGTCAAGCCGGATTGCGGGGTGTCGCGATCGGTGTCGATACCCAAGCCACCGGAGTGTCCTCTATTGCAATTGGCAATGGGGCTTCTGCCAGAGGTACCAACAGCATTGCGCTTGGCACACTCTCTTTCGCGAGCAGGGACAATTCTATTTCCGTGGGTCAGCCAGGTAGCGAAAGGCAAATCACCAATGTCGCAGCGGGCAGCCAAGCAACCGATGCGGTGAATCTAGCCCAGTTGGACCAGGTTCGGAATGTAGCGAATATGGCACGGACCAATGCTAATGCTGCAAATGGCCTGGCCGTTGCGGCCCAGGGCACGGCGGATGCCGCGCTCGCCAATGCCGCGACGGCGCAATCGACGGCAGATGGTGCCAAGGCCGATGCGGCGGCTGCCCAGTCCACCGCCGACGCCGCGCTGGCGAATGCGGCGACGGCGAATGGCACAGCCAATACGGCTTTGGCCAATGCGGCGACGGCCCAGTCCACCGCCGACACGGCGATGACAAATGCCGCGACCGCCCAGTCAACGGCCGACACCGCGCTGGCCAACGCGGCCACGGCGCAGGATGCCGCCAACAGCGCGAAGGCTGATGCCTCGTCGGCGCAGGGGACGGCCAACAGCGCTCTGGCGAATGCGGCCACGGCACAAGGCACCGCCAACACGGCGCTTGCCAACGCGGCCGCGGCACAAGGCACGGCCGACAGCGCGCTCGCCAACGCGGCCACCGCGCAGACCACCGCCGACAGCGCGCTGGCCAATGCGGCGACGGCGCAGGCGTCTGCCGATGCGGCGGGCGTGAAGGCGGATACGGCGATCGCCTATGGCAACGAGACGCGCGACATTGCCAATAATGCGCTGGCGCAGATCGGCACCGCCAGCAGCAGCGCGACCGAGGCGCTGAACGTCGCCAATGGCATCGCCGGCACCGCCAACAGCGCGCTGGCGACCGCCAATGATGCCAAGGTGAGCGCTGATGCGGCAGCGGCCCGCACCGCCTATGTCGCGGCCAA
This sequence comes from Sphingobium sp. AP49, assembly GCF_000281715.2. Lineage (NCBI taxonomy): Bacteria > Pseudomonadati > Pseudomonadota > Alphaproteobacteria > Sphingomonadales > Sphingobiaceae > Sphingobium > Sphingobium sp. AP49. The sequence continues at coordinate 3,109,337 of NZ_CP124576.1, read as the reverse complement.
CGGATCGGGTGCTGCCCCGACCGCAAGTGGTGCCAATGCCATCGCGATGGGCAATGCTGCCAACGCGTCGGCCGCCAACGCGGTCGCCATCGGCAATGGCGCGCAGGCGACCAACGGCGCAGCCGTGTCGGTCGGCTATGCCAATCGCGCGAGCGGCAATGGCGCGGTGGCGATCGGCGATCCCAATGTCGCGACCGGTACCGGTGCCGTCGCGATCGGCGCCAACAACACGGCCACCGGCGACGGCGCAGTCGCGCTGGGCAATGCCAGCACGGCCAATGGCGCGAGCGCGGTCGCGCTGGGTAATGGCGCCCAGGCGGTCTTTGCCGATAGCATCGCGATCGGCGCCAATGTCACCACCGTCCGGCAGGGCCAGGTGGCGCTGGGTTCGGCCAGTTCGACCTATACCGCCGCCGGCATCACATCGTCGGCCAGCCGGGCCGCCCAGGCGGGCGCAGTCAGCCTGGTGACGACCGATGCGGCGGGCAATCTGGCAACGGCGGCGCTGGATGTCGGCGAATTGTCGGGTCTTGGCGGCCGGGTCGGCACGCTGGAGACCGAAGTCGTCGGCATGAAGCAGCAACTGCGCGCGGCCAATGCCGGCATCGCCGCTGCCATGGCGATGGGGGGCACGCTGCTGCCGCCGGATTCGACCTTCGCCCTGTCGTTCAACCTGTCGACCTATCGCGGCCAGCAGGGCTTTTCCGGCGCGGCAGTGGCCCAGGTCACCGAGCGCGTGTGGATGAGCGGCGGCTTTGCCGGTTCGACCGTCAAGGGTTCGACCGGCGGCCGGGTCGGCATGACCTTCGGCTGGTAAATTCGGCAGCTGGTAGAGCCAGGGGCTGAAAGTTCGGGGCGCGCCTTTCCGTCATGATCGGGGTGGCGCGTCCTGAAAATCACTGGTCAATCCGGCGCGGCTGCGGCAGAGGCTGGCGGGATGAGCCTGCCCGATCCTTCCACCTTCATCGCCGAGGGCGCGAGTGCGGCGGTGTATCGGCTTGAGCCGGGCCGGGTGCTCAAGCTGTTCCATGACGGTGTCGACCAGAGCATCATCACCCGCGAATATGCGATGGCGCAGGCGATCGAGGCGACCGGGCTGCCGGTCCCGCGCGCGCTGGGCCTGGGCGAGGTCGCCGGGCGGCAGGGCATTATCTATAGCGAGGTCGAGGGACCGAACCTGCTCCACTATATCTGGCGCCATCCCCATCGCGTCGGCTGGGCGATGCGGGCGATGGCCCGGCTGCAGCGGCAGATCCATGGCCAGAGCGTGCCGCTGCTGCGCAGCCGCAAGGCGATCCTGACCGAGGATATCGAGATGGCGCCGGTGGGCGAACGGTTGCGTGCGGTGGCGATCGACCGGCTGGACCAGTTGATCGAGGGCGACCTTCTGTCGCATGGCGACCTGCACCCCGCCAATCTGATCGTGACACCGGACGGGCTGGCGGTGATCGACTGGTCCAAGGCTGCGCGCGCGGCGCCGGCGGCCGACGTGGTGCGCAGCGAGATGCTGATGCGCTTTGGCCCCGGGCAGGCGGGCGGATGGTGGGAAGGCGCGGTCCGCGATGGCGTCACCGCCTATTATGTCCGCCATTATCGCAAGGCCGCGCGGATGGAGGCCGAGGCGCTGGCCGCGTGGCGCGCGCTGGTGGCGCTGGCCTGGCTGCGCCACCGGCTGCCGGCGCGCGATCCGGCCTTTGCCGCCTATCTGACGCGGGCGCTGGACAGCGCCGGATTGCCCGCGATCGAGGGCTGATGTCGTTGGTGGATCGGGATGGACGGTTCGTCCCCCGGCCATGCCGCCCGGCGGTTTTGATCGGCGGATCATCGAACGATGATCCGAATGTGGCGTTTCGTCATTATTCTGACACTGCAACGGGCCAGAGGACGGCGCGTTAAGCGACGGTTCACGGGCATTGGCGCCGTGGTACCGGCGAGAGTTTTGCAGGATCTGGAGTGCCCGACAGCATCCGGATACGCCCCCGGCCTTCCCTTGCGCCGGGGGCGTTTTCATATCCGCCGGTCGTTGTGGTCAGGGTTTTCCCCTACGGAAATGCTACAGTTTTCGGACATTGCGAGCGTGCGACCCGTCGTTCGTCCTTCGTCGTCCGCGCTTTGTCGACGGCGCTGTCGTTGGACGATGGGGATGGTTGCCGGTCGAAGCGGCCGGGCATCGGCGCGCGACGCGGCGTACACAGAATGGGCGAACGGGAAACGGCGCAAAGCCCCCCCCTGAAGATCCGCCGGACCGTTCGCACCCGACCGCGCCACATGCCCCCCCTTGGCGGCGCCGGGTGCAGACACAAGTTTGAGGAGACATCGCCATGTTCGCCACCACGAAGATCATCGCCGCCCTTGGTACCCTTGCCCTGATGGGCACGGCCGGTGCCGCTTCGGCCGAGGAGTTCATCTCCAACGGCCGCACGACCCAGGTTCGCTTCGGCGATCTCGACCTGACCCGCCAGGCCGACCAGCAGCAGCTGCGCACCCGGATCGCCCGGGCAGCCAACAAGGTCTGCGCCACGACCGACCTGGCGGCGATGACCGCCTGTCGCGCCGCCGCGATCGCCCGGGTCGAGGCGCCGGTCGCCACCGCGATCGCCCGCGCCGAAAGCGGCCAGCGCTATGCCGATGCCGGCAAGGATGTCCGGCCCGTCGTCGGCAACTGACAATAGCTCGCGGCACGAAAAAAATGGCCCGGTGAAAGCCGGGCCATTTTTTCGTGCCAGAGGCGGCGGCTTCAGCGCCCGGTCAGCGCGCGCGCATTGGCGAGGTAGGTGCGGCCGATGCGGATTTCATTGCCGTCGGCCAGCGCCGCGAACCAGACGCCGCTGCCATCGTGGCGCAGCCGGGCGATATGCGGGCGGCGCACGATATGGGAGCGGTGCAGCCGGACAAATTCCTGCGGATTGAGCCGTTCCTCCAGCGAGCTGATGGTCTGGTGCAGCAGATAGGAATGGGCGCCGACATGGAGGCGCATATAATCGCGTTCCGCCTCGATCCGGTCGATCTGGCTGGCGGCGATGCGGATCAGTTCGGACCGGTGCGGCACCCAGAATTCATCGGCCCATTCGGGCGCCGGCAGGATGTCGGCGGGCGCCGCATCGGCTTCGCCGTCCCGGCTGCGCAACGCCTGTTCGACGCGGTCGACGGCACGACCCAGCCGGTCGTGCGCGACCGGCTTGAGCAGATAATCGACGGCGGCCAGGTCGAACGCCTCGACCGCGAAGCTTTCAAAGGCGGTGACGAAGATGACCGCGGGACGGATGCCCATCCGGCCGACGGCGCGGGCGACGCCGATACCGTCGAGCAGCGGCATGGCGATGTCGAGCAGGACTAGGTCGGGGCGCAGCCCTTCGATCAGGCGCAGGGCGGCCTCGCCATCGCTGGCCGTCCCGACCAGCGAGATGCGCGGTTCGCGCGCGCACAGCATCTGCAGCCGCTCCACCGCGAGCGGTTCATCATCGACGATCATGGTGCGGATGGACATCGGCGTCAGCAGCCCCGGCGGATGATGGGAAGGGTGAGGTCGACGGCAAAGCCGCCATCGGCGCGGGGACCATAGTCGATCCGGCCCTGGTCGCCAAAGCGGGCGGTCAGGCGATCGCGCACGTTGGTGAGGCCGATGCCGCTGCCGCGGTCGGCGTCGCTGGGCGGCTTGTCGCCATTGTCGCTGACGCGGATATGCAGCAGGCCATCATCCCCTTCGCGCGCGCTGATCGCGATCGTCACCGGGCTGGAGGTGCGCGAGACGCCATATTTAATCGCATTTTCGACCAAGGGCTGCAGGATGAGGCCGGGCACGCAGGCGTTGAGCAGGGCGGGGGGAATGTCGATCCGCGTCGTCAACCGCTCGGGAAAGCGTACCGCCTCGATGTCCAGATAGAGTTTCTGGAGATGGACCTCCTCCGCCAGCGGGACATCGTCGAGCGGGTCGCCGGTCAGGCTGGTGCGGTAGAAGTTGGACAGCGACATGATCATCTGTTCGGCCTCGTCGCGCCGATCCTTCATGACGAGCGAGGAGAGCGAGTTGAGCGTGTTGAACAGGAAATGGGGGTTCACCTGATAGCGCAGCGAGCGCAGTTCGGCCTGTTGCGCGGTGCGTTCCAGCCGCGCGGCACGCCGTTCGGTGCGATGCGCCTCGCTCGCATAGGACAGGCCGAGATAGAGGCCGGCCCAGGCGGAGAGGAAGAAATAGCGGCTGAGCGCATCGTCCAATATGTCGGACAGGGCATGATCCTTGGCCGCATATTTCTGCGGGTCCATGTCGGGAAACATGCTCATGGGGTCATAGATGTTGAAGATGTAGTAATTGGCGACGGCCATGGCGAGCGCGAAGGGGGCGGCCAGCGAAAAGGCGGCGATGACACGCATCACCAGCGGCTTTTCGTCGAAACGGCGCATGGCCAGATAGAGGACCCAGGTGACGATGATGCCGATCAGCGTCACCACGGCGCGGCGGGCAGCCATTTCGCCCTGGGCTTCAAACCCGACGATGACCGCGCGCACGCTGATGAGGACGGCATAGAAGAACCAGAAGCCAATGATGGAATAGAGGGCGACGGCGGGGGCGACGCCGCGCGGTCCGTCTTCGGAATCAAATGTCATATCGCCTGTTTACGCCAGCCCGGCGCCGCTGTCGCCCCTTGGGCGCGATGCTGGTCGAAGCGGTTTGGCGGTTGGTCGAAGCGGCGGCGGGCCGGAACCGCAGGCGGGCGCCATCGGTTGGTTTCGCGACAGGCCGCAGAACGGGCCGGCAGCAGAACAGGCAGGAGAGACGCCATGACCGACATCAACACCCATAGCCGCGAAGAGGCGGATGACGCGCGTCCGACCGATGCGCAGGATCATGCGGTCGACCGCGAAGAGAAGCTGGACGAGGGGTTGAAGGATTCGATGGACGCATCCGACCCGCCGGCGACGACCCAGCCGGGCGATCATGGCGACCCCGTGCCATCGTCGGGCTTTCCGGGGAAGGAGGGCCGATAGCCCCCGCCGCAAATTCATGTTATTCCAGACAGCTGAGCATGGTCCGCCGGTTCCCGTCGGCCGACCGGCTCGCCGCGAGAGAGGAGCTATCGACGATGCCGACTTCCGCCACGCCCGCAATCGAACGTATCGCCCGCGTCCTGGCCGGTCGCCAGCTGAGCCTGAATGGCGGCGGCAGCGACCCGCACGCGGCCCATGCGGTGGATGCGGCCTGGCCCGCCCATGTCGATGATGCCTATGCCATATTGCATACCCTGCGCGAGCCCGATGCGCAGATGGCACAGGCCGGCGACGTGGCGGTTTGGCGCAGCATGATCGGCGCGGTGCTGGAGCGGCGTCCCGGCTGAGCGGGCGGCTTGAACGGGCGGGCGCAGCGCCGGCCTTCAGCGAATTCTTAACCACGGCGTGGCAGGCATGCAGCCATGTACCGCATCGATTTTCGCCATGACCTGAACCTGCTGGACATTAGCTGGTCCCAGCTTTTCACCGCCGAGGCGGTGGCGCGCTATGGCGAGGAGTGCAAGGCGCGCTTTCGCGCCGAAGGCTTTGCCCCCGGCTATCTGCTGCGGATGGACATGCGCGCGAGTGCGGTGCAGCCGCAGGAGGCGGTGCAGGCATTCCGCACGCATCTGGGCGATTTCCCCAAGGCGCGGCGGATTGCGATCGTGACCGCCAGCGCCATCGCCCGATTGCAGGTGAAGCGGGAAATGCGACAGCCCTATCTGCAGATTTTCGACGATGCCGATGCGGCGCTCGCCTGGCTGCTGGCGCCGGAAGCGATTGATGCGCAGGGCTGAATCCTCCGCTTGTCGCATTTCACAAAAATATCATGTTGCACTGCAAAACGAAATCTGTTCCCTTGTCCCAATCGGTGGGACAGGCCCTCATTAAGCCTTTGCTAACCATGTGAGGTGCATGATCTGCTGATCGACTTGAAGTCGGAGGGCAAGAGCATGGGTACGAGTGCAAGACCGGCGGACGGGGCCATCACCCTGGCGGAATTGCGGGAATTCGCCAGTTTCCCGTCGGCCACGCAGAGATATATCCGCAGATCGCTCGATATCGGGCTGCATCGGCGCGACGCGATGAAGCTGTGGTCGCGTGACATGGTCGAGGAAGCCAGCATCCGCGCCCAGGCGCGCATCTATGGCCGGCTTGACGAGATCAAGGCGCATGTGCCCGATGACAGCGGCCTCGATCAGGTGGAACCGTTCATGGCGCCGCTGGTGACGATATCGGCCTTTGACCTAGGGCAGGACCGGCTGGCAAGTTTTTCGGCCTATCGCTTCCTGTATGAGCGGCTGCTGGGCGCAGGCGCGCGGCCCTGGCTGCCGGGCGCCTTTTGCGCTGCCGCCAGCCTGCCACATCTGCATCCCGAAAAGCGCCGGCTGCTGCTGCAGTCGATCAGCGAAGCGGCGGCGACGGCGGTCGGCTGGTCCAATCGCGAGCCGACCTTCTACCCCGAATGGGTGGAGAAGGTGGACCTCTCCAAGGCGAACTGAGCCCGGCGCGGCGCCCGCTTCCGGGGGGATGCGGGCGCCGGGACGACCATTCGCCACGACCTGAAACGGGCGTGACCAGCGCCTTTTTCTTGATTTTTGCACCTGCCGATGGTCTGTTGGGCCATGGCCATTACATCCACCATTCCCTGGGATCAGCCCGCAACCATGATCGATCTGGACGGCAAGGCGCCGCTGATCGCCACGATCCGTGACTGCGCTATCCATTACAGGCTGTTCAAGCCTGCTGCGCGGGAACAGGCGCGCATCCTGTTGACCCAGCCGGTCCATCGCGAGGGACAGAAGACGCGCACCTGGGTGCTCAATCCCGACGAGATCCAGCAACTGGCCGACACATTGCGGGCCGAAGGCTAGAGCCGCTTTCGATCCGATCGATCGTATCGGGCGGCAACGCCGCCGAAGCGTGAAACACGCCCTGCAATCCGGAACTCCCGGCCGTGCGGATATAATCGGGCGGTCCGGCCCGATCATCTACGGGTATCGATCACGCCGGCCCCATCGTGCGATCCGGGTATCAAAGGCCCTGATCGGCAGTGTTGCCCCTGTCGTATCCCTCGGCGCGAGCGGCGGCGGAGCGCCTTATTTCCGCGCGCAGTTCCAATGTGCGGCGATGCGTGCTACAAGCATGTCGCTGAACGTCGACTTTGACGGGTATCGGGCCGCTACGGCTCTCCCTTTGTCCCCTATTGCCCTCATGAAGCCAGGATGCGCGAATTGTCGCGCTTCCCAATGAAGGACGGGACATGGGCAGGCTGCGTGATCGCTAAAGCAGATAATTTCCCCAGCGCAGGTGCGGCCCGCGGTCGCGATGCAACAATCGGGAATATCGACGGATCATCGCCATCGACATCCGCGCAAGGGGCCTGCCCCGCTCAAGGGGCCGGGTCCATCGGACATTCGGGACCGGTCACGCCGCATCATCATGTGGCCGAGCCGGCCATTTCAATACGCATATAGAACAGGATATTTTTCAACCGCATGAAAAGATACAAGGAGCCAGGCTTTCAGGAGCGCATCGGTGCCGCCGCGCGTGCCCGTACAGGGGCACTCGAACAGCTGCGGGCGAAGCCGCCCGTGGATGAGGCTGCCGCAGCCGCCCGCCTGGCCAGTCGACTCGCCAAGGAAGCTGCCAAGCGGGAGAAGCGCCAGCATGCCTTGCTCGCCGCCAAGGCGGTCAAGCATGCGAAGGCGCAGGACGCCGCCGCAGCAGCAGCACGGCAAAAGCCGGTGCTGACCGAAGCGGAGCGCAAAGCAGCGCGCGATGCGCGCTATCTCGCTCGGAAAAAGCGGACGTCATCGTGACGGCCCGTGGCGCATCCTGTGGGCCGCAGGCCCGGCAGCCGCGCCGGGGCGATCCCGCCCTTCATTTTCGAGCAGCCACCCCATTGTCGCGGCATGATGCCGCAAGGACCTATCCCATGAAAACCATATCCAAGGCCGGCAAAGGCGCGAGCCTGCTGCCATTGGGCAACCCGTCGCATCGACCGGTGTCCGCCACCCTGTCCAGCAGCGAACTGAAGCGGATCGTTGCCGCCGTGCTGGGCTGACCAGATTTTTCTACCGGCGGGGCGTTCGCGCCGCCGGCCTGCTGTCCCCCAACCAGGAGCGAATATGTCTCGTGAAAAAGTGCAACCCTTTCTGATCAACAAGGATGAGGACGGGAATTTCCGGCTCACGGTGCGGGAGACGCGCTATAATTCGCAAGGCTATCCGCTGGTAACATCCCAGTTGCAGACGGAGCTCTTCAAGACGGCGACGGCCGCCCGCAATTTCGCGCGCGATGTCTTCAATGCCGAATCCGGACAATATGCGACCAAATGATCGGTGAAGGCATGTGCCGGATATTCCCTGTCTGCGCCGGGCCGGCGGGGCAGGGTTTCGCGTGCGATGGCACGATTGGCTTTCCGGCTGGGCCGGCATTCATGAAGGACGCGCGCCATGCTGGCCACATCTGATGCCCATATGCGCGTGGAACTGGTCGACACGGCGGAGCTTCCCGATGGCGGGTTGTTGCGGCTGTGGCGGCGCGGCACGGATTATTCGATCCGTTTCGGCGAAGAGGAGCTGATGGGCAATCAGGTCCGTCATTCCGAGGAAGCGCTCGCGACCTTGGCATGCCGGCGACTGATCGACCCGGAAAGCCGGATTCTGATCGGCGGTCTTGGGATGGGGTTTACGCTTGGCGCGGCCCTGGCGGTGCTGCCGCCCACGGCCCGGGTCACGGTCGCGGAACTGGTGCCAAAGATCGTGACCTGGGCCAATGGCCCGCTGGCGCATCTGTTTCACGATTATCTCGCCGATCCCCGGCTGTCGCTTGAAATGGCGGATGTGCACGATGTGATAGAGCGCACGGAGGCCGGTTTCGACGCGATCCTGCTGGATGTCGACAATGGCCCCGATGGCCTGATCCACCTGCCCAACGAACGGCTCTACTGCGCCTGGGGGCTGCGCGCGGCCCATGCCGCGCTCAAGCCCGGCGGCACACTCGCCATCTGGTCGGCCTATGCCGACGATGCCTTCGTCGACCGGTTGGGCAGCGTCGGGTTCGCGGTCGAAGAGGTGAATATCCCGGCCTTTGCCGGCGGTGAGCATGTCACCCATAAAATCTGGTTGGCGGGCAAGCGGGCAGGCGACTGAAACGGCGCCGGTTCAGTTGGCGGCGGCGCGCGCGCGTTCGAGGAAATTGCGCGACAGGCCGTGATAAAGCCGTTCCTTGCACAGGAGCTGGGCCGCCGCATCGGCGACCAGCGCGGCGCCGAGCAGGGGCAGCATGAAGCCGCGACTGCCGGTGGTTTCCGATATGATGATGACGGCGGTCAGCGGCGCCCGCACGACGCCGGTGAAATAGGCGACCATGCCGAGCAGCACGACGGCGCTGGCCTGGTCTTCGGGGAAGACCCAGCGCAGCAGATTGCCAAAGCCCGCCCCGGTGGCGAGCGAAGGCGCGAAGATGCCGCCGGGAATGCCCGAGACGCTGGTGGCGAGCGTGCTCAGGAACTTGGCCGGCGCGAACCAGAGCGGCTGGTCGCCGCCGGTGATCAGGTCGCGCGCGGGCGCGTAGCTGGTCCCCCAGGTGATGCCCGAGGCGACGCCGATCAGCGCGACGAGCATGCCGCAGCCGGTGGCGAACCAGACCGGATGGGCGCGGGTCCAGTCGGTGACGCGATTGCGGGCGGTGGCGGCGCCAAGCGCCAGGCGCGCGAACAGGCCACCCGACAGGCCGCCCATCACCCCCGCCAGCAGCGCAATCGGAATGGCGGCGGGAAGCGACAGATGGGCCGCAACAGCACCGAAATAGACATAGTCGCCGGCCAGGCCGAGGCTGACCATGCCCGAAATGATGACGGCGGTGATGACCAGCAGCGTCATGCGCTGTTCATAGGCGGAGGCCAGTTCCTCGATCGCGAAGGCGATTCCGGCAAGCGGCGTGTTGAAGGCGGCGGCGACGCCGGCCGCGCCACCGGCGACCATCACCGATGCGCGCAGCGGCACGTTGAGCAGGGCATGGAAGCGCGCCAGGATGGCGGCGGAAATCTGGACCGTGGGGCCTTCGCGACCGACCGAGGCGCCGATCAGCAGGCCGCCGATGGTCAGGACGACCTTGAGCAGGGCCATGCGCAAATCGACCAGGCAGCGGCCGACCTTTTCCGGCAATTGGGTGGCGGCGATCACCTGCGGGATGCCCGATCCCCCAGCGAAGGGCGCGATGCTGCGCGTGATCCAGGCGAGGGCGGCGAAGCCGAGCGGGGTCAGGAGCAGCGGCAGATAGCGGTTGGCGGTGGCGAGGCGGTGGAATGCCTCGCTCGCTTCATCGGCCGCCCAGGCAAAGGCGAGGGCGGCAAGGCCGACCAGCACCGCGCCGCCCATCAACGCGAAGCGGCGGCGGAACAGGAGCGACGTGGGGCCGCTGTGCCGGACGAGCGCGCGCGTGCGGCGCACGGTCCAGCGGCGGCGCCCGCCGCTCATGTGGCGCTGGCCGGGGTGTCGCGGCGGCGATAGCGGAAATACCAGACCATAGGCACCAAACTCCTTTAAAATATTGATAAATTAAGACATTTTACTCAACTCTATGAAGGCCCGCGGGCAGAAGTAATCACCGGGTAATCACTGATTTTCTGACCAAATCGCGGAGTCGACGATGATACCGCACCCTTCATTGGCAGGCGCTCGATAAGGCCTGGCAACGCGCAGGCAGTTTCCCGCAGTCGCGCCGGAAGACTGTCAGGCGTCCTGGCACGATCAATCCACCGTCCGATGTCGCACGATAAATTCGGTGTTTGCAATCAGCGCTTGCCCCTTGTCCGTCATCTTACCGGGCCAAGCCCAAAGAATATCGAGATCAACGCGCCGGGCGTTGTCCTCTAAGATTTCAGCGGCAAGGCGAAGCGCGTCCTCGTGGGGCCGCTCCTTGATCCAATCTTTCAGCGCAGCAGCCACCGCCGGCCATGACAAGCCGGTCTCCAAGACGCGCTCGATGTCGAGCGAGACGAAACGCTTCTCTTCCGCCAACCGGTCAAACAGACCGGGGAGGCGCGCCTCGGTCCAGCATTCGGAAGAGTTGGGGATTTTCGGATCGAACAAACGTCGCCGCAGATCGAACCATCCAACCGCGTTGCAGCCCTCGGCCAGCCAGTCGAGGTCCTTTTCCTCTATCAGATCGAAATAGGGTGCCAGGCCGGCAATCTGTTCTGGCCGGGTGAGGCCAGGATGCCCTCGCTGTTTCACCCCGAAGTGCGATGTCAGGAATTTGAACAGTCCGGTGGGGTCGGGCGACGCGGCGATGGCGGTCGCTGCCAGTTCAAGCAAGGGTGGGGTCGCCAGATAGAGTGCGGCCTGAACAAGTTCTGGCGATGTCGAAACCGACTCCCAATACTCTTGCAACAATGCCTCGGCTGTTGCCGTCGGAAGTCGGATGAGCGCTTCAAACAGCGCGTGATCGATTTCGTAGCGGAGGTTTTCGGATTGCGCGACCTCGGCTGCGCGCTGCGCGAATGCATCCCGCAACGCGCCGGTGAGATCATCTGACCAGACCGTCCGGGTGAACTGCCACCAGTAGCGCGTCTGTTCCCCCTGCAACTTTGGCAGCAGAAGTGGGACGGCGTCGACATCACCGCGCTCAAGCCGTCGCCTCAGAATCCGATCGCTCAGCAGCGCATCGCTCTGATGGGTGCGCAAATGGCCGAGATCGTCATCACCCCAGCTAGAGACCCATAGATCGAAGGCGGCGATGCGCTCATGCGCATCGCGAGCGCCATCCTGCCAGAGTGCGCGGAGCCATGCGCGGTTATCAGCCGACATGTGGATGCCGTATTCATCAGCGTAGCGCTGCCAGTGATCCGCTCCGTTGCGGAAGTTGACATAGTACCATTGCTCTGACTTCGCCCGAGCCTGTGCCATCGCGCGGACCGCAAACCGGACGGCGGCCGGGTGATCGACACCATGCAGCAGATAGTAAATCTGCCAGGCAAGATCGTCCTGTTCGCCGCGTTGGACTAGATAATCAATGGCCGGGCCAGGGGGACGACGCTCGAACGACCAGCGGATGCCGCTGTCGGCCAGATCGTCGCGCGGCGAAGGCATTCCTCCGTTTCGTTCCTGTGGCAATCCTCCCCAGGCTGCACAAATTGGACTGAGCACCTGCTCGGCGTTGTCCGCTGTGCAGCAATAGGCGAAGGCCCAAAGATAGTCGTCAAGCCGGTCGACACGGCCTTCATCAGTGTCCCAGCTCGCGCCAATCGCCGGCAAGAGGCTCGGATCGGCTATGCTCCCTGCGAGATTGAGGAGCGCTGCGCGAACATCGCCATCTATCGTGGGCTGTCGCAACCTTGCGGAAAGCGCGTCAGACAGAGTGGCGGCATGGGTGAGCCTGGCGTGTTCGATCTGTCTCTCACGCCATTGCGCACGATTGTAAAACTGGCGTTCGAGGCAATCCTCGATACCCGCCTCGATCTCGCCATTTCGTAGGCGCGCCATCCGGCTATGTGGGGTGCTCTCCGGGAACGATCTGGCGAGCGGGATGATATCTGGTCCCTCCGCGTCCATCAGGACCACTGCCATTTCGGCCCGCAACGCGCTTTTGTACTTGCTGCGGTTCTCCGCTGCCGCCAGCCACTTTGCGGCGATTTCCATCAGCACTGACCTGGGTTCGGTCCCATGATGCGTACGCTTCAGTGCGTGGAAAATCGCCAATGGGTTGCCTGCGCAAACACGATCGACAAGCGGGCGATCGTCGAGGCGATCGAGCAGCAGCGACCCAAAGACTGCTGCCAGATAAGGATCGGTTACGACATCTTCATCAAGCGCCGCGACATCATGAAGCGCTGCCGCCGCCACGACCAGCAGATGATCGCGCACACGATCGTGGCGAAAACCGACCTTTTGCCTGGCTGCGCTGCCCTCCAGGCGAATGACCTCGCCATGCGCAAAAAGCTGCCGCAGAGCATCGACCTGGGCATGGAGGGAGGGCCAACCCGAAACGTCGCTCCAGGTCGGGGCAAGCTGGCGCCGTTGCAGCATCTGTTTTGCCATTTCCACCAAGGCGATACGCAGTTCGCTGGCGGGTGTCCCGGTACGGTTCTCACAACGATGGAGCGAGCGCTCCACGAAATCAGCGATCACGGTATCGGCCGTCGATGTCGCACCAAGTTCGTGCAGGCCTATGAGAAGTGGATCGTTGCCCAGCGCTGTTGAGAGCGCGTAGGCGGCCATTTTGCTGATCGGATATCCGATCGTCTGTGCCTTGGCCTCCAGCGCTGCGATGCCATCATGCTCGGTAAAGGGCTTGGCTTGCACAAGTAGCGGTTCGGCCAAGCGACGGCCTTGTTCGGAAAGACCATTCAAAACGCGCGGCCAGACCGGACACAATATCCGCCACGCCGGTGCGCCACGTTGCTCGTCCGCCACCGGCTCGCCGGCCCATCGCGCCACCTTCTCGATTGCCCGACCGGGATTGGCGGAATGGTTGATATCCTCGATCACCAGCAGGAGGGGTTGGGTTGTAGAGGCTAGCGACAGGGCGCCAGGCGTGTCGGCCAACGCGGGATGGAGACGCCGCAATCCGGTCAGAACGGCACCGCTGAGCGAAGTAGCTGCGTCAATAATATCTTCCGGAAGAATGAGCGCGAACCCGCCCCCGGCGATCCAGTGCGTCATTGCCCGGAGACATGCGACCGTCTTTCCCGAGCCGGACTCGCCGATCACAAAGCTCACCGGCCGGCGGGACTGGAGAAATTGCCGATCAACGTCGCGCGCGATCCAACTGCTCGATAGCCCCGACGGTGCCAGCACGCCGAGGCTCAATCTGGACAGGTCGGCGAACAGATCGGGCGACAACAGTTCCTGCTCGATCCCGAGAAAGGTGCGGCGGATCGACTGGCCGATCGGATCAAGATCGAGAACCCGCGCCAACCGGACCCGCGACCAGATATCGATGGTAATCCCGAACTTGGCGCCCAACGCGACAGCATCGCGCACAAGCGTTTCGTCCGGTTCGCGATTTGTCGTCAGGAACAGGGTGGCGATGAGATCAGGCGTTCGCTCCCGCTCCTCCGCGACGATCTTGGCCGTCTTCGCGATATCGCCGATCCTGGCACTCCCGGCATCTGACGGCTCGGTCATCCACTTTGTACGGAGGTCTCTCTCGACGGCAGTGGTGTGGTGAGACGCGATCAGATGTGGCCGCGTCGCTCCCCGCACGAACCCAATATTGTCGACCGGCGATGCGCGGGTTTTACCGCTCGCGTTGACGCCTTGCTGCAGCAGGCCTGCGCAGATCGGCTCCGCATGATGGAGGATGGCCAGCGCCATTTGCTCGAAGCGGCCTTCGTCGGTCATCTCGGCCAGCGCCTTAATGGTGCGCGGGTCCATGCTCAGGGCCTCGGCTCAACGTGAGGCCCGAGAGCAAGCCAAAGCGGCTCGGCCGCGGTGGGCCAGGCATGACCGCTTTCGATGTCGGGATGATATGGTTCGCTGATGGGTTTGCCATATTCATCGCGCAGATGGTCGATCGCCTGCAGGCAGGATCGCAGCGCCGTATGCTTTGGGTTCGTGAGCAGTTGGCGGAAGGCCAATTGCCGCAACCGCGGCAAAGGCGCGCCCTCCAGTTCGAATGCATTGGACATGCCTTCGATCGGGAGGCGCGATACTGCTGCGTGCTCAAGCCTATCGACCAGCACCCGCGCGATCACGGCGTCGCCGGTCTCGGCGACATAGGTCAGAAGCTCCATGGCATCCTGCTCGTCCATCGTCTGCGCCAGCGCGTCGGCTAGAGCCGCCCTTTTGGCTGGATGGCGGGTCTCTCGAAGCATCGTCATCGCTCGGGTCCGCACCTCTCCCGGTCGCGCCGCGACCGTGGCGAGCGCTTGTCGGAGCGCATGGGTGTCGCGCCATTCCTTGGTGTCGCCGGATACTGTCCCTAAGGCATCAAGAAGGGCGTGGCCGGCGTCCGGGCTGCCGATTCTGGCAATAGCCTCTGGCCAACCCTCGGCGAACAGGTCGGGTGACCGTCGCAGCAGCTCCACGAGCGCCGCGACCGCTTTCGGCGATATCGAGTAGCCCATTTTGTAAACCAGATCGCGCAGCCGATATTGGCGCACCAGCTCGACCGGCAGCTCATCGAACGGGGGCAGCGCTGCTTCGGCATCATCGGCATAGGCGATAAGGCGCAACCAGTCTTCGACGCGCCAATAATCGTTGTCATGAACCCAACTCATCGCCGCCAGGGCGGCGACGCCGAGCCTGATACCATGGCGAACGATATGGGCCGGAAGAAACTCTCCCCGGTCTGTAAATGCCTTGCAGAAATCCCGCAGCAGTCCGTTATCCTTGCCCACCTCGATCAGGTTCAACAGGCTTGGGCGGCGGTTGCCGTAATTCATAAGCGTGACCGGACCGGCGAGCTGAAACGCACGTGCGATCGAATCCACGTCGCCCAGAGCAACAAGCGCATCGATCCTGTCGATCAGTCGTGCGGCGACAGGGTGCGGTGAGCTGGCGCTGCGTTCGAGCAGCCGCGCATGACGTGTGGCCAGATCGTCCATTTTCGGCCCCATCGGACCGCGCTCGACCGGATCGACCTCCAGCAACTGCCCGAGCACGATTGCAGAATCAGGTTCCCAAACAGGATCATCAAGTCGCTCAATCATGGTACTGATCGCGGCGTCGCCACTGATCGCCAGCACCGCAGCGCGATACTGGTTGTCATAGCCCATAAAGGCCTCGCTTGCGCGCGGCCCATGCGGGTTGACCGCGCGCGTAGCGCGTTCTTCCGCCTGTTGGGTGCGATCCCGGTCCCAGATTTTCATCAAGGTGGGCAGCAGCGATACATCGGCAAGCCGGCCGATCAGGCGACCCAGCTCGGCCAGATCGTAGCGCCGCAGATCAGGATGCGCGAGGAGCAATGCCGCCCAGTTCTGGGCGCGCTCAATCAACGATGCACTCTCCTCAGGCGAGACAGTGAAACGGCGCTCTTCATCTGCGCCACGCCAGTCCGCCAGGAGCGAGATGAGGACCGCCGCCTGGTCAGCATCGGCGACGGCCCGCCCAAGGACATCCGGCACCAACAGATTGAGGCGGACGCTGCGCAATGCGTCGCGTACCTCCTGCGTCTCGGGTGCGCGCAGCGCGTCGCGGTTTCCTGCGCAGGCGATCATATGATCGGTCAGCCCGGTGACAGCGTCCGGTCCAAGCAGCTGCGCCGCAAGCTGCCGGCGGTGGAAATGCGTGTCCTTCGACTGAGCAATAGCGAGCAGCGTCGCCTGTTCGGCCGGTTCAACATCGATGAGATATTGCGATGCTCGGTACGGTAGGTGGCCGTCACTCAGTAGCCGTGACACCAGCGCTGCCTGGAAAAAGGTTGGAAAGCGCTCGAATAGACGCTGTTCCAGTTCGTAGCTGGACCAATGGTTGTCCGACTTCAGATCTAATGCCGCATCAATGATCGCCGCCGGTTTTGCGCAGTCGAATTCCAGCGCCAGGTTAACCCATTCAAAGCCCTCGGCTCGCTTGAATCGCTTGCGACGTTGGCGCAGCCAGCGTGTGCGATGCCGATCGGCGAGATTGTCCGGCAAGCGGCTACGGGCGAGTTCGGCCCAAATCGCTTTTGGCAGACTGTCGAGCAGATGGTCCAGCGATGCGCGTTCGTCCCGAAAATCGAGATAGTCGATCACGCCCGACACCACGTCGGCACTCTGGTCCTTTGCTGCAGCTTCTACGCTGAGCGCTAGGCTGGGAGCGTCGCCTTGCTCAACAAGGTCGATCAGCAGAAGGCGGCGTGTCTCGCTATCAAGTCTGGGGAACTCCCGGTCCCAGTTTTGTGCCAGTGCGCCGATCGGGAAACTGCGGCCGGATCGACGCAGATCGAAGGCGAGCGCTCTGCTCGCTTTCAGGGTCTCCCAAAGGTGATCGGCGAACTGCGTCATTCCGGTCGCGAGCATGAATTTTGTCGCCCGCGTTGAATCGAGTTCAAGCCACCGATTGGCAAAGCCGATGATCTTGTCATCCAGCGTCGCGCCAATGCGGTTGCGCGCCAAAACGAAAAAATCGGCGGCCAGGAATGGTTCGATCCCGAGCGTCGTGAGGATCAGGGTTCGCAATGGCGCTTCCGCTGCCGCCAAGCGGCTCAAACGATCAACGGCGAAGAGGATTGTTACGGACCAGAATGGTGCATCGATCAGGCTGTGGAGAGCCGCATCGACCACGCCGTTCGTTTGACCAACGATGGCAGCTTCAACGCTGAGAGAGGCGAACCATTCCTGGATGAGCTGATGTTGGAAGCTGATCGTTCGCTCACCGGGAGCGCCGGTGCCGACCAGTAAATGATGGCTGACAAGGAGATCGAGCACGCCCTGTGCGGAGATCGGCTGCGCAAGAAGCTGGCGCGCCTTTAAGTCGCCCGCGACCACACCGATAATCGGCAGAAGCCCGGCTTCCGGGGAAAAAGTGGTCCCCGCCATCATCAGATGATCAGCGATCGCCTGCAGGAATATATTTTGCTGACCATCGAGCGCGAGGCGCAATTGTTCGCGTCTAGCGGGCGTTCCGCCTGCACCAGCGACGAGACCGGCGATGGCGGTTTCACGATCAGTGGGCAACTGCCCGGCAGCGCCCTGTTGGAGAATCGCCGAGAGGAAGATTGGGGTGCGTAGCAGCGGACGAAGAGCGGGAACAGCGCGCGCGCGAATGACGAGATCGTGGCCCGCAGCGCCGATCAGGCGCGCAGCTGTTTCAAGTTGCCGATCGCGGCCGAACGGCTGAATTTCGAGGGAGGTTGCCTGCGAGAACGGACTTGCCGTCCCTGCGCGCGTGGCGATGACCAGCAACAAGGCTGGATAGTCGCGCCGAAGTGCTTCAAGTTCGGACCACGCCCACATGCGCTGTTCGGGGTTAAGCTCATTCCACCCATCAAATAGCAGGACGGTCTGAGCGCTTCGTGCCAGGGCCGCGAAGCTGGCTTCGGAAAGGTCGGCGAAGCTGCCTTTGCCGCACAGCTGCGAAATGATCGACGTCTTACTCAGGGCGAGGGCCGGCAGGCTTCGAACGATCGGGACAATCCCCGGCTGGCCCAGGAGCGTCACGGCAATTTGAGCGAGTGCGCTCGACTTTCCGGCGCCGGGCTCTCCCACTATGACCAGCGACCGCGATGCACGCAGATCGGCTTCTACCGCGTCGAGCCGAACGGTTCGCTCGGTCATCTGTCGCCCTTCGCCCTCGCGTGTTGTGAAGAGCGGATCGATCAACTGGGCCAAGGACTGGTCGCGAAACCCATCAAGTTCCAGCATCGCACCACGGCGACCAATTTCCAACGCATCGGGAACGTCGCCAGGCAGTGAGGAAAGCCGCGTCCCGAAGCGTTCCTCCAAAAGGCTGATGAGCCTTCCGCGATCGACTTGAGCCGCATGAACGTTCAGCTGTCGTGCCAGAGCTTCAAGCACTGCGAATAATTGGGTCGGATTAGCGCCATCAGGCGGTGAAACCTTAACGAGCATATCGATAGCGCGAAGGCGGTCGATTCCGAGGTGGGCGGTCGTTTCCATTCGCCCGATGACGAAGTTGCGCCAGAAGAAGTGCGAGTCCTCGCGGTCTGGCGCGGCGCCGAGCGTTCGCGTCAGGATTTCCTGTACCGTGGCGCTCGCTTTTCGAGCCGCGCTGTCCACCTGTGTTGCTACCGCCGAAGCAAATCCGGGCGGGTCAGTTTCTGCCGCCAACTCTCTCAGCTTTTGGCACGCATAATGGTTGGCCGACGATACCAACTCGCTCAGCCCACCCGCGAGATCACGACGATCGACGAAGTCGGTCCGCTTCATCGTCGCCCAGGCGTCGGTAACGATCCTGGAGAAATCGGACGTTTCCCCAGCCGACACCGGAAGACGGCGCTTCAGTTGCAGGTCGACCGTTCCCTCGCGACCTGTCTCGTCCTTCCAGCCAATTACGATGTCGTCCAGCGGACGGCCGTTTGCTTTTTGCTGGAGGGCAATGCCGGTCACAATGCCCGGACATGCAGGGGCATGCGATTGGGTTAGGAGGGCGGCGAGATAGGCCGCGATGCAAACATGCTCATAGCTCGTGCCGATCCCGCCGGTCGCCTCGGGCGAGGCATCCCGGCCGGATGGATCGTTATCCACCGTGTCATCGCTTGGCGACGTCACGCTGCGCCTGCGCGAAGCTGATTGACCAGCGCCATAGCTTCGTCGCGCAACTGGCCTCGCGTATCGGCAGCAAGGGCGCGCTCAGCTTCGGTCAGTTGGTCCAGAAACTGAAATCCCTCGATGACACGGCCGGCAAGGGCTTTCAGGTCTGGATTTTCGTCGCGCCGCAGAAGCATGCGCAGGTCGTCGACGTCGTAATCTGCGGTTGCGATCCGCTCGCGGAAACGGCCGAAGGACAATGCATCATCCACCCCCCACAGCTTCAACACCGCCAGCGACCGGATGAGGTCCCGATTGATCGCGCGCTTGGCTATCTCGGACAGATCATGGAGATCGCGCACCTTCGATCGTTGGCTGGCGGCGCGGATCTTTTCGCCGACGATCTCTTCAAAGGCGAGGCAGGGAATCGCAGCGGGCTCGAAGGGCAGCAGCTTGAAATAGTCCTGTTCGAGCTGCGCGATCGGCACCACCGGCAAGATCGGCATCTCGCGTGTGCTGACTTGGATTTTAATGCGCACGCCGGTTTTGTTGGCTTCGTGGGAGCAGAGGGGATTGGCCGACAGGCCGTCGGCGATGCGATACCAATCCTTGTCGCGCTCCAACAGGAACGTGATGTCGTGATAGGGCGCATCGTGGAGGATCGCGGCGATTTCGAGAAGGAGATCGTCCCCGTCGATATCGCTGGATTTGGTGAAGTCGAGGTCCGTAGAGAGCCGGCCGCGCGGGCCAAACACCATCTTGCGCAGCATCGTCCCGCCCTTGAACGCAAGGTGGTCGAGCACGCCGCGCTCGTGGAACAGCTGAAGAATATGGGTCAGCAGGACGTCGATCTCGACATTACCAATGTCCCGCGCGCCCGAGCGCCTGGCGACATTGCGAAGTTCGGTGGTGGTCAGCATTCAACGCGCGCCCGGCGACATTCTGGGAACGTCGGCGAGGAGGTCGCTTTTGGCAGCATGGACGAACAGGCCCCAATCGCTGACATAGCCGATATCGTCCGGTCGGCGTTCCTTGCGGCCGAACGTCGATCGCGCCGAGGGCGCAATCGCTGCGCGGAGCTGCGCTCGATCAACTTCCGGTATGGCCCAGCCCACAAGATCGGCGAGGAAACCGAGGCGCTGTAGCAGTGACTGCGACTGCATCCGCAAAGCGTCCGCCAGGAGGTCCGCGATCGCGACGCTGCGCGATGCGCCGAATACGATTCGGGTGACTTCGGACGGGCCGCCAGCGAGCGCGGGCCGGTCGATGCAATCGACGACGGTCTTGGCCGGCGTCGAGAGGCGGGCGGTGCGGCCATAAATCTCAAGTTCGGCGAAACCGAAGAATTTCCGGACGGCGACTTGGACGAACCGAATAGCGTGACCTTCGATCGTCACGTCATCGCGCTGCTTGAGTACGGCTACCGTCGTGATGCGCGGGCGCTGGGTTGTCAGCCCGTGAAAGGATGCCGCCGACCACCACCCCACATAGGATTGCTCGACCGCCGCAGAGGCTAGCGCGAGGACATTATTCTCACCCATGTTTTCCGGCCCGTGCGAGGGCGGAAGCACCATATAGCGACCGCCGATGAGGCGCGTGAGCCAGCCCTTACGCAGCAAGCTGCGAATGACCGAACGCGCTGTGGCTTCGGAGCCGAGCAGCTCGATCACTTCAGTTGCCGAGACGATATCGCGGTCATCCTCTGCGAGCGACAGCATGAGGCGAGTCTCGTTAGGACCAAGAGTACGGAGATTAGATTCCATACCGCTTTGTAGCTCTCACGCGCAAACTGGCATAGAGATTAATCCCGCTGAGATTAGAAAATATACAAAATCTGTCGTGATACGACTAAAATGCCTTGAGAATTAATCATCTCGCTTGGCTGTCGATTTGCGGCTCTTGCCCCTGCCGGATGAGCGCGATGCGCAGATCGATGACTGACTTGCGCGCGGTCAGCACGGCCTCATCACCCGGCAGGTCGACGATCTCAAGCCAATGGCTGTGGCTTTCGACCTGAGAGGCGTGAAACAGCAGATAATTGACATGCCGCGACAGCAGCATGCGGAGATACTGGGCCATCACGCGCAGGTCGTCGTCATTGTCACCGGCGTGAACATATTCGTTGCGGATGCGCGAGATGTGCCCCAGCTTCCAACGCGCAATCTGCTTGTCATGCTCGGCGAAGGACGCGCGCTGGATGATGCGCGAATAGTTTTTCTCCCGTCCATGCGGATCACCATAAAGCTGCTCCAGCGCTGACCAGTATCGCAGCAGGCTGTAGCTCTGATCGCGCGAACTCATCGCATTCTGCATCAAGCGGAGAACCTTGATCAGCAGATCACACAGCGGGTGCTTGTCCAAGGCAGACAGCGCCCGCCGGACACGCGGGATAAGACGTAGAACGGCGGGCATATCCATGGGGTGAATGCCCCAGGCCTCTTCGTCGAAGTTGGGGCTATACCAGATGTGCTCTTCACCGAGAAAACGCTGACCCTCGAACACGAAATGATAAGGGCCGTGCCAAAGTTTGCCCTCGGCCCATCGCTCGCCGCCCTTCGACCAACGTCCCCACATCTCGTACATGTTGAACAGCGCCATGAAGAGGTCGGTCGTATCCAGCATCTGATCGACCGCATTCTCCTCGTGCCGGGCCTCGCATCGTGCGATCAAATGGCCGAAGAAAACGGGGCGACTCGGATCGATACGACCATGGCCGTTCAAGAAATACTCGCCCATTGCCATGTAGCCCGGCAGGTGGTTGGAGCTCTCCAGCGAGACACCATTCCAGCTTAGTCGAAAGCCGGGTGAGAACGGCATCTGTCGCGCGCGAAACTTGGTCCACATTGCATAGCGTTTCTGTGGCTGCGCCAACTGCTTCTTGGCAATGCGGTGCGCTTCGGCCACCAGCGCCTCGATGGTGAGCGGCCCCTTCTTTCGGCTGCTCCACAGGGCTTCGCGCAATACATAGCGGACCTGGCGGCCCGTGAAGCCCGGGTCCGCCTCGAAGGCATCGGGTAAGATCCGCTCCAGTTCGTCCGAGTCCAAATGGTGAAAGTGGATCGTCTTGTTGGCATCGACAGTGGTGCCGGCCTCGAAGCGCCGAAGCAGTTCGGTCAACTCCACATCTGAAACAATTTTCGAAAAACGGCGAATCGGCATTGCGGGCCCTGAGCAAAGATAGATGGTCTTTATCGCACGGCAGGGATCGTCTGCGCACATCACTACAATCAGCTTCAGCATCGGAACACGAAGCAAAAAACCTCATGACCCACACGGAGAAAAGTAATCACCGGGTAATCATGATTTAGGATTCCAATATACTGAAAAAATGAGATAATTATGTCAAATGTGCGGAAGCAGGCCCTATCTCCGGCGAAATTTCATATACCCGACCATAGGGCCTTCTTCATCATAAGTAAGCACCAGGTAATCACCGTTTCCGTTACGTGTGCATACCGTAGCAAGCATCGCGTGATACCGCATGTGTCATCTTCGACGCGCCAGATCCCAATCATCCAACCGTTCGAATGCCCGATCCGCGCGCGCGACACGCTCTGCATCCCGGAACGGCGGTATCTCCCACGGATCGAGGGGCGCCGGTGCGGGCAATAGGCAGGTGATGAACGACAGATCGAGCGATACCGCCGAGGGAGCCTCGCCCGATCCATGCCGGGTCCGCATTTCGGTGTCCGACTGACTGACGATTTCTTCGCGGTACACCGTGCGCTCTGTACGCCGAAGTGCTTCCCAATTAGCCGCTGATGAGCACAATTCCGCCTCGGGCATATCAGGGGGCACCAACAGCACCGCGTGAGCAGCCTCCCACTGAAGATCGTTCATCAAACGGATCTGCGCGACATCATCGATCGTAACGATGTCGTCTGAATCTGCATGCACGGCGTAGGCAGCGCTGTCGAAGCCGAAGAGAGCGAGCCGCGGCCCGAGCGGGAGAAACAATTGCAATCCCACATTGGCGTAGCCGGCGACGCTGACGCGCTGACCTTCGTAGAGTCTGTTGTGGAGGACGACAGGCGTGTCGGAAGCGATGAAAGGCGTAGCGCTGTCGTTTCGGATGAGCGCCAAAGTGAGATCAGCGAGAAGGCTCGCCCCGATCGTTGCGTAGCCCACGACCTCGGAAACCGCATTCGTGCGCCTGATCCGAACCCTGTCGAGCGCGGCGATGATTTCGCTATTGCCCTCCAGTTCGGCCTTGCGTCGAAGGATTGCCTTGGCGAGCTTTTCTGAGCCCTCATTGTGCTGCTCGGCTGCCCCGACCGTCCGAGCGTGCTGCATACCCAGATATAAGATCAGCCATTCATGATCCTGGCTGCCCGGCTTCGGGAGACGGTTGTGCTTGACCGCGTCGGTGAAGATTCTCGCAGCATGGCCTTCGATGTGGCCAAAGGTTCGCTCTGCGCGCGCATCCTTGCCATAAAAATAGTCGCGGCAAGACTGTCCTCGGATTGGCGCATTGGGAATGAACTTGGCGCGATCGATAACATAGACGCCGATCCGGTTGTCACCGGCCGGCGCAAACAGGCGCATGTACATCTGCGGCACATAATGATGGCTCTTGTTTTCAGGCATCTGGGGACCTTCTCACCTGCACCGTCAGAATGGAATGACGCCAGCCCGATAGAGTGCGATCACTTCATCGCGGTCCACGAAATCCCGATTGGTCTCGAACGACCAATCGGGATATTCATCGAGCAGGAATTTGTCGGCCAGCGCGCCGATGACAGGCTCGCGGCTTGGAAATTGATGGGCGGTCAGATCATAAATCAGATCGTCAGCCATGACCCACAGATGATGTTCATGCCGGCGATTGGTGCCCTTGATGATCCTGACGTTTCCAAGCCGATATTTCTCTTCCAACAGGTAGGTGTGGATGAGCGATACGCTCTCACAGCTATTCTTCGGGTACGAGCTGCCAAACGGGTAGTCGAACAGCCGCTCGTGCAGATTCCGTTCCAAAAAGGCCAGCAAGGCCCTTGCGGAGCGATCAAGATCCGCCTTCGTTGGCTGTTCACTCTCGGTCATCGAGCCCGCCACTGACGCTCAGGAGAGAGTGATCTTCGGCGTTTTGCCCGAAGAAATCGAAAAACGGCGCACCCCGATGGACAGAGACGCCAAGGAATTTTCGAGATCCGGCGGCATCGGCCCTTCCGGCAGAACCAGTGTTCGCTTGACCTGCGATGGCGCATCGGCGGAATGGCTGATGAGCTGGCCGATAGCGGTATAGATCGACTGCCGATCGACGCTTGTCTTGATTTCATAGATTTCCGTCATGGACTGCCCCTTGCGGACATAGAGGTCGATCAGCTTGCTGTTCAGGACGCGCTCGTCATTGACACACTGAGCCCGTCGCTCCTCAAACAGCCGTTGGACGACGTCGCCATGATAGGAGATATAATCGATCTCGGAGCGCCGTTGTCCCCGTCGGCGGCCAGAACCCTCGCTATTGAACTTCTCCCATTCCGCGATCGCCCGCCGCACGTCTGGGTCATCCAGTTCCCCCCTGGCGACGGCGTCCTTGAAGCCTTTGACGAGCTGGACAAAACGCCAGAGGCGGCCGGCAATGTCGTCGGAGTCGACCCGGCCGATGATGATTCCCGCCCTGTCGTCACCGCCGTCCCGGCTGACATCCTCAAGCGTCGCCTTCGACCATGAAAGAAAGGCACTCCGCCCGACCCCGGCTTTGCCGCCGCCGATGCTGCCGTCGTGCATGAGATAGACGTCGCCAGTTGCCGGTTCCCGAGCGAAGAAACCGGCCACCCGCGCGGAATTGGAGGTCATCGGAATATTGACCTCAACGGTGATGATTTGCGCGTGCCGCTTGGGGTCGAAAACACCAAAGGCATTCCAGCGCCGGGGAATGGCGGCATCCTCCACCTTACCGAAGGCAGCCCATAGCTCACCAAAGCCGTTCGCGTAGAGGCGTTCATCGACATTCCCGCTCGGGAAGCCGATATTCCGCACGCCTTGATCCGTCAGATGCTGGCAAACAGATGCCTCCAGCGCCTTTTGCGCGGCCCGCTTCTCGCTCACATCTTCCACCGTCAACAGCATTGCATGCCCCTTCCTCCTGGCTCGGCGCTTCGGCCTGATTATTGCTTCGCAATTCGACAAACGTTGCGCAATATCTGAGTCGATATGAGCAATATGACTGTAATCATCCGAACCGCGCCATCGACCTGCGGGTCATGCGGCGCCGAAACAACGATTGTCTCGTCCCTCCTTCTGGCAGGCGCGAAGAATGACGCCGAGTGCGCGGTCGCGGACTTCTCAGAATATCCGGCGTTGATCGGTGACGTGAACCGCGCCGTCTCCGATATGAAAGATGTTGGCGAGATCAAACCCCGGTTCAGCAAAACGCTCGCGCAAGTTTATATGAGCAACGGCTGCTTCCATTGCGACGCGCTGTTCGGCCAGCATTTCGAAATTCATGCACGCTATGACGAGCGAGAAGCGGCTCGCCTGGATGTGCTGATATCAGGCGAATGGGCGGAGATTTTCCAAAGGCTCCTGGCTGCAGAAGACGGACATCTTTTTCATTTTTAATGCCTGGGCTTCGATAGCGGCTCGGCCTGTCACGAATCTTCTAATCCCGTTCTCCTTTCCCGTTTGCATCACGGCAGTCTGGACTTACGGCTCACTCCGATCTTCCAACATAGGTGCTCGGGATGGCTCAGACCCCAATTGAACGAAAATTCGCCAAGGCATGCCGCTCGGCCGGGCTGGAGATCGAAGCCGAGCAACAGGTAGGGCGCTACCGGCCGGACTTCATCGTCCGCGCGCACAAACTCGCCATTGAATTGGACGGGCACGATACCCATTCATCGGTCGAAGACCGTATCCGCGACGGTCGGCGTCAGCGCTATCTGCAAAGGCTAGGCTGGACGGTGCTGCGCTTCACCGGCCGGGAGATCCACCTGGATGTCGACGCCTGTGTCGCTGAGGTGATGGACTTCGTTCAGGCTCTCGGAGTGCCCGCGCCAGTCTATGCGATCTACATAGACTGGCTGTTCTTTCAGCGCGCGATCGTCGATTTCGAGCGGCGCAACGCCGCTCACCTGGCGCAGCGTGGCGCGATCAGCCGCGACACCTTCCTGCAGGTGTTGCCGCTGGTCATCGATATGCCCGAAACCGTCGCCGTCCATCTGTTCGGCACCGCGAGCACCTTTTCCGACAGTGCCCGCAAGCTCGAGGCGAGCCGTGTCATGACCCATGAAGGCCGCAGCTTCGTCATCGAGGAGCATCAGGCGGAATTCATGGCGATCGAGCTTCTCGATCACCTGAAGGCGCATCGCCCAACCTATCAGAACCGCGTCGTGCTGGTGGCCGACGACGGCGCCTATCCCCCGGAATTCATGGATGCCGATCCGCATCTCGCCGCACTGATCCGCAAGGATGCGGACCGATCGCGAATGATGACGATCCGCGCGGCGAAGTGGCAGGACATCGACTATCTCTTCGCGCAGATTGCGGGCGTCCCCCTTCACGAAATGGTCTGAGCGCGCCAGCGCTCCCTCCAAAGGCGTTTGGCTTGACGACCGGTTGATCTAGGAAGGGCCATAAATCGAAACCGGGGGTGGAATGCACATGCAGAAGTCGGTGAAACTCGCGATCAATGCATTCCCGCAAGTCCCGACTGCGATCCAGCATCCAAGCGACCCGAAAAAAGCCGTCGACCACCTTAGGGTCGATCTCGCCGATCTCTACCACCACTATTACCTGAATAGCTGGGACTGCGCGCCACCCGACCCCGATCCCGCCCATTTCGAGCAGGTTCGTTATTTGCTGCCCTGTGCCGATTTCCGCTTCCAGCGCGGCGGCATGGGCGCCAACAAGACCTTCAAGGGCAACAAGTCGAATGAACTCGGCGAGGCCTTCTGCCGCTGGTTTCTCGATAAAGCTCTCGGCATTGCGCATGTCGCGCCGATCGACGCCGTGCGTGACCATGGTGCGCTCGCCGATCACGGCGGCGTTTCGGTCGGATCTGATACCGACGTCACCGGCGATGCACCCGATTTCTTTTGCGCGGAGGCAGACGGCAGCATCTCTCTGGCCGAAGCGAAGGGCACGCGTCATGCGGTCGGCTTCACCGCCAAGGAGTTTCAGCGCTGGCGGAACCAGTTCAAGCGTGTCCGCGTCCTCGACGCACACAGCCAGCCGATGAGCGTCAAGGGCTATATCGTAGCGATGCGCTGGGCGACCGAGAAGGATAGTGCCCGCACTTTCACCAAGCTCTCGGCAGAAGACCCTCGGACTCCGGGCGAACGTCCGTTCTTTGACGAGGGCGGTAGCTTCGCCGCGGCAATCAGATCATTGCACTATGCCCCGACGCTCCGCAGGCTGCGCCAACCGATCCTCTCGGCGGCGCTGGCCCATGGCTCGGTCATTACCGACGAGCTGCAGTTCCAAGTTGTCGTCTGGGAGTCCTTTCTTCCCCAGCTGAAAGGCCTTCGCTTCGTCGGCGGCTATTTTCCGTCCAACCCTGAAGGCGGCCTTCCCTATTATCTGAAGGACGGGACGGTCGTGATGACACCTCGCGATCCGTTTCGCCTCGATATTGGATCGGGAACCTTCGTCGGCGTGGAGCAGACCATCTTCAAAACACTCGTCTCAGCCGCAAGAACCGGTCCGACCGCCATCAACGATCTGCGCCTGCTGGATCCTCCGGACACAGGCTATAGCGGCGCCAGTCTCTTGCGCGATGGCCACATCCTGGGACCGATAGAACTGTTCCGCCCTGTCGACGTGGCGACGTTCTGATCGTCGCTTTGATCCCATTGGGCGCCGTCGGCCGATCCCCTCATTTGGTCGGCGGTGACGAAGACACCGGGCGGACCGCTCCATCATCACCGCCAGGGGCGTCGAGGTCCTCGAACTCGCTGAACATCTCATAGATGCCGCGATGCCGTCGCGGCAGCGTCGCCAGGAGCTCGCCCGTGTCCGCGACGCGCTTGTCGAGGAGGAACCGCCCGTGCTGTCCACGAATCTCGTAGAACCGCACTGGACGATCACGGCCCTCCAATGCCCGGATGACAGCAAATATGACCGCCGAAGAGCAACGCATGCCGAAGATGACCTCTTCCAGTTCGAGCGGCGAATGCTGCTCGCCACGCGGACCCAGCAGGCGCCATTCGCGCTCATAGGCCCAGGGCCTCGCTTTCTTGAGGAGGACGGCTTCATCGACTCCGCGCCGCGCCGCACTGTCGCCGGCGAGCATGGCCGAGACTGCGCTTGCCTGGACGAGACGCGATCCGCCGTATTTCATCTTGTGCACGTCACCGGCGACGTCGACCGGCACCGAATAGCCGAGACAAATTCCGCGATGTTGATCGCCATAGTGGCTCCACATCAACGGACAATTGACCCGTTCCGCGAGCGAGAAGACACCGCGATCGTATCGCCGCAGTAGTTCTTCCTGCACATATTGCCCGAGCAGGAATTGCTCTGGATCGTCGACCTCATAGTCGGGGTTGGTGGCGTTGTAACGAATATCAGCGAGCAGACGCTCAGCGGCCTTGCGGCTCTGCCGTGCGATATGATCGAGCGTCTTTGGGCCGTTGTACCGGATCGTCTTTGCCGCCGCCGCCATCTCGGCCGTCGTCCGTTGCTCAATCAGCTGCGCCAGAACCGGTTCGAGCGCCACACTGGGCAGATCGGTGTCGAGGGTGGGCTTGGTGTCGAGCGGATCGTTGAACGTCGTAGGATCGGCGAAATAGACTGTGTCCTCGACGAGCATGGCGAGCGTCAGATTGCTGAAGCTGCGATATTTGTAGAGCCGCTTCGGTGGAACTTGCTCACTCATGACATCCCCTCGCTTAGGCCCGGCCGTCAGATCGCAAAACCTCCACTCACCCGATCAGCCGTCGTTATCGGATAGAAGCGTGTTGCGATCGCCCCCGCGTCCGTCTCGACCATGACGTCGTGCACGAACTTCCGCTTCGACACATAGCGAATACAGGGAAGATTGGACTCGTCATAAATCTCGAGCCTCACCAGATGCTCGTCCCCAAAGTCGATGTAGACCGGGCAAGTCGCATCGAGCCAGGTCCGCCGCGGTCGCACCCAGTCATATTGATGGTGGCCGCGATAGGCCTGTTCGATCTCGGTCTGCAGCTCTCGAAGGCTATGGATCTCACCGAAAGATAGCGTCGCCTTGCTGATATACTCACCGGGATAGTCTTTGCGCCCTTCCGAGACGCGAAAGAATAAGCCCCGCGCGGCGCCCTGCATCGAGCGGGTCGCCTTCGACCACACCAGGTCTTGGGCCAGCTCGGAGCCGGGGTCGGGCAGGATATGGTAGATATCGAAATTGTCCCGAAAGGCTCGCCCGTCGATCACCCAAACGAGGTTCTTGTAGAATGCCTCCCGCGAAATCCGTTCGGCGTCGGTCATCGCCGAATGTTGCACCTCGATATAAATGCCGGTCGGAGTGCGGATGTCAGCGCGGTGGATCTCGCCGTCCGGCGCGGTGTGCGAAATCTCCCGGCAAGCCTCGGGAAAGAGGTTCTTCCAGTCCCGGTGCCATTCGGTTTCATTCTCCCACCACGGGTCGCAATTCCGACGGCCCGCGTGTGCCCAATGATGGAGAATGCGCGGCCCGCACTTGGCAACCATCGCCGCACCGCAGGTTGGGCATTGCCCACGCCCGCCGGGGAAGGCCTCGAGTCGCTCAGAATCGACCAGCGCGAGTTGCATTATCCGACTTACTCCACCCGCAGCGAGCTTTCCGGTAACGGCCGGATCAGCGATTGCGCAGGAATAGCGGGATCGAGGCCACCGCCGCAACGCCAGCTTGATAACCAGGACCGTTGGTGACTGCCAGTGAGCTTCGCTTATTCTCCGTCGCACCTTTGTGGTGCGATCCCGCCCTCAATCCGCTACGCCCATGCAACGAATGGAGGGGGAATGGCACTGGCTCAAGGCGGACATGGAGAAGAGGGCTGGTATGTCCGCAACGTCGGCTCCGGCCAAGCGCAACAGCTGTGGCGGATCACCGATCGGACGGCCACTCATATGGGCGTCACCAACCCTGAGGCGGGCGCGGGTACCTATTATGCCGCGGATCCGGGTGAAACGATCTGGGCATGCCTACGACGCTCGACACCCTGGCTCGACGGATTCGATGGTTCCGGCCCCTTCCAGCGGATGATCCGTGGGCCGGGTGAATTTCATCCTCGTGTCGCCCGGCCAATTGCGCTGATGGTGAAAGAGAAACTCTGGTTTCCTGACGCCGCGAAGGAGCGGCGCTATGTCACCGGCGCGCAGAACCAGCTTGGATCCTTGATCGATGATCTGCGGCTGATCTGTCGCGTCGTGCAGCCTGCTGCCGGCACGCTGTCGGTCTATGGGCACGAGATCCGTAACCTGCTAATCTTGGCGGCGACCGAGGTCGAGATGCACTGGCGCGGCATCCTGACGGCCAACGGCTCAACCGCAAAATTCAACACGAATGAGTTTGTGAAGCTCGCAGCCCCCCTCGGCCTGCGGGAATATAGGGTTCACTTCCATCCTTGCCCGGACATTGCCCCGGTCAGGCCGTTCGCCGGTTGGGACGCTCTCGACCCGACAAACTCGCTACCTTGGTTTGCGGCCTATCATGGCGTGAAGCACAATCGCGAACATGAGTTCGAACAGGCGACGCTGGCCAACGGTTTTGCTGCGGTCGCAGCCTGCGCGGTCATGCTGGTCGCGCAGTTCGGGCGGGACGCGCTGACCCATGAACTGACAGGTTTCATGTCGGTTGAACCGCCAGCGTGGCCAACCGAAGAGATGTACCTAATGCCCGAAGCGGGGGGCAGTTGGACGCCAATCCCCATTCAAATCTAGAATTTATTGGATGGGTCGAAAACAGCCTGCCCATGCTTTGCGCGCGGAGAGAGTGTGACCGGGAAATTTTCACCTTTTGTCATCAAGGCGCTGGTCGATACGATCACAGGTGGGGCCGGCAACGACAATGCGCCGGCCATCGGGATCTACCGTTCGGGACCGAAGATCGAACAATTCTTCCTCGACTGTGGCCTGGATATGCGGATCGGCGCCAGCTCGCGCGTTCCAGCGACGACGGATTTTCTGCGCCAGACTGCAAATCACTATGACGGCAACGGCGACATATACGTCACCCGGATTATCGAGCGGGTCTGTGATCCTCGCGACTATCTGGCGGAACCCGACAAGGCGATCGCTGTGCGCGAGCATCTCAACAAGGCGCTTGCACCGGATGGTCTCGCCGTCGTCATCGTCGGCGGTAAGGCCCTTGTGACTGAGCGACGAGGGTCCGGCACGATCGTGGAGCCGTTCATCCAAAAGGTCGCGACGTTGGACTTCGACACCGTGCAGATGGAGATTGCCCGCGCTCTTCCGAATCTGGAAGATGACCCGGAAGATGCGGTGACGGCCGCTTGTTCCCTGATTGAAGCGGTGTGCCGTTCGATCCTCGTCGAACTCAAATTGCCGCTTCCCCCCAAAAAGGACATCGATGGGTTGATGCGCGCGGTGCAGGAGCCTTTGGGCCTATCGCCGGGCCGCTCCGACCTTCCGTCCGAGGTGGAATCTGATATCAGGCAAACGCTCAGTGGCCTGACGTCCGTTGCCAAAGGAATCGGTGCTCTACGGACACATGGCGGAGACGCTCATGGACGGGAGAGAGGATTCCGCCGCATCGATGCGCGGATCGCGCGCCTTGCCCTCAACGCGGCAAGTTCGCTCGCCTTGTTCCTGATCGAGAGCTGGGAACGAAAAGAGCACCGCTCCCTGCCTCAGCATGCTGGCGAAACCTGATGCCGCGACAACCTTCCACGCCCTCACTCGCGGCGCTGCGCCCGCTGCGCAAGGACCGCGTCATCGATCTAGTGCGCGCCGCCGGTCTCGACGTGTCGGACTGGTCGAATAGTCGCCGGGGCGAAGCCGGAGCGGCCACCAATCCAAAATATTGCTACGAATGGGTCTTCGTCGAACCCGGCGCGGCCATCGTTCTCAACCTCTGGCATGTCCTGCTCGAGGAGCAGGCCGACGGCTGCATCGTCCATCGCGGCAATTTCCGCGAGGACGCGGAAACCCAGTTCGCGCGTGGTCGCGGCAGCCCCTGGGGTGTCCGCGCTCGAAGGCTTGACGCAGCGCTCCAGACCGCATTGCAGGACAATCTTGCGGTCCGCGTCATTCTCAACGCCGGTGTCCGGCGAGATCGCGACGATGCCGAGGCCGAGGCGTCCAAGGTGGAACTGCGCGCTCTCGACCCCGAGCCGTGGTCGATCGCCGCTTACGATGTTGCGACGGGCGCGCATGTGCTGGTGCGCGGCGCGGCGGCGCCCAGCTTTGTGGATCAGTTCTCGATTGATGCGGATATTGGCGGTCCCGCCGTCCGGCACGAGCAAACCGGGTTTGTCTTTGACCGCGATCCTAAAGTCCGTGAAGCCGTGCTGAAACGCGCCTGCGGTCGCTGCGAATACTGTGATCAACCTGGCTTCCGCCGCGCCGACGGCGCGGTCTATCTTGAGACGCACCACATTGTGCCGTTGCACGAAGGTGAATCGGATCGTGTCGACAATGTCATTGCGCTTTGCCCAAACGATCATCGCGAAGCACATTATGGAGAGGACGCCGCCTCACTCAGGCTCCGCTTCATTGCAATTGTCGCTGAGGCATAACGCGGACCGTAGCTCACCAAATTGTGAGATATCGACGGGAGGGAAGGCCTTCCCCTGACGGCAAGCCTGAGTCTGGCCGTACCCCTTCAGCGGGACACCCCGCAACGCCCCTCGATTTGTAAATCCGCCTCGGCGGATTTGAGACTTTCCACATCTCCAGAGATCGGACCAGGGCTGCGCCCTTCCGATAGCGTTGGCGGTCGTTTCACTTCCCGAGATGGGGTGGGCGTCGCTTCCCTTTAGGCCCGCCGCGCCGGGGGCGCAACGCGCGGCTCGCCCGCGCCTTCTCATTTCCGCGGCTCTGCCCTGAGGAACATTGGATAGAAGCTCGCTTGGGGCTTGAGCTTGAGCATATCCCCTATGGCAATGGTGTTCGCCTTGCGACGCTCACCCCCCGCGGGCGTTATGACCTCAACGTCGGGATTCTCGATAATCGCGCTATGCACGTCATCCGTATGGGCCGGCGTCGTGTTGTAGATGCTCTCGTAAAAATCGCCCACGCCAATGACATCGCCGGACCCAGAGATGAGCTTGGGAATATCCGTCAGAAGCTGTGTCTTCGCGGCTTCGCGGCCGGAGAGATCAAAGAGGTATAGCGACCCATCTTCGTGGCTCGGGTCATAGCTCAACATGTTGAGGCCCGACCGGCCGAAATGCGCCTGGGCACTGCTGTTCTCGTGCAGGATGTTGTTATAGACCTGACGCGCTCGGTAGAAATTGCCGAAGTGGATCAGCCAATATCGCCATCCATCCGGATTGTTGATCGAGAATGGGCTGACGAAGGGTGCGCAGGTCCGGAAGGTTTCGAACACCAGTCGCTCGGCTGCGCCGAGCCAATTGCTCTTGCTCATCGCACCATTGAGCGTGCCCAGATTGGTGGCATCGATGTCGAAGGGGCGGAGCTGGGCTGCGAGCTGGACCGGGTCCGACTTCTGCAGAAACGACACCAGGGCCTCGATCGCGAAGGTGTAGAAAATCTCGACCGAGTGATAGGAGCGCATGATGTCGAGCAGCGTTTGACGCTGAACATGGCTGTGGCCGCACTGGTCCAGGTTGAAGAGGACGTTGCGGTAACGACCCTGATCGAGCAGTGCTTTCATCTGCGGATAAACGACCTCGAACGCCTCGGTCAGATACGCGATGCGCAGATGAAGCTTCGGGACATTCTCCACGATCTCCGCTTGCAACGGCGCGATGTTCGCCTTCAGCGCCTCAATCGCATCTCGGTTATGATCGTTCAGGATCAGCAGGCATTCGATCTCGATAAGCCCGATGCCCTGCGCCGCGCGCTGGATATTGACCGTCTCGATCGCCCGCTTCAATTCCTCAACGAAGATCAAAGGCGAGCCGGCGGTGCCGCACTGATAACGACCGCCCCCAGCGAACCCATCGACGATCGCCAGGCGGAACCGTTCCTGCTGTGGAAGTTTGCAGCGGACAGTCAGATATTCGGCGAAATACTCCCGAAGTATCTTGTGCTTGCGTCGCGAATGATCCTCCAGCGTCGCACCATCAGCCCACTCATACGGCTTTTCCGCCATCCTGCCCCCTTACCAACGCCGTTCCCCTTGTGATTATACGGTGCCCGCAAAGGCGGACGGCATTTCATCCCAGGTCTGCCCGCGATATTCTCGACCGTTGGCTTTCTTCGACCGGCGCTTATTGTCTTTGCCCCACGTTCCCCACTGCTTGAAGAAAAAAGCGGTTTCGTATTCCGCGCACTGGTCATGGATCTGATCGATCCATGCTTCGCGGATCGGCCGAGCCGCTCGGCCGCTCTCGCCACCCACGATAGCCCAATGGATGTCGGACAGATCGACATCCCCAACTGGACCGATCAGTGGTTCGAACGACAGGAAGCGAATGGCTGCCGGCACCGTTCGAAGATGATCGATCCTGTCCACGACGTCGGCATCTTCGATACTGGTCCCCAGCCACACATTTGGCAGGACATCCTTGATTTGTGTCGAGATGATAGACGCCATGCGCTCAGGCCGTTTGGTGAGGATCTGGTAATTATGGTGCGGCGTCTCGCGCATGACACGCCACACTTCGAGGATGAAGGCATCGCTCACCTGTTCATGGAACAGGTCGCTCATCGAATTGACGAATATCTTCCGCGATTTCTTCCAACGACGGGGGATGCCGAGCGAAGCCGGATCTTCCCGGACGACGCCGCTCCAGATAGTGCGCTTGCCACTTTGCCGGGTCAGTCCGGCATATTTCTCCATGCGCATCGCTTCGAGCCGCTTCGCCATCTCCATCGCGTAGCAGTTCGTACAACCGGCGCTGACGATCGAGCAGCCAGCCACCGGATTCCAGGTGGAATCTGTCCATTCAATCTGCGTTTCAGCCATGCCCTTCCCTCTGTAGCATCCGGGCTCCGGCCCGTATTTGAATCGTCCGCTTCCGCCTTACTATCCCGAATAGAACAGATTGGGAACATTTCGAGCTATCGACGTGCATATCGTTACCTCTCCTTCCAAGGACCACCGCTGGGCCAGTCACCGGCAAAGGCGGCGCCTTGGCCGAGCGCCAGTACCGGCGGCATCACCAGCGTCGCGACTTGAGCCTGGATCGCCGCGAACGGTTCTGGCGCCAGCGCGATTTCGGTCCGCCGCAGGAACGCTGTCCATTCCGCCTGTTTCTCGTCAGCGAAGGCGGGTGTGAGCGCCGGGGGCGTCTCGCCAGGCAAAGGGGTTTGGCGGCGATCGAAGGTGGCCTGGATGGCGCGCGACAGCACGGCGCCATCGAACGCGAACGATCCCGCGATCGCCCAGATGTCGTAGAAATCCTTGAGGCGCGTGTTCAGCATACCGAGCGCGACCATGGCCTGGAATTTCTCGGCCACGACCGTCTCGGGCGGATAGGCCCGAAGATGTGCGGTGGGCTGGCCGAGCAGCGACGGATACTCGATCTCGATCGCGCCCGGCGTGATCGCATCGCCATAGCCGATATCGACGTGCATCGGCAGGCGCGCGCCCGCGAGTTCGGCGACGAAGTCGATGCGGACGCCGGCATATTCATCCTCGGCACGGGCCGCGGCCGCGCGCAGGGTTTCGGGCCGGAACACGATGCCGTCGTCATCGACCGCGACCGCGAGGATTTCCTGAAAAACCGCCGCGAGCTGCTCGGGCGCGTTTTCGCCTATGCCCAGCAGATCGAGGTCGCCGGTGGCGCGATAAGGCGCTGCCGCCCACAGGCTGAACAGCATCGCGCCCTTGAGCACGAACCGCTCGCGATGTGGCGACAGGCTCAGGCGAAAGAGCAGACGTTCGATGACGTAGCGGGTCATCAGCAGCTGTGCGTTTTCCCGACGCTCGCGGGCACGCGCCGTCAGCCGGTCGCGCACCGAGATCGCCATGTTCTTCGGCGGCCGGCTCATGTCATGGCTTCGAGATAGGGCCGGATCACCGATTGGACCCGATCGAGCTCAGCATAACGGTAGATCGCATTGAGGTCCGGCCGGGGCCGGGACTTCATGAAATCGCGCAGGGCCTCGACCGCCACGTCGATACCGATCTTGTTGCGGTGCTTGAAGCAGTCGGCGACGGTCTTGGCCGGTACGGTGATGGGCACCGGAACGCCGTCGATGACGTGTGTCTCGACGCCCGCTGTCAGCGCTTCGCCGCTCGCGCGAACGATCTTCAGCGCCACGGACGGATTGACCGGCGCCCAATCCTTTTGGCCGAGCATCATCCACACCGCATGGGGGGTCTGCGTGGTCAGCTCATGGAACTGCAGCGCCGACAGCAGGCAGATGACGCCGCGCGGCTGGATGCGGACGGCCTCGGCCAGGCTCGTTGAACTGTCGACGTTCGCGTCGGCCAGTTTGTAGAGCCCGCGGCCGACCTGCTGGAGGACGCCTTCGTCACGCAGCCTTTGCAGGGTCGCCCGCGTCACGCCGGCCGCGTCGAAGTCGCGTCCGCGCGCAATGCCGCGGTGCCGGACGACCTCCAGGGCCCGTTCTCGATGAGTCGTCGGTTCCATGCGGCTTGATATAAGTCCTAGGTATTTACATGCAATGACCAAGTTTATGTATCACTCCCGCGGGACGCTGAATCTGAGTTTCTGTCCAAACGTATGAAAGCAGACTGTTGCTGGGAGGGGAAAGCCTTCCCCTGACGGCCAGCCGAGGTCTGGCCGTACCCCTTCTGCGGGGCGGGGCCCCGCAACGCCCCGGATGGCACGCGGAATCAACGGAGCGCACACTGCCAGCTTCTGCGAAGCCGGTCAGGGATGCGCGCGTTTTGATGACCGCGTTGCACTCTTGCTTTGTCCGGAAGGCGCGGCGGCGGCTGGCCCACAGGCCCGCGCGCACGCCGCCGCGCCGGGCCGGTCGCCGCAAGGGTGCTTTTGTTGGGGGCACCGCTGACGCGGCGCGGTTGCTTAGGGCTCTGCCCCCGGCGCCCTTCGAAGCGGCTTCCGCCCAGCTTCCTCCACGCTACGCGTTCCGTGCAGCCGGTTCCCCGCGAAGCCGCCCACTCCGGTTGCACCCCCGGTCTCGCCGACGGGCAGGGTTTCAGCGCGGCGCTTCGCTGCGCGAAACCCAAGCCAAGGAGCAGTAAGATGACCGATACCGTTCAGACCGAAGCCGTCAGTGGCGTCGAGATTTTCGTGCCGCTGAACAAGCTGAAAAAGTCCCCCAACAATGCCCGCAAGGTGCCGCATGGGGAAGCCGCGATCGAGGCGCTTGCCGCATCGATCCAGCATAAGGGGCTGATCCAGAACCTTGTCATCGAACCCGAGACGAAGGAGGACGGGACGCCGACCGGCTGCTATCTCGTCACCGCTGGCGAGGGCCGCAGGCTGGCGATGCTCCTGCGCGCCAAGCGCAAGCAGATAAGGAAGTCGGAAGCCGTGCGCTGCTGGCTCGATACCGCCAACGATCCGTCCGAGATCAGTCTGGACGAGAATGTGACGCGGACCCCGATGCACCCTGCCGATCAGTTCGAGCGGTTTGCGGAGCTTTCCAACGACAAGGGTTGGGGCGCGCAAGAAATCGGCGCGCGGTTCGGCGTGTCGGCGGGCGTGGTGAAGCAGCGGCTTCGCTTGGGCGCTGTCTCGCCCAAGCTGTTGCAGGTCTACCGTGAGGACGGCCTTACGCTCGACCAGCTTATGGCCTTCGCCATCACCGAGGACCATGCCCGGCAAGAGGCGGTGTTCGCCAACCTGCATCACAACCGCGAGCCGTGGATCATCCGACGCGACATAACCGCCGCCAACGTGCCCGCCACCGACCGGCGCGCGGTGTTCGTCGGGGCCGACGCCTATGTCGAGGCGGGCGGCAATATCATCCGTGACCTGTTCAGCGAGGATCGGGGCGGGTTCTTCGAGGATGCGGGCTTGCTCGACATGCTCGCCGTCGAGAAGCTGCGCGAGATCGCGGGCGAGGTTCAGGCTGAGGGCTGGAAGTGGGCCGAGGCCCATATCGACTATCCCCACACCCACGGGATGCGGCGCTTCTATCCGCAGTCCGTCGCCCTGTCCGACGAGGACAAGGCCCGGTTGGAGGCGCTGTCCACCGAGCATGACGAACTGGCCGAGGGTTATTCGTCCTATGACGAGATGCCCGAGGACGTGGCCGAGAAGCTGGAGGCGATTTCCGACGAGATCGACGCCATCTCCGACAAGCGCTCCGCCTACGATGCCAATGTGATCGCGCATGGCGGCGTGTTCGTGGTGCTGAACCATGACGGCGTTCCCCGTCTCCAGCGCGGTTTCGTTCGTCTCGAGGACGAAGCGCTGGCGGACCCGCAGCCCGAGCCGGAAGCCGAAGGCGATGTGACTGCCCCGGAGGTGGGGGAGGACGAGCAACCGGAGGACGGCGACGAGGACGT
This sequence comes from Sphingobium sp. AP49, assembly GCF_000281715.2. Classification (NCBI taxonomy): domain Bacteria; kingdom Pseudomonadati; phylum Pseudomonadota; class Alphaproteobacteria; order Sphingomonadales; family Sphingobiaceae; genus Sphingobium; species Sphingobium sp. AP49. Next base: position 3,070,710 of record NZ_CP124576.1, on the reverse strand, counting down.
GCAGGAGATCGAGGAGGACGAGGAACCGGGCAAGCCGATTTCCGATAGCCTCATTCGCGACCTGTCCGCCCACCGAACCCTCGCCTTGCGGGTGGCGCTGGCCGATCAGCCCGGCATCGCGTTGATCGCACTCACCCACACGCTCACCGCGCAACTGTTCTATAGCTTTGCGGAGGCCGGTTGCCTTGAGGTCCGCCCGACCGCGACCCCTTTGGGAAGCCACGCAGACGGGATCGAGGACACCCCATTGGCGGCGCGAGCGAGCGAGCAACACGAGGCATGGGCCGAGCGGATGCCACGCGACGTAGCGGACCTGTGGAGTTTCATCGTCGGGCTGCCAGACGAGAAGCGAACCGCGCTGCTGGCACATTGCGCTGCCCACACCGTCAATGCGCTGCGGTTGCCGTGGGATCGCAAGCCCCGGTCGTTGCAGACCGCCGACCGGCTGGCGCGCGCGCTGACGCTGGACGTGGCGAAGGACTGGACGCCTACGGTGGACAGCTATCTTGGCCGCGTCACCAAGGCGCATATCCTCCAAGCTGTGTCCGAAGGCGTGTCCGACGATGCCGCCCGCCGCATCGCCGACATGAAGAAGCCGGACATGGCGCAGACCGCTGAGCAGCTTCTGACCGGTAGCGGCTGGCTTCCCACCGTGCTGCGGACGCCGAAGGCGGAAGTGGAGCAGCCGTCCGAAGCGGAGGCTCCCTATACCGAAGCGGAGGACGGCGAAGCGTCCTTTGCCGTCGCCGCCGAATAGCGGCATTGGGCGGGGCCGCGCGAGCGGTCCCGGCCTTCCATTTCGACCGGCAAAATCGCGGCCGCGCCCGTTGGGGCGCGGCCGCTTTCGTTTTGCCAACGCAAGACCCTTCCAAGGGGGCGCAACACGGGTGCCGGATCGACGAGCAGCATCTTGGCGACCGTTTCTCCGATTGACCTTGTCAGGCCGTGGAGGCGGGGGGACGCGACGACGATATTGGCGTTCGGTGGTTGCAAATCCCGCGTCGCATTCGACGTATGTCTGTCGAGGTTGCGAGACATCGGTTGCGCCCGTCATCCAATGATCGTCTTGGTTGCCGGGTCGTTTGCTGATCGCGCGGTTCAGCACAGCAGCCATTTTCCGCCTGTCAGGTCGCGAGGTGCGCCAACACGTCTAGTTTCGGCTTCGGTATGACCGCGCGGCCTCTCGATTGGCTTGATCTAACCGGGGCCGGCTTCGCCTTGCTCGGCCTGCAGCAACACCGCCGCGCGGCTTTTTTCCGCCGCCTTCGGCTTTGCATCGCGAAGCAAAAAAGCCGCGCGGCGCCATCCTCCGCTGCGCTCCGGCCGCAAGCGGTGCGCGTCCGATCATCCCCGCTTCACCGATCGCCATCGAGGCCGCGGCAGTCGTGGCCCGAGAACGAAAGGAACTTTGACATGGCGACCATCGGCACCTTCACCCAAGCGGCCAACGGCTCCTTCACCGGAACCATCAAGACGCTCACCCTCAACGCCAAGGCCACCCTCCGGCCAGTCGACAAGGAGAGCGATAAGGCTCCCGACTACCGCCTCGCGGTCGGCACGGTCGAGTGCGGCGCGGGATGGAAGAAGACCAGCCGCGAGAACCGCGACTACATCTCGGTCAAGCTGGACGATCCCACCTTTCCGGCCCCGATCTACGCCACCCTGTCCGAGACCGAGACCGCCGGCGAATACGCGCTGATCTGGTCCCGCTGAGCCCCGACACGGCGCCCCGCTCCATCGGAGCGGGGCGCATTCGTGTGTTTGTTTCGCCGTTTATCAAAAGCGGACGGGCCAGTCGGCCCGGCATGTTGTCGGAGGTGCTTGGGGCGCTGCCCCCAGCGCCCTTCGGAGCGGCTTCCGCCCAGCTTCCTCCACGCTGCGCGTTCCGTGCAGCCGGTTCCCCGCGAAGCCGCCCACTCCGGTTGCACCCCCGGTCTCGCCGACGGGCAGGGTTTCAGCGCGGCGCTCCGCTGCGCGGAAACCCAAGCCCACGGAAGGAAAGACCCATGAGCATCCACCATCTGGCCACCCGGTTCGGCCGCAACGCCCATCAGATCAGCGGACGCGAGGCGCTCGACAACGAGGCGCTGTATCGCCACGTCCCGTCCATCTTCGCCCGCGAAGCGCACGACAGCCGTTCCGAGCGCTATGTTTATGTCCCCACCATCGACATTGTGGAGGGGTTGCGCCGGGAAGGATGGTTCCCGTTCTTCGCCGTGCAGTCCGTCCCGCGCGATGGCAGCCGTCACGGCCACGCCAAGCATATGCTCCGCCTGCGCCGCGATGACGGCATCGGAAAGCCCGAGGCCGCCGAAGTCATCATCGTCAACAGCCATGACGGGACCAGCGCCTATCAGATGTTCGCCGGGATGCTGCGTTTCGTTTGCACCAACAGCATGATCGCGGGCGAGCGGTTCGAGGAAGTCCGCGTGCCGCACAAGGGCAATATCCAACACGACATCATCGAAGGCGTTTACACTGTTGCCGAGGACTTCCCCCGGCTGATCGACGCCAGCGAGTCGATGAAGGCGATCCAGCTTTCGCCGGATGAGCAGCGCTTGCTTGGCGAGGTTAGCCTCGTTGCGCGCTATGGCGACGACGAAAGCCCGGTTCGGCCCGAGCAGATCATCGAGCCGCGCCGCCGCGAGGATGTGGACCGCAGCCTGTGGACCACCTTCAACGTCATTCAGGAGAATGTGGTTCGTGGCGGGTTACAGGGCCGTAAGCGCAATGCCGAGGGCCGTATCCGCCGCGCGCAGACCCGCGCGATCAACGGCATCGACCAGAATGTGACGCTCAACCGCGCGCTCTGGACGCTGGCCGAAGGGATGCAGCGCCTCAAAGCGGCCTGACGATAACTACCGCAGGGCCGGAGTTCCGGCCCTGCGGCTTCGCATTTTCGCGCCGATCCGCTGCGCTTGATCGGCGGCGGTCGCGCGTCCCAAGGTCGCGCGGCCGCAATCGCGCTCGCCGGGCTACCGCCCGGCTCGCGCTCAAGTTCTGCGAAGCAAGTCAGGCTCGGGCGGATCGATCTCGGCGACAAGATCGGCAGGTGTGACGCCGAGCGCTGACGCCAAGTGAAACAAAGTGACGACGGTCGGATTGCGCCGGCCGCGCTCCAGATCGCTGACATATTGTTGGGTAAAACCGGACGTCTCGGCAAAGCGCTCTTGGGTAAAGCCCTTATCCTTCCTCAGCTTGGCGAAGTTCAATCCCACTAGGCGGCGCATATCCATGCGCAGGAAACTGGACGATACATCTCATCGGGTTTATCCCATATAAGTTGTATCGGCTGGAACGCGCCATCGGTCACTGCGGAGGGTGCGTCTAACGATGCAGGACTTGCGCGTATCCGGTTCTGTAATTTGAGCTAAACTGGTTAACGGCAAACATGTCGGGGGCGCCATGAGCACCAGCCAATTCGCAGATCGCGCGCCGGAGGTATCGTGGCTCACGGCGTATGACGAAAGCCACCTCATTGCCTATTTGCGGCTGCTCGACGCGGACGATGACGGGGCCGATTGGCGCGAGACGACTGCCGCCATCCTCGGTGTGGACGCAACCGTCGAACCGCAACGGGCAAGGACGATGCACGATACCCACCTGGCCCGTGCGCGCTGGATGACGGAGGTCGGTTATGCCCATCTGCTTGGCTGCCGGCCCTCGCTAAAGCGTTAAGATTTAACTCCGATTTGGATCGATCTCACAGCTTTCCATGGCGCTCGCGCGGCATGGTTGTGTGCTCCCTTCGCGCTATCACGCACCTATCCTATTGAGGATGCTGCACTTCCTTGAATCCGCGTACAGCGCGGTTAGGAGGAAGCCATGCCGACGCCGCACCGTCGGCGCGAGCGACGCGACGGCAATCTGTCGGACGCGCTCGGTCGCGCCGATCTAGCCGCCGAGTTCCTGCGGAGAAACCGCACCTACCGCGCCGAACATACGCAGATGCAGCAGCGCATCGCAGACGGCGCCGTCGCAAAGAACGCCGCCGAGGCGGCGTTCGCGCGGCGCTGGGGGTTATCCTTTCGCCACGGCACCGGATGATCTGTCAGATCCGGTCGTCTGGCGCCCGGAGCTGACCGCCGTCACGGTCATTCTGGACGCCACGCCGGAGGGATTCGAGACCGCCGCCCCGGTCGATCCGCGCACGCTCGGCTTGCTCCTCGCCGATCAGGCCGGGATCGAAGGTCGTCACATCGTGGTCGCCGATGCGGCCGGCGAGCATCGGCTGTGGCTGCGCGATGCAACTCCCGGCCGGCCGCTCGCCGCCGTCATCCCGCTCGACAAGGATTTCCTCACGCGCATCGCCAGCCTGTTGCGATTCCATCGCCGTCTGCTCGGCCGCCGGGCGGGTCCGCTGCCGCGTGGCTGGCCGCTCACTGCCTACCGGCTGGCGCGCTTGGACCTGATCCTCCGCGCGCTCGACCTGCGCCACGACGGCGCGACCTATCGCCAGATCGCGACGGCGCTGGGGCGCGACGAAGCCGCCCGGCTATCGGCGAGTGACTGGAAAATGTCGGCCTCGCGCTCGTTCGTGGTGCGCTTGGTCCGCGACGGCATCGCGATGATGAATGGCGATTACCGCAAACTGCTCCGTATCCGCTGACGGTCCCGCTCCGGCGACGCCCCGCAGGGGGGTGATCGCATCCGTGCAGCCGCACATCTTCATACCCCACCCGGCCGCGCTGATTCTGACAATTACGCCTCCTGCCGCCACCGTCCGCAGGAGCCGTCACTTGTCCGATACGACCACCAATCTGCCGCCCCGCTTCCTGCGCACGCCGGAAGCCGCGCGGTTTCTCGGCCTCTCCGGGCGCACCCTGGAGAAGCACCGCTATTTCGGGACCGGCCCGGCCTACCGCCGTATCGGCGGCCGCGTCGTCTATTCGGTCGATGACCTGCGCGCCTGGGCCGACATCGGCATCAAGCATTCGACTTCCGATCCGGGGCAGGACGACCTCATGCCGCGCGCGGATTCAGCCATCGCCCGGAGCCGGCGATGACTATCCCGCCAGCACCCATGCGCCACCGCCAGCCGTCAGAGGACGGCACGACGCGCGTCGAACTGACCTGGATCGAGAAGCGGGTCGAGCACTGGATCAGGTTCGGCCGCGTCGCCGTGGACGAGATCGTCGATCGCCGCCGCCGCATCGTTCGCTTCCGTCCCGGCGCGATCTTCGCGTTCGTCCGCTGGGCGGCCAACGACTATGGCACAGTCAGTTCGCGCATCGACATCGTGCGCGCAGTCCGCGCGAACGAGCCGTTCACAACGCTGCCGTTCGTGCGGCCGGGCGGCGACATCCTGCTCAAGATCGAGGGCTGGCCCAAGGTCAGCCAAGTGCTCGCCGCGATCGACGCGACCGAGGCGGCCGGCGTCGATCCGTGCGACGCCGCGCCGGATCATTGGCGGCACGTCCACAACCGCATCGCCGCCGGTCAACCGCCGCGCCCCTATACGATGGAGCGCCATCGCGCGTGGCTCAAACGCCGTGAGATCGAGCGATGACCCGCCGTGGATGGGCCATTGCGACGGCCTCCGCCGCGTCGCTGTTCGGCGCGTCGTTCCTCGCCGTGGCGGTATTCGATCCGCTCCCGCGCATAGTCTGGAACGCCAGCGCGAGCGCGCCGATCGGGGTCTACCGGATCGAGCCGCTTCCCGATCCGCCGAACGGTGCATTGGTCGCCGTGACGCCGCCACCGACCCTGGCGCGCTGGCTGGCGGAGCGCGGCTATCTCGGCGAGCGCGTGCCGCTGTTGAAGCATGTCGCGGCACGGCCGGGGCAGAGCGTGTGCCGCATCAACGCAGTAGTGAGCGTCGATGGGCGGCCCGTCGTCGTCGCCCGGCAGCGTGACGGCCGGGGCCGTCCGCTGCCGGTCTGGCAGGGGTGCCGCACGCTTCGCGCCGGCGAGCTGCTGATGCTCAACCCCGAACACGCGGACAGCATGGATGGGCGCTATTTCGGTCCGCTGCCCACCTCGGCCGTGCTTGGCGGCGCCGTCCCGATCCTGACCCGCGACTCCCCGACCGCGCCGCTCACCTGGCGCTGACCCGCTTTTCAACTGCCAACCCAAAGGAGATCATCATGCAGATCGGCAGCTTCTTCCGCACCGCCAACGGCTACGAAGGCATTATCGAGACGGCGACGCTCGACATACGAATCTCGATCGTTCCGGCCGAGCTGAGCGATGCCGACAACGCGCCCGACTGGCGCGTCCACCGCGGCGACGATGGTGAAGGCCCGGAGATCGGCGCCGGCTGGAACGAGAGCGGCGAGCGCGCCGGGGATTACGTCTCGCTGCGCATCGACGATCCCAGCTTCCCTCAGCCGATCCGCGCCGCGCTGTTCCAGAACGGCAGCGACAAGTCGGCTTGGTCGCTGCGCTGGAACCGCCAGCCGAAGTCGCGCGAGCAGGACTGAGCCCGTGCGCTTCGCTATCATCCCTTTGTTCGCGGATAGGCCGTCTCATCCCTTCGTCCCGCTCGGTTGCAGGCCGGCCGGGGCGCGCAGCGAAGGTCAAGGGCGGCCAAGGGCCGGCGCTTCGCGCGCACCCTTTACCGCAGCGAGCACGCTGGCAGGCTGGCGGCGGAGCGGAGTTGGATCGGCGATCGCCGTTGCCGTCGTCCTGCTGTCCGGCGGCGCTATGTCTGCTCCGGCGATGGCACAGGATATGCCGGCCGCGCGATCGGCGGCCGTCCATCCTTACTCCGGTCATGTCGCCGAGGCCGCACGCCGGTTCGGTATCCCCGAAGCGTGGATATGGGCGGTGATGCGCGTCGAGAGCGGCGGCGATTCCCGCGCCGTCTCGCGCGCCGGGGCGATGGGCTTGATGCAGATCATGCCTGCGACCTGGGCGGCGCTGCGCGCTCGCTACGGCCTCGGTCCCGATCCGTTCGACCTGCGCGACAACATCATGGCGGGCACGGCCTACCTGCGCGAGATGCACGACCGATACGGTAACGCCAGCGCGATGTTGGCAGCCTATAATGTGGGACCGGGCCGCTACGACGACTTCGTGTCGCGCGGCCGTCCGCTGCCCGCTGAGACGGTCGGCTATCTTGCGCAGCTCGCGCCGATCACTGGCGGATCGGGCGCTGTGCAGGTGGCGTTAAGCGTGCCGCCTGATCCGTTCGCCTGGCGTCGCGCCGCGTTGTTTGTCCGCACGGGGAGCGGCGCATCAGATGCAGTTGGCGTGCAGTCCGGCAGCGGCGAACCCGCGCCGGAAACGCCCTCGGGCAGTGTAGAATCTGACGGCGGTCGCACGACCGATCCGTCGCCGAATGTAGCGCGTGATACGCTGTTCGTGCCCCGCGCCCGCGCGGGCCGACCGCAATGATCGGCCTGTCGCTCCCTTCATCCGTCCGAAGCAGAAGAGTGGCTGGGGAGAAGGAAAACGGCAGGGACAGACGAGGGCAAGATATAAGCAGCGCCCCGTTCAGCCAAAAAGCCGAGGCTTTTCCGTGGCTTCACGCGGGGGCGTCGGTCGGCGCGCGTGCCGCGCGGAAGGAAAAATCCAGCAAACACAACGGCTCCAACGGCACCACAGGCCGTTTGCGGCCGAAAGCGCCCCGGCCGTGAGCGATGACGGCGAGTTCCGCGTCCGGCCGGGCAAGGCCAAGCGCAGCAAGGCGCAGGGCCGCAATGCCCGTGGTCTGGTCGCCGAGGTGCTCCGCGTCGCCGCGATCCATAGCGGCGGCCGACGTGGCGGCGCCAGCGGGGCGCGCCGGGGCGCGCAATCGACCTTCGGCCGGGGACGCACCGCTTTCGCCCGCAGCCGCCTGTTCGGCTCGGGCCGGCGCGTGATGGTCAAGATGCTGCCCGTGACCACCCGCAGCCGGGGCGGCCGGCGCTCGGCGCCGCTATCCGCGCACGTCGCTTATTTGAAGCGCGAAGGCGTCACCCGCGACGGCTCGCCGACGCGGATGTTCGACGCGGCCGGCGACAACGCAGACGATCGCGGTTTCACCGAGCGGTGCAAGGATGACCGGCACCATTTCCGCGTCATCATATCGCCGGAGGATGCCGCCGAGCTGACCGACCTGCGCGAATACACCCGCGACCTGATGCGGCAGATGGAGGCGGACCTGGGTACGCGGCTCGATTGGGTCGCGGTCGATCACTGGAACACCGACAATCCGCATGTCCACTTGCTCGTGCGCGGCGTTACCGATCAGGGTGCCGATCTCGTCATCTCCCGCGACTACATCAGCCACAATCTCCGCTCGCGCGCGCAAGACCTGGCCTTCGCCGAACTAGGGCCGAAGCCCGAGAATGAGGTGCAGCGCGCGCTCGACCGCGAGGTGACGGCGGAACGCTGGACTCGGCTCGATTCTGAGATCCAGCATTCCGCCGACGAGCTGGGCGTGATCGACCTGCGCCCCGAGCGGCCCGGCCCCGACGATCCGCGGCTCCGCCGCCTGATGGTCGGGCGGTTGCAGCATCTGGAAACGATGGGGCTCGCAGCCGAAGGGGATACCGGCCAGTGGGCGGTCGCGGAAGGTGCGGCGGCGAAGCTGCGCGAGCTGGGCACGCGCGGCGACATCATTCGCACGATCGGCGCGGCGCTGCGTGAGCATGGTCAGGACCGGCCGCTCGACAGCTACGCCGTCGTCACTAGCGCGCCCCAGAAGCCGATCGCGGGTCGGCTGATCGACAAGGGTTTGCATGACGAGCTGTATGGCGCGGCCTATGTCGTGATCGACGGCACGGACGGCCGCACCCACCATGTCCGGCTGCCCGGCATCGAGGCGCTGGAGCATAGCCCCAAGCTCGGCGCCATCGTCGAGCTGCGCGGCGTCGACCGGCCTGGCGAAGAGAGGCCGACCCTCCTGCTCGCCACGCGATCGGATCTCGACCTCGCCGCGCAGGTCAAAGCGCCCGGCGCGACCTGGCTGGACCACAGGCTGATCGAGCGCGGCGCAAGCGTCGCCGATGGCGGGTTCGGCGCGGAGGTGCGGCGCGCGATGGACGCGCGCACCGACCATCTCGTCAAGGAAGGGCTGGCCCGCCGCTTCGGCGAGCGGACGGTGTTCGAGCGCGGGATGCTCGACACGCTCCGTAAGCGCGAGTTGGACGCGGTTGCCGCGAAGATCGCGGGCGAGACCGGGCTTGCCTATCGACCCGCCGTCACCGGCGAAAAGATCGCCGGCGTCGTGCGCCAGCGCCTCACGCTCGCGTCCGGCCGCTTCGCCATGATCGACGACGGGCTCGGCTTCCGGCTCGTGCCGTGGGCCAGCACCCTCGAACAGCAGCTTGGCCGTCAGGTGTCGGGAGTCGTCCGCGCCGGCGGCGGCATCGACTGGACGCTGAGCCGCAAGCGCGGCCTCGGCATCTGAAAACAGGAGACATCCATGTCCGCGACCAAGATACTCTGGGGCCAGATCATCATCGTGTTCCTGATCGTGCTCGCTGGGGTGTGGGGCGCGACGCAGTGGACCGCCGCCGCGCTCGCCTACCAGCCCGAGCTGGGGCGGCCGTGGTTCGTGGCGTTCGGCTGGCGCGTCTATCCGCCGCCCGCCTTCTTCTGGTGGTGGTTCAGCTTCGACGCCTATGCGCCCAACATATTCCTGACAGGCGCCTATATCGCCGCGTCGGGCGGGTTCGTGTCGATCGCCGCCGCCATCGGCATGTCGGTGTGGCGCGCGCGCGAGCTGAAGAACGCCGAGACTTACGGCTCGGCGCGCTGGGCGACCGAGCGCGAAGTTCATGCGGCCGGGTTGCTGGGGCCAAACGGAGTCGTGCTCGGCAGGCTCGCCCGCGACTATCTCCGCCACGACGGTCCCGAGCATGTGCTGTGCTTCGCCCCGACGCGAAGCGGCAAGGGCGTCGGCCTGGTCGTGCCGTCGCTGCTGACTTGGCCAGCATCGGCGATCGTCCACGACATCAAGGGCGAGAACTGGACGCTGACCGCCGGTTTTCGCGCGCGGCACGGCCGCGTGCTGCTGTTCGATCCGACCAATGCCGAGTCGGCCGCCTACAACCCGTTGCTGGAGGTGCGGCGGGGCCAATGGGAAGTGCGCGACGTGCAGAATGTCGCCGACGTTCTGGTCGATCCCGAAGGCTCGCTGGAGCGCCGAAACCACTGGGAAAAAACGAGCCATAGCTTGCTGGTCGGCGCGATCCTCCACGTCCTCTATGCCGAGGCGGACAAGACCCTGGCCGGCGTCGCCGGATTCCTGTCCGACCCGGCGCGCACGATCGAGCAGACGCTGGCGGCGATGATGGCTACGCCGCACTTAGGCGAAGCAGGTGTGCATCCCGTCGTCGCCAGCGCCGCGCGCGAGCTGCTGAACAAATCCGACAACGAGCGGTCAGGCGTGCTCAGCACGGCCATGTCGTTCCTCGGCCTATACCGCGATCCCGTCGTGGCGCAGGTCACGCGGGCCTGCCAGTGGCGCATATCGGATCTGGTCGAGGGCGATCGGCCGGCAACGCTGTATCTGGTCGTGCCGCCCAGCGACATCTCGCGGACCAAACCGCTGATCCGCCTCATCCTCAACCAGATCGGGCGCCGGCTGACCGAGGAGCTGACCCCGAAGGGCAATCGCCATCGCGTATTGCTAATGTTGGACGAGTTTCCCGCGCTCGGCCGCCTCGACTTCTTCGAGTCCGCCTTGGCGTTCATGGCGGGCTACGGACTGAAAGCGTTCCTGATCGCGCAGTCGCTCAATCAGATTGAGAAGGCTTACGGCCCGAACAACGCAATCCTCGACAACTGCCATGTCCGCGTGAGCTTCGCCACCAACGACGAGCGCACCGCCAAGCGCGTGTCCGATGCGCTCGGCACCGCGACCGAGATGCGGGCGATGAAGAACTATGCCGGGCATCGCCTGTCGCCGTGGCTCGGGCATTTGATGGTGTCGCGGTCGGAGACCGCCCGGCAGCTCCTCACCCCCGGCGAAGTGATGCAGCTCCCGCCCTACGACGAGATCGTCATGGTGGCGGGCGTCCATCCGATCCGGGCGAAAAAGGCTCGCTATTTTCAGGACCGGCGGCTCGCCGAGCGGGTCGCAGCGCCGCCCACGTCCGTCACCGCCGCGATCCGCTCCGACGATTGGACAGGGCGGCAGGCGACGGCCGATCCGAAGCAGGTCGCGCGCATTGTCCGCGATGCGGAAGATGCGGCCAATGGCGGCCTGCGCCGAGAGCCCGAGCTGCCCGAGCATGTCGCCATTGTGCCCGAGACGACCGCGCCGCCCGCGCAGGAGTTTTCGATCGTCGATGACGAGCAGGACGACGCGGCCCGGCAGGCGGCCGTGCGCCGCCGGATGCAGGGCATTGCGCGTCAGGCGTCGCTCGATCCGGGCGACGGCATCGAACTGTAGGAGGCCGCCATGCGGACCCGGCTCAACGTCTACTTCCCGCCCGCGCTCGCCAAACAGGTTGACGAACTGGCGATCCGGCGGCGCATATCACGCTCGGCGATCGTGGAGGCTGCCGTGGCGTCCTACCTGTCGCCGGACGGCGCCGACCGGATGGAGGCCGCTTTTGCGCGACGGCTCGACCGTCTGTCGCGTCAGGTCCAGCGGCTTGAACGCAACACGGGCCTTTCGACCGAGGCGCTCGCGTTGTTCGTCCGCTTCTGGCTGTCCGTGACGCCGCCGCTGCCGGATGAGGATCAGGCGGCTGCGCAGGTGAAGGGGCGCAAGCGCTACGAGGGTTTCATCGAGACGCTCGGTCGGCGATACGCCAGCGGCAAGAGCCTGTTCGATGAAATTCCCGAGGATGTCTGGCCGAAGCCCATCGGCAACGCAGAATGATGAAAGAGTTCGGACCGGGTTGAAGATCGCTCGCAGGAAACCGTCCAGCAGGCGACGTTCAATACGGGTTTAGCATTACTCAATAGCCGTCTTAGCGGCCCTTGGTTACACTCGAATGGCAGGGAGATATGATGCGCATTCCGGATTATCCGTCAGCCGATTCCACACGCTGGTCAAAGGTCGATGAATATTTTGCCGATCTGCTCGCTCCCACGGATGACCACCTTCGCGCAACCTTGAAAGAAAATGACGCGAGTGGCCTGCCCGCGCATGACGTCTCCGCCACTCAGGGAAAGATGCTCGGCCTATTCGCTCGCATGGTTGGCGCCAAACGGATATTGGAGATCGGAACGCTCGGCGCTTACAGCACGATTTGGATGGCCCGCGCGCTGCCTCCTGGCGGTAAGGTCGTGACGATAGAATTCAACGAAACGCATGCCGGTGCAGCGCGCCGGAACATCGAGCGTGCCGGTTTGAACGACGTGATTGATCTCCATGTCGGTAAGGCGCTTGATATTCTGCCGACGCTGGCTGCCCCCTTCGACATGATCTTTATTGATGCGGACAAACCCAACAATCCGCATTACATTCGTTGGGCGCTTCAGCTCTCCCGCCCCGGCACCATCATCGTCGGCGATAACGTGGTCCGTGGGGGAGCGGTCGCCGATCCGGCCAGTGACGACGCGAATGTTAAGGGCGTCCGCGAGTTCCTTGAGATTATTGCGAGCGAGCCTCGCCTTGATGCAACGGCGATTCAGACCGTCGGTGAAAAGGGTTGGGATGGATTTTCACTGGCGATAGTTCGCGAGTGATCGAAGCTTTTCATGCTTATTCGTCTGTTTGAACCCCTTGACGCTGATTCGCTCGCAACCCTGTTTCACGCATCCGTCCATGAGGCTGGTATTCGCGACTATTCTGCCGAACAGGTTTGGGCTTGGAGCCCATCGAAGCCCGATCCCCAGAGGTATTTGCAACAAGCTCAAGATCGAACAATCTTAGTCGCGATAGACAATGACGGCCGACCCGTCGGTTATGGCAATTTAGAACCAGACGGACACATGGACCATCTTTACTGCCGCCCTGATATGATCGGAGTGGGTGTGGGGTTAGGAATTTGCGCCGCGATAGAAACTGTCGCGAGAAAAGCAGGCATCAAGCTATTGTTCGTTGAGGCTAGCGAAGGCGCTCGCCGTCTCTTTGAACGTCGCGGCTTCATTCTCGAAGCTCGAAACGAATTCGCGATCAACGGTGTGATGATTCACGATTACCGTATGTCAAAATGGATAGCCTGACACAAGAATTCGAATGTCAGCTTCCTTGTTGGTCCGGCGTGAAAACCACCAATTTCTGCTCCATCTGCCGTTCCGAATCGACCCGCAGTTCCGTCGCTGGACTTTGATTCGACGTTACCACTCCCGGTATGATGGAGGCGAATGGCAGACGGTCGATAAGTCATCATCGCCGCCGGCACGTATTTGCCGCCGCTACTACTACGCCTTCGACTGACTGTTGCGTCGGCTGAGTTTCTGTCTCTCTTGATGTGCTCCTGACGCCGGGCGGCGGTTCGCCCGGCCCAATCCAGGGGCCGATCCTTGACCGTCCAGCCAATCCGATCCGAAGCCAAGACACGCAGCGCGCGGATGCTGCGCACGGCGCTGGGCGCGTCGATCGCGGCTTGGCTCGACGATCCGGCCGTCATCGAAGTGATGCTGAACCCGGACGGCCGGCTGTGGCTCGATCGGCTCGGCGAAGGCATCAGCAATACGGGTGAGCTGCTGAGCGCTGCCGACGGCGAGCGCATCGTCCGCCTAGTCGCGCACCATGTCGGCATCGAGGTTCACGCCCGATCTCCGCGCGTCTCGGCCGAGCTGCCGGAAGGAGGTGAGCGGTTCGAGGGGTTGCTGCCGCCCGTCGTCGCCGCGCCGGCCTTCGCGATCCGCAAGCCCGCTGTCGCCGTGTTCACGCTCGACGACTACGCGGCTTCGGGGATCATGTCGGCGGCCGAAGCTGAGGCGTTGCACCACGGCGTCGAGAGCCGCGCCAACATCCTCGTCGCGGGCGGCACCGGCGCGGGCAAGACCACGTTGGTCAACGCGCTATTGGCGGAAGTCGCCAAGACCACCGACCGCATCGTCCTGATCGAAGATACGCGCGAGCTGCAATGCGCCGCGCCTAACCTTGTCGCCATGCGGACCAAGGATGGCGTGGTGTCGCTGTCCGAGCTGGTCCGCTCGTCGCTGCGTCTGCGCCCCGACCGCATTCCCATCGGCGAGGTGCGCGGCGCCGAGGCGCTCGACCTCATCAAAGCCTGGGGCACCGGCCATCCCGGCGGGGTCGGCACGATCCACGCCGGCACTGCGCTCGGCGCGCTGCGCCGAATGGAGCAGCTCATCCAGGAGGCGGTCGTCACGGTCCCGCGCGCGCTAATCGCCGAGACCATCGACATGATCGCCGTGCTGGTCCGCGACGCGCACGGACGCCGCCTGACCGAGCTGGCCCGCGTCGATGGGCTCGACCCCGCAACTGGCGACTACCGCCTCGCACCGCTCACCACCCCCCAAGCCGGAGACCTGCCATGATCCATGCCCTTCGGCATGGCGCACGCCGCGCCATGCTCACCGCCACCGCCAGCGTGATCGCGCTGACCTTCTCCGTTCCGGCCCATGCCGGCGGCTCGTCGATGCCGTGGGAAGCGCCGCTCCAGTCGATCCTCGAAAGCATCGAAGGGCCGGTAGCGAAGATCATCGCCGTCATCATTATCATCGTGACCGGCCTGACGCTGGCGTTCGGCGACACGTCGGGCGGCTCGCGCCGGCTGATCCAGATCGTGTTCGGCCTTTCTATCGCGTTCGCCGCGTCGAGCTTCTTCCTGTCGTTCTTCTCGTTCGGCGGTGGAGCGCTGATCGCATGAACGGCGCGGCCGATCATGGCGAACCGATCACGGGCTATTTCGCCCCGGTCCACCGGGCGTTGACCGAGCAGATATTGCTCGGCGGCGCCCCGCGCTCGCTCGCCATCGTCAACGGGACGCTGGCGGGCGCGGTCGGCCTCGGCCTGCGCCTGTGGATCGCCGGCCTGGTCATCTGGGCCGTCGGCCACGGGCTGTCCGTATGGGCCGCCCGCCGCGACCCGCAATTCGTGGACGTGGCCCGGCGTCACCTCCGCTACCCAACATGGATGCGGCCATGATGAGCTTGCGCGAATATCGCAGCAAAGCTGCGAACCTGCCCGACTTCCTGCCCTGGGCCGCGCTGGTCGGCGAAGGCGTGGTGCTGAACAAGGACGGTTCCTTCCAGCGCACCGCGCGGTTCCGCGGCCCCGATCTCGACAGCGCGACGCAGACCGAGCTGGTCGTCACGACCGCGAGGTTGAACAACTCGCTTCGCCGGCTCGGCTCCGGCTGGGCGATCTTCGTCGAGGCGCAGCGCACGCCCGCGCTCGACTATCCGGAAGACCACTTTCCCGATCCCGTGTCGTCGCTGGTCGAGTTCGAGCGCCGCGAACAGTTCCGCGAGGAGGGCGCGCATTTCGAGAGCCGCTATTTCCTCACCCTGCTGTGGATGCCAGCTGCCGAGGAAGCGGCTCGCGCGGAAGGCTGGCTCTACGAGGGCCGTTCCACCAGCGGCGTCGATCCGTGGGAGCTGCTTAAGGGCTTCACAGACCGCAGCGACCGGGTGCTCAACCTGGTTGAAGGCTTCGTGCCCGAGGTCCGCTGGCTCGATGACGCCGAGACGCTGACCTATCTGCACAGCACGGTTTCGACGCGCCGCCAGCGCGTCCGCGTGCCGGAAACGCCGATGCACCTCGACGCGCTTTTGGCCGACGAGCCGCTGACCGGCGGGCTCGAACCGAAGCTAGGCGATCATCATCTCCGCACGCTCACCATCGTCGGTTTTCCCAGCGTCACGTTCCCCGGCTTGCTCGACGAGCTGAACCGGCTGGCTTTCGAATATCGCTGGGCAACCCGCGCGATCATGCTCGACAAAACCGACGCCACCAAGCTGCTGAGCCGCATCCGCCGCCAGTGGTTCGCCAAGCGCAAGTCCATCGCCGCGATCTTGAAGGAGGTGATGACCAACGAAGCGTCGGTCCTGATGGACAGCGACGCCTCGAACAAGGCGGCCGACGCCGACACCGCCCTGCAGGAGCTGGGCGCCGACTATGCCGGCATGGCCTATGTCACCGCGACGGTGACGGTATGGGACCGCGATCCCGCTATCGCCGCCGAGAAGCTGGGGCTGGTCGAGAAGGTCATCCAGGGCCGCGACTTCACCGTGATCCCCGAGGGTATGAACGCGATCGAGGCGTGGCTGGGGAGTCTTCCCGGCCATGTTTACGCCAATGTCCGCCAACCCCCGATTTCCACCATCAATCTCGCCCACCTGATCCCCCTGTCAGCGGTATGGGCGGGGCCGGAACGGGACGAGCATTTCGGTGCGCCCCCCTTGCTCTATGGCATGACCGAAGGCTCGACCCCGTTCCGGTTTTCCCTTCACGTCGGCGACGTCGGCCACACACTGATCGTCGGGCCGACCGGCGCCGGCAAATCGGTGCTGCTCGCCCTCATGGCGATGCAGTTCCGCCGCTACGAACGGGCCCAAGTCTTCGCCTTCGATTTCGGCGGCAGCATCCGCGCTGCCGCGATCGGCATGGGCGGCGACTGGCAGGATCTCGGCGGGATGCTCGCCGAGGAGGCGGGCGATGGCGTCCAACTCCAGCCGCTCGCCCGCATCGACGATCCGGCCGAGCGCGCCTGGGCGGCCGAATGGCTGGCGGCGATCCTCGCGTCCGAAGGCGTCGCGGTCGATCCACAGGCCAAGGAGCATCTGTGGTCGGCGCTCGGCTCGCTTGCCAGTGCGCCCGTCCCGGAACGCACGCTGACCGGGCTCGCGGTGCTGCTCCAGAGCCAGCAGCTCAAGCAGGCGCTCGCCTCCTATTGCCTTGGCGGACCGTGGGGCCGGCTGCTCGATGCCGAGGCCGAACGGCTCGGCGAAGCGTCGGTGCAGGCGTTCGAGACCGAGGGTCTGGTCGGCGCCGGATCGGCTGCCGCGGTGCTGTCTTACCTGTTCCACCGGATCGAGGGCCGGCTGGAGGGCTCGCCAACGCTCATCATCATCGACGAGGGCTGGCTGGTCCTAGACAGCCCCGCCTTCGCCGCGCAGCTCCGCGAATGGCTGAAAACTTTGCGGAAGAAGAACGCCAGCGTGGTGTTCGCCACGCAGAGCCTCGCCGACATCGAGACCTCGAGCATCGCGCCGGCCATCATCGAGAGCTGCCCGACGCGCATCTTCCTGCCGAACGAGCGCGCGGCCGAGCCGCAGATCGCCGCCATCTACCAACGGTTCGGCCTCAACGCCCGCCAGATCGAAATCCTCAGCCGGGCCACGCCCAAGCGCGACTATTACTGCCAGTCGCGGCGCGGCAACCGGCTGTTCGAGCTGGGGCTGGGCGAGGTCGCGTTGGCCTTCACGGCCGCCTCTTCCAAGACCGATCAGCTCCGCATCGCCGAGCTGGTCGAGACCCACGGCCGCGAGCGCTTCGCCGCCGAATGGCTGCGCCATCGCGGCTTGGCCTGGGCGGTCGAGCTTCTTCCCGAACCCCAACCCGATCCGCTGGCCGGTCGCCGGGAAGATGCCGGCCAGCTCGACCTTGCCTTGAAGGACACGACCCCATGAAAATCTATATCCTGCGCCGCGCCATGCTGGCCGGCGCCATTGTCACGTCGGGCATGATCGGCATCACCGCCGCCACGCCGGCGCACGCTCAGTTCGGCGGGATCGTCTATGACCCCACCAACTATGCGCAGAACGTGCTGACGGCCGCGCGGTCGCTCCAGCAGGTCAACAACCAGATTCAGCAAATCCAGCAGCAGGCGACCAGCCTCATCAACGAGGCGCGCAACCTGGCCTCGCTGCCGTTCAGCTCGCTCCAGCAGTTGCAGCAGCAGGTGCAGCGCACCCAGCAGCTTCTCGGCGAGGCGCAGCGGATCGCCTACGACGTGCAGAACGTCCAGCAGGTGTTCGACGGCCGCTACAAGGGCGCTGCGCTCACCGGCACCCATGCGCAGATGGTCGCCAACGCTAACGCGCGCTGGGAGGATAGCGTCGGGGCGTTCGAGGACGCGCTGCGCGTTCAGGCCGGCGTCGTTGGCAACATCGACGGCGCGCGCACGACGATGGACGGTTTGGTCACGTCCAGCCAGTCGGCGACGGGTGCGCTTCAGGCGGCGCAGGCGGGCAACCAGCTTCTCGCGCTGCAATCGCAGCAGCTCGCGGACCTGACGGCGCTGCTCGCCGCGCAGGGCCGCGCGCAGGCGCTGGACTCGGCGCGCAACGCCGCCGTCGAAGCTGAGAGCCGCGAACGGCTCCGCCGCTTCCTGACGCGGTCTACCGGCTATCAGCCGGGCAACGCCCGCATGTTCCACGACTGATCGTCATGGACAGCAAGTTCCTCGCGCGCATCGGCGCCGTCATTTTCATCGCCATCGCCATCACGATGACGGCGATCGAGATGAGCCGCGCACCCGAACCCGCGCGCGCGGCGCCGGCGGCCGTCGCCGACACCTCGGCGACGGACCCGCTGCTGATCGAGCTGCGCCGCTGCCAGTCGATCGGCGCGGCCGGGGTAAGCGATCCCGACTGCCTGCGCGCCTGGGCCGAGAACCGTCGCCGGTTCCTCGCGCCCGGCGCGCGCGCCGCCGCCCGCATCGCTGAAGACTCTTCGGCACAGGAGAACTGACATGGGCGGCACCGGCGTCGTCGATCGCTTTCTGGATGTCTTCACCCGCTACATCGACAGCGGGTTCGGCCTGCTCGGCGGCGAGGTGGCGTTCATCGCCACCACCCTGATAGTCATCGACGTGACCCTGGCTGCGCTGTTCTGGACGTGGGGTGAAGGCGACGACATCATCGCCCGCCTCGTCAAGAAGACGCTGTTCGTAGGCGTCTTCGCCTACATCATCGGCAACTGGAACAGCCTGGCACGCATCGTCTTCGAGAGCTTCGCCGGGCTCGGCCTCAAAGCGTCGGGCACCGGCTTTACAGCCGCCGAACTGCTCCAGCCGGGCCGCGTCGCGCAAGTCGGGCTGGAGGCGGGTCAGCCGATCCTAGAATCCATTTCAGACTTGATGGGCTGGGTCGCATTCTTCGAAAACTTCATCCAGATCGCGGTGCTGCTGATCGCTTGGGTGCTCGTCATCCTCGCCTTCTTCATTCTGGCGATCCAGCTCTTTGTGACGCTGATCGAGTTCAAGCTGGCGACACTCGCCGGCTTCGTCCTCATCCCGTTCGGCCTGTTCGGCAAGACCGCCTTCATGGCCGAGCGCGTGCTGGGGCTGGTGATCTCGTCGGGCATCAAGGTGCTGGTGCTTGCTGTCATCGTCGGCATCGGCTCGACTTTGTTCGACGAGTTTCGCGCCGGTTTCGGCGGCGCGCAGCCCAGCATCGAGGACGCGATGGCCGTCGCGCTCGCTTCTCTCTGCCTTCTCGGCCTCGGCGTCTTCGGCCCGTCGATCGCCAACGGCATCGTCTCAGGCGGCCCGGCGCTTGGCGCAGGCGCTGCAGCGGGAACCGTGCTCGCATCCGGCGGCGCGCTTGTCGGTGGCGCCGCTGCCGCCCGCCTCGGCGCCGGCGCAGCGGCGGGCGCGGTCGGCGGCGCGGCGCGAGGCGCCGCGTTCACCTCGGGCGCAGCCAACAGCGCCTATGCGCTCGGTTCGGCCGGCAGGTCCGGCGCGTCCGCGGTGGCCGGCGGTGCTGCCGGCGTCGGCCAGGCGGCGGCCGGTGCGGCCATGTCACCGCTCCGCAAGGCGGCCGCCTCGCTCAAGGAAAGCTATCGCTCAGGCGGCCGCGCCGCCGTCACCGCAACGGGCGGGACCATTTCGGGCGGCAGCTCCACGCCGTCACCGGATGCACCGGCCGGCGCGCCCGCCTGGGCATCCGCGATGAAGAGCCGCCAGACCATGACCCACGGCGCGACCATCGCCGCCCACACGCTGCGCTCCGGCGATGGCGGCGGCAGCGGCGCGTCCGTCGACACCAGCCAGAAGGATTGATCCATGTTCAAGCGACCGAGCATCCGCTACGGCCAGACGCCCGAGCCGGCCACACCCTATCAGCGCGCGGCGCAGGCATGGGACGACCGCATCGGCTCCGCGCGCGTGCAGGCGAAGAACTGGCGGCTCGCCTTCTTCGGCACGCTGGCGCTATCGGGCGGGCTCGCCGGTGGCCTCATCTGGCAGTCGGCGCGCGGCCATATCGTGCCCTGGGTAGTGCAGGTCGATCGGCTTGGCGAAGCCCAGGCGGTTGCGCCGGCCGAGGCCGGCTACCGTCCCACCGACCCGCAGGTCGCGTTCCATCTCGCTCGCTTCATCGAGCAGGTCCGCGCGATCCCGGCCGATTCGGTGATCGTCCGTCAGAACTGGCTGCGGGCCTACGATTTCACGACCGATCGCGGTGCGCTCGCGCTCAACGACTATGCGCGTGCCAACGACCCGTTCGCCAATGTCGGAAGGGTGCAGATCGCGGTGGAGGTGTCGAGCGTCATCCGCGCCTCGCCCGACAGCTTCCGCATCGCCTGGATCGAGCGCCGCTATCAGGACGGCAGCCTCGCCGCCACCGAACGCTGGTCCGCGATGCTCACCATCGTCGTCCAGCCGCCGCGCACTCCTGACGCCCTGCGCAAGAATCCGCTCGGTGTTTTCGTCAATGCCCTCAACTGGTCGAAGGAGCTGTCGCAATGACTGGCATACCCATCCGCCTCGCGGCCACGGCCGCGCTGTTCGTTTCCGCATCCGCGCTCGCCGGCTGCGCCACCACGTCGGCCAGGCCGCCCGTGATCGCTTTTGACGATCCGCCCCCGGCGATCGTCGCGACGCCCGCGGCCGAGCCACCGCGCGCGGTCGAGATCGTGACCATCCCAGAACCACTGCCGCTGCCCGGCCAGTTGAAGCCGGTGACGGAGAACGCGCGGCCGCCAGAGCCCGCCGATCCGCGCCGCCGTGTCGGCAGCGCCAACGACGCCGCGCGCATCCAGCCTGTGCGCGACGGCTTCCTCAACGCTATTCAGCAATATCCGTGGACTGATGGTGCGCTCTATCAGGTCTATACCGCGCCCGGCCAGATTACCGACATCGCCTTGCAGGAAGGCGAGCAGCTCGTAGGGCCGGGGCCGGTCGCTGCTGGCGACACGGTGCGGTGGATCATCGGCGACACGGTGAGCGGTGGCGGCGCGACCGCGCGCGTGCATATCTTGGTGAAACCGACCCGGCCGGACCTCGCCACCAACCTCGTCATCAACACCGACCGGCGCACCTACCATGTGGAGCTGCGCGCCACGCCGGCGACCTACATGGCGTCCGTGTCCTGGACCTATCCGCAGGACCAGCTCATCGCCTTGCAAGGCCGCAACGCGGCTGCGGCTGCCGCTGCGCCGGCCGCGACAGGCGTGGACGTGACGGCGCTCAATTTCCGCTACCGGATCGAAGGCGACCGCGTGCCGTGGACGCCAAACCGGGCGTTCGACGACGGACGGCAGGTGTTCATCGAGTTTCCCGCCGGGATCTTGCAAGGCGAGATGCCGCCGCTATTCGTGACCGGTGCGCGGGGTGACGCGGAGCTGGTCAACTACCGTGTGCAAGGCCGCTACATGGTGGTCGATCGCCTGTTCGCCGCCGCCGAGCTGCGCCTGGGCGACCGCCGCACCGAACAGCGCGTCCGCATCGTGCGCGACGACGGACGGAGGGGGCGGCCGTGACCGATAGCCACGATGCGCCAGCCGAAGCGCGGCCGGAGTCGCAGGCCGCTCGCCCCGATCCCGCCGCGTTCCAGCTTCGCGGCGATCCGCCCCGCGTCATGCGGCTCTCCCGCAAGGCGCTCGCCGTCGTCGGGATTGCCGCCGGTCTCGGCATCGGCGGTTCGCTGATTTATGCGCTGCGGCCGACAGGCGATCGGGCCGCGCAGGAACTCTACAACACCGACAGCCGCGCCACGGCCGAGACCATCACGTCCGGCCCGCGCGATTACGCACAGGCGCCACGGCTTGGCCCGCCGCTTCCCGGCGACCTCGGCCGTCCGATCGTGTCGGCGCAGCAGCGTGGCGAGGACATCCCCGTGCCGCCGATCGGCGCGCAGCCCGGCCCGCCCGATCCGCGCGCGCAGGCGGCGGAAGCCGCCCGGCAGCGCGCGGCGCAGGAACGCGATGCGGCCCGCACCAGCTCGGTCTTTCTCGGCAGCGGCGGCCCGCGTGCGGGTGCGGAGCCGGTCTCGACGCCGGGCTTGCCGGCGCCTTCAGCGCAGGAACCGGACCAGCAGGCGGCGCAAGGCGACCAGGCCGGCAAGCGCGCATTCATGGCGCGGGCGTCCAACCAACGCACGGTCAGCGTCGAGCGGCTAACAGCGCCGGCATCGCCCAACATCGTGCTGGCCGGCAGTATCATCCCGGCTGCGCTCATCACCGGCGTCCGTTCGGACCTGCCCGGCCAGATCACCGCGCAGGTGACGGCCAATGTCTATGACAGCCCGACGGGGCGCATCCTACTTGTTCCGCAGGGCGCGCGGCTCATCGGCGAGTATGACAGCGAGATCGCCGCCGGACAGACCCGCGTGCTGCTCGCCTGGGATCGGCTCATCATGCCGGACGGCCGCTCGATCGTTCTCGAGCGCCAGCCCGGCGCCGACGGCGCGGGGTTAGCGGGGCTACAGGACCGCGTGAACCAGCATTGGGGCAATCTGCTCAAGGCGGCGGCCGTATCGACATTGCTCGGCGTAGGTGCCGAGCTTGGCGCGGACAGTGAAGACGACCTGACCCGTGCGCTGCGGCGCGGCTCGCAGGACACCATCAACCAGTCCGGCCAGCAGATCGTGCGGCGGCAGCTTAACGTGGAGCCGACGCTCGCCATCCGGCCAGGCCATCCGCTTCGCGTGATTCTGACTCGTGACCTCGTGCTCGAACCCATCGGAGGAACGCCATGACCAAGTTGAAGCTGGGGCCATTGGCCGACGACCGGCCCGTCAAGCTGACGGTCGAATTGCGCGCCGCTGTCCACCGCGATCTTGTCGCCTATGCCGCAGCGCTCGCGGCTGAGACCGGCGGGGACGCTATGGCACCTGAAAAGCTCGTCTCGCCCATGTTAGCGAAGTTCATGGCGAGCGATCGGGGATTTTCGCGGCGTCGCGGCGCTGCCAAAGGCTGAGCCCGTGCGTTCCCGTCAGTTACCCAAGAACCGCTTGCGGCGCTCCTGAGCCTCAACCTTAATTATCGCCTCTTCGGCGGTGGCACATTCGCCGCCGCGGACCGAGCCGTTGCGGCATCCGGCCACAACTTGCCGCGCCTCGTCGACATGCGCCACGAAGTACTGTGTGCCGCGCGCCTTGTTCAGCGCCGCTGCGGTGAGCGACCGGCTAGCGATAGCGACTTTTTGCGGCGTCGGTGCGATGACCGGCCGGAGGACAAACCCTCCCGCAAAACCGATCGCCAAGGTGGCGAGTAAGACAATGATTGTCTTGCATTCCGACATTGCGAAAACTCCAGCCGTTATTCTCCTAAGATGCTAAAGTTGCTTCTATAAATCAAAAGACAGCGCATAATGCGTCCGGATGAATCCAAGGAAGCGCCGCAGTGCCGGATTGCCGTTGTCGTCGCGCCACCAACCGGAATAGCCGGTCAGCGCCGGCCCCTGTTCGCCGTGTATCGGCCGATAGACGACATCGGGGTAGTGCGCACCGGTCGAACCTTCGCAGACGATGCTCACACCCGAACAACTGGCAAGAACGCTTAACACTGTTTCGCGGCTCGCCTGCTGCATTCGGATGTCGAGCTTACTGCCCGTGATCGCGACGCGCCCGAGCAGCATATCCCTTATCTCCGGGCCAGGATCGGCGGCAGGCAACAGGAAACGCTGGCCTCGAAGATCCGTCCAGTGAACCACGTCACGTTCCGCGAACGGATGGGTCGCGGGCAGCGCAACTAGCATCTGCTCGCTCCACAACGGCTTGCAGCGTAATCCGTTATGGCCGGTCGTGCCCATGAGAATAGCGATGTCGATTTCCCCGGTATCCAGGCCGGCGAGTAGAACACTCCGATCGGCTTCTACACACGCAACCTCCACGTCCGGATATGCGTCGCACCAGCTCATCAGCGTCGCCCGCAGATTGCCGGCGGAGACCGAGCTGTTGTGCCCTAGCATAAGGCCGCCCGCTCGACCTTGCCCAGCCGCTCGCATCATCGCCGCAAGTTTGTCCGCGGCGGCCACCATCGGCTTGGCGCCGCGAATGAATGCATTTCCGGCTAGAGTCGTCTTGACGCCAGCACGTGACCGCTCAAAAACTCGCATTCCGATAGCCCGCTCTAGCTTGGATATGTTCCGGCTGAGTGTCGATTGCTCGATATCGAGGGCGCGTGCTGCTCGGTAAAAGCTGCCATGATCTGCTGCCGCGATCGCATAGCGAAGTTGACGGATGTCAAAGGGCATTTTGCAATCTACTGCGCTGAACGATTCAGATGTCGCGTCGCCTTTCCCAAAGGCGCACCAAGACTGTAAGATGTCTTGCTCCGTGTCAGAGGCACGTCCGGGTCCTCCCAGCCGCCGCCGAGAGCCTTGAAGACATCGACGCGATCGGATGCGACCCGGAGGTTGGCGTCGGCGAGCTTTGCACTGGCATCGGTGAGGCTGGTCTGCGCGACGATCTGGTCGAGATAGCTGATCGACCCGGCACGGTAGCGAAGGTCGGCAAGCCGGAAGGCGCGCTCCGCCCGGTCCCGCGCTTCGGCGAGTGCGGATCGCTCGTCCAGCGCGGCGGCATAGGTGGACAGCGCTTGCTCGGTCTCCTTGAGCGCGGTTAGCACGACCCCGTCGAATCCGGCGAGATCCACCTCGGCGGTGGCGCGCGCCTGCCGAACCCGCGAGCGGGCGACGGCGATGTTGGGGAAACTCCAGCTTATCAGCGGCCCGAGCGAGAAGGACAGCGCCGGGCCGTCATTGCCCTTGGCGCTGTGCAGGTAATTCGCCGCGCCGCCAAGGCTGATGCGCGGGTAGAGATCAGCGATCGCCAAGCCGATCCGCGCGGTGTCGGCCCCGAGCGTGCGTTCCGCCCGCCGGACATCGGGCCGCCGGCGCAGCAGCGCGGCGCCGTCGCCGATCGGGATCGGACGGCGTAGCTCAGGCGCGCGCGTGCAGCCGGACGCCGCCGCCGGCACTTCGGACGGCGTGCGGCCGATGAGGGCCGCCAACTCGAACAGCGCGGCGCGGCGCTGTGCCTCGGTCGGCGCGATCGCGGCGCGCGCCTGCGCGACCGCCGTGCCGGCGCGTTCGAGATCGAGGGTGGACGCGGACCCCGCGCGCTGCTGGGCCTCGACGACCCTGTAGCTGTCCTGTGTCAATAAGAGCGACGAACGGGCGACCGCAAGCGATTCCCCGAGCGCGCAGGCTTGCGACCAGGTTCGTGTGGTTTCCGCGACGACCGTCACGCGAATCGCATCCCGCGCGGCGGCGACCGCTGCCGTATCCGCGCGCGCGGCCTCGATCGCGCGGCCGACACGGCCGAACAGATCGACCTCCCACGCAGCGGCGAAACCCGCCTGTTCGGTCCATTGCTCGTCACTGCTGCCGAACGAGCCGCCCTGGCTGGTCTGCCCACGGCCCCAGGTCGCGCCGTCGCTTGTCGTGGTCGAGGGGTAGCGGCCTGCGCGCGCCTCGGAGAGTAGCGCGCGGGCGCGGCGCAGGTTGGCGTCGGCAGCGCGCAGGTCGGTGTTGGCGGCGAGCGCGGCTTCGATCAGCGTATCGAGCGCCGGATCGTCGTAGAGCCGCCACCAGTCCGCCGGCGGTTCCGCCGCAGGGGTGACGCCGGACGCCTGGCTGACGAACGGCCCTGTGGCGGGCGGGACGGTTGCGGATGCGGGCGGCCGATAGTTCGGGCCGGACATGCAGCCGGCAAGCAGGCCGGCGACAAGCAGCGGCGCGAACCGAATGGGCTTGCGGGTCATCCTACGCATCGGCCGTCTCCATCGCGGCGAGGTCGCGCGCCCGGTCGCTCTCCGCCACGGCGCGGTGGTTGACGGCCAGGAAGCTGTAGACCGTCGGCAGCACGAACAGGGTGAACAGCGTGCCAACCAGCATGCCGGTGACGACCACGAGGCCGATCGCGAACCGGCTGGCCGCGCCGGCGCCGCCCGCGAACAGCAGCGGCACGAGGCCGGCTACCATCGCGGCGGTGGTCATCAGCACCGGCCGCATGCGGACGGCGGCGGCCTTCTCGATCGCCTCGATGCGGCCCAGGCCTTCCTCCTGCTGGATCTGGTTGGCGAACGTCACCATCAGGATGCCGTGCTTGGAGATCAGGCCGATCAGCGTCACCAGCCCGATCTGGGTGTAGATGTTGAGCGTGCCGTAGCCGAGCCACAGCGGCACCAGCGCGCCGCACACCGCCAGCGGCACGGTGACGAGGATCACCAGCGGATCGCGCAGGCTCTCGAACTGCGCGGCGAGGACGAGGAAGATCACGATGAGCGCGAAGCCGAAGGAGACGACGAGCCGGTTGCCCTCCTGGACGAACTGGCGGCTGTCGCTGAGCCAGTCGATGTTCATCCCCGTCGGCAGCGGCTGGGATTCGAGGAAGGCGACCGCCTGGCCCATGGTGACGCCGGGAGCGGGCAAGGCTTCGAGCGTGACCGAGTTCATCTGGTTGAACTGCGTCAACTGGTTCGCCTGCGGCTGCATCTCGATCTTCGTGACGGTCGAAAGCGGAACGAGCGCGCCGGAACGGGTCTTCACATAGAAGCGGCCGAGATCGTCGGGCGTCACCCGGTCGACGCCCGCGACCTGCGGGATCACGTCATAGGAGCGGTCGTGGAAGTTGAAGCGGTTGACGTAATTCTCGCCGACGAGGACCGCGAGCGTGTCGGCGATCGCCTCCATCGTCACCCCCATGTCGTTGGCCTTGCTGCGGTCGACGGTGATGTGCGCCGCCTCACTGTCGAAGGCGAGGTCGCTGTCGACGAACAGGAACAGCCCGCTCGCCCAGGCCGCCGCCTTCAGCTTCTCGGTCGCGTCATAGAGCGAGCGGACGTCGCCGGCCGACCGCACGACCATCTGGACAGGCAGGCCGCCGCCGCCGCCCGGCAGGGGCGGAAGCTGGAAGGCGGTCACGGTCTCCCCGTCGATCGCCCCGCCGGCGGCCTGCAACACCTGCTGGATGTCGTCGCCGGAGCGCTTCCGCTCCGTCCAGTCCTTGAGGATGACGCCGCCGAAACTGGTGTGGGTGCCGCCGCCGCCATCGTTTACATGAATGAAGCTGTTGTCATATTCGGGCAGTCCCCTGAACAGCTTCTGCACCATCGCCGCATAATGGGCGGTGTAGCCGACGCCGGCATATTGCGGCGCGCGGGTTGCGATGATCACCGCGCCCTGGTCCTCGGTCGGCGCCAGCTCGTGCCGCGTGCCGCTGAACAGGATGACGATGCCCGCCAGAACCACCACGCCCACCAGCAACACCGCCCCGCGCGCGGCGAGCGTCTTTGCGAGCAGCCCGCCATAGGCGGCGGTGAGCTTCCCCATCCGGTGCTCGATCGCCTTGGCCAGGCGGGACTCGCTCTGCTTGGAACGCAGCAGCAGCGAACTCATCATCGGCGACAGCGTCAGCGCGATCACGCCGGACACCAGCACCGATCCGGCCAGCGTGAAGGCGAACTCACGGAACAGCGCTCCGGTGAGGCCGCCCATCAGCCCGATCGGGGCATAGACGGCGGCCAGCGTGATGGTCATCGCGATCACCGGCGCGATGATCTCGCGCGCGCCGACCATCGCCGCTTTGACGGGCGACAGTCCCTCCTCGATATGGCGGTGGATATTTTCCACCACCACGATCGCGTCGTCGACGACCAGGCCGATGGCGAGCACCATCGCCAGCAGGGTCAGGAGGTTGAGCGAGAAGCCGCAGGCGAGCATCAGTGCAGCCGTGCCGACCAGCGAGAGCGGGATGGTGACGACCGGGATGATCACCGCGCGCACCGATCCCAGGAACAGGAAGATGACGACGATGACGATCACGATCGCCTCGATCAGCGAGTGTATCACCTCGTCGATCGAGGCGTTGACGAACTTCGCCACATCATAGTTGGGCGAAATGGTGAGGCCGGGCGGGGCCATCTCGCGCAGCTTGGGCACCATGCCCTGCGCGGCCTTCACGATCTCCAGCGGGTTGCCGTCCGGGCTTTGCTCCAGGGCGAGGAAGACGGCGGGGGTGCCATCCGCAAAGGAAGCGCTGTCGTAATTCTGGCCGCCCAGCTCCAGCGTCGCGACATCGCCCAGCCGGACGAGGCCGGCCCCTTCCGCGCCGGTCTTGATGACCATCTGGCGGAAATCGTCGAGGCTGCGGACATCGGTGTCGGCGGTGATGTTCGTGACGGTGAGCTGCCCCTTGAGCTGGCCCGGCGCCGCCTGGACATTGTTCGCCTTGAGCGCGGCGGAGATGTCGCTGGCCGACAGGCCGCGCGCGGCCAGCTTCACCGGGTCGATCCAGATGCGCATCGCCAGCGCCCGGCCGCCGGACACTTCCGCGGAGGCGACGCCGGGGATGCTGGTGAACAGCGGCTGGGCGACGCGGGTGACGAAATCGGTGATCTGCTGGATCGACAGCGTCTTGCTGTAGAAAGCGACATATTGGGCGGCGGTGCCGCCCTCGCTCGCCTTGGTGATGACCGGGTCGGTCGTGCCCGCCGGGAGCCGATACTTGACCTGCTGCACCTTGGCGAGCACTTCGGTCATCGCCCGGTCGGCATCCGCGTTGAGGACCAGCCGCGCCTTCACCGTGCTGCTGCCCTGCTTCGAGGTCGAGGTCAGATATTCGATGCCGCTCGCAGTCGCGATCGACTGCGCGATCGGCGTCGTGACGAAACCCTGCATCACGTCCTGGGTCGCGCCGGGGAAACTGGTCGACACGGTGATCGTGGCGTTCTCCAGATAGGGATATTGCCGGACCGGCAGCGAGAAGGTCGCGCTGACGCCGACGAGCAGGATGAGCATGCTGACGACGAGCGACAGGATCGGGCGGCGGATGAACAGGTCGGTGGAGTGCATCTGGCGATCCGATTCAGCGCGGAGTGGGAGCGGGCGGGGGCGAAACCCGCACGGTCGCGTCTGGCTGGATGCGGAGCTGGCCCGCCGTCACCACGACATCGCCCGGCGTCAGGCCCTGTTCGACGATCACATCGTCGCCGATCCGCCGACCAAGCTGCACGGGAACGAACTGCGCCTTGCCTTCGCGCCGTGCATTGGGGCCGCGAACGACCACCGCCGTACCCCCCGATGCCGAGGTCTGGATTGCCGTTGCCGGGACAATGATCGCGGTGCGGCTGGGGAGCAAAACGTGTGCCGTCACATACATGCCCGGCCGCAGCGCGTGATCGGGATTGGCGAGCGTAGCCTGGACCGAGACGTTGCGCGTGTCGCTGCCGACGATAGGCTCGATAGCGGTAATATGTGCGCTGAACTGGCGATCGGGCCATGCGTCACTGGTGACGGCCACCGTCGCACCGACATTCAGTTTCGCCAGATCGCTCTGCGGCAGGGTGAAGTCGACGTAAAGCTTGTCGAGTGCCGTCAGCGTGGCGATAGCGTCGCCGGGATTGAGATACTGGCCCAGATTGACCTGTCGAATGCCGGTCTCGCCTGCGAACGGTGCGCGCACCGCTTTCTGGATCAGGCGCGCCTCGATCTGACGGACCGCCGCCTGGGCCTGATCATACTCGGCCTGTCGTTGCTGAAGCAGCTCGCGCGGCTCGGCGCCGGACGGCGAAAGCTCTTTCGAACGCTGGAGCTGGATGCGCGCGAACGCCGCCCTTGCCTCGGCGGCTGCAAGGTCGGCACGCTCGGGGGCGTCGAACAGCATCACGATCGGTGTGCCCTGCTGGACATGGCTGCCCGCCTCGAAGCGGATCGCAGTGACGCGCCCGGCGGTTTCGGCGGCCAGCGTTACCGCGCGGACGCCCCGCAGCGAGCCGACCGCCTGAAGTTCATCCGGCACGCTGCGATAGTCGATCCCCTGCGCCGCCACGGGCAGCGGCGGCGGGGCGGCCGGGGGTGGTGCCGAATTGCGTACGGTACGCCACGCCACCAGCGCCACCATGAGTAGTACCAGCGCGCCTGCGGTCCCGATCAGCGCCTTACGCATCGGGCTGCTCTTCCGCGATTGTCTCGGCAGCCTCACCCATGAGCAGCCGCTCAGCGGCATTTCTCGCCTCCTGCTCGGATGACCTGACGACCATCGGGAAACCCCATGCCTTGCCGAACACGATCGCCTGCGCGCGCGCGACAAACCTCTTGGCCGCATGCGGTTCGACATAGACCATCGCCCTGACCAGTCGATGCAGGGGCTCCCGGTTACGCTTCATCCAGAGCGCGATTTCCTTGCGCTGGGAGGGGCTGTGTTCATGCGCCTCGTCCGAGCCGCCTAGGCCCATGAGGACAAACGGCTGGTTCCGGTTAAGCAGCCGGTCGAAAGTGGCAAAGCCGGAAGGGTCGTCCCGGGTGCCAACCCTGTTGTAGTGCATACGCACGATCGGGAATTCGGTATCTTCGAGCAACATCGGCTTCGACCTCATCGAAAACTGTTCGTTGTCTTCTCATAAGGTCGATGGCGGCATATGAATTACGAGGGTCGGGCAAGTTATCCTTCAATCCCGCCAAAGAAGCCTCGCTGCCGACGCTTGCGGTGCATTCGATCTCCTGCTGCAAAGTCGGCCCACTAACCAGGCTCGAAGAAGCCCTTCGCCACCGCGCGCGATCAATACCGAGCGCGACTAATCAACATGTCGCCAGCCTCCCAAAAGCCTTGTGCTCGCGGGTGCCCCTCGGGGACATATCCGCCGATGCGGGGACCGGCCGGTCGCTCGGCACTCCTAAACGGCGCGCAGCCGATGCCACGAAGCAGTGACCGCGCAAGTCCCGGGCAGCGCGATGCACACCACTGCGAGGAAGGCTATGGGGCCACCGTCCCGCATACCATCGAAAATGCCGCCCAAGGTGTTAAGGGCCGCTAGCGCGCTACCCAGCAGCAGCCCAGCCCAATGGAGGCTACGTCTCCCGGCCAGCGCAAGTAGCGGAGGCAAGAGCCAAGCTCCGTAGAAAATAAAAACGGCCCACAGCATCGTTTGATCGAAGGTTACCGCCGGCATCGCCCCATGGCCCCTGATGAAGTCGTTCAGATAAGCGAACGATTGCAGGGTCACGAACATCACCGCGCCGACTGCGGTTGTGAGCCATAGCAGGGCGACCTTCGTTTGTTTGTGCTCGATCATGATGTGCTCCGTCCGATGCGTGTCGAACGACAGCATCCCGGTCGTCCCGATGCGCCGGATTTTGGAGATGCAGAGCGTCCCTGTCATCGCAGCAATCGGCCAAGATGTTTCGCGGCACCGCCAAAAGTGACCTTCGGGCAGAGGCGATAGTGTGTTGGGTTCAGTTGCCGCGCATCCCGCTGAGGGCCGGGGAATGGCCGCGGCGCGATGTAAGATATTTGCCCGGTGGCTGGCCGAGCGCTTTCTTGAACATCGTGATAAAGGCGCTGGCGCTCTCATAGCCAAGGTCCATGGCGACGGTTTGTACCGCCTCGCCGGTGGCGAGACGCTCGAGCGCCAACATGATCTGGAACTGTTGCCGCCAACGGCCGAAGCTCATTCCCGTCTCGCGCAGGATCAAGCGAAACAATGTCCGCTCGCTCATCGCCGCCCGTCGCGCCCATTGGCCGATCGTGGCGCGATCCGACGGGTCGGCGGCCAGTTCATCGGCGATCCTGCGCAGGCGTGGATCGGTTGGCAGCGGTAGGTGCAGTTGCTCGACAGGCGCGATGGAAAGCTGGTCGAGCATAGTCTGGATCAGGCGGCCAGGAGGCCCGTCGTTATCGTAGAGCGCGGGCAGGTGCGAGACTGCGAACACCAGTTCGCGCAGCAGGGACGACATCGCGATCGTGCAGCATTCGGACGGAAGCCCCTTTGCGATGTCCGGATCGACAAATAGGACATAGAGTTCGACATCACCAACAGCGCGAACACTATGCTCCATATCGCCAGGTATCCACAGTGCACATTGGGGCGGCACCATCCACAGCCCCTTGGCAACGTCGCACGTGACCATGCCCCGCGCGGTCAATATGAGTTGTGCCTTGCGATGGGCATGCGGCTGGCTTTCGAAGCCGCCGGTGACGAGTTCCATGCCGACCGCCGACACGTCACGCGGCACTTCATGGGGATCGAACACCGCGTTGGAATCTGCTTCGGCCATCTTCTTCTGCTCTCAAATCCCTGATCCAATGTCCCCAAATGAAAGTGCCAACGGGTTCAGCTATTTGCGAGCAGTTCGCACATAGGTGGCGGGATAAAGCAATAGATTGTCTGAAACTATCGATAATGCCGTCTGCAGCGGTGTTAGCGAGAGTGCAACGTGAACTCGATCGGAACGACCAACTCGATTTCGTCCGGGCGATTCGCCGGGATCGGCGGCAGCGGGTCGGCACGCGCGAGTGTCGCCAGCGCTTCTGCATCGAGGATCGCACTGCCCGAACTCCGCGCGATCGAAGAAGACAGTGCTCGACCCTGGCGATCGAGCCGGAAGCAGATCATCACCACGCCCTGTTCGCGCCGGCCACGCGCGGTCGACGGGTATCGCTTGAAACGCTGGAGGCGGGCGAGGACACGACCCTCCCAGCTGTCCTTCCCGTTTTCCGCAGCCTCCCTGAAGATTGGCGGCTCGGCCCTCGCCTGTGCGAGAGAAGGCGGAGGCGCCAAGGGCGTATCCGCGATCGGAGGAGCCGGCAAAAATACAGTCGGCGCGGCGGCGGGCGACACAGGTGCGGGCAGGGATCGGACCATCGGAGGCGAAGCCGAAGCCTTGGCAACAGGCTGGGACTGGGCTTTTTTCTGCGGCATCGCTCTAGAGAGCGGCTCGCGTTCACGCGCGGTGACGGACGGTGGCGCGAGCGGCAGAAGTGTCACGACCAGTGGCCGGGCGGGGGATATTACGGCGATGGCGGTCGGGCGATACAATAGGAAAGCGATCAGCGCCGCTACATACACGGCGCCGGTCATCGCAAACCCCAGGAGCCTGCTCCGAGGATCAGGGGCATAGCTTAGGCTTCTTGCGGGCAGAACGGGCGTATCCAATGGCCCGGCAACGGGTGCGACCTCTCGATCCGTCCGGATATCGACTGCCGGGGAAGCGCAATCGCGGGCATCCAGGCCGAAGCTCATAGCTCTGCCGCGCGGCGGAGCAGATTATGGTAGACGCCGGTGAGGGCGAGCGTGCCGCGCGTGTCGGCGCCAAGCTGCTGACGAACCTCGATGATCGCCATGTCGAGGTCATACAGCAGGGTCCGCAGGCCTTCATCCTTGAGCATGGACTGCGTCCAGAAAAAGGCGCACCAGCGCGCGCCGCGCGTGATCTGCGTAACCTTGTGCAGGCTGCCGGCCGGGTAGACGATCATCGATCCCGCCGCGAGCTTGATGGCGCTGGTTCCATAACCATGCTCGACGACCAGTTCGCCGCCGTCATAATCCGTGGGATCGCTCAGGAAGAGCGTCGAGGAAACGTCGGCCCGCATGCGAATGCCGGCGCCTGGCACCGCGCGCACTGCACCGTCAACATGGGTCTCGAACCGCATGCCGGCGTCGTAACGGTTGAACAGCGGCGGTAGCACACGAAACGGGAGAGCCGCGCTGTTGAACAATGCGTTTCGACCCAGCGCCTTCAGGATGATCTCGCCCGCTTGCCTCGCTTCCGGCGCATCCTGCGGAAGTTGGAGATTATGCTTGGCCCGCGCCGCCAGCTCGCCGGCCGTCACCCGACCATCGACCAGCTCCGCCGCCTCGATCAGGCGCTTGACCTCGGCCAGCTCGTCGGCCGTGAGCACGTTGGGGATTTCGACGAGCATGGTGGCGTCAGAATTTCGCGCTGCCGGTAACAGCGAAGGTCCGGCCCGCGGCAACTTCCGCACGAAAATAGAAGGCGGAACTGTAGCTGAGTTTGTTGGTGAGGTTGGTAACGTTAAGGGCAAGCCGGTAGCGGTCGACCTCATAGGAGAGCAGGCCATCGAATGTGGTCGCCGCCGGGATGGCATAGGCCATGGATGGATCGGCGAAGTAGCGGCTGCGATAGTTGATGCCGCCGCCGACCAGCAGCTTGCCGGGCAGGTCTGGAATCAATGGCGCGACGTCGTAGCTGGTCCACACCGCCACGCCATGTTTCGAGACATAGGGCACGCGGTTTCCTGTGGCGTCGCCGCGATCGAACAGCGTCGGCGTGAAGGCGAGGATCTTGCTGTCCATATAGGTATAGGACGCCTGAACGTCCCAGGCCGGGGTGATGGCGCCGGTAAGGCTCAGCTCGATCCCCTGGACGCGGTCCTTCTCGCCGGCGGTGAACGAGGCGCCGGTGACCGGATCACTGTAGCTTCCACGGTTCTTGATGGTGCGGAACAGCGCCGCTGTCGCCCCGAGCCGGTCATTGAGGAAGCCCCACTTGCCGCCGATCTCGAACGTGCGGTTCTTGTCGGGGTCCAGGTTCGGCTGACTTGGTGATACGATGCCCTGAAAAGTCGGGTTTGCGCCGGCTGGCGTGAACGAGCGAGCGTAGCTCACATAATAGCTCTGATGGGGCGTCGGCTCCCAGATCAGCGAGGCCTTCGGGCTGAGGAAATGGGTGGTGCTCTCGGTCCACGCGCCGAAACCGTTGGTGGTCGCGTCCCAGCTTGCGGATTTCGCATGGTAGCTGTCCCAGCGCAGGCCGGCGAGGATAGAGAGTTGATCGGTCAGCCAGACATGATCGCTGGCGAACAGCCCGATGTTCCAGCTCCGGGCGCGCGTCCGGTTGGTGCTCGGCCCGCTGATTTCAAACCCTGCAGGATTTTCGAAGCGCGGATTGAGCAGCGTGCCACCGGCACGCGCCATGTTTCCATCAAGACTGCCGAATATGTTGTGCTGATAATAGACGTCCACCCCGGCCACCAGTTCGTGCCGTAGCGCGCCCGTGTTGAAGCGCGCGGTCGCCGTGGTAATATTCTCCCCGCCATTGCTTTTCTGCGTGACCCCATACACCGGCCAGACACCATAAGCGGTGTTCAGATTGCCGGCGACGGCATCGCTCGCGCAGCGATAGGATGCGCCGCCAAGGGCGCCGGTAGGATCGTAGAAAAAGGAATTGACGCCATCGTCGCACATGGTTGGCGTGAACACCATGCGGCGAGTGTAGCGCGCATAACGGGTGTCGTTGGAGATCGTCAGCCAGTCGCCGATCTCCTTGTGATAGCGTAGCGTTAGGATATTGACGTTGGTGATGTCCTTGTCGGTTTCCTTGCCGTAGAAGTTCGATCGGGGCGCGCCATATTCGGTGACTGGATAGGATGTCTGGCCGTCCGATCGCATGGGGATCGGTGCGCCCATGTCGGGTCGGCGATTGCCGTGCTGGTGCATGTAGGTGATCGTCAGCGTCTGATCGGTGCCGAGGCCCAGGCCGAGCGATCCCAGCACGCCCCAACGCTTCGAATAGACATGATCGCGGTCGACGATGTCCTGGTCATGCCACATGCCAACGACGCGCAGCGCCGTCGTGGCATTCAGCTGTTTGTTCACATCGGCGACCATGCGCCCCTGCGGCCCACTGCCCGCCGTCACCTGCACGCCATAGCTGTCGCCGAGATGCGCAACCTTGCTCTGCAGGTTGATCGCGCCGCCGGTAGTGCCATTGCCGAAAGCTTCCGAGGATGAGCCTTTGAACACCTGGACATTTTCGGTCGCGAAATCGTCGCGCACATAGGCGCCGAAATCCCTCAGGCCATCGATATAGATGTCGCCCTTGGCATCGAAGCCGCGGATGCGAAAGGCGTCGCCGTTCATGCCGCCGCCCCCTTCGCCGGTCGCCACCGTGACGCCGGGCACATATTTGAGCACCTGATCGAGCGTCGTGGCCTGCTGCTGCTGGATGATAACCTGAGGGATCACGGTGATCGTCTGCGGCGTGCCCTGGATGTCGTCCGGCAGGCGGTCAATTTGCGTTCGGTGGCTCAGCACATTCGGCCCGGCGTCGCCCTCGTCATCCGCGTTGACCCTCACGGGACCGAGCTGGATCGGCTCGTCGGCCGATTTGGGTTGGGGCGTCTCCTGCGCCTCCGCCTTACCCGCCCCGAGCAGCATCAGGCCGGTGGCGAGGCTCGCCGACAGGCTGGATGCCGCTATGACCGGACGGAGAGGGCCAGCAGGGGCGCGGGATGGAGCTTGGGTCGTCATTGGTCGATTCACCTCAGAGGCTGGAGGAGGGGCGTCGCCGGAATGCGACTGGCCCCCGGATGCAGAATGCTCCGGATCTGGCGGCGCAAGGTGTCGCGTATCACCGCCATCCGGCGGCAGCGGACAATCGCCTCGGCATGGCCTTGGTCGGCTGCCCGGCGGAACCACGGGGCGGCCTGGCGGGGATCTGGAACGCCGGCAGCGCCGCCTTTGAGCGCGATTGCGTAGCGATATTGGTCATCGGCATCGCCAGCAACGGCACAGCGCGCGAGCGCATCGAGCCCGAGCCGTCGCAGATCGAGGTCGGGATGCTCCAGCAGCAGCGGTGCGATCCGGCGACGGAACCCAGTATCGCTGGCAAGGATCGCTTGGGTGAACAGGATGATGGCTCGCTCGCGCTCGTCAGCCCGCATCAGCAGGGTCGCGAGGTTGAATTGTGCCCAATGGTCGCCTTTCGCGGCGGCGATCCGGTATAACCGCGCGGCACCGGCCGGATCGGCGGGACCGACCCAGCCTTCCTCCAGAAAGCGTGCGACCGAATTGATCGCCTTGAGATTGCCAGCGTGGGCAGCCTCGCGGAGAAGGTTGAAGGCCCGAGGCCGGTCCGCTGGATCGCCGAGCCGCATCAGGATTTGGGCAAGGTTGACCTTAGCCCAAACATGGCCGAGCTGAGTCGCTTTCTCGAAATGGCGGGCGGCTTCGACATAATTCTGGGGCACGCCCCAACCCTTCTCATGGCAGCGCCCAACCATGTTGCGGGCTTCGGCATTGCCGCTGTGGGCGGCGCGTGCGAACCATGTCAGCGCGGCCTCCGGGTTGCGGGGAGTACCGCGTCCATCGAGCAGGATCTGACCAAGCACGAGCTGGGCGGCGACGGAACTGCGCTTGGCGGCGTCCCCGATAGCATGAGCCGCCTCGCGTGGATTGCGGGCAAGGCGTGCCTGCAAGCGATCTGTGTCGAGCGTCAGCCGCTTGAACAGAATGCGTGCAACTGGCATGAAGGTGCTCATTCGGCGCCCTCTCTGCTTGCTCGTTCTGCAGGACCGGCGGCCCGGCATCGGGCTATGGCAGCAAAGGCATCACGCGGCATTCAAAAGCCCCCTATTGCGAGGCAAGCACTCTGCTATTGCCTCGCAATAGTTGTCATAACTGCGGCGTAGAGATAGCGATTGCGCGATACCGCCATTATATCTCACAATGCCGCCAATCCGACTGTGGCTAGGGCGCGGGGCGCCCAACACGATCGTTCACTCGAGGCGCCCTGGCGGGTGCCCGGCAGGCTTTGGCGGTCAACACGATGCCGATCGTCTTGAGCCGAAAATCTGTCGCCGATATGCCTGCCGGGCGCCCGTTACGATCTGACCGGAAGGCTTCTTTGCGTTGACGATGACCTAATTCACAACCTCAGATTCTTGTTCGTGCCGCCAGACGCCCAACAGCCTGATGATCGGCGCCTTCATCGCAGCTTTTCGGGCTTACGGCCGGCCTTGACGTTCGGCGGTCCCCAATATGCATGCGTCGAAGCGAACTTGCCGTTCTCATCGAACTTCATCACGTCAAGCGTCTCGACCATCACGTCCTGCCCGTCGATAGTCATCCGCGCGATGTAAGCTGCCGCGCCATAGTCACCCGCGATGCGCACCTCGCCATCGAGACGCATTTCGATGAACCCGCCCATCGCGTCGAATGACCCTTGGTAGAAATCAAACAAATCCTTGCCACGCCGCTCCTGGGAACCCACGGGGTCGAGAAGAACGCCATCGGGCGCGAACAGATCGACGATGCCCTGCGCATTCCCCTGGGACATTAAATCCCCATATTCCTTAAGCGCCCAGCGGATATGCGCAGGGCTGTTCTTTGCCGAGATATTGCCGAAGAGTATCTTAAGCGGTGTCGGCAGGCTGGTACGTTCCGTCATCGTCATCTCCTTATCCTACGATCGAAGAGCCGCCATCGATGGTAAGCCCTGTCCAGAGTTTCAGCTTGTTGCCGACCTCGTCTGAAGCGGGTCGACGACAGCGGTATCGATGCGATCGGCGTGGCTTATCAGGACCGTGGAGATAGGGATTAACCGATGCTGTCATTATATCGCTCAATGTCGCCAGATATTCGGGCCGCACAGGCAATTCCGGCGTCATCCGACGAAGTGTGCCATCCGCCAATTGAAGCTCCCCCTTGCCGAATGAGACAATCTCGTTGGGCACGGGGCTGATCGCGATGAAATTAACATCGGGCGATACATCGGGGCTGCGACGCTAAGGTGGTTGATGGCTGCCACCAGCTCGACAGGGCGTGGGCTATGGCTCAGCCTTTCTCCTGCGGCCATGCAGTCATGGCCGCCGCAATCATCTTTCGCAGATCGGCTGCGGTAGCGCCTGCCTGCGGCAAGTTCCTGATCGCCTGCAGCACCCCGAGAAAATGCCAGGCCAACGCATCGATGTCCGCGGTCGAACGAAGCTCTCCGTTCGCGGCGGCAGCACTGAGTATCTCGCGGAGGATCGCTCGCTGCCCGGCCAGCCCTTCTAGGGCGACGGCCTGTCCACTCTCCGGTAGGTCCATCATTTCGGCACAGGCCCGGGCGAGCATGCACCCAGCGGGTTTTGCCGTATCGACATCCTCCCGAACAAACTCAAGCAGCATCGCCTCAAGCTGTGCTCGCCGGCTGTCCGCGTGAACATCGCCCATCCGCCGCAGGACGCGATCCGTGTAGGTGGCCAACACCTCCTGATACAGACCGCCCTTGTCTCGGAACCGCTTGTAGAGGCTCGACCGGGACAGGCCCATTGCCGTCGTCAGTTCGTCCATCGACGATGCGACAAACCCTCGCCGCCAGAAAACACCCATAGCAGCATTGATGACCATATTGTCGTCGAATTGCGGTTTTCCGCTCACTTTGATCCTTGCCTTGACATGTTGGACCGATCGTTCCAAGATGAGGCCAATGGGTCGCTATGTCCAGTCTTTCCAGTAATGAGGCCAGTGAGGGAACAGTGCCCCGTATCGCGATCGCAGGAGCCACCGGGCGCGTCGGCACCGCATTGATTTCAGCTTTGCGCGACGACGACGTCGATATCGTGGCGCTGACCCGCAACGCCGATCCCGCCCGATTGCGAGAAGGCCTGTCTCTGGCGGCGGTGGATTTCGGTAAGCCGTCTTCCCTGTCGGACGCGCTGCGCGGTGCCGACCGGCTGTTTCTGGCGCATGGCACGTCGGCGCAGCAGGTGGAGAATGAGATCGCCCTGATCGATGCGGCGGTCGCAGCGGGCGTGTCGCACATCGTGAAGCTGTCGGTGATGGGTCCTGCATCGAGACTGCATCCCTTTGACTGGCACATGCAGATCGAGGCGCATCTCGCGCATCATGACATTGGCTACACGATCCTGCGCCCGTCTTCCTTCGTCGATATATTGGCGCGGGCAGCCGGTCCCGTCGCAGCGGGCACGTGGGGTGGCGCTGCCGGTAACGGCTGCGTCAATCTGATCGATACGCGCGATGTCGCGGACACGGCGCGTATCGCGCTGCTCGATACGAGTCATGCGGGATCCCAGCGCGCCTATCATCTGACTGGGCCTGCCGCGATCAGCATGCCGGAGGTTGCCTACGAACTTTCACATATCCTCGGCAGAAGTGTCACTTATCACCACCGCACGCCGGACGAGCAGCGCGCGGTTTTGACGGAGGCAGGGATAAGCGAGCTGGTTGCCGATGTCCTGCTCGGTATCGACCGATTGTTCAGGGAGTCAGTGCTGGCCGAAACCACGGCGACCTTCGAAGACCTGACCGGCAAGGCACCGCGATCGGTTGGCGCATGGCTGAGCGAGAACATCGCGGCCTTTCGGAAGGGCTGATTACCATGTGTCCGATGCGCCGCATGGGAGACTAATTGATTGCCGCGGGGCTGGTTGATCCAGCCCCGCGGTCATGTATGTCAGAGCGTGTCTGACATCAGGCGGCGTCACGGAAGCCGATAATGGCCTTGATTTCGAGGAATTCGCCGATGGCCATCGGCCCCCACTCACGCCCGTTGCCCGACTGCTTGTAGCCGCCGAATGGGGCAGCCAGATCCAGGCTGACGTTATTGAGGTAGACTTGCCCGGCACGCAGGCGGCGTGCGGTGGCTTCGGCCTCGTTCCGCTCGCCCTGAACATAGGCAGCAAGCCCATAGATCGTGTCATTGGCGATCCTCACAGCTTCCTCCTCGTCGGAATAAGCGATGATCACCAGCACCGGACCGAAGATTTCCTCACGCGCCACGGTCATGTCGTTGCGCACATTGGCAAGGACGGTGGGCCGTACGTAATAGCCTTTATCGAGACCATCGGGACGGCCCAGGCCACCGGTGACCAGCGTTGCGCCTTCGTCGAGCCCGGACTGGATAAGGCGCTGGATCTTGTTCCACTGCGCCTCCGACGCCACCGGCCCCATCTTTGCGTTGGAAGACGGGTCTCCGACCGACCAGGTTGCGGCGGCCGCACGGGCATAGTCGATCGCTTCGGCGAGTTGATCGACATGCACCAGCATGCGTGACGGCGCGCTGCACGACTGGCCGCTATTCAGCATCATCTGCGCCACGCCGCCTTCGACCGCTGAAGCAAGATCGGTGCTACGCAGGATGATATTTGGCGATTTTCCGCCCAGTTCCTGGTGCACCCGCTTGACGGTCAGGGCGCCGCTACGTGCGACCTCGATCCCGGCAGCGGTAGAACCGGTGAAGGACACGAGATCGACCTCCGGATGGCTGGTGAGGGCGTTGCCGACGACCTGGCCATTGCCATGCACAAGATTGAAGACACCCTTTGGCACGCCAGCCTCATGCAGGATCTCGGCCAGGATCGTGCCGGAGAAGGGCGCGATCTCGGAAGGCTTCAGCACCATGGTGCATCCAGCGGCCAGCGCCGGCGCGACCTTGGCGCCAATGAGGTTTAGCGGCCAATTCCACGGGGTAATCAGCGCGCAGACGCCGATGGGCTCGCGCACGACTTCGCTCGTGCCGAGCGGCTCATCGAAGCGGTAGGACGCAAGCGAAGCGCGCGCTATCTGAAAATGGGCGAGGCCAGAGGTGACCTGCAACTGCTCGGACAGCCATTGCGGGGCACCCATTTCCTCGGTCACGGCCAGCGCGAGGTCGCCCGCGCGCTTTTCATAAGCGGCGATGATCCGATCAAAAAGCGCGATGCGCTCCTCGACCGAGGTCTGCGAATAGGTCTCGAACGCCTTGCGAGCAGCGGTGACGGCTTTATCGACGTCGCTGACATCGCCCAAAGCGACCCGGCCGACGACGGTTTCGTCCGCCGGGTTGATGACGTCCACCACCGAGTCGCTTGCAGGCTGTACCCACGAACCGGCGATGTAGAATTGAAGATTGTCACGCATAGAAAAGCTCCATCAGTTGTTGATGGAGCTTTAGGTATAACTTGTAAACCTGGCGTCAATCAGGCACTTTGAAGTGCGCTGGTAGGGCCGGAGATACCAGACCGGCCATCCCAGCCTATGCAGCCGCTCTGGCTCGCTCGCCATCCTGCGGCATCTGTCGGCCATTCATCGCATCGAAGGCTTGCCTTGCAGCATCGACCTCTGGCAGCTTCTCCAGCGTCCATTCGTGCAGCGCCCGGAACGGCTGCTGCAAGGTGCGCCCCAGCGGCGTGATCTGATACTGCACCGCGACCGGCGAGAGCGAGATAACCTCGCGCGCGATCAGGCCGTTGCGCTCCATCCGGCGAAGGCTCTGGGTCAGCGCCTTCTGCGTGACGCCCTGCAGCCGGCGACGGATGGCGTTGAACCGCTGCGGCCCGTCGTCGAGCACGGCGATCACCATCATCGACCATTTGTCAGCAATCTGATCGAACAATGCCCGGCTTGGGCATTCGGACGAGAAGCAGAGGGGTTCGATTTCAAGCATGCTGGTTTCCTTCGATATACCAAGGCGACTTGAGGTGCCTGATTGACGCTAGGTCTACAAGATATACTTAAGTGCTTCATAGTTCGAAATGGAGTCAATGTCATGCCTCATCCCGATACCAGCAGCTTGTTCCGTCCTTTCTCTGTCCGGTCACTCGAATTGAAGAACCGCATCGTCATGGCGCCGATGACGCGCCTGTTCTCTCCGGAAGGCATTCCCGGATCAGATAGCGCCGCCTATTATCGCCGGCGGGCGCAAGGCCATGTTGGGCTGATCCTGTCGGAGGGGACGGTGGTCGACCGTCCGGCATCGCGCAACGATGCGGGTATCCCGTTGTTTCACGGTGATCAGGCGCTGGCCGGATGGAAGAATGTCATCGAGGCTGTCCATGATGCGGGGGGCCGCATGGGCCCGCAAATCTGGCACACTGGGGCGGCGCGCTACATCAATGGCTGGGAGCCAGACGCACCGGTCGAGAGCCCGTCCGGTCTCGATTCCCCGGGCGATCCGCGCGGCATCGCCATGAGCGAGGAAGACATCGCCGATACGGTCGTGGCCTTTGCCAAGGCGGCAGCGGACGCCAAGCGGCTCGGGTTCGACACGGTCGAGATCCACGGCGCCCACGGCTATCTCATCGATCAGTTCTTCTGGGCGGGCACCAATCAGCGCACCGACCGTTACGGCGGGCTGACGATCAAGGACCGTTCGCGCTTTGCGGTCGAAATCGTGGGCGCGGTGCGCGAAGCAGTGGGGCCTGATTTCCCGATCATCATGCGGGTCAGCCAGTGGAAGCAGCAGGATCTCACTGTACGCCTCGCCGCTACGCCGGCCGAAATGGAAAACTGGCTGCGGCCGCTGGTCGAGGCGGGCGTCGATGTCCTGCACGTCTCGCAGCGCCGCTTCTGGGAGCCGGAGTTCCCGGAGATCGACGGTGAGAACGGCCTCAATGGCGCGGGCTGGGCCAAGAAGGTCACGGGCGCCGCAACGATCGGCGTGGGGTCGGTGGGCCTCGACAACGACGTCACCAGCAGCGCCTTCGTTGGCAAGGATTCGACTTCGGCCAGTCTAGATCGTCTTGTCGAGCGCATGGAGCGGGACGAGTTCGACCTGATTGCTGTGGGCCGCGTGCTGCTGAGCGACCCACTATGGGCGGCAAAGGTGGAACAAGGCGATCATGCGGCCTTGAAGGGGTTCGATGCCGCTTCGCTCGCCGAACTGGTGTAATGCAGGCATGGCGGGCGGAGGTGAGCATCTCCGCCCGCTACAGCTTTGGCCACCATTCTCTGTGCGGATTCAAGCGTTCGTCGAGCTAGCAACGAATACCTGTGGTCTTAACGCAGCGTGGATTTCGCCGGAGGAGCGCCGCCCCTACCTGGCACGGCTGGACGCCTTCGCAAAATCCTGGGGCGTGACTACCTAGCCGTCGGGCGACGTACCGGCGCGGATATCGCGGGGCGGCGCGCCGTAGCGCTGCTTGATCGTGCGGGAGAAGTGCGCGACGCTCTGATACCCGCACTGAAAGGCGATCTCCTCTACACTCAGGCGGGTCTGGCGCAGCATCGAATGGCCGGACTCAGCGCGCTTGCGCCACAGGTACGCAATCGGCGTTTCGTCGAGGTGGCGCCGAAACAGCGCGATCAGGTATTTCGGATTGAGCTGCGCGACGGTCGCGAGGCGATCAAGATCCCACGTCTCGCCATAGCGCTCGTCGATGGCGTACCGAACGTCCCGAACGGCTTGGGGCAAAGCCTTTCTCGCATTTCCCATTTCGGACGCGCAGCGGATGTATTCGGCGAAGATCGCTGCTCCAAGCGCGTCGCGCACCATCGTGCGGCCATCGCTGGCCGCCTCGACCTGGGCCTGGCCGGCGCTTGCTTCGCCGATCGACTGGAGCAACGGTGTCGCCCCGCGGAACATCGCACTGAGACTCTCCACTATCGGCATCGTCGAAGGGAGGCCGCGCAGGAAGTTCCAGTCGGCCGCGCTCAGGCGATGCGGCGGAAAGTGGCACCACATCGTGCGGGTGCGCCTGCCGACTGCCGGGATGACTTCGAGTTCGCGCTCGTAGGTCTGGCACGTCAGCGCCGGTGCCTCGACCGTCCGCGGCCGGCCGTCCTCGACGAACAATACGGCCCCTTCCAGGATGATGGAGACTTCCGCGCGCCGGGCTCGGTAGGACGCGCGGTATGGGTCACCATCGCTATACCCTTCGTGGAAGGCGAACCTATTACGCTGGACGAACAGATCCATGACACTCCTCGCCGTTCATCAGGCCAGTCGGGGCGGAACCATGCGCATCGCGGACAGACATGCTTATTGTCCAGCCGTAAATCTCGAACGATCCGTTGCGAAGAATAGCGAGCCCCCCGACGCGGGATTTTTCGCGGGGCCGGAACCTGGGGCAAGTCGGATGACCCCTAGGCATTCTGCTGCTGGGTGTCGCCC
Organism: Sphingobium sp. AP49; assembly: GCF_000281715.2. Taxonomy (NCBI): domain Bacteria; kingdom Pseudomonadati; phylum Pseudomonadota; class Alphaproteobacteria; order Sphingomonadales; family Sphingobiaceae; genus Sphingobium; species Sphingobium sp. AP49. Next base: position 3,026,341 of record NZ_CP124576.1, on the reverse strand, counting down.
GATAACATGGAAGGACAGGAATTTCACGAAGTGGGCCCCTAGGCATAAGAGGATTGCGATGTTTCATCTGGGTTGGTTTCTTTACGAAGCGGTGCAGGGATGGGGATCGGCCGAGTTCGACCCGAATTATGGCTGGGCCGACCCCCATCTCCACCAGGACATGGCGAAAAGGCTGGAGGAGGCCTGCTTCGATTTCATCCTCCTCGAAGACCTCAGCGCTATTCCCGATACCTACGGGGCAAGCCGCGAGGTGTATTTGCGCGAAGCTATCCACGCGCCCAAGTTCGACCCTGCTGTCATGGCCGGGCTGATGGCGGCAGCGACCTCGCGCATCGGCATCATTCCCACGCTGACCACCAGCTTCTACCCGCCGTTCCTGCTGGCACGTCAGGTGCAGACATTGGACCTGCTGACCGGCGGGCGTGTCGGCTGGAACGTGGTCACGTCGTCCAGCGAGCGGGCGGCTCTCAACTTCGGCATGGCCGGCCTGCCGGAACATGACGAGCGCTACGACATCGCCGACGAATACGTCCGGCTGTGCAAGCGCCTGTGGGACTCATGGGAGCCCGGAGCCGTCGTCGCGGACACGGCCAGCGGCGTGTTCGCCGACCATACCAAAGTGCACGAAGTGGACTTCTCCGGCGCCTACTATTCGGTGAAGGGGCCGCTGAACGTTCCACCCTCGCCGCAGGGAAGGCCCGTCCTTGCCCAGGCCGGCGCGTCCCCAAAGGGCCGCCGGTTCGCGGCGCGGCATGCTGATATCGTGCTCACGCCCGTCAACTATCCCCCCGCCATCAAGGCATTCCGTGATGAAATTCGGCGCCTCGCGGCGGAAGAAGGACGCGATCCCGAAGAGGTCAAAGTCATGGCTGTTGCGTTTCCCCATATCTGCCGCGACGAAGCCGAGGCCCGAGAAGTGCGCGCCGCCATGGCCGACATGCCCGCCAACAGGGTCGAGGCGTGGGTAGCCCAGATCAGTGCGATTACCGGCATCGACCTCGCAGTTTACGATCTCGACGAGCCGCTGCCCGCCGAAGTGAACACGAACGGCAGCCGCGGCACGCTCGACTGGCTGCGCAGCGGCGGCGCGACGATCCGGGAGATGGCGCTGCGCATGGCACGCCAGACGCCCGATACGCCCATGGTCGGCACCGCCGCGCAAGTGGCCGACGAGATGGCGGCCGTTATGGAAGAGGTCGGCGGCGACGGTTTCCTCATCGCCGGCCCGCTGACCCCCGCGATCGTCGGACGGATAGTCGACGATCTGGTGCCCGTGCTCCAGCAGCGCGGCCAGGTCCGTTCACGCTATGCCGGCACCACGCTGCGCAGCCATCTGGGAGAATTCTGATGGTGCGCGGATGGCTTGCCGCTGTGGTCCTGTCGCTCCTGGTTATCGCGCCGCGGCCCACCCTCGCTGCCGACGAGACAGGCGAAAGCGCCGACCGCGCCTTCATCATGGGATTGCCCAAGGCGGAACTGCACGTCCACCTCGAAGGGACGATGGAGCCTGAGCTTTACCTCGAAATGGCGCGGCGCAACGGCATCGCCACCCGCTACGCCACCCCGGAGGATGTGCGCTCCCGCCTGCGCGATGCGAACGATCTGAGCAGTTTCATCCAGATCTACGAGGAACTGGTCGGCGTCATGCAGACCGAGCGTGATTTCCACGACGTCGCTTTAGCCTATTTCCGCAAGGCCCGTTCACAGGGCGTCGTCCATGCGGAGGTCTACGTCGACCCTCAGCTCCATCAGGCACGCGGCGTCTCGCTGGCCACACTCTACGGGGGCCTTGCCCGCGCCCGCGAGGATGCCAGCCGCGAATTGGGACTGGACGCCCGCTTCATCCTCTCGTTCCTGCGCGACCGCCCAGCTGATCAGGCGGCGCAGGTTCTGGAAGAGAGCAGACCCTGGTTAGGTTCGCTGATAATCGGCGTCGGGCTTGACAATCCGGAGGTCGACGACTTTCCGGCGAAGTTCCAGGCCGTCTACGCGCGCGCCCGCGAGTTGGGCCTGCACCTCACCTCGCACTGCGATGTGGATCAGCCAAATACGGTGGCGCATCACTGGAGCGTCATCAAGCTGCTGGGGGTTGAAAGGATCGACCACGGCCTCAACGTTCTGAACGATCCAGCGCTCGTTGAAGAAGTGCGCCGTCGCAAGATCGGCCTGACTGGTGCCGCGACCCTGTTCTACGCGGACATTCCCGGTCGGATGGAATACCGGGCAGGCGCGATCGCCCGGCTGTTGGACAAAGGCTTGCTGGTCACGGTGAATTCCGATGATCCGGGAATGAAGCGCAGTCTCTACGTGGGTGATCTCATGTTACGCGTGCAACAGACCACCGGCATGGATCGCGCTCATCTGGCCCAGCTTGCTCGCAACAGCTTTGCCATCTCATGGATCGAGCCCGCCCAACGGCGCGCATACGCGCTTCGGCTAAAGCGCTATTTAAGGCAATCCGATCTCGATCTCGCCAAGAGGCCTGCAGGAGTGCGCTGATCCCCCCTCCACCGAGAATGTTAGGCTGCGGCGGTTCGAGAAGTTTTACGCTGAGGTCGCCATTTCGTACCGCCTTGCCGGCAAACACGTGAAATCAATTATGATCGATTGCGATGCAACCGATCATGTCCGTACCGGATCGGCGTATGCTGATCGAGGCCTGCTTGATCGCCGTTTGGGTTGCGCAGGTATCGGGCAATAGCGTGGAAACGGCGGTTCGCTACACCGCACGGCGTTATGCGGTGATCGGCGGCAAGATCGGATCATAGAGCGAAATCGGCGAGGTTAGCGGGGCAAGAAAGATTCGAACCTTTGCAGGGATTGAATGGAACCCGAGTAAAACTAGGCGGCCGTCTCTTCGATGGCTTTGGAAAGATGGCCATTCCAAGTTATCAATGCTTCTCGCTTTTCCGGCTTCCAATCATGGCGTTGGTAGATGCCTGCCACTCCAGATCGCGAGCCGCCGACGTGATTGAGAACCGCTTCGGTCACCTCAAACCGAACGCCCAATCTCTGGAACCCAGTTGCCAAACTTCGCCTGAGGTCGTGGAGGCGCCAAGGCGGCATCGGTGTGCCGCCATCCTTTGAAAGCAGCTTATCGAGCTTCGTCTTGCCCTTATGATAGGCCGTAAACGCGGCCCCAGTCGCCGTTGGAAAAACTCTGCCGCGAGTTGGCCACTTTTCGCGCCCGGCCACTTTGTCGAGTTCGGACACCGCGAGGTCATTGAGGGGTATGGTCGTCGGCTCGCCGTTCTTCGTCCGATCACCGGACAGCCGCATCTCACGTTCCGAACGGTCCAATTCATGCCAATGTAGACCACCGATCTCTTCTCGCCGCTGACCAGTAACGATAAGGAGCCGAACGATGGGGCCGAAGCACCGATGGCATTCGGCGGCCTGAATCCAGACCCTCGCCAACTCGCTGTCACTCAGCCAGCGCTCGCGAGCCTTAACCGCTTTCGGCGTTTCCATGCCCTCCATCGGGCTTCTGTCGATATCGCCGCGGCTCACCGCCCATCGGAACAGGCGCCTCAGCACGGCAAACACGTTGCGACGATTGGCGGCTTGGTCAGCCGGCATGCGATCGAACACGGCCACCACATCAATGCGCGTGATTGTCGGAAGCGCTTTGTCCCGCAAGACGGGCTTGACGTGTAGGTGAAGTGATCGAGTTACGAGCGTCGACCAACCTTTTCCTTTGCAGTCCGCCGCGAAACGGTCGGCGTAATTGGAAAAGGCAAGATCGACAGCCTCGCGCCGCCGCTGCTTGTCCGATTCGACGGGATCGATCCCTTGGGCGACGAGGCGGAGAAGTCTCGTCGCCTCCTCGCGCGCAGTGAAAGGCGTCCATGGCGAGCCATGACCGCCGATCGTGTAGCGACGCGTCTTCGCCTCGCGGCCACCCATCCGATACTGGACTACATAGGACGCAGAGCCGCCCGCGGTGATCTTCGCTCCGAACCCCTTCAGTTCGTCATCCCAAAGGAAGCCGGTAACAGCGCCTGCCTGGAGAGCGTCGAGGGTTCGCTTGGTGATTTTTCCGGTCGCCATGACGAACCTCATGTACCAAAAAAGTAATCACCGGGCAATCACCGGAACGGAAACGGGCGGCGGCAGGTGGCGGCGCGTTTCGGAATAACACACTGAAAAATAATCATTCTGTTCGGCAAGCTACTGATCTAAATCCGCCGGTAGCGGAAGTACCAGACCTCATGGCCCAGGCTGCGGGCCTTGGCCTCGTAGCGGGTCTGGGGCCAGCCGCCCGGCCGGGTGAGGAAATCCTGTGGCTCGCTGGCCAGCCAGTCGAAATCGGGATGGCCGTTCATCACCATCAGCGCCCAGCGCAGATAGACGGGATGATCGGTGCCGAAACGGAACTCGCCGCCGGGCTTGAGCTTCTTCGCGATCATGGCGACCGGGCCGGGGTTCATCATCCGGCGCTTGGCATGGCGCGCCTTGGGCCAGGGATCGGGATGGAGCAGATAGACGAAGCTGAGCGATCCGTCGGGGATGCGCGACAGCACATCGAGGGCATCGCCCATGTGCAGGCGGACATTGCCGAGCGCGCCGTCGCGGATATGGCCGAGCGCCTGGACCACGCCGTTGAGAAAGGGTTCACAGCCGATGAAGCCATGGTCGGGCAGCATGTCGGCGCGATAGGCCAGATGCTCGCCGCCGCCGAAGCCGATCTCGAAATGGAGCGGGCGGTCGTAGCCGAACAGGTCGGCTGCCGTGACCGGACCTTCTTCGGGCACCGATACGGCAGGCAGCAGCGTGTCGACCAGTTCCTGCTGCCCCTTGCGGAGCTTCGGCCCGGACTGGCGGCCATAGAGTCGGTTGAGGGTGGTCGGATCGCCCGATTTATGCGCGGTCATGCGCGCGCCGATAGCGGGCGCGGGGCGCGGGGGCAAGAGGAAGGGATATCTGCCCCCTCCCGCCCCGCATGCAGGCAGGGGACGGGAAGGGGGCAGCGTACGGGGATCATGGAATGCCGAACAGGGGAGAGCGGCAGGATGATCCCCGAGAGACGCGCCATGGCACGGCCCGAAGGCTGGGCGGGTGGTCAAGGCCCGACCGGCATCATCGGTGCGTCAGGTCACTTGCACTGGGTGAAGCGGCCTTTTGCGTCCTTGCACGGCCCCTTTTTGACGGGGGCCTTGAGGGCACATTTGACGAACTTGCCCTTTGCATCCTTGCATGGGGCCGCCAACGCAGGAGCGGCGCTGCCGGCCAGAAGAACAAGGCTGAAAAAGGCGGTTGCGATGGGTCGGGTCATGGCATCGCCTTATGTGGAGGGTGCCGGGCTCGACAGGGGTGCGAGCCCGACGCCCTCTTTATGGCGGCTTGGCAGGCGGGAGACCAATGAACTTTTCGTCATGTTCCGGCAAGGAAGGGGACCCAAGGAAAAGGGCGCCGGAGCCATGCTCCGACGCCCTTTTTTCATTGGGTCCGTGACCGTTGGATCAGGCCAGCTTCGCCTTGAGCGCGTCGACCAGGTCGGTTTTTTCCCAGGGGAAATAGTCGCCGTCGGGCGTGCGGCCGAAATGGCCGTAGGCGGCGGTCTTCTGGTAGATCGGCTTGTTGAGGCCCAGATGGGTGCGGATGCCCTTGGGGGTCAGGCGCACCAGCGTCGGCAGGACCGCTTCGATCGCCGAGGCTTCGACGGTGCCGGTGCCGTGCAGGTCGACATAGAGCGAGAGCGGCTCGGCAACGCCGATGGCGTAGCTGAGCTGGATCGTGCAGCGACGGGCGAGGCCGGCGGCAACGATGTTCTTGGCGAGATAACGGGTGATATAGGCGGCCGAACGGTCGACCTTCGTGGGGTCCTTGCCCGAGAAGGCGCCACCGCCATGGGGCGACGCGCCGCCATAGGTGTCGACGATGATCTTGCGGCCGGTGAGGCCGGCGTCGCCGTCGGGGCCGCCGATTTCGAACAGGCCGGTCGGGTTGACGTAGATGCTTTCGTCTTCGGGCAGCCAGCCTTCGGGCAGGACATCGGCCATCACGCCCTTGACGTAAGCGCGCAGCTCGGCGCGGCTGTCGTCATTGTCCATGCCGGCGGCATGCTGGGTCGAGACGACCAGCGCGGTCGCGCGGACCGGCTTTTCGTCGATATATTCGAGCGTCACCTGGCTCTTGGCGTCGGGTTCCAGGAAGGGCACGACCTTGGCGTGGCGGTCGGCGGCCATGCGCTCCAGGATCTTGTGCGAATAATAGAGGGTGGCGGGCATGAGATCGGGGGTTTCGTCCGACGCATAGCCGAACATGATGCCCTGGTCGCCGGCGCCTTCATCCTTGTTGCCGCTTTCATCGACGCCCTGCGCGATATGGGCCGACTGGCCGTGCAGGTTGTTCTCGAAGCGGAAGGTTTCCCAGTGGAAGCCGTCCTGCTCATAGCCGATGCGCTTCACGGTGGCGCGCACGGTTGCCTCAATCTCTTCCTTGGCGCCGGGCGCCCACTCGCCATTTTCATAGACGCCCTTGCAGCGGATTTCGCCGGCCAGGACGACCAGCTGGGTCGTGGTCAGGGTTTCGCACGCGATGCGGGCTTCGGGGTCCTTGGACAGGAACAGGTCGACGATCGAGTCGGAGATCTGGTCCGCGACCTTGTCGGGGTGGCCTTCGGAAACGGATTCCGAGGTGAAGAGAAATTGATTACGCATGAGACTCCCGTAAGACGCTTGCGGACGAAAGGATATAAAGAAAACTTTATGTCGTTATTAGCTTTTGCCTTTGCGCAAGGCAAGGGCTGCGCCGATCAGCAGCAGCATGAACGCAAAGGGCGCCCAGTTGCCGATCCGCGCGAACAGCGTGGCGGGCAGCGGCGGTGGCAGGCGGCTGTCGAGATAGCCGGCACGATGGCTGGCAAGCGCGTGCAGCACATGGCCGCGCGCATCGACGATGGCGGACACGCCGGTGGGCGTGGCGCGAATGATCGGCAGCCCTTCTTCGAGTGCGCGCAGCCGGGCCTGGGCCAGGTGCTGGACCGGCCCCCAGCTGCCGAACCAGGCGTCGTTGGAGGGGTTGAACAGGAAATCCGGGCGATGGGCGCGATCGACCACCTGGCCTGAGAAGATGATCTCGTAACAGATCTGTACCCCCATCTTGAGATTGGGGCGACCAAGGGTGGCGGGCAGGGTCAGGCTCTGCGGGCCGGGGCCGGGCCAGAAATCGACATCGCCCGGCACCAGCCGTGACAGGCCGATCGGCTGGAGGATATTCCGCATCGGCAGATATTCGCCATAGGGGACGAGGTGAGCCTTGTCGTAACGGGCCGCGAGCTGGGCATCGGGGGTGACCACGAACAGGCTGTTGTTGGCGCCGGCCAGTTCGGTCGTGCCATAAGGCCCCTTGTCCTTGAAATAGACCTTGGTCGCGCCGGTCATCAGCAGGTCGCCCGGCCCCATCAGGTCCGCCAGGCGCCAGCGCCATGCGGGTTCCATGTCGAGATAGGCGGGGATCGCGGCCTCGGGCCAGAAGATCAGGCGCGGCGCGGGGCGCGGCTTGCCCGACAGGGTGGCGAGGGTACGGAAATGCGCCTGTTCGAGCTCAGCCGAATATTTCTCGTCCTGGCCGATATTGGGCTGGACCACGCGGATCAGCGGCGCGCCGGCAGGGGCCACCGGGGCCGGCGAGAACTGGCCCCAGAGCGCGAGGGCGACGAGCGGCACGGCGATCGCGGCGGTGGGGCGGAACTGACGGCGCGCGGCCAGCAGGCAGGCGCCGGCGGCGAGCAGCACCAACGCACCCAGGCCATAGGTGCCGACCAGGGTCGCGGCGATCGCAGCGCCGGTCGGCAGCAGGGTGACGCCGATCGGGTTCCAGGCAAAGCCGGTGAAGAGGGTGGCGCGCACATATTCGCTGGCGATCCAGCAGGCGGCGAACAGCAGCAGGAAGGCGGTGCCGCGCAAGGCAAAGCGGCGCCCCGCCCACCATGCAGCGAGCGTGGCGAGGCCGGGATAGATGGCGAGATAGAGGGAAAGCAGGACGACCGCGCCATAGCCGAACCAGTGCGGCATCGCGTCCTGATAGGTGAAGGCGTGAGCGATCCAGTTGAGGCCCAGGGTGAAATGGCCGACGCCGAACAGCCAGCCCCGGCTGAAGGCGGCGCGGCGATCAGGCGCGCGCTCGACCAGCAGGATCAGCAGCGCGAGGCAGGCGATCGTGACTGGCCAGAGCTTCAGCGGCTCGAAACCGGTCGCCGAGACAAAGCCGGCAAGCAGGGCGGCAAGCCGGGGATGACGCGCGAGCAGGGCGTTCATGGACGGATCAGGAGACGCTGGACAGGGTGGCGTTGGAGCAGCGATCGCTCTTCTGCCCGCCGCCCGACAGCATCGACGCCGCAATGAAGCCGCCGACCACCAGCACCAGGAACAGCGCCGATAGCGGGGCCAGATATTTCTCGATGAACGCCTTGATCGGGCGGCCGAATTTCCAAAACAGGAAGCCCACGATCATGAACTGGAAGGCGCGGGACAGGATGCTGGCCCACAGGAAGGTGAAGAGCGGCAGGCCGATGAAGCCGGCCGTGATGGTGATCAGCTTGAACGGGATCGGCGTCGCGCCCTTGATCAGGATGATTTCCGCGCCATAGTCGCGCAGATAGCAGGCGGCGACCGGGAATTTCGCCGACAGGCCCAGCAGGTGCAATATCTGCGCGCCGACCGCCTGGTAGAGGAAATGGCCGATGCCATAGCCCAGCAGGCCGCCCAGCACCGAGGCAATGGTGCAGATGAGGCCATAGCGGATCGCCCGTTCCGGCCGGGCCAGGCACATGAGGCCGAGCAGCGGATGCGGCGGGATCGGGAAGAAGCTCGATTCCATGAAGGAAAAGGCGAACAGCCAGCGTTCGGCGTGCGGGTGGGCGGCCTTGGCCAGCATCCACTGATAGAGCTTGGTGAGCATCGTTGGCGGGCCTAGCTGAGTTGAACCGGAGCCGCCAGCGCTTTTGCCAGGACGACCATTTCGAGCGGCGGATCGAGCGGAATGGGGAAGGGGCGCTTCTCGTCGGTCAGTAGGTAGCCGCGCCGCTGATAATAAGCGATCAGTTCGGGCCGCTGGTCGATCACCGTCATTTCGATCTGCGTGGCGCCGAAGTCGCGGGCGGCCTGATCCTCGGCGGCGGCGATCATGCGGCGGCCAAGGCCACCGGCCTGCAATTGCGGATCGATGCAGAGCAGGCCGAGATAGGCGACGCCATCATCGCGCTTGCTGATCTGGACGCAGCCGATCGGCACGCCCTTGTCGTCGATCGCCACCAGCAGCCGCTCGGTCGGGCTGGCCAGGATCGCCTCCAGCGTCTCGATATCGGTACGGGCATCGGTCAGCAGGTCGGATTCAAAGGTCCAGCCGGCGCGGGCCTCGTCGCCGCGATAGGCGCGTTCGATCACGCGATGGAGCAGGGGCAGGTCGGCGGGGGCGGCGAGGCAGATATCCATGGACAGGGCCTTTAGCGGGGCGGCGATGGCTGCAACAGCCCCGATCGGACCGATATCGTCATGCTTGATCCGATGGGGCCGGGCGCCCTAGGATCGGCGCAACGAGGAGAGAGACATGCAGGATATGGGCGAGGGTAGCTGTCCCTTCAGCTTCAACATGGACCCGGCGACCTTCAAGGTCGGCGATTCGGTCAGCTATCGCGTGACCGGCAGCCTGGAAGGCTTTCCCTTCGCAGGGGTGCTGCTGGAAGTGCATGACGACCATGTCGTGCTGACCTCCGATGTCGACGACAAGGCCAGCCGCATGCGCGCGACCCGCGAGAGCCGGCCGGTGGTGCGCGAAGAGGATGTCTGCTGACGCGCGACATCTGGCCGAGCTTCCCACCACATTACCGATTTGTCAGCCGCCACGGCGTTGACTGTGCGGTGCCGTCTGGGCATGACGCGCAACGCATAGAGACCGGTCGGCACGCTTGATATTTTCTAATATTCCTTGGGACAAGCTGCGGCAACGGGCCGGAGGGCTGGCGTTCGCGCTGGTGCTGAACGCGATCCTGCTGCTGGCGCTGCTGACGATGGCGCCGCACATGGAGCCGAAGCGGGTCGAGGATCGCAATCCGGTCAGTTTCGACATGGAGCCGGCGAAGCAGGCGAACAAGGAAAAGTCCAAGGCGCAGAAGGCCGAAAAGCGCGAGCGCGACACGGCGGCGCCCAAGAAGCAGAGCGAGGCCGTGGTGCGCCCGCCCAAGCCGGTCGAGACCCCGACCGTGCAGCCGCCATCGCCCTTTCCCTTCATCACGCTCGACAGCCGGCAGATGGCGGCGGCCGACATCGGCAAGATGGAAAAGAAGACGGCGGGCGTCGGCGACAGCGGCACCGGCAATGCCAAGGCGGTGGCCGGGCCGGGCGAAGGGCCGGGCGGGGTGCAGCTGTTCGAGGCGGAATGGTATCGCCGGCCGACCCATGCCGAACTGTCATCCTATCTGCCCGGCAATGCCCCGGCCCAGGGCTATGGCCTGGTCGCGTGCAAGACGATCGACCATTATCATGTCGAAAATTGCCAGACGATCAGCGAATATCCGATGGGATCGGGCTTTGCCCGCGCCGTGCGGCTGGCGGCCTGGCAATTCCTGGTGCGGCCGCCGCGCATCGACGGCAAGCCGCAGGTCGGTGCCTGGGTCCGCATCCGCATCGATTATACCCGCACCGTCGTCGGCGCGGGCAATGCGGATGATGGCGGGCAATAGGCTGGCTGGGGAAGCGGCCCTCTATCGGGGCAATGCCACGTCCAAACCCAGCGTCCTGGCAAGCATGAAGGTGACGAACAGCAGGCCCAGGAGCGACAGCACCAAGACCGCCCCTATCTTGCCGACAGCGCTTAGCACCTCTTTCTTCTGTGTCTTCTTATCCTGATCATAATGCCACTTGACGGCGAAGAACATGCCCGCCCCGATGACCACGATCTTGAATGTTATGAAAACAACTGGAAACCAATCCATTGCTTTTAATAAGCCCTGTATAATGATGAAATGATTATTCTGCTATTATTGCCGTAGCGCCAGAAGGTGGCGGTGGGAATTGGACATAATGCCCGTCCTGGACAAGGATTGTCGGGATGACAGGGGCGGCGCGCATGGGAGGATCGATGATGGTCCGTTTCCTGTCCGTCGGATCATGGCGAATGCCCGCATTCCGTCCGGGCAGGACAATCGGTCCGGCTTGATCCCCCTGGAGCGGCGGCCTACACCCGCGCCATGACACTTGCTTCCTATCCGGCGCTGCGCATGCGCCGTACCCGTGCCACCGCCTGGAGCCGGGCGATGCATGCCGAAAACCGCCTGTCGCCCAGCGATTTCATCTGGCCCCTGTTCGTGACCGAAGGGGAGGGTGTCGAAGAGCCGATCGCCGCGCTGCCCGGCGTGTCGCGCTGGTCGGTCGACCTGATGGTGGCCCGCGCGAAAGAGGCGCGCGACGCCGGCATTCCCTGCCTGGCGCTGTTCCCCAATACCCAGGCCGACCGGCGCAGCGACGATGGCGCCGAGGCGCTGAACCCCGACAATCTGATGTGCCGGGCGATCCGCGCGATCAAGGATGCGGTGCCCGACATCGGCGTACTGACCGACGTCGCGCTCGACCCCTATACCGCCCATGGCCAGGACGGGCTGCTCGACGAGACCGGCTATGTGATCAATGACGCGACGATCGACATGCTGATCGGCCAGTCGCTCAACCAGGCGGCGGCGGGCGCCGATATCATCGCGCCGAGCGACATGATGGATGGCCGGATCGGCGCGATCCGCGAGGCGCTGGAGGAAACCGGCCACGCCAATGTCCAGATCATGGCCTATGCCGCCAAATATGCCAGCGCCTTCTATGGCCCGTTCCGCGACGCGGTCGGCTCGCGCGGGCTGCTGAAGGGCGACAAGAAAAATTACCAGATGGACCCCGCCAATGGCGAGGAAGCGCTGCGCGAGGTCGCGCTCGACCTGGCCGAGGGCGCGGACAGCGTGATGGTGAAGCCTGGCCTGCCCTATCTGGATATCGTTGCGCGGGTGCGCGACCGTTTCTCCGTGCCTGTCTTCGCCTATCAGGTGTCGGGCGAATATGCGATGATCGAACATGGCGCCGCCGCCGGCTCGGGCGATCGCGACGCGCTGATTCTGGAGACGCTGATGGCGTTCAAGCGGGCGGGCTGTTCGGGCGTGCTGACCTATCATGCGCTGCATGCGGCGCGGCTGCTGAATGGCTGATTTGCCCATCACGACGGATCGATTGATCCTGCGCGCATGGTGCAAGGGAAATGTCGTTCCGTTGATGGCTGCGGTGAATACGCTGATAACAATGGCTTATCTGGGCGGTCCCCAGCCTCGATCCTATTTTGTCCGTCTGTGGCTGAGCATGGCGCGTCATCAGGAGGCCGATGGCTGTTGCTTCTGGATCATCGAACGCAGGAGTGATGGCGCAATACTGGGCTATTTGGGGGTCAAGCGGGGCGGCCCGGTCGGGACGCCGATAGCGGACAAGCTGATACTCGGCTGGCTGTTGGGCGAAGATTTTCGTGGACAGGGCCTGGTCGAAGAGGCGGCATGGGCCGCGATCCGCTGGGCAAGAAAGCATTTTCCCGGGGAAAAAATCTTCGCTTGTACGGTGCCGGGCAATGAACCGTCGGACAAGTTGGTCATGGCGTTGCGAATGCGCCGGCGACCGGAACTGGACTATGGCGAAGCCGGCAGAGCCCTGGGCGACCCATTGGCGCGGCATATCGTCTATGAGGTGGATTGCTGGGCATAATGTCCCGGCTGCCTTCTGCGTGGACAGCGTGACGGCGCTGCGCCATGATCGGCCGGCTGAGGGAGGGCGAGGCAGATCATGATCGGAACGCGGCCGCGCTATGTCCTGACGATCTGCGCGGGCTCGTTCCTCCTGTTCCTTGTCCAGCCGATGATCGCGCGGATGGCGTTGCCCCGGCTGGGCGGCGCGCCGGCGGTGTGGAATTCGGCGATGCTGCTGTTCCAGGCGCTGCTGCTCGCCGGCTATGCCTATGCCCATTGGCTGGGGCGCTTTCCCGCGCGGCGGCAGGCGCTGATCCATCTCGGCCTGTTCCTGCTGTCGGCGATCTTCCTGCCGATCGGGCTGTGCGCGGGGACGCCACCCGCGCATGTCGATCCGGCGTTGTGGGTGCCCTGGTTGCTGGGCCTGTCGATCGGGCCGCTTTTCTTCGTCGTCGCGGCGCAGGCACCGCTGCTGCAGCGCTGGTTCACCGCCACCGGGGCGGGCGATCCCTATCCGCTCTATGCCGCGTCGAACCTGGGCAGCTTTGCGGGGTTGATCGCCTATCCGCTGCTGGTCGAACCCGTGTTCAGCCTGAAGGCGCAGAGCATCGGCTGGTCGCTGGGCTACAGCCTGCTCTTCTTCCTTGTCTATCTGAGCGCCCGATGCCTGCCGTCGACCGATGCGCTGCTGGCGCAGGAAGCGGCCGAAGCCGGGCCGCCACCCGACGGACCGACCATGCTGCACTGGATGGCGCTGGCGGCGGTGCCGTCGGGGCTGATGCTGGCGACCAGCCTCTATCTCACCACCGACATCGTCGCCATGCCCCTCTTGTGGGTGCTGCCGCTGGGTCTTTACCTGTTGAGCTTCTCGATTGCCTTTGCCGCGCGGCGCGGAACGGTGCGGGGGATGACGCTGATCGCCCCCCTGCTGTTGCTGGCCGGGGCCGGCTGTGCCTTTCCGAACGGGGTCCGCTTGCCGCTGATCCTGTCGATCGGCCTATTGGCGCTGCTGTTCGTGGTGGCGATCGTGCTGCACGGGCATCTGTACGACCGGCGACCAAGCCCGGCCTATCTGACCCGCTTCTATCTGATCCTGTCCTTTGGCGGCATGCTGGGCGGGCTGTTCTGCGCGCTGGTCGCGCCGCTGATCTTCAACTGGACCTTTGAATATCCGATCCTGCTGGCGGGGGCTGCGCTGTTGCTGCCGCGACGTGAACCCTTGTTGCAGGGCGGGCGACAGCTATGGGCCGATCCCGGGCGGCGGGTCTGGGTGGCGGGGCTGATGCTGGCCGCGGGGCTGGTCCTCTCACTGCTGGGCGCGGGCGCGCTGACCCCGACGCCGGGCAATCTGGTCAAGGCGGCCTGCTTCGTGACGATCGGTGCGATGGCGGTGCTGGCGGTCGGCCAGCGCTTCGCCTTTGCCGGCCTGTCCGTCTATCTGATGCTGTGCCTGGGGGGGTGGGACAAGCTGGCCCAGGCGGTGACGCCCGACATGCTAACGCGCAGCTATTTCGGCGTCTATGGCGTGACCAACAGGGGGCCGGACCAGCGCATCCTGTTCCATGGCACGACGCTGCACGGGGTGCAGAATCTGCGGCCCGGGCATGAGCGCGATCCGACCAGCTATTATGCGCCCGAGTCCGGCATCGGCCTGGTGCTGAACCATGCGCCCGACCTGTTCGGGCCGCAGGCGCGGATCGACCTGGTCGGGCTGGGGGCCGGGACATTGGCCTGCTACAAGCAGCCGGGCCAAGTCTGGCGCTTCTATGAAATCGACCCCGACATGGTGGCGATCGCCCGCAATCCGCGCGACTTCACCTTCCTCTCGCGCTGCCAGCCGAATGCCGAGATCGCGCTGGGCGACGCGCGCATGGTGCTGGCGGGCGAGGCGGCCGATGGCGCCGACATATTGGTAATCGACGCCTTTTCCTCCGACAGCATCCCGATGCACCTGCTCACGCGCGAGGCGATGGCGATCTATGGCCGGCGGCTGGCGCCCGACGGGGTGCTGATGATCCATATCTCCAACCGCTATCTCGACCTGCGGCCGGTGATCGCGGCGGCCGCGCGCGATGGCGGCTGGCAGGCGCGGCTTCGCGACTATCGCCCCGACCGGCGCGATCTGGCGCGGCTGTTCACCGGATCGGTCTGGGTCGCCCTGTCGCGCGATCCGAGCCAGATCGCCCGGCTGGAGCGGCTGAGCGGGCCGGGGCGCTGGACGGAACTGCGCGCGCGGCCGGGCTTTTCCTCCTGGACCGACGACCATGCCAGCATCCTGTCGATCCTGAAATTCAAGCTGTAGAAAGAGCCTCATGACCGATCATCCCGACGTTTCCATCATCCCGCTCAATGGCAAGGCGCCGGTGATCCACCCCAGCGCCTTCATTGCGCCGGGATGCCGGATCATCGGCGATGTCGAGATCGGCGCGGATGCCAGCATCTGGTATAATTGCGTGATCCGGGGCGACGTGAACCATATCCGCATCGGCGCGCGCACCAATATCCAGGACGGCACCGTGGTCCATTGCGACAGTCCGGGCGATGGGCGGCCCAATTATCCCGATGCCGGCTATCCCACGATCATCGGCGAGGATGTGCTGATCGGCCATATGGCGATGGTCCATGGCTGCGTCCTGCAGGACCGGGCCTTTGTCGGCCTGGGCGCGATCGTGATGAGCGGCTGCACCGTCGAGAGCGACGCGATGCTGGCGGCCGGTGCACTGCTGTCGCCGGGAAAGACGGTATTGCATCGCCAGCTATGGGCCGGGCGGCCGGCCAAATATATGCGCGACCTGCCCGATGATGCGCTGATCACCATGCGCGAGGGCGTCGATCATTATGTCCATAATGCCAAGGCCCATAAGGGCGCGGTCCGGCAGGCGGAATAGGCCGCGTGGATAAATGCGGTGCCCGCCAATGGCCGGGATGGGTGGGTTTCAGACAGTCCGGTTCTGTTCGATATACGCACAATAGCGGACCTAGCTTTGAGCGAACTAGCGTCTCATTTCTGATGCTTTTGTATATCGTCCATTTCAGTATCAGGCATTACGAAGAACGACAGATCAACGCACTCACCGTTGTCAAAATCTGCGTTGACCATTTCTGCCGCATCGCCTGAAAATGAAACCCCCGCATTGCGCGGGCGCTTGCCCTCAAAACGGCTCTCGTCATTTTCTAACGTCATTAACACGTGGCAATGATAGACGTCCTCAGCCGGAGAATCGATAAGCCAAGACAGTTGGTCGCGGAGGTCCATTAATGCCTGACGGTTGGCATAGACGTTCAGCCCATCTCGGGCGAAATTCAAGCAAATCCGAGATTTATTGTTTGCTTCAGGTCTCATTACGCATCCCACTCACGTTAATTCCGTGTTATTCGATTGTTTAGCGGGCTGATATTTACCGATCTACTAACGGTCTACCTCAGACGGGCAGCGTATTGTGGCATGACCGCTTCTGGGGATCGAAGAATGGAAACTGAACGACAATCTCTGGTCGCTTCCTGCCCGTCCGAATTTGCTCCCGCGACTCAGGGGCAATCGCCATTCAGCCCTGACGGCGTGCAACGTCGATCAAGGTCTGGAATCAAGGAATGGAGCCTGGCCCATGTCATCGGTGAAAGCACCGAGCGCTTCCCTTTCAGACGATCAGGCGCGGCTCAGGGATGTTCGGGATAGCCGAGGCGGACGTTCAGCCCGGCCAGGCCGGTCTGCTGGAAATAATGTTCCACCTCCGCGCTCCACAGTTCGGCGCGCTGGGTCGATCCGCCCGACCAGGTCGATGTGTCCTGGCCATAGGCGCCGTGGAAGGCGGAGCTGAGCGCAACATCGCTGAGGCCGCCGGCGGCGGTCAGTTGCGCCACGGCATCGGGTGGCAACACGCCACGCACCATGTCCTCATAGCGCACGATCGGTTCGGGACGCCCCAGGATCGATCGCGTCATCTGTGCGACGAAGCTCATGTCGCGTTCCTCGGTATAGACCAGGAACGCCGCCAGCCCCGCCGCGCCATGCTGGGTCCGCCACATTTCGTCGCCAGCGCAGCGGGGGCGCACCGATTTGCGCATGAAATGATAATAGGAAATGATCACGTCGCGCAGATCACGCACACAATGGAGCAGGGTCGCGCCGGCCGCGATCGCTTCGTCCATCTGGGCATGATCGTCGATATGGCCGACCGCCATTTCGCCCGGCTGCATCACATGGGCGATGACGCCCGATGGGACTTCGACATGGCGGGTATAGGGCGCGGCATGGATGTCTTCCGGCGGGATGCCGCGATTGTCGTGGAAATAGCCGTTGGCGAGATGGATATGCAGCGGCGCAAGGCCGAGCGACGACAGCGCGGCCTCCATGAAATAGGTGCCGCTCTTGGGAATCGAGTTGACGATCAGCTTGGGCAGGTCGGGACGCCAGGCCCGTTCGGCAAATTCGGCGATCGGGATCAGGAACAGCCGGTCATAGCCGGTCGAATGGAAGATGTTGGCGTCCGGCGCATAGGCCATGAAGGATGTGGCCAGGCCGCTGCTGCGATCCACCCACAGTCCGTCGGCGGTGAGGGAGATACCGATGCCATTGCGGCCCACGCGCGGCTTGACTTCGCCATCGCGGCCCAGGACGACCCGGCCAAGCACCCCGCCATTGGTGGTCGATGCCATATAGACGGTGCGGAAGATCCGTTCCTGGGTGGCGGGCGTCATCGGTTCGCCAAAGGGGTGCAGCGTTTCGGTATACATGGATGCTGTATCTGAATCCGAACGAAGAGGAGGAAGGGGGGGCGGGATGGCGGCGGATACATGCGAGTCCCTTTTCCCGATCAGGGTTGGCTGATTCGGGCCTTGAGTGCATCTATCCTGTCATTTTGCGAATCAACCTGGGCAAGAACATCGGCGCGGGCAACATCAATCTCCGCCACGCCGCCCTGTGCCTTGCCATCGGCCATGGCATTCGTGCGTTCGACATAGAGCGTGTCAAGGCTGGCGAGCGCCGAGACGCTGTCGTTGCGGGCCGCTTCGGCGGCGCTGATCGCCACCTGGGCGGCAACCCAGGCGTCGCTTGATACCGCAGCATTGCCGGCACTGCGCACGGCACGGTCCGCCGTCGCATAGGCCCTGTCGAACGTGGCGCTGCCGTTCTGGGCCTGGCCGGTCAATTGGCTAATCTGCGCCTTGAGCGCGCCGTCGGCCGGGGCCGGGGCGGGCGGCGGCGATATGTCGGTGATCCGCGCACTTTCGGCTGGGCGCTTGGCGAGCGAGGGATAGGCTTCATGCGCGCCGGCACAGCCCGACAGGATCAGGGCGATGGTGGGAAGGAAGCGGCGCGTAATCATATAGTGCATCTAGGGCGGGACGGGGATAGGCGCAATGGCGTAACCCCGTCCCGGATTATGTTCAGCGCGGCAGCATCAACGTGGCAGGGCGGCGGCTTCGCGCGCCAGTGCCTCGATCACCGCAGGGTCGATCGGCCCCTTGGGCACGACCCAGCTGCCACCGACGCATTTGATGAAGGGCTGGGCCAGCCATTCGGGTGCGCTCTGGGCGGTGATGCCGCCGGTCGGGCAGAAGCGGGCGGTGTGGAGCGGCGCGGCCAGCGCGTTGAGTGCGGGAAGACCTCCGGACGTTTCGGCCGGGAAGAATTTGAAGTGGGTGAGGCCCATGTCCATGCCGCGCATGATGTCACCCGCCGTGGCGGTGCCCGGCAGGAAGGGGATGTTGGCGGCGATCGCGGCCTTGCCCAGCGGTTCGGTGAGGCCCGGGCTGACGATGAAGCGGGCGCCCGCCTCCATCGCGGCGTCGAGCTGGGCCGGGTTCAGCACGGTGCCCGCGCCGACGACCGCGCCCTCGACCTTGGCCATCTCGCGGATGACGTCGAGCGCGGCGGGGGTGCGCAGCGTGACTTCGAGCGCGGGCAGGCCGCCCTTCACCAGCGCCTGGGCAATGGGAAGCGCATCCTCGACCCGATCGACCACCAGCACCGGGATCACCGGGGCCAGTTCCATCACCTGTTCGACGGTCAAGCTCATGCATTCTTCTCCCTAAAGGCCGCGGCAGCGCCGAACAGGCCGATTTCTTCATGGATCGCGCAGCGGATCGGCACGCTTGCCATCAGGCTCTCGAACCGGCCCTTGGCCTTGAAGCGGGTGTGGAACCCGCTCTGTTCGAGAAAATCCCTCATCCGCTGGGTGAGGCCGCCGGCCAGTACCACCGCATGGGGGCCATGCGCCAGTGCCAGATCGCCCGCGACCGAGCCATAGCAGAGGCAGAAGCGGTCGAGCGCGCGGCGGGCAAATTCGTCGCTGTCGTCGAGCGCGGCCTGCCACAATTCGGGGTCTTCCATCAGCACGACCCGGTCGTGGCCGATGGTGGCGAGCGCCTTGTAGATATAGTTGAGGCCCGGTCCCGACACGATCCGCTCGGTCGAGACGCGCAGGAACTTGTCGCGCAGATAGTCGAGGATCTTGACCTCGATCTGGTCGAGCGGGGCGAAATCGAGATGGCCGCCCTCGGTCGCGATCACATGGGGGACGCCATCGTCATAGGCGATCATCGCGACGCCCAGGCCGGTGCCGGGACCGACCACGGTGACGCCGCCGTCGCGCGGGAAGGGGCGGTCCTCGCCGAACAGCAAAGGCAGATTTTCGTCCGGCAGGCGCGAGACGGCATGGGCGACCGCCTCGAAATCATTGACCAGGCGCACGGTGCGCAGGCCCAGATCCTCCGCCAGCGTATCGGCCCGGATCACCCAGTTGCTGTTGGTGAGCTTGATGACCTCGCGGCCGATGGCGGTGGCGAAGGCGATCGAGGCGGCGTCGGGCAGCGGGCCGGCGCCAGCCTTCGCCTCGTCTCCGGCGAAGGCCTCCCAGCAGGCCTGGAGGCTGGGATAGTCGGCGACCTTGTACTTGCGGACGGTGCCGAGCGTTGGCACGCCCTTGTCGTCCAGCGAGGCGCGGGCGAAGCGCGCATTGGTGCCGCCAATGTCGGCGGCGATGATGTCGGTCATATGTCTCTCTCTCCGGACATTCGCGCCGGCGCATCGGGGATGCCGGCAAGGCGCGAATGGCTGTGCTTATATCGCGAGTTCGGCGTCCATCGCGGCGAGGATCGGGGAAGCGCCCTGTTCGGCGAGGTCGCTATTGTGGCGGAACAGCGCGAACAGTTCACGGCCGGTGTCATAGGGCGGGGGCGGGGCGGCGGGAATGTCGCGCGCGTCCCAGGTGGCGGCATCGACCAGCGCCTCGACCTGGCCGCTTTCGGCACAGACGCGGACGAGATCGCCATCGCGCAGCTTGCCGATCGGGCCGCCGCCCAGCGCCTCGGGCGACAGATGGATGGCGGCGGGTACCTTGCCCGATGCGCCCGACATGCGGCCGTCGGTCAGCAGCGCGACCTTGAAGCCGCGATCCTGCAGCACGCCCAGCGCCGGGGTCAGCTTGTGCAGTTCGGGCATGCCGTTGGCGCGTGGCCCCTGGAAGCGGACGACGACGATGACATCGCGTTCCAGTTCGCCCGCCTTGAAGGCGCGCAGCACATCGTCCTGATCGTGGAAGATCGCGGCCGGTGCCTCGATCGTCCAGCGTTCCTTGTCGACCGCGCTGACCTTCATCACGCAGCGGCCAAGATTGCCCTCAAGCAGCTTCATGCCGCCATCGGCCTGGAACGGGTTGGACGCCGGGCGCAGCATCGCCTCGTCGCGGCTGGCAGGGACGTCCTGCCATATCAGCGCTTCATCCTGCAGCACCGGTTCCTTGCCATAATCGGTGAGGTCCCGGCGCGCGACGGTCATGATGTCGCGGTGGAGCAGGCCTGCGTCGAGCAGTTCGCGGATGATGACGGCCATGCCGCCGGCCGCATGGAAATGGTTCACGTCGCCCGAGCCGTTGGGATAGACGCGCGCCAGCAGCGGCACCACGTCCGACAGTTCGGCAAAGTCGGTCCAGTCGATATGGATGCCGGCCGCGCGCGCGATCGCGGGCAGGTGGATCGCATGGTTGGTCGAACCGCCGGTGGCCATCAGGCCGATGATCGCGTTGACGATCGCCTTTTCATCGATGCAGTGGCCGAGCGGACGATAGTCGTCGCCGTCCCAGCCGATGTCGGCGATGCGATGGGTGGCGGCGCGGGTCAGTTCGCTGCGCAGCTTCGTGCCCGGATTGACGAAGGCGGCGCCGGGCATGTGCAGGCCCATGACCTCCATCATCATCTGGTTGCTATTGGCGGTGCCGTAGAAGGTGCAGGTGCCCGCGCCATGATAAGAGGCGCTTTCGCTTTCCAGCAGTTCGTCGCGACCGACCTTGCCCTCGGCATAGAGCTGGCGGATGCGGACCTTTTCCTTGTTGGCAAGGCCCGATGGCATCGGCCCGGCCGGGATCAGGATGGTCGGCAGATGGCCAAAGCGCAGCGCGCCGATCAACAGGCCCGGCACGATCTTGTCGCAGATGCCGAGCATCAGATTGCCCTCGAACATCGCATGGCTGAGCGACACGGCGGTCGACAGGGCGATGGTGTCGCGGCTGAAGAGGGACAGGTCCATGCCGGCCTGCCCCTGGGTCACGCCGTCGCACATGGCGGGCACGCCACCCGCGACCTGCGCCGTGGCGCCGATCTCGCGTGCGGCGATCTTGATCTGCTCGGGATAGCGGCCATAGGGCTGATGCGCCGAGAGCATGTCGTTATAGGCGGTGATGATGCCGATGTTCATCGCACTGCCGGTGCGGATGACAGCCTTGTCCTCGCCGCTGGCGGCAAAGCCATGGGCCAGGTTGCCGCAGGACAACTGGGCACGGTTGGTGCCGGCGTCGCGGCCCCGCTCGATCAGGTCGAGATATTTGAGGCGCGTCGCCGCGCTGCGTTCGGTGATGCGGTCTGTGACCTTGGCGATCACGGGGTGAAGATCAGTCATGCCAGCTGGCTCCGTCGCGTTCGATAAGGGCAATGGCCGAGGACGGCCCCCAGTTCCCGGATGAATAGGGCGACACCTTCATATGCGCCTCCTTCCATCCCTCGATGATCGAATCGATCCAGGTCCATTGGGCTTCCACTTCGTCGCGGCGGACGAACAGGGTCTGGTCGCCGGCGAGCAGGTCGAGGATCAGCCGTTCATAGGCGATACGGCGGCGCTGGCCGGCGAAGGCGGCGGTCAGGGACACGTCGAGCGTCACTTCCTCCAGATGGACCTGCCGTTCCAGGCCGGGCCGCTTCGACATGATGGTCAGCCGGATATATTCCTCCGGCTGCAGGCGGATGACCAGGGTGTTGGGCTCCAAACCCGATCCGCCACCCGAATGCTGGCCGTCGCGGCCGAAGATCGAATGGCGCACCGGCTTGAACTGGATCATGATTTCCGACTGGCGCGCGGGCAACCGCTTGCCGGTGCGCAGGTAGAAGGGCACGCCCTGCCAGCGCCAATTGTCGATATGGGCCTTCAGCGCGACAAAGGTTTCGGTGTCGGACGGCTGGCCGAGTTCATCGGCATAGCCGGTGACGATCTGGCCGCCGACGGCGCCGGGCGTATATTGGCCGCGCACGCTGTGGGTCTTGACCGTTTCCGCGGTCATCGGACGCAGCGAACGCAGCGCCTTCACCTTCTCGTCGCGGACGGCGGTGGGGTCCATCCGCGCGGGCGGCTCCATCGTCAGGATCGAGAGGATCTGGAGGATGTGGTTCTGGACCATGTCGCGCAGCGCGCCGACGCCATCATAATAGGAGACGCGGCCTTCCAGCCCCACCGTCTCGGCGACGGTGATCTGGACATGGTCGATCGCGGTCGCATTCCACAGCGGCTCGAACATGACATTGCCGAAACGCAGGGCGAGCAGATTCTGGACGGTTTCCTTGCCCAGATAATGGTCGACGCGGAAAATCTGTTCCTCGGCGAAGAGATGGCCGATGCTGTCGTTGACGACCTTGGACGAGGCGAGATCCTTGCCGATCGGCTTTTCCATCGCGATCCGCGTCTTGGGCGTCAGCAGGCCGGCATCGGCCAGCCCCTGTGCGGTCGGGCCGAACAGCGAGGGCGGGGTCGAGAGATAGACGGAAATGCCGCGTTCCAGGCGCCCGTCGACGCGCTCGGCCAGTTCGGCGAAATGGGCGCCGTTGCTCGAATCCACCGGCTGGTAGATGATCATCGCGCGGAAACGGGCGGCGATATCGGCATCATAGCGGTCGGCGGGCAGGAACTGCCGCAGCGCCGCGCACACTTCATCGCGAAAGGCCTCATCTTCCATCTCGGTCCGGCCGGACGCGATGATGAGGAAGTCGTCAGGCAGCAGGCTATCCGACAAAAGATTGTAAAGCGATGGGAAAATCATGCGCCGGGCGAGGTCGCCGGTGGCACCGAACAACAGGAACGTGGCAGACGGTTCGGTCAAAGGACAGTCCTTCTCCGTTAGTTATCTATGTCTGCACGATGCGGTCCTTATACCGGCCGTGCTTCGTTACGCAAGCAGGCTATCGGCAGGAAAGTGATGCTGCAACTGCGAACGACTCGCGGGTCGGCAGGGTGGGGCGGGAAGCGGATCAGCAGGCGGCGCGCAGGCCCCGGCACCAGTTGCGCATATGGGCGCCCGCCAGCAAGGCGCTGCCGCCGACGGTCCAGAGCGTTTCGGCCAGCGGCGTGCGGGCGACCAAGGCGCCGACCGTCATCAGCGAAAGGCCGGCCAGGCCGGCGATGACGGGCAAGGCGCCGCGATGGCGCCGCCAGCCCTGAAGCAACGCAAACAGGCTGGTCGGCACGGCGATGGCGAGCATCAGCAGATGGAAGGATTCGCCCGGATCGATCCGCGCGGCGATGGCTGGCAACAGGGCAAACAGCAGCGGCAGGCCGAGGCAGTGGATCGTGCAGAGTGCGGAGGCGCAGATGGCGAAGCCGTCGAGCCAGGAGCGGGGCCGGGCCGGATCGCAACCGGTCGCTTCGCATGGGGGCATGGTAGATCCTTAAATGATATAACGTAACATTTGAGGGCCGCATATCGATATCGGCGGGAGGGACGTCAAGGGGGCGATGACATTTGGGGGGATCGCCGACCGTTTGATTCAAGGCATCATTCCCGACTGCGCGGGCGTGAGGAAGAATGGGTGGGAAGCGGGCTGTCAGCTTTTGGATCGTTTCGGTGGAAAAGCGGACTATGCGCAGACGAGCGCGAACCCGTTTTCCATCTCCATCGCGTCCCCATCATCACGGAGTTCACTGACCAACTCTTGGGTCAAGACCGCGCCATAGACGTTGATCCGTGACCAATCGGGGTAATGCTCCTGAAGGTTCCAGATGGACCGCAGTATCGCATCGCGCCCGATCTCCCCACCCTCCGGGAAGAATATGGCGCTTCCAGCATCAAGATTGGACTGCCTATCAAACCATCGGCGGTTTTCGTCGCTCTGAATGATCCAGACCGCTCCTTCCGCTTGCCCCTGAAACGCGGTGTCGAAGATGATAGAGATTTCCATGTTGGCAATCTGCTCGATGGACGGGTGGTTCGCAACGGCAAGTATCAGGGTGACGGGTCGCTATTGGGAACGGCCAAAAATGGTCGCTAATGGTCAAAGCCAGATATCGTCATTGCTTCGCCATGCGCGCAATGACGGGGATTGGTCGTCCGTCGCCCTACAGACATCCGTCATGCCGGGCTTGACCCGGCATCCCGCTTTTCTTCGCGCTGCATGCAGGAGCGGGACCCCGGCTCAAGGCCGGGGTGACGATGGCTGCCATGGGTCGTCAGCAGCCAAATCCGATACGCTTACAATGACGAGAATGGCTCGTTTGCCGCCTATCCCCATTGCCGGCATCCCGAGCTCGATCCGGGATGTCGGCGGATGGAAAGATCGTTTTTCGGACCGGCGGGAGAGGCCGCAGGCGGCGTCAGCTGGCCTGCCTTCGGTCAGCGCTGCTTCTTGGTGATGGTCGCGGTGAAATCGGGATCCTTGTTCGCGACCCAGTCGACGAATTTGCGGATCGGGGGATGGGCCAGCAATGCGTCCACATCCAAGCCGTGGCGCTGCAGTTCGGAATTGGTGAAATTGGCGATCAGCGTCTGCTGGCAGATGCCGTGCATCGGCACGACATCGCGGCCACCCCGGCTCTTGGGCACGGGGTGGTGCCAGACGATCGTAGTGCCGGTCGGCCGGCCGCACAGCCAGCAGGGCGGCACCTCGATCGGCGTTTCTTCCGCATCGTGGTGCAGATCCTCATAGGGGCCATGTTTGGAATATTTGCGGGCCATGATTCTGTCTCTGCCTGGGTAGGGGGGATCTTTGCCCGCTCCCTATCGCAGCAGCGCCGGCAGCGCCATATCCGCGTCGGATTCCAGCCGGTTCACCCCTTTGTCGTGCGGGTGATTTTGGGGGCTTTGCAGCCGGTTCGCGACCTGCTAGGTGCCCCCTTCCACGATCAGATGCGGGCGTGGTGAAACTGGTAGACGCGCCGGACTCAAAATCCGGTTCCGCAAGGAGTGTCGGTTCGATTCCGACCGCCCGCACCATTCCCTATCGATGACATGTGGCCGCGCGCCCGTTCAGGCTGACCTGGTCATGGGCAATGCGACCTGCGCGAGCAGGCCGCCGGCCGGCCGGGATATGAGCCGCACATGGCCGCCATGCGCGCCAGCGGCGGACTGGACGATCGAGAGGCCGAGCCCGACCCCGCCGGTGCTGCGGTTGCGCGAGGGTTCGCCGCGATAGAAGGGTTCAAAGGCGCGGGCCATGTCCTGCGGCGTCATGCCGGGGCCGTCATCGGCAATCTCGACCAGCGCCATGTCGTCCTCGCGCCGTACGGCTATGCGCGCGCGCGCGCCATATTTGATCGCATTGTCGATGAGGTTGGTGAACAGCCGTTTGAGCAGGATCATGTCGCCCGCGATCGTGATCGATTCCATCGCCTCGATCGAAACATCGTGGCCAATGTCCGCAAAATCATCGGCCAGCCCCTCGACCAGCATGCCAAGATCGAGCGGTTCCAGCAGCCGGGGGCGGCTTTCATTGTCGACGAAATCGAGGGTGGTGCCGATCAGCGCTTCCATCTGGCGAATCTCTTCCTCGGCCGCGGTGCGGACCGGTGCCGGCGCGGCGGCGAGGTGGAAGTGGAGGCGGGACAGGGGCGTGCGCAGGTCATGCGCGATCGCGCCGACGACCGAAGTGCGTTCGCGGACATAGCCGGCGATGCGCAACTGCATCTCGTTGATAGACTGGGCGGCCAGCCGAATTTCGCTTGGCCCGTCGAGCGGGATCGGCTGTTCCTCGCGCCCCGCCCCCATCCGTTCGGCCGCTGCGGCGAACGCGCGGATCGGGCGCGTGAGCCGCGCACTGAACCAGAGGCTGAGCGGGATCACCAGCACAATGCCGACCAGAAAGGCATATTGGCCGAGCAGCCGCCAGAGCGAACGAGCGCCGCGCGCTTCGCGCATGATCATCCGCCATTGCCCGTCTGGCTGGCGGATCGCGGCGGTGAAAGTGCCCATGATGAAGGGGTCGGCGACGCCATCGGGGCCATAGAGCTGCATTTCCTGCACGAACTGCCCGATCCGCTCGCGATCGCCGGGGTCGAGGCGGATGCGCACATCGGCCGCCGGCAGGGCAAGGCGCCGGGCCAGCAGCGCGGCGATCAGCCGTTCGGCCGGGTCGCTCGACGCCGGCGGCGCGGCGGCCTGCCGCGCCTCATGCACCACCGGCGCGTCGCGCAGCAGGGGCTGGCCATGGACGATGCGGGCAATCTCATAGACCGACAGCGGCACCCGTTCGGGCGGGATGAAATAGAGCAGCAGGGTCAGGCTGAAGGCGGTCAGCGTCAGGATCACGACCAGGGCCAGCGCCAGCAGATGGGCGTGGATCGAATTGGCCCAGCGCAGGAAGCCCGCCTTCATCCGCGCTGCACCGGTGCCTGGAAGATATAGCCTTCCGACCGGACGGTGTGGATCAGCTCGCCACGCGCGCGGGTGCCGAGCTTGCGGCGCAACCGACTGACCTGGGTGTCGATCGCCCGGTCGAACACATCGGCATCCTCGCCCCGCGCCAGTTCGACCAGCGCGTCGCGGTTCAATATCTGCTGGGGATGTTCGATGAAGGCGAGCAGCAGGGCGAACTCCCCCTCCGACAGGCTGATGATGATGCCGGCGGGATCGCGCAGCACCCGGCGCACCGGATCGAGTTGCCAGCCTTCGAAATGATAATGGGCCAGCACCGGCTGGCGCATGTCGGCGACCGGGCGGCGGCGGCGTTGCAGCGCGCGGATGCGGGCGAGCAGTTCGCGGGGCGACAGCGGCTTTGGCAGATAATCGTCGGCGCCCATTTCCAGCCCGGTGATCCGATCGCCCTCCGTCCCCAGCGCCGATACCATGATGATGCCGGCATCCTGCTGCCCCGCTAGCGAGCGGGCGATCGACAGCCCGTCCTCGCCCGGCATCATCACGTCGAGCACGATGATGTCGACCTGTTGCCGCGCGAGGATGGCACGCATCGCCGGGCCGTCGGCCGCTTCGCTGACGACATAGCCTTCCTGCGCCAGAAAGGCGCGGACCAGCGCGCGCAGCGACGGATCGTCATCGACGATCAGGATATGCGTGTCGCCCGGCGCCCCGTCGGTTGTCACCCTGGTCTCTCCTCTTCCTATTGCGCCCTTTCTAGCCGCCAGCCTTCGCCGGATTTTGTCAGGACCGACACAAAGAGCGGAATAAGCGCCTGCATTCTGCGCCGATTTTGTCGGGGCTGACAAATTAATCCGGCGTCCCCCTGTTAAAAGGATCGCACAAGAGGGCCGGACCAACCGGGCCGGCAGGGAAGAGGAGTGGGCCGCATGGCGGCAAGCGATCATCATGTCCGTCACTGGAGCCGCCGATCGGCATTGGGCCTGATCGCCTGCGTGCCGCTGGGGCTGGCGAGCATGGCCAATGCGGCCGAATGCGTCGATCCGGCCAGCCTGTCCGCCGCGCAGAAAAGCATGCGCAAGTCGCTGGGTTTCCGCACCTCCACCGATGCGACCAAGCGCTGCGGCCTGTGCGCCTTCTTCACCGCCGCCCAGCCGGGTTGCGGCAAATGCGCGCTGCTGAGCGGCGGCATCGTGCCGGCCGAGGGCGTGTGCGACAGTTGGGCGAAGAAGAGCTGATGGCGAGCGTAGCGCGCCAATATGTCTGGGATCTGCCCATCCGTCTGTTCCACTGGTCGCTGGTCGGCCTGATCGGCTTTTCCTGGTGGAGCGCGGAAACCTATCACATGGACTGGCATCGGCTGTCAGGCCAGGCGGTGCTGTTCCTGATCGCTTTTCGCCTGATCTGGGGCCTGATCGGGTCGGGGCCGGCGCGCTTCGCGCAATTTGTGCGCGGGCCGCGCGCGATCCTCGCTTACCTCAGCGGCCGGGCGCCCGCCGCGCCGGGCCATAATCCGTTGGGTGGCTGGAGCGTGGTGGCGATGCTGCTGGCGCTGTCGGTGCAGGTCGGCACCGGCCTGTTCGCGGTCGATATCGACGGCATCGAATCCGGGCCGCTGTCGCATCTGGTCGATTTCGATCAGGGTCGGCTCGCCGCCGACATCCATGGCATCAGCTTCACCATCCTGCAGATGCTGATCGGCCTGCATGTTCTGGCGGTGCTGTTCTACCTGCTGGTGCGGCGCCGCAACCTGGTCGGGCCGATGGTCAGCGGCCGGGCGAAGGTGACCGGCGACCCGGTAGCCGTGCGGCGCGCTTCGCCCGTCGCTTTCGTGGTCGCACTGCTGTTGGCGGGCGGCTTCGCCTGGTGGGTCTTTGCCGATCCGATGCTGTGACAGACATGAAAGGGACGAGGATGCACAATATGAAGCGGATGAAGCGACCGGTCGCGATGCTGGCGCTGCTCTGTGCCGCCCCGCTGGCGGCGGCGCCCGGCGATATCGTCGCCACCCGGGTCGCGGGCTTCCGCGAGGTCGGCGCGGCGTTCAAGAATATCAATGACGAGCTGAAATCGGGCACGCCGCAAACCTATGTGATCCAGATTTCGGCGCGACAGATCCGCGACTATGCGCGCCAGCAACAGGGCTGGTTCCCGGCCGGCAGCGGCCCGAAACCGGGGGTCAAGACGGCGGCTAAGCCCGAAATCTGGAGCCAGCCGGCCGCGTTCAAGGCGGCGCAGGACGGCTTCACCGGGCAGGCCAACAGCTTCGCTACCGTGGCGGCGAGCGGCGACGTGGCGAAGATGCGGGTAGCGGCCAAGACGCTGGGTCAGAGCTGTGGCACCTGCCACCGCAGCTTCCGCGTCGAGGAGAAGCGCTGATGTGGCGCCGGGCGGCCGCGATCCTGTGGCTGGCGCAGCCGGTCGCGCTCTGGGCGCAGGCCGCCGACCTGGCGCCCGAGGCCGCAAGTGGCGAGCCGCTGCCGGCCGGCATCAGCATCCGCAAGGTCGGTGACCAAAGCGTCTATGTCGATGCCCATGGCCGCACCCTCTATGGCATGGACATGCGCGCGGTGACGGGTCGCACCGGGCATCAGCCGCTCTGGTGTTCGGGCGATTGCCTGACGCAATGGACGCCGCTGGCCGCGCCCGCCAAGGCGGAGGTCATCTCCGCGCCGCCCGAGTTCGGCGGCGATCGCAAGGCACCCCGGCTGAAGCAGGATGGCCCCGACTGGATCGTGATGCAGGGGCCGAGCGGGCCGCAATGGGTCTATAAGCGGGTCAATCTCGTCTTCACCCATGCCGGCGAGCGCCCCGGCACCATCGCGCATGAGGGCGAGGACGCTCTGGTCTGGAACAGCCTCAAATATGTGCCGGCCGCGCCCAAGATCGAGGCGCCGGGCAATGTGACGGCGCGGCTGGTGGACGGGCGCTATCTGCTGGTCGATGGTCAGGGCAATTTGCTGGTGACGCCCAAGGCCAAGGCTTGTGGCACGGCCTGCGCCGACTGGCGCGTCTTCCCGGCGGGCATGGCGCGGCGGGGGCTGGGCGCCTGGACCGTGCGGCCCGATGGCGACCGCGCCCAATGGGCCTATCGCGACCGGCCGGTCTTCACAATCGAGGGCGACGACCCGGCGGACATTCCCGCCGAGGCCGAACCGCTGATCCCATGATATTTCGCAAGGAGAGGATGATCGTGCCGTATCATCGCAAACTGGTCCTGCTGCTGGCCGCGCTGCCACTCGCGGCGTCGGCCTCCGCGCAGGGCGATGCCCCCGCGAAATCCGCCGTCCCTGCCACACTGCCCGCCCCGCCAGCCAATGGCGAGATGGGTTTCGTCGTCAGCCATTTCGCGCCCGCCATCTATCAGGGGAAGGAGGATTGCCCGCAGGGGTTGGCCGCGACCTTGCGCGAAAATTACCTGCAGACCCAGCCGGCGGGCGAGCGGACGCGCCTGCTGGAAAAGGCGAACGAGAAGGAGTTGACCGCGCGCTGGACCGGCTATGCCTTCGGCCCCGACAATCTCAACATCTGCACCCACCCCGACAAGTTCGACCGGCCACCCCAGCGCATGGTGCAGGGCAAGGTCGCCCAAGGTCTGAACCTGGACGATGATGCGGATGGCGCGGCGGCGGGCGACACATGCGGCCATGCCAATTTCACCGGGCCTGCCGGCGAGCCGGGCGTCGACAACCAGATGTGGCGGGCGATGGGCTGCGTGCGTACCTGGCGCGGGGTTGATGGCATGGGCGGCGACATCGTCAAGGGCCTGACCCAGTTTCTGGTCAGCGGCGAACATAGCCAGGTGCTGCTGCTGACCGGCGTCGACAGTCTGGAGAACGACCCCGATGTGACGGTGATCTACGCCAATACCGAGGATCGGGCGGTGGTGGATTCGCGCCAGAATTTCATCCCCGGCGCCAGCTACAGCGTCACCGCCAATGCCGCCCATCGCAATGCGCTGAAAGGGCGGATCGTCAACGGCGTGCTGACCACCGAGCCGGCCCATATCCGCCTGAAGCAGAATTGGGGGCAGGGGTCGGAGCGCGACATTCGTGGCCGCCGCAACGAATATGATTTCACCCGGGCGCGGCTGCGCTTCACCTTCCAGCCGGACGGCAGCCTGAAGGGGATCGTCGGCGGCTATCAGCCGATCTGGAACGTGATCGCCAGCGCCTCGGTCGGTGGCGAGGGCGCGGCTACCACGGCGGGCTATGATTGCGCCGCCATGTATGCGGCCTTGAAGGCCATGGCCGATGGCGATCGCGATCCGGCGACCGGCCAGTGTCGCCGCATTTCGAGCGGTATGGAGGCCTGGGCCGTGCCTGCCTTCATCACTGACCGCCTGCCCCAGCCCAAGGTGGCGCAGCGATGAGCGGGCCGTTTCGCCGCAGGGCGCGCGGGGCGCTGCTCGCCGGGTTGCTGCTGAGCGCCTGCACGGTCGAGAAGGCGCCGCAAACCGCCGCCACGCCCGAAGCCAGTTTCGCGCCGATGAAGGCGCCGCTCGGTCAGGTGGCGGGGATGCGCCGCCTGACCGAGGCGCAATATCGCAACAGCATCGCCGATATCTTCGGTCCCGACATCAAGGTCGCGGGCCGGTTCGAGCCGATCGTGCGGCCGGTGCATGAGCTGATCGCGACCGGCGCCAGCGCATCGACCATCTCGCCCGCCGGGCTGGAGCAGTTCGACGCGATGGCGCGGAACATCGCCGCGCAGGTCTTCGCCGAAGATCGACGAAGCCAGTTCATGCCCTGCACCCCGCGCGATGCGGCCGCCCCCGATGCCGATTGCGCGGCCCGGACGCTGATGCCGATCGGCCGCTACCTGTTCCGCCGACCGATGACGCAGGAAGAGATCGGCGCCTTCGTGATGATGGCCGGCAAGGGCGCTGGCGATGGCCAGGGTTTCTATGACGGGATGCAGCTGGCGCTCGCCGCCATGCTGGTGTCGCCGCAGTTCCTCTACATCATCGAAAGCGCGGAGCCCGACCCGGAAGCGGCCGGCAGTTTGCGGCTCGACAATTATGCCCGTGCCGCGCGGCTGAGCTATCTGTTGTGGAACACGACGCCCAATGAGGCGCTGCTGCGCGCGGCCGACGAGGGCAGGCTCACCGATCCGGCCCAGCTCGCGGCGATCGCGCAGAAGATGGTGCGCTCGCCCCGGCTGGAGGATGGCGTGCGCGCCTTCTTCGCCGACATGCTGTTGTTCGAGAAGTTCGACGAAATGGCCAAGGACCAGATCGTCTATCCCCGCTTCAATCCCGATGTCGCGTCGGCCCTGTCCGAACAGATGCTGCGCATGATCGTCGACCAGTTGGTGACGCGGCAGGGCGATTATCGCGAGCTGTTCACCACCCGGCGCACCTTCATCAACCGGGCGCTGGGGCCGCTCTATCAGGCCAAGGTGTCCAGCATGCAGGGCTGGGTGCCCTATGAGTTTGGCGATGGCGACGATCGCGCCGGGCTGCTGGGCCAGGCCGGCTTCCTGGCGCTCTATTCCCATTCGGGCCGCAGCTCGCCGACCCTGCGCGGCCGGGCGATCCGCGAGCTGCTGCTGTGCCAGCCGGTGCCCAACCCGCCGGGCAACGTCAATTTCACCGCCGTCCAGGATGTCGGCAACAAGGCGATGCCGACCGCGCGCATTCGCCTGAACGCCCATAATAGCGATCCGGTCTGTGCCGCCTGCCACAAGATCACCGACCCGCTGGGCCTGCCGCTGGAGCGGTTTGACGGCATCGGCGCCTTCCGCCGAACCGAAAATGACGCGCCGATCGACACGGCCGGCGTGTTCGAGGGTACCGCCTTCCAGGGCAATGTCGGCCTGGGTCAGGCGCTGGCGGCAAGCAAGTCGACCACCGAATGCGTTGCCGGCCGCGCCTTCCAATATGCGACCGGGCGCATGCCCGAAGATGAGGAAGCGACCGCGATGGCGCTGGAACAGGGCTTTGCCGCCGACGGCTATCGCATCCAGGCGCTGTTCCTGCGCGTCGCGACCATGGCCGATGCCTATCGCGTCAGCACGCCGCCACTGCCCAAACCGCAGGTCGCGATGATGACCAGCCCGCATATCCGTGAAGGAGACCG
Source organism: Sphingobium sp. AP49 (assembly GCF_000281715.2). NCBI lineage: Bacteria > Pseudomonadati > Pseudomonadota > Alphaproteobacteria > Sphingomonadales > Sphingobiaceae > Sphingobium > Sphingobium sp. AP49. The sequence continues at coordinate 2,993,705 of NZ_CP124576.1, read as the reverse complement.
CCCATGAGCTTCACCCTCGATCGCCGCACCGCGCTGCGCGGCATGGTCAACGGCATGGCCGTGGCCGTCGGCCTGCCGCTGCTCGACATCTTCCTCGACGGCAACGGCACCGCCATGGCGGCGACCGGCGCACCAATGCCGATCCGCTTCGGCACCTGGTTCTGGGGGCTGGGCGTCAATCCGCCGCGCTGGTTCCCCAGCGCCGCCGGCAAGGATTATGAGCTGAAGGTCGAGTTGGCCTCGATCGAGGCGCTCAAGCACAAGGTCAACATCCTGGGCGATTTCACCCTGCCGCTCGACGGCAAGCCCAACCTGCCGCATATCAGCGGCGGCATCGGCATCCGCACCGGCATCGCGATCGATTCCGACCGCGGCCTGCCGGGGCCATCCTTCGACGTGTCGATCGGCGACGTGATCGGCACCCGCACCCGCTTCCGCTCGATCGAGCTGTCGGCGACCGGCGATCCGCGCAATTCGCTGTCCGGGCGCGGCAATGGCAATCTCAACCCGGCGGAGGTGTCGCCCGCCGCCCTTTATACAAGGCTGTTCGGCGCCGGGTTCCACGATCCCAACAGCGCGACCTTCACCCCCGATCCGGCGGTGATGGCGCGGCGCAGCGTGTTGTCGGGCGTCACCGACCAGCGCCAGGCGCTGGAGGCGCGGCTGGGCGCGGCCGACAGGCAGCGGCTCGACCAATATTTCACCTCGCTGCGCCAGCTCGAAAACCAGCTCGACGTGCAGCTGACCAAGCCGGCGCCGATGCAGGCCTGTGTCGTGCCGCCCAAGGTGCCCGACCTGCCGGTCAATGCCGAGATCGAGAATGTGATGCGCAATCACGAGATCATGACCGACCTGCTGGTGATGGCGATGGCGTGCGACAATGTCCGCCTGTTCAACATGAACTTCAACAATGGCGCATCGTCGCTGACGCGGGTGGGCAGTACCATCACCCACCATCAGCTGACCCATGAGGAGGTGCTGGACAACCGGTTGGGCTATCAGCCCGAAGTCACCTTCTATGTCGACAAGTGCATGGAAGCCTGGACCTATTTCATCAAGGCGATGGATGCGGTGAAGGAAGGCGACCGCACCCTGCTGGATAACAGCCTGGTCTTTGCCCATAGCGAGACCGAGTTCGCCAAATTCCACACCATCGACAATATCCCGATGATGACGGCGGGATCGGCCGGCGGGCGCATCCATACCGGCCAATATATCACCGGCGACGGATCGCCGGTCAGCCGCGTCGGCCTGACCCTGCAACAGGCGATGGGCGTGCCGGTCGACCGCTGGGGCACGGGCAGCCTGGAAACGAACAAGATCATCCCCGGACTGATCGTCTGAGGCCGGTCAGCGGCCCGGTTGCGCCTGGAACCAAGGGATCATTCGTGCGATCGCATCCTCGACCCGATCGGTCGAGACGGCGAAGCTGAAGCGGATGAAGCGGTGGCCGTCGACCGGATCGAAATCGATGCCGGGCGCGGTGGCGACGCCGGTTTCGCGCAGCAGCTTCTGGCAGAAGGCCAGGCTGTCATGGGTGAGATGGCTGATATCGGCATAGATGTAGAAGGCGCCATCAGGCGGGGCGATGCTGGCGAGGCCGAGCGCGGGCAGGGCGTCGAGCAGCAATTGCCGGTTGCGGCGGTAGGTGTCGACATGGCCTTCAAGCTCATCGGTGCAGTCGAAGGCGGCAAGCCCCGCCTGCTGCGCCAGCACCGGGGGCGTCAGGAACAGATTGCCCATGCGCGCGCGCGCCGCGCCGATCAGGTCGGCGGGCACGATGATCCAGCCCAGCCGCCAGCCGGCCATGCTGAAATATTTGGAGAAGCTGTTCACGATCACCGCATCGGGGGCAAATTCCAGCATCGACCGGGCTGGCTCGCCGAAGCTGAGGCCATGATAGATTTCGTCGGAGATGATGCGGATGCCACGGTCTGCGCAGACCCTGGCGATCGCCGCCAGTTCGTCGGCCGGGATGATCGTGCCGGTCGGGTTGGCCGGGCTGGCGAGGATCAGGCCGTCTGGCGCGGGATCGAGCGCGGCCAGCGCGTCGGCGCTGATCTGATAGCGTTCGGCCGGACCGCAGGCGATCTCGACCGGCTCCAGATAGAGCGCCTTCAATGTGTTGCGATAGGCGACATAGCCGGGCCGCGCGGTGGCGACGCGGGCGCCGGGTGCGAACAGGCTGGTGAGCGCCAGCACCAGGCCGGGCGAGGCGCCGCAGGTCAGCAGCACCTGTTCGGGATCGACGGCGACATTGTGCCGGTCAGCATAGAGGCGGGCGATCCGTTCCTTGAGCGCCGGGCTTTCCCAATAGCCCATCGGGTCGGTGTCGAGCACCTCATGCGCCAGCGCGATCGCGGCGGCGGGTGCGCCGGTCGAGGGCTGGCCGAACTCCATGTGCAGGATGGAACGGCCCTGGGCCTTGAGGGCATGGGCCTCGCGGCTGATGGCGATGGCATGGAAGGGATCGATCTGGGCAATCATGCGGGGTGCCTATTCTGTGCGGGCAACCATGTCCATGGCCGCTACGTTCTGTCTGGCATGACCCAGGCGCTGCTCACCGCCCTGCAATATTATGGTGCCGGCGCCGCCACACTCGCGGCGCTGGTCGTGTCGCTGAACCTGGGGCGGCGGATCACCGGCGGGGCCTTCGTCCTGTTCGTCACCAGCTCGATCGCGCTGATCGGCTGGGGCTTTCTCGACAAGGACAGCGAGGGGATCGGCTGGCAGAATGTCGCGCTATTGGCGATCAATGCGGTCGGGGTATGGCGCTATCTGATCTCGAAACATGCGCCGCGCCATTGAGCGCAGGCATCAGGCTTCGCTGATCCACACCTCGACCGGCACCTTGTCCTGCAACAGGGCGAGACGGATCGGCAATTCTTCCACCGCGCCGCCCGCCAGCGCCGCGTCATAGACCGCCTTCTTGCCCGCGCCGCCAATCTGCAGGCAGATGTGGCGGCTCTGCAGGATCGCGTGCGCGGTCAGCGACAGCCGCTGGTGCGGGGCGACCGGCGGGGTGGCGGCGATGGTGTAAGCTTGGCTGGAAAGTCCTTCGGCCAGTTCCTTGCCCTGCGGGAAGAGCGAGGCGGTATGGCCGTCATCGCCCATGCCGAGCAGGATGATGTCGAACGGCCAGGGCAGGGCGGCGAAATCCGCCTCGACCGCGCTCTGGCCGGCATAGGCGTCGGCGGCGTCATTCTTCATCGGCACGAAGCGGGCCTGCGCCGCGGCCCCCTGCAACAGCGTCTCGCGCACCAGCCGCTCATTGCTGTCAACGCTGTCAGGTGCGACCCAGCGTTCGTCGACCAGGGTGACGATCAGCTTGCTCCAGTCGAGCGGCACCATCGACAAGGCTTCCAGCACGGGACGCGGCGAGCGGCCGCCCGACACGGCCAGCGTCGCGACGCCCCGTTCGGCGATCGCCTCGCCCAGCAGGGTGGCGATGCGGGCGGCGATATCGGTGGCGGCCTGCGCCCCGGTGGCGAAAAGATGTTCGGTCGGCATGGCTCTCACTCGGTTGAATCGGGAAGGGTGCAGATGTCGATCCATTGCGCCCCGGTCAAGGCGGCAAGCCGGTCGGGCGTCAGTTCGACCGAGGCGGTGCGCGATCCCGCCGCCGGGAACACGGTGTCGAACGCCTGCAAGGAGATGTCGCAATAGACGGGCAGGTCGCTGGCCAGGCCGAAAGGGCAGACGCCGCCGACCGGATGGCCGGTAATCTCCTCCACCTCATGCGCGCCCAGCATGCGCGGTTTGGCGCCCAGCGCCGCCTTTGCCTTGCCATTGGACAGGCGGGCGTCACCGCGCGCGCAGACCAGCACGACCCTGTCGCCGACGCGCAGCGATAGGGTTTTGGCGATGCGTGCGGGTTCGACGCCCAGCGCGGCCGCCGCCTCGATCACCGTCGCGGTACTGGTCCCCTGGTCGATGATGACGACATCGGGGGCCTGCGCGGCGAAGAAGGCGCGGACGCTGGCGTCGCTCATGCGAAGGGGCTCATTGGCCGCGAATGTCACTCAGCTTGCGTTCCCAGGCGAGCGCATGATTGACGATCTGGTCGAGGTCCGCATGGGCCGGCTGCCAGGGGAATTGCGCCATGATCTTGCGATTGTCGGAGATCAGCGAGGCAGGGTCGCCGGCGCGGCGGCCCTCCATCCGGCGGTCGATGGTCATGTTGGTGACGCGGTCGACGGCATCGAGCACTTCGAGCACGGAGAAACCCCGGCCATAGCCGCAGTTGAGGGTGTAATTGTCCTGCGGGCTGGCGCGCAGCGCGTCCAGCGCCAGCACATGGGCGTTGGCCAGGTCCGACACATGGATATAGTCGCGCACGCCGGTGCCGTCGGGGGTATCGAAATCGGTGCCCATCACCGCGACATGGCTGCGCTTGCCCAGTGCGGCTTCCACCGCGACCTTGATGAGGTGGGTCGCGCCGACCGTCGACTGGCCGCTGCGCCCCTGCGGATCGGCGCCCGCGACGTTGAAATAGCGCAGCACGCAATAGTTGATCGGATGCGCGTTGGCCACGTCCGCCAGCATCTGTTCGGTCATCAGCTTGGACCGGCCATAGGGGTTGATCGGCAGCTTGGGGCTATCCTCGCGCACCGGGCTTTCCTCGGGCGTGCCATAGGTCGCGGCGGTGGAGGAGAAGATGAAATGGGGCACGCCGCACCGCACCGCGCTTTCGATCAGGTCGCGGCTCTTGGCGCTGTTGTTGTAATAATATTTCAGCGGGTCTTCGACCGATTCCGGTACGATGATCGATCCGGCGAAATGCATGATCGCGCCGATCTTCTGTTCCTTCAGCAGCGCTTCGACCAGCGGCTGGTCGGCAATGTCGCCCTGGGTGAAGTGAACGTCGTCGGGAATCGCCCAGCGAAAGCCGGTGGTGAGATTGTCGATGACCGCGACGGGATAGCCCGCGTCACGCAATGCCAGAACGGCATGACTGCCGATATAGCCGGCCCCGCCCGTGACCAGAACCGTGGGCTTGTCGCTCATTCCTCACTCCCCCAAAATGGTAGAGGGCGAGGACTAGCCGACGGGCGAGGGGCTTTACAAGGCTTTATGCTGCGGCGCGGGACGGCACCGGGCGATAGAAGGTCGCGCCGCTCGCCGCCATTTCCCGCAGCTGCGCCGTCGGGGCGAAGCGCGGGCCATGGGCGGCGGCCAGCCGGTCGAGAACCGCCACGACATGGGCGATGCCGACCGTGTCCATATGACTGAACGGGCCGCCGGTATAGGGCGCAAAGCCCCAGCCGAAGATCGCGCCGATATCGCCATCTTCCGGCGTTTCCAGCACGCCTTCCTCGAAGCAGCGGGCGCATTCGATCAACTGGCGATAGAGCAGGCGTTCCTTGACTTCCTCGACGCCCGGCTGCGCATCGGCCAGCGGGAACAGCTCGCCCAGCACCGGCGAGAGATGCTTCTTGCCGCCTTCGGGATAGTCGTACCAGCCCTTGCCATTCTTGCGGCCCAGGCGATCGGCCTCGACCATCTTGAGCATGATGTCATCCGACCCCTGGGGAATATAGGCGTCGCCCAGTTCCTTCTTGGCGGCGGTCATGATCTTGACGCCCAGTTCGATCGACACTTCGTCGCTGACCGCCAGCGGGCCAGTCGGCATGCCGAGCTGCTTGCCGGCATTTTCGATGAGCGCCGGGTTGATGCCTTCGCCGACCAGCTCGGCGCCTTCCTGCACATAAGTGCCGAAGCTGCGCGAGGTGTAGAAGCCGCGGCTGTCATGCACGACGATCGGGGTCTTCTTGATCTGGGCAACGAAGTCGAGCGCCTTGGCGATCGCCGCCGGGCCGGTCTTTTCACCCAGGATGATTTCGACCAGCGGCATCTTCTCGACCGGCGAGAAGAAGTGGACGCCGATGAAATTCTCGGGCTTGGACCAGGCATTGGCCAGCTTGGTGATCGGCAGGGTCGAGGTGTTGGAACCGAAGATGGTGTCGGCACCCAGCACGGCTTCGACCTGCTTGGTCACTTCCGCCTTGATCGCGACATCCTCGAACACCGCTTCAATCACGAAGTCGGCGCCGGCGAGCGCGGCATAATCGGTGGTCGGGGTGACGCGGGCCAGGGTGGCGGCCATCTTCTCGGGCGTCATGCCACGGCCCAGGCGCTTGGCCAGCACCGCCTCGACATGGGCCTTGCCCTTTTCGGCATAGGCCTGGTCGCGGTCGAACAGCACGACGTCCATTCCGGCCTGCGCCGCGACGGTGGCGATGCCCGCGCCCATCATGCCGGCGCCCAGCATGGCGAGCTTGGTGGTCGGCGCCTTGGGCTCGTCCTTGGGGCGACGCGCGCCGCGCTCGGCTGCCTGCTTGTTGACGAACAGGGTGCGGATCATGTTCGATGCCTGGGGATCGGCGGCGACCTTGGCGAAATATTTGCTTTCGATCCGGATCGCCCGGTCCATCGGCAGGGTGATGCCCTCATAGACCGCCGACAGCAGGGCGATCGGCGCGTTCATGTTGCGCTGGGTCTGCTTGAGCGTCATCGGCAGGGCGCCGGCCATGGTCTGGACGAAGGCGGGGTTGAAGCCGCCGGCGCCACCGGGCACCTTGAAGCCCTTGACGTCCCAGGGTTGGGTGTTGGCGCTCGGATTGGTCTTGACCCATGCCTTGGCGGCTTCGAGCGCCGTACCCTGCGGCACCACGCCGTCGACGACCTTCAGCATCGCGGCTTCGGCCGGGCGGAACAGCTTGCCCTGCAGCATGTACATCAGCGACGCCTGAACGCCCATGATGCGCGGCAGGCGCTGCGACCCGCCGCCGCCGGGGAACAGGCCGATCAGGATTTCGGGCAGGCCGAGCTGGGTCTTGGGGCTGTCACCCACGAAGCGGCGATGGCAGGCCAGCGCCAGTTCGAAGCCGCCGCCGACGCAGGTGCCTTCAATGGCGCAGGCGACCGGCTTGCCGGCGGTTTCGAGGCGGCGGAACAGCTGGTTCAGCACGAACACCTGGTCGAAGATTGCGGCCGGGGCAGGGCGGCTGCCATCGGTCGTGGCCAGCATCGAACCGAAATATTTCAGGTCCATGCCGGCCATGAAGCCGCTGTCCTTGCCCGATGCGATGACCGCGCCCTTGATGCCTTCTTCCGACGCGATGCGCGTGATGGCGGCGTCGAGGTCGGCCAGGAAGTCGGGGCCGATGACGTTCATCGACTGGCCGGGCACGTCGATCGTCAGGGTGGCGATGCCGTCGGCATCGATGTCGAATGCGATGGTGTTCATTGGTATGGCTACCTTTCCCAAACCCCGTTCGTCCTGAGTAGCCATTGAGCGAAGTCGAAATGGCGTATCGAAGGATGCTTCGATACGGGACTTCGACAGGCTCAGTCCCTACTCAGCACGAACGGGTCTTATACTTGTTTCAAACGCGCTCGATGATGATGCCGGTGCCCATGCCCGCGCCGACGCACAGGTTGATGAGCGCGGTGCCCTTGCCCGAACGTTCCAGCTCGTCGAGCGCGGTGCCCAGCACCATGGCGCCCGTGGCGCCCAGCGGATGGCCCATGGCGATCGCGCCGCCATTGACGTTGATCTTGCTGTGGTCGAGCTTCATCGCCTGCATGTAGCGCAGCACGACCGAGGCGAAGGCTTCATTCAGTTCCCACAGGTCGATGTCGGCGGTGGTCATGCCGGCACGGGCCAGCAGCTTGCCGGCGACAAATTCCGGGCCGGTCAGCATGATGAGCGGTTCGGACCCGATCGAGGCCATCGCCTTGATCTTCGCGCGCGGCTTCAGGCCGTATTTCTCGCCCATTTCCTTGTTGCCGACCAGCACCGCGGCGGCGCCATCGACGATGCCGCTGCTGTTGCCGGCGTGATGGACGTGGTTGACCTTTTCCAGCTCGGGATAACGCAGCAGGGCGACGGTGTCGAAGCCGGGCATGTCCTCGCCCAGCGCCTGGAAGCTGGGCTTCAGGCTGCCGAGCGACTGCATCGTCGCGTCGGGGCGCATATGTTCGTCATGGTCGAGGGCGATGCCGCCGATCACGTCGCGGACCGGCACGATCGACTTCTTGAAACGGCCTTCGTCCCAGGCGGCCTTGGCGCGGCGCTGGCTCTCGACGGCATAGGCGTCGACATCGTCGCGGCTGATGCCGAACTTGGTGGCGATCACGTCGGCGCCGATGCCCTGGGGCGCGAAATAGGTTTTGTAGGCGACCGCCGGGTCCATTGCCCAGGCGCCGCCGTCCGATGCCATCGGCACGCGGCTCATCGATTCGACGCCGCCGCCGATCGCGAACATCGCTTCGCCCGAATAGACCTTGGCAGCGGCCATGTTGACCGCTTCCAGGCCCGATGCGCAGAAACGGTTGATCTGCACGCCCGGCACGGTTTCGGCATAATCGGCGTTCAGCACGGCGACGCGGGCGATGTCCGCGCCCTGTTCGCCCACCGGGCTGACGCAGCCCAGGATCACGTCGTCGACGTCGGCGGTGTCGATCTGGGTGCGGTCGCGCACCGCTTCGAGCATCTGCGTCGCAAGCTGGATGGGGGTGATGTCGTGGAGCGAACCGTCGCTCTTGCCCCGGCCACGGGGCGTGCGGACGGCGTCGTAAATATAGGCTTCCATGGTTCCTTTTCCCTCTCCGTTGGCGGCTTTTGGCGCACCGGAAGTGGCCCTGAATGTATTTACGTTTACGTAAAGTGCAAGCCTGAAATGGTCGGTTTCCGCCGACATGGCCTTGCCGTAAGGTCAGGTGCGGGCCTGATGTGGGGCGCGATTGCAGCGGGACAAGCGCCAGGTGAAGATTGCGGTTCTTTCCGACATTCATGGCAATATCGATGCGCTCGACGCCGTGCTGGCGGATGTGGCTGCGCGCAATGTCGATCTGTGTGTCAATCTCGGTGACATCCTGTCGGGGCCGCTCTTCCCCTGTGAGACTGCCGATCGGCTGATGGCGATGGACCTGCCGACGATCCGGGGCAATCATGAGCGGCAATTGCTGACGCTGGCGCCCGACCGGATGGGCGCGTCGGACCGGGTGACGCATGATCTGTTGCAACCCCGTCATCGCGACTGGATTGCCGAATTGCCCGAGACGCTGTGGCTGACGGATGAGATATTGATGGTCCATGGCACGCCGGGCAGCGACATCGATTATTGGCTGGAAACGGTTGAACCTGACGGCTTGCGCGCCGCGACCGAGGCAGAGGTGGAGGCGCGGGCAGGGGGCGTCGCCGCGCCGCTGATCCTGTGCGGCCATACCCATGTGCCGCGCATCCATCGCCGCGCCGATGGCGGGCTGATCGTCAATCCGGGCAGCGTCGGCCTACCCGCCTATGACGATGACCGGCCCTGGCCGCACAAGGTGGAGACCGGGTCGCCCGAGGCGCGCTATGCGCTGGTCGAGCGGACGGCCGATGGCTGGCATGCGGAGATCGTCCTGGTCGCCTATGACGTCGAACCCGCAGCGACGATAGCAGATGCGCGCGGACGGCCCGACTGGGCGCGGGCGCTGCGTACCGGACGGATATGAACCAAAGGGTGAGTCGCGGGTTTGACCCAAGTTCCTAAATCCGCTTGATGGTTTTCGTGCCTGACACCGAGTCCCCCCAGCCTTCCTCGCCCTTTGCCGTTCCTATCTTCCGCGCGATCTGGATCGCGAGCCTGGCGTCCAATTTCGGCGGGTTGATCCAGTCGGTCGGTGCGGCCTGGATGATGACGTCGCTGTCCGCCTCGCCCGTGCTGGTGGCGCTGGTGCCGGCATCCACGACGCTGCCGATCATGCTGCTGTCGCTCTGGGCCGGGGCGGTCGCCGACAATCTGGACCGGCGCAAGGTGATGATGATCTGCCAGATCGTCATGCTGCTGGTGTCGACCGCGCTTGCGCTGGTCGCCTGGCTGGGGGCGGTAACGCCCTGGACGTTGCTGGGCTTCACCTTCCTGATCGGGTGCGCGACGGCGGTGAACGGCCCGGCCTGGCAGGCGTCGGTTGGCGACATGGTGCCGCGCAATGTGTTGCCGAGCGCTGTTGCGATGAACAGCATGGGCTTTAACCTCGCGCGCAGCACCGGGCCGGCACTGGGCGGCGTGATCGTCGCGGCGGCGGGCGCGGCGGCGGCGTTCCTGGCCAATGCGGTCAGCTATATCGGCCTGGTCGTGGTGTTGTCGCGCTGGCGACCGGACCTGCCGCCCAAGCTGCTGCCGCGCGAGCGGCTGGGCGTCGCGATGTGGGCCGGTGTCCGTTATGTCTCGATGTCGCCCAAGATCCAGCTGGTGTTGTTGCGCGGGGGTGCCTTTGGCATCGGCGCGAGCGCAGTGTCGGCGCTGATGCCGCTGGTCGCGCGCGACATGCTGGGCGGCGGGGCGCTGACCTTTGGCCTCACCAGCGGCGCGTTCGGTGTCGGCGCGGTCGCGGGCGCATTGTCGACCCGGCGGTTGCGCGCGCGCTTCTCGATCGAGGCGATCGTGCGGTCGGCGGCGCTGGCGCTGGCGGCGGGCACGGCGATCACCGCCGCATCGGGCTATCTGGCGCTGGCACTGCTGGGCTATCTGCTCGCCGGTGCGGGTTGGGTGATGGCGCTGTCGACCTTCAACGTGTCGGTGCAGATGTCGGCGCCGCGCTGGGTGGTCGCCCGCGCGGTCGCCATCTACCAGATGACCGCCTTCGGTGGCATGGCGATCGGCGCCTGGCTGTTCGGCAATCTGGCGGAGGAGCATGGCGTCGACATGGCGCTCTATGCGTCTGCCGGGGTCCAGTTCGTCGCCGCGATGATCGGCCTGATCCGGCCGCTGCCGCAGACCGGCGACGATAATCTGGACCTGCAGAACCGCTGGCGCGAGCCGGAGACGGCGGTGCCGGTGGAGCCGCGCAGCGGCCCGGTGGTGATCACCATCGAATATCGCATTCCGGCCGGATCGGTGGTGCCGTTCCTGAGCGCGATGAGCGAGCGCCGGCGCATCCGCCTGCGCGACGGTGCCCATGGCTGGTCGCTGATGCGCGACCTGGGGGATCCGGAATTGTGGGTCGAGCGCTATCATGTGTCGACCTGGCTCGACTATGTCCGCCACAACCAGCGGCGCACCATCGCCGACATCACCAACAGTGAGGCTATCCACGCGCTCCATAGCGGGGGCAAGCTGCCGGTGGTGCATCGCATGCTGGAACGCCAGACCGGGTCGCTGCCGCTGAGCCGCGCGCCCGATCCGCGCGAAATGGGCGACGGCCTGACCGATCCGACCCGCTCGACCTAAACCGGGGTTACCGGCGGGCGGCCCAGATCTTCCGGTGTGTCGATGTCGTGCAGCACATTGCCGATCGTCTCGATCTGGATGCCGTGGCTTAACAGCGCACGGGCACCCTGGTCGCCCCTGAGCGCCAGCAGTTCGGGGAAATGCTTGCGGCCGATGAAGGCAGGCGGCGAGGAGGAGAAGCCATCGGTGCTGGCGACCACCGAACGGATGTCCTCGGCCGCCATGCAGATATGGTTATAATGGGTCTGCGGCACGTCGGGCATGTCGGCCAGGCAGATCAGGATGCCGCGTACCTTGCGCTTGTCCATCAGATGCGCGACCGCCAGGCGGATGCTGCCGGATATGCCTTCCTCGGCATGGTCGTTGACCAGGATGTCATAGCCGCGCCGGTCAAGCTTGCGATGCAGCACCGGCGCGAACTGGATCGGCCGGACCACCGCGACCAGTTCGGCAAAGGCCATCGAGGCGACGGTTTCCAGCGTGTGTGCGGCGACCGGCTTGCCACGCAGGTCGGCCATCAGCTTGTCTTCCTCGCCAAAGCGGGTGGACAAGCCGGCTGCCAGCAGGACGGCTGCTATGCGTTCAGTGCGCATGATCGTGTTGTAAATGCCATTTTGCTATTGTGCGTTCCCGTTAACCAACGATTTGCCACCGGAGCGATGTTGTGTCCAGCCGGGCAAAAGGGCTGGCCATATCGGGACACAATCTCCATATGCCGGGGCCGACAAAGAAGGAGTGGCCCTGTTCATGGTATTTGATCCAGATGCGGAAACCGTAGGCGAAGGTTCCAAGGAGCCCGTCCCGGCCGAAGTGTCCGAGGCGATCCGTACCCTGATCCGCTGGTCGGGCGATATGCCCGAGCGTGAGGGGTTGCTGGAAACGCCTGAGCGCGTTGCGCGCGCCTGGCGCGAATATTGCCGCGGCTATCATGATGATCCGGCCTATCATCTTTCGCGCATCTTCCACGAAGTGGGCGGCTATGACGATGTCGTGCTGCTGAAGGATATTCCGTTCCAGTCGCATTGCGAACATCATATGGCGCCGATCGTAGGCAAGGCGCATATCGCCTATCTGCCGGGCGATTATGTGGTCGGCATTTCCAAGCTGGCCCGTGTGCTGCACGCTTATGCCAACCGGTTGCAGGTACAGGAACGGCTGACCTCCGAAGTCGCCAACTGCATCTGGGAACATTTGAAGCCCCAGGGCGTCGCCGTGGTGATCGAGGCGACCCATGGCTGCATGACCGGGCGCGGCGTGCGCACCCCCAATGTCATCATGAAGACCAGCCGCATGCTCGGCGTCTTCCGCGACGACGAAAAGTCGCGCGAGGAAGTGCTGAAGCTCATCGCCTCGTGAGCGAAGGGGTGACCGAACAGGAAGAGGGCGGCGAGCCCGCCTATCGCCCGATCGGGGGGGCGAAGAAGGATGCAGGCCCGACCGGGCCGCTGCCGCTGGCTTCGCGCCGGCTGGCGCTGGTGACCGGCGGTCATCGCCGGCTGGGCGGCATCATCTCTGGCGCATTGGCGGCGGCGGGCTATTCGCTGGCCATCCACGGCAGCCATGACACGCGGCTCGATTCTCACCTGGCGCTCGCGCTGGAGGCACATGGCACCGAATGGGAGGGGTTCGTCGTCGACTTCGCCGACCCCGAGGCCGCCGAGGAGCTGGTCGCACAGGTCGCGGAACGCTTCGGCCGCCCGCCCGACCTGCTGGTCAATAGCGCCGCGATCTTCGGCCAGGACCGGATCGACAGCGTCACCGCCGATGATCTGATGCGCCATTATGCGGTCAATTGCGCCGCACCGACCTTGTTGACCAAGGCGTTCGCGACGGTGCCGGCGGGAACCGGCGATCGTTGCATCGTCAACATCCTCGACCAGCGGATCGACCATCCCCATGGCGACCAGCTGGCTTACACGCTGTCCAAGCTGGCGCTCGCCGGCCTCACCCGCACCGCTGCCAGCAGCCTGGCGCCCCAGGTCCGGGTCAATGCGGTCGCGCCCGGCCTGACCATCGCCACGCCCGATTATGACGCGGACCAGATGGCGCGTCTGGAACAGATGATGCCGCTCGCCCGGCTGCCCCAGGCCGAGCAGATCGCGCAGGCGGTGCTCTATCTGGCCGGGGCGAGCGCGGTGACCGGCCAGACCCTCTATGTCGATGGCGGCGCGCATCTGCGCAGCTACGACCGCGATTTCATGCATCTTTGCCGATAGGATCGGCAAAATCGCCGGGCCGCAAAGGCTGGCGATCCGTTCTTGGCCGACATAGTTCGGCGCTCGTAGCTTAGGGAGACGGCAATGGCATATGAAACGATCCTGGTGGAACAGCGCGATGCGGTGACGCTGATCACGCTCAACCGGCCGCAGGCGCTCAATGCGCTCAACAGCCAGGTCCTGGCCGATCTGGGCGCCGCCTTCGCCGCCTATGATGCCGACCCGTCCCAGCATTGCGCGGTGCTGACCGGCAGCGAGAAGGCCTTTGCCGCTGGCGCGGACATCAAGGAAATGGTCGACAAGGAGGGGGCGGACTTTTTCCTGCAGGATTTCTTCTCCGACTGGCAGACCAAGGTGGTTGCTACGCGCAAGCCGTGGATCGCGGCGGTCGCCGGCTTTGCGCTGGGCGGCGGTTGTGAGCTGGCGATGATGGCGGACTTCATCCTGGCGGCAGATACGGCCAAGTTCGGCCAGCCTGAAGTCAAGCTGGGCGTGGCTCCGGGCATGGGCGGGTCGCAGCGCCTGACCCGCGCGGTCGGCAAGGCCAAGGCGATGGAAATGTGTTTGACCGGGCGGATGATGGGGGCCGAGGAAGCCGAGCGTGCGGGACTGGTGGCGCGGATCGTCCCGGCGGCCGAGCTGCTGGACGACGCGCTCAAGACGGCGGCCGCGATCGCCGCGATGCCGCCGATGGCGGCGATGGTGAACAAGGAAATGGTCAACATCGCCTTCGAGACCAACCTGGCCCAGGGTATCCTGACCGAACGCCGCCTGTTCCAGATATTGACCGCGACCGAGGACAAGAAGGAGGGCATGACGGCCTTCGTCGAAAAGCGTCCGGGCGTCTGGAAGGGGCGCTGACGCCGTTCCTTCAGCTCCATGTGACGGCCAGCTTTCGGACCCTCCCCGGTATCTGTCTGGGGAGGGTTTTTGCTGTGCATCTGACCCCCCGTGCGGATCGTATGGGCTAACCCATTGATCCAGTTCATTCCGCTTAAGAAATCATCATAAGCGCGTGGTGGATTTTCCCGGACACCTCGTTTCAGATGGCAACGGAGCAACGCCTCCACCCACCGCTGCAAAGGGCGTACGGGTACAATGACAACTGGAGAGGAAAGCGGCGCGAAGCCTGGTGAGGCGCGCGCCCCTGATCGGCGCATAACCGCCCCATAAGGGGTCTACAGGGAGCCACTATGCCTTCGATTTCGCCCGTTTCCCGCGCGTTTCGCGCCACCCTGCTGCTTGCCTGCTGCACGGGGGCGCTGTCCTCCGCCGCCTGGGCACAGGAACCTGCGCCGGCCAACGAGGATGGCACGATCACGGTGACCGGTCGCCGCATCTCGCAATCGTCGGAAGCGATCGGCGAAGACAAGATCAGCAATGTCGTGGCCGTCACGCGCGAGGCGCTGCTGTCGGCGCCGTCGGGCATTTCGGGGCTGAAGATGCTGGAACAGCTCCCCGGCTTCAACGTCCAGACCGACGGTGCGCTGGGCCTCTATGAATTTGGCAACAGCGTCCAGACCCGCGCCTTCAACCTCGACCAGATCGGCTTCGTGGTCGACGGCATTCCGACCGGCCGCAGCGACGCCTTCGGCGGCAGCCCGGTCTTCCGCTATGTCGACAATGAAAATCTGGGCGTGGTGGAAGCATCGGTCGGTGCCGCCGACGTCGGCCTGCCCAGCTATTCCAGCCTTGGCCCGGTGGTGCAGTATAACAGCATCGCCCCGCAGGAGGAGATGGGCCTGTTCGTGTCGCAGAGCTTTGGCGACAATAATATGAAGCGCACATTCATCCGCGCCAGCACGGGCCGGGTGGGGCCGTTCAAGGCCTATGTCAGCCGTACCAAGCTGGACAGTGATTTGTGGCGCGGCCCCGGTTCGGTCGATCGCGAACATTGGGAAGGGCAGATTCACGCGGATCTGGGCGGCGATAGCTGGGCGCGCTTCAAGTTCGTGTCGAACGACTTTTTCGACTATGACTCGCCCACCATCACCCGCGCCCAGTATAATTGCACCACGACCAGCGTGGTCGGCGCCTGCGGCCGCGACTTCGCCTATATCGAGAATGTACCCAATACGACGCCGGGCTTCGCGCCGACCGTCCCGGGCGTCTATTATTCCAACGCCAACTATACCAACGTCTACAACCTCGCGATCAACGTGCGGAAGGACAAGCTCTATGGCGGCACCTTCCATGTCGGGATCGCCGACGGCGTCTGGGCGGAAACGACCCTCTATTATGAGGACAAAAATGGCTATGGCGTCTCGCCCGACAGCTATACCAACTCGTTGGGCCGCTATACGCCGCAGGCGGCAGTGGGCCTGGGCGTGACCGCGCCCAAGGGCGTCCAATATGGCCGGTCGGGCGTGGGCGGCGACCGCTATGGCGTTACCAGCAAGCTGCACTGGGAAAGCGGCAACAATGCCGTGGAAGGCGGCATCTGGGCCGAGGTCGATAAATATCATCGCACCCAGGCCCGCTACAACACGCTGGACGGCGCGCCCGACGGCGAGCCCAATCTGGACGAGCTGGTCTATCTGCGCCGCGACTATCGCTCGGAACGCAACACGCTGCAGATATTCCTCAAGGATACGCTCAAGCTGATGGACGACCGGCTGGTGCTGGACGCCGGCTTCAAGGGGCTGATGCTCGACTATCGCCTGGGTGGCTATCGCGATTTTGACGACTATTATCGTGTCGTCGGCGGCGTCGCGGTCGCGGGCTGGGGGCCGCAGTACAACACCGCCCATTATAGCGACATGTTCCTGCCGATGGCCGGCCTGCTCTACAAGATCGACGGGCGCAGCCAGGTCTTCGCCTCCTATGCCGAGACGATGGCCCTGCCCAAGGGCATGGACGACATCTATGCCGTGACCCGTCCGGGCAGCGCCGCGCTGGTGCCCCAGCCCAAGGCGGAACGTTCGCAGAATATGGAAATCGGCTTCCGTACCAACCAGGGGCAGGTCTATGCCTCGATCGCGGGCTATTACACCAAGTTCAAGAACCGCATCCAGTCGATCACGACCTTCCAGGAAGGCGGTGGCAGCACCACCGAAACCTTCTACCAGAATGTCGGTCGGGTCGAATCCTATGGCGTCGAGGCGGCCGGTACCTACAAGCCGGCCTTCCTCAACGGCCTGGCCTATGCCAACGCCAACGTCACCTATAATAATGCCAAGTTCCAGGATGATATCGTCGCATCGGTCACCTATGCGACTTCCGGCAAATATATCCCGGACAGCGCCAAATGGATCGTCAGCGGTGGCGTCACGATCGAGCCGGCAAGCTGGCTGGTCGCGAACATCACCGGCAAATATACGTCGAAGCGCTGGTCGACCTTCACCAACACCGCCGGGTCGAGCGTGCCGGCCTATACCGTGTTCAGCGGCTATGTGGACATTGGCGATGGCTGGAGCTTTGGCCCGGTGAAGAGCATCAAGGCGCGTTTCAACGTCGACAATATCTTCGACAAGGATACGCTGTCCTTCATCTCCTCCTCGGTGACGGGTGATGGCGCCTTCCGGCCGCTGTCCCCACGCACCTTCCAGTTCACCATCTCGGGCGAAATCTGATGCGGAATATTTATCTGATGGGAGCGGCGCTGGTCGCGCTGCTCCCGGTTACGACACAGGCGCAACCAAAATCTGCGTCTGGGGGCGTGTCGAAACAGGTCTATCAGCTGCACCAGAAGCTGATCACCCTCGACAGCCATCTCGATACGCCTGCCTCGCTCGACCTGCCCGACTGGTCGATCGACGAGGAGCATGGCGTCCATAGCGACTATACCCAGGTCGACCTGCCGCGCATGAAGAAGGGCGGCCTGGATGGCGGTTTCTGGGCGATCTATACGGGGCAGGGGCCGCTGACGATCGAGGGCTTCCGCAAGGCGCGCGATTTCGCGCTGCTGCGCGGCATGTCGATCCGATCGATGGTGGCGGCCGACCCCGATAATTTCGCGCTGGCGCTGGAGGCAAAGGATGCCGCACCGATCGCGGCGGCGGGCAAGCGGATCGTCTATATGTCGATCGAAAATGCCTATCCGCTGGGCGAGGATGTCTCGCTGATCAAGACATTCTACGACATGGGCGTGCGCGTGTCAGGCTTTGCCCATTTCGCGCATAACCAGTTCGCCGACAGTTCGACCGATCCGTCGAAGAAGCCGCGCTATGGCGGCCTCAGCCCGCTTGGCAAGGAATTGCTGAAGGAAATGAATCGCCTCGGCATCGTGCCCGACGCATCGCACAGCAGCGACCAGGTGCTGGACGATCTGCTGGCGCTGTCGACCACGCCGGTGCTGCTGACCCATTCGGGCTGCAAGGCGGTCTATGACCATCCGCGCAACATCGATGACGAGCATCTGAAAGCCCTGGCGGCCAAGGGCGGGGTCATCCAGATGAACGCCTATGGCGCCTATCTGCGCGCGTCCAAGCCCAATCCGGAACGGCAGAAGGCGCTGATGGCGCTCTATAGCCAGATGCGCGAGGACGCGAAGATTTCGCCCGAGGCGCGGGCCGCGATGCTCGCCAAGCGGCAGGAGATCGACAAGCTCTATCCCGATACCGACCGACCGACCTTCGATGATTTCATGGCGCATATGCTGCATGCGCTCAAGGTCGTCGGCCCCGATCATGTCGGCATCGGCCTGGATTGGGATGGCGGCGGCGGCGTCGTCGGCATGGAGGATGTGGTCGACCTGCCCAAGATCACCGACGCGCTGCTGAAGGCGGGTTATAGCGAGGCGGACGTACAGAAAATCTGGTCCGGCAACGTGCTGCGCGTGCTGGCCGCAGCCGAAGCCGGCAAGGGCAAATAATGCGATTGGCCGGACCGGCCGTGGCCGGTCCGGCATGAAATCTTGTTAAGCCAATCGACGGGGGCGCTCCGGCCCGCTAAGGGGGGTCTGCACCAGAAAGGAGCGGTCGCATTTCGCCCATGCAGCACAAGTCGAAGCGCAGCCGGGCAGTCGCCCTGCCCAACAGCGAGTTTCGCGCCCGCGCCACCGAATATCTCGATTTCCTTGCCGCCTGGGTGAAGAAGCCGCGACAGACCGCGTCGGTCGTGCCCAGCAGCCGCTATCTGGCGCGGTTGATGGTGGCGGGCATCGATCCGCAGGGCGGCCGCGTGCTGGAACTGGGCGGCGGCACCGGGGTGTTTACCCGCGCCATATTGGAAACCGGGCTGCCGGCCGACATGCTGGAGGTGGTGGAGATCAATCCCGCCTTCGCGCGTGGGCTGCGACGGCATTTCCCGCATGTCTCGATCCTGGAAACGCCGGCGCAGATCGTCTCGGTCGCGGCCGCGGGTGGTCCGGGCGAATATCAGACCGTGGTCAGTGGCCTGCCGCTATTGGCGATGGATCGGTCGATGCATGTCGACATATTGTCGGAAGCCTTCCGCATGCTGAAGCCGGGCGGCAGCCTGGTCCAGTTCACTTATTCGATGCGGCCGCCGGTCAGCCGGGAGGTGCTGGACAAGCTGGACCTCGATGTGGTGCGTGCAGGCCAGACGGTCCGCAACTTCCCGCCGGCAACGGTTTTCCGTTTCACCCGACGCGGCGAATAATCGACAGGCACAAGAAAGGGCCGCATCGGATGATGCGGCCCTCTTGCTGACAGCCTCAATAAAAGGCGCCGTAGATCACATCGACCACCCGGCGCGATCGCACGTCGACCAGCAGCAGGTCGGGGCCATAGCGGACCCAGCGATAGCCATAGGGCGGGGCGCCCAGGCCCAGTCGCCAATAGTCATTGTAATAATAATAGCTGGAGAAGAAGACGGCCGGCAGGAACAGGCCGACGGTCCATCGCCGATAGCGATAGCCGGAAGGATAGCGATAGGCCGGGCCATGGACCGGCCGGAAATTGGGTGGGCGACCGGTGCCGGGGCGATGCGGCTGGCCGGGTTTGCCGGGCCGAGGCGGCTGCACGGCGGGGCCACCGGGACGCGGCGGCTGCACCGCAGGGCCGCCCGGGCGTGGGGGCTGGACGGCCGGCCCACCCGGATGCCCGGGACCGGGCGAGGGCTGGCCGGGCCGGGGCGGCTGTGGGCTGGATCCGCCCGGCCGCGACGGCTGGGTCGAAGGACCGGACGGGCGCGAGGGCTGGGTCGAGGGACCGGGGCGCGAGGGCTGGGCCGATCCGCCGGGGCGCGACGGCGAGGGCGCCGGCCGTGTGGAGGGGGAAGGCGAGGAGGGGGGGCGCGCGCCGCCGCCGGATGGGGGACGGCCGCCCTGCTGGGCGATGGCGATATCGGGAATGACGATCAACGCGATCGACAGATAGAGAACTGCCTTTTTCATAGCCTTCTCCACATGGTGGCGGGCCGAACCTATGCCTGGCGCCGATAGGCTTCAATCTTTTTCCAATATGTTGCGCGGCTTCGCTATTTCCCGCGTCGCCGGTTGCATGGCGCCGTCCGCCCCCTATCTTCCCCGCACAAGGAAAGGGGGCGCTGCCGCATGGCATCCATCATCGAAATCAAGGGCCTGACGAAAAGCTATGCGTCGGGCTTCCAGGCGCTCAAGGGCGTCGACCTGAATATCGAGGAAGGCGAGATTTTCGCCCTGCTCGGCCCCAATGGTGCGGGCAAGACGACGATGATCTCGATCATCTGCGCCAATGTCCGTCCCACCGGCGGCACTGTGCGCGTCGCCGGGCATGACATATTGCGCGACTATCGCGGTGCGCGCTCCGCCATCGGCCTGGTGCCGCAGGAGCTCAACACCGACCAGTTCGAGCGGGTGATCGACACCGTCAGCTTCAGCCGCGGCCTGTTCGGCAAGCCGCGCAACGACGCCTATGTCGAGAAGGTGCTGCGCGACCTGTCGCTGTGGGACAAGCGCAACAACAAGATCCGCGAACTGTCCGGCGGCATGAAGCGGCGCGTGATGATCGCCAAGGCACTGAGCCATGAGCCGCGCGTGCTGTTCCTCGACGAGCCGACGGCCGGCGTCGATGTCGAACTGCGCCGCGACATGTGGAAGCTGATCGGCGAACTGCGTCAGACCGGCGTCACCATCATCCTCACCACCCATTATATCGAGGAAGCCGAGGAGATGGCCGACCGGGTCGGCGTCATCAACCATGGCGAGATCGTGCTGGTCGAGGAAAAGACCGCGCTGATGAAGAAGCTGGGCAAGAAGACGCTGCGCATCGTGCTGGCCGAGCCGCTGGCCAGCCTGCCCGCCGATCTGGCCGACTGGGATTTGTCGCTGCAGGCGGACGGGCATGAGATCGAATATCTGTTCGATACAAGGGCCGAGCGCACCGGCGTCTCCTCGCTGCTGCGCAAGCTCGGTGACCTGGGCATCGGCTACAAGGACCTCAACACAAGGCAGAGCAGCCTGGAGGATATTTTCGTGAGCCTGGTCCATCAGGAGAAAGCGGCATGAACGGCCCCAATCTGCGCGCCATCGCCGCCATCTACAAGTTCGAGCTGCATCGGTTCCGGCGCACCTGGCTGACCGGTCTGCTGGTCCCGGTAATCACCACCTCGCTCTATTTCATCGTGTTCGGCGGGGCGATCGGCTCGCGCATGCGGGAGATTGACGGCATCCCCTATGGCGCCTTCATCGTGCCCGGCCTCATCATGATGTCGATGTTCACCGAAAGCATCTTCAACGCCAGTTTCGGCATCTACATGCCCAAATTCACCGGCACCATCTACGAACTGCTGTCGGCCCCGGTGTCGGCGATGGAGACGGTGGTCGCCTATGTCGGCGCGGCGGCGACCAAGGCGCTGATCGTCGGCTTCATCATCTTCGGCACGGCCCATCTGTTCGTCGACCTGCCGGTGGCCCACCCCTTTGCCATGGTGGGGTTCATGCTGCTGATCGCGGTCAGCTTCTGCCTGTTCGGCTTCATCCTGGGCATCTGGGCGCAGGGGTTCGAGCAGTTGCAGGTGATCCCGCTGCTGATCATCACGCCGATGACCTTCCTGGGCGGCGCCTTCTACTCGATCCACATGCTGGCCGAGCCGTGGCGGACCATCACCCTGTTCAACCCGATCGTCTATCTGATCTCGGGCTTTCGCTGGACTTTCTTTGGCAAGGGCGACGTCGGCATCGGCTACAGCCTGGCCTTTGTGGGCGGCATGCTGCTGGTCTGCCTGGCGGCGATTGGCTGGATATTCCGCACCGGATATCGGCTGAAAAAATAGGCTGTAAATGGAAAGGGCGGCCATTGGCCGCCCTTTTTCATATCCGTCGATGCGGGCAGCCCTCGCTCAGGCGGCGGCGCTCTGCGGATCGATCGCGAACAGGGTCACGCCCTTATATTTGTCGTCGCCCTGGTCATAGAGGCCGTGCATCGCCTCGAACGTCTCGTCCAGCACGGCCAGGTCGTTGAGCCCGGCCAGCTTGAACGTACCCAGCTTCAGCTCGCGCGGGGGGCGCCCGTCGCGGTCGACCGTGACGGCGTCGATGAACATCTCGTCATGGCGGGTGTAGAGGATGTGGGGCGCCAGGGTTACGACCATCTTGTTATAGGTCGCCTTCAGGCACTTCTGGAGCGCGATGGCTTCGAAGATTACGGTCGGGGCTTGCATGATGGCCTGCCCATATCAAAAAACCGGCCGGTCTTTCAATTGCTTTGTGCGTCGCACCATATGCCCTTGGTGCAACCGGCCGGATTTTCAGGACGAATTGTTGCGCTCATTTTCGCTAGCGCGGGACAAGATCAAGCCGGTCACGGAGCGACCAGCGGGCGATCAGCAGCACGGCGACGGTGCCCAGCCCTGCAGCGAGGCCAAGCCAGATGCCCACGCCCTGCCATCCCAGTGGAAAGGCGAGCAGGGCGCCGACGCCGATGCCGATGATCCAGTAGCCGACCAGCGCGAAGATCATCGGGACCTTGGTGTCCTGAATGCCGCGCAGCACGCCTGCGCCGACGGCCTGTGCCGCGTCGACCAGCTGGAACAGGGCGGCGACCGCCAGGAAGCGGACGGCAAGGTCGGCGGTGGCGGCATTGGCGGGGTTTTTGAGGTCGAGGAAGACCGAGACGAGCGGGCGCGGAATCAGCACCAGCATCAGCGCGGCGGCCATCGCAAAGCCGGTGCCGATCATCAGGGCCAGCCAGCCGGCCCGGCCGATACCGGCGCGATCGGCGCGACCATAGGCGGCGCCGACCCGGACCGTGGCGGCCTGGCCGATGCCCATCGGCACCATGAAGACCAGAGAGGCGATCTGGATCGCCACGGCGTGGGCCGCCAGCGACTCGCGGTCGATCAGCCCCATGAGGAAGGCGGAGGCGTTGAACACCGTCACTTCAAGGCCCAGCGTGATCGCGATCGGCAGACCCAGCGCCCAGACTGCCCGCTGGCGCTCGCGGTCGCGGGTCCAGAAGCGGCCCATCAGGCGGTAGCGGCGGAAGCGGCGGTCGATCAAGATCACGGCGAGCAGGCCGAGGAAGAGGAAGGTGGAGGACAGGGTGCTGGCGATACCGGCCCCATGCAGGCCAAGCGCCGGGAAACCCAGATGGCCGAAGATCAGCACCCATCCGGCCAGCACGTTGAACGGGATCGCCAGCAGCATGATGACGAGGCCCCAGAGCGGCCGCTCCAGCGCGGAAATGAAATTGCGCAGGGTGGTGAAGCAGAGGAATGGCAGGAGCGCCCATTGCAGCCCCCGCATCAGATGCCCGGCTTCGCGGGCCAGGTCGGGCTCCTGGCCCATGGCACGCAGGATCGCCTCGCAATTCCACAGGATCAGCCAGGCAGGCAGGACGAAGCAGGCGGCCGCGCGCAGCGTCTGATGCACGGTGCGGCGTACGTCGCGCACCGAATGCCGCCGCCGACCATGCTCGCTGGCGATCAGCGGGGCGGCAGCGGTGACCAGGCCCAGGCCGAAGATCAGCAGCGCATTGAACAGGTTGATCGCCAGCGCACCCGCAGCCACCGCTTCCGACCCGAGCCGGCCGAGCAGCAACAGGTCGGTGGCGGCGATGCCCGCCCAGGCGACATTGCCCGCGATCATGGGGATGGCGAGCGTGACGAGCGCGCGCGCTTCCCGTCGCCAGAGGGATGTCATCGGACTGGTCCTAGTGCGTCTTCGAGGGAATGAGGTGGAGGATCGCCACGATCAGGGCGCCGATCACCAGGCCGATCAGGCCCGACCCGATTGCGGTGACCAGCCAGTCGACGATCGGCCCGACTGCAGGAAGGGCTTGGGCGGCACCCTGGGCCAGATGGTGGATCGTGCCGGGGATAAGGTCCCAATGGAATTCATGCAGGCCATGCACGATCAGCCCGCCGCCGACCCAGAGCATCGCAGCGGTACCCACGACGCTGAGCACGCCCATGATGACAGGCATCGCCTTCACCATGCCCCGGCCGATCGCGCGGGTGGTGGCGGCGCTGCGTTGCGCCAGGTGCAGGCCGATATCGTCCATCTTCACGATGAAGCCGACCACGCCATAGACGCCGGCGGTGATGACGATGGCCACCAGGACCAGGATGATCGCCTGTTCCCAGATCGGTTCGCTGGCAACGGTGCCGAGCGAAATCGCCATGATTTCGCCCGACAGGATGAAGTCTGTGCGAATGGCGCTCGCTACCTTTTGGTCCTCAAGCTGCTTCGAGGTCAGGGTGGCGGCGGCTTCTTCGGCCTCGTCATGGCCGCCCTGCAACGCTTCCAGCAGCTTTTCGGCCGCCTCGAAGCAGAGAAAGGCGCCGCCCAGCATCAGCAGCGGCGGCAACAGCCAGGGGGCAAAGGCGCTCAGTGCCAGCGCCGCAGGCAACAGGAAGAGCAGCTTGTTGCGCAACGATCCGCGCGCGATCTTCCAGATGATCGGCAGTTCGCGATCGGGCGACAGGCCCATGACATAGTTGGGGGTGACGGCCGTATCGTCGATCACCACGCCGGCGGCCTTGGTGCCGGCCTTGCCGGCGGCGGCTGCCACGTCATCCAGCGAGGTGGCCGCCATCTTGGCGATACCGGCAACGTCGTCGAGCAGCGCGATCAGACCCGAAGGCATGTCAATTCAATCCCCTGTTGAGGTGGCGATGCGCCACCCGCGCCCGTCTCTTAGTGCGGGTGCCGTCTGGGGGCAATGGAGGGGTGTGGCAGGAAAGGGGTCAGAAATTGCCGGGCGGATCGCTGGCGGGGAAGGATTCGTCGGACTGCTCGTCGACCATGTCCCAATCCTGCTCGCCATGCTGAGGCCCCGCATCGCGTATGATTCCCGAGGAACCGACCGGGCCGCGATCGTCCAGCCTGTCATCGGTGGCATCCTTGCGCTGGGACCAGCTTTTCCAGGCAACCGCGCCAAGGCCCGTTAGAAATGCCAGCTTCAACAATCCCTTCACGGCGATTCCTCCGATGATTTGTGAATATTGACCCAATTCGCCTCATTATGGTCGACGGCGCTGGGCAGCAGGGTGATCTCGCCTTCCTCGTCGGTGCCCGCATCATCGTCGCCATCCCGGACGTCGGGCGGGAATACCGTCCAGCGGCCGCGCAGCGCAGCATCGACCATGGCTTCCCATGTGGCGGTGTCGCCCGCCTGGCGCATCGCGTCGTCAGGCTCTTTCAACAGGGCCAGGATATTGGCTGCATCTTCGACCCAATAAGGCCAATTATACGAGGCACCCGCCGCCAGATGGCGCGCCAGGCGTTCGATCAGGGACCTATTCTCCATCGTTTCTGGAACGTGCATAACGTTTCTCCGTCCCCCCGTTGATACGCTATTCAGGCCGATTTGAATATCGGGTGAACCAAGGGTTTGACCCGATACAGGACAAAAATTGCGGGCTGTGCTGTCGGCGTGCGATGCCGCCCCAGATCAACAAAAAAGCCGCCCGGTGAGGGGCGGCTTCTTCATTTTCGGAACCGAAAGGCTCAGGCCTCTTCGGCCGGGGCTTCTTCCGCCTCGACGGCGATTTCGCCCGGCTCGGCGTTCGGATCATAATCCTCGGTGAAGCCGGTCTCGTCCTTTTCAAACAGGTCGGCCATCACGTCGACGCCCTGCGACTGCAGTTCGGCTTCTTCCGGCGAGCGGGCGACGTTCACCTGGATGGTGACGGTCACTTCCGGGTGCAGCGCGACCTTGACGTCGAAGACGCCCAGGGTCTTGATCGGGCGTTCCAGCACGACCATCGCCTTGGAGACGTTGGTGATGCCGTCGGCGTGCAGGGCGTCGACGATGTCGCGCACGGCAACCGAACCATAGAGCGCACCAGCGTTCGACGACTGGCGGATCAGGACGATCTGGGTGCCGTTGACGCCTTCGGCAGCCTTTTCGGCGTCCGAACGACGTGCGGCGTTGTCGGCCTCGATCTTCGCGCGGTTGGCCTCGAAGACCTTCTTGTTGGCGGCGTTCGAGCGAAGCGCCTTCTTGTTGGGCAGCAGGAAGTTACGGGCATAGCCGTCCTTCACGGTGACGATGTCGCCGATGGCGCCCAGCTTCTCGATGCGCTCGAGCAGGATGATTTCCATGGGTATCTACTCCCTTACTTCACGATGTAGGGCAGGAGGCCCAGGTGGCGGGCGCGCTTGATGGCCTGGGCCAGCTCACGCTGCTTCTTGGCCGAAACGGCCGTGATGCGGCTGGGGACGATCTTGCCGCGCTCGGACACGAAGCCCTGCAGCAGACGGACGTCCTTGTAATCGATCTTCGGCGCATCCTTGGCGGCGAAGGGGCAGCTCTTGCGGCGGCGGAAAAACGGGCGTGCCATGTTTCAGATCTCCTTATTCGGCAGCCGGGGCGGCTTCTTCGCGGTCGCGGCGCGGGCCACGATCTTCGCGAGGACCACGGGGGCCACGATCACCACGATCGCCGCGCTCCGAACGCTCCTGCTTGCGCATCATCACCGACGGACCGGTTTCCAGCTCTTCGACCTTGATGGTCATGTAGCGGATGATGTCTTCGTTGATCTGGGTCTGACGCTCCAGCTCGGCAATCACGTTGCCCGGGGCGTCGATGTTCAGCATGACGTAGTGCGCCTTGCGGTTCTTGGCGATCTTGTACGCGAGCGAACGCAGGCCCCAGGTCTCGACCTTGGTCACCTTGCCTTCATTTTCCTCGACGATCTTGGTGGCGGTTTCCGCCAGAGCGTCCACCTGCGCCTGTGCCAGATCCTGGCGCGCAAGGAACACATGCTCGTAAAGAGCCATGGGTATTGCCTCATCTGTTGGCCGATCGCTGACGCCCACCCCATGTGGAACGCCCCTCCGGCTGTCGTCTCAAGCATTCGAAATCGTCCGACGTCCGAATCCGGGGCCGAGCGAAGGCGCGCCTATGACGGAAAAGCGGGGGAAAGGCAAGCGGCATCGGTGCAGCCACGGGCGGCAGCGGCCATGCTTGCAGTCGGGCTTTACCTGTCTTTATCCTGCCCTTCAGAAAAAGAGAAGGAGGGACGGATGGCGGTCGCAATCGCGGCACTGGCGCTGATATTGCTGATGCTGGCGGCCTATCGCGGCATGAGCGTGATCCTGATGGCACCATTGCTGGCGATGCTGGCGGTGTTCCTGACCGATCCTGCGGCTGTGCCCGCCGCCTTTTCCGGCCTGTTCATGGACAAGGTCGCCACCTTCCTGAAACTCTATTTCCCGGTCTTCCTGCTCGGTGCCCTGTTCGGCAAGCTGGTCGAGATATCGGGCTTTTCCCGCGCGATCGTGACGGCGGTGATCGGCTTTGTCGGCGCCGGACGGGCGATCCCGGCGATCATGATCGTGACGGCCTTGCTGACTTATGGCGGCGTGTCGGTGTTTGTCGCGGTGTTTGCCGTCTATCCCTTCGCGGCCGAGATGTTCCGCCGCGCCGACATTCCCAAGCGCCTGGTGCCCGCGACCATCGGCCTGGGCGCGCTGACCTTCACCATGGATGCGCTGCCCGGCACGCCACAGATCCAGAATGTCATTCCGGCGAGCTTCTTTGGTACCACCGCCTGGGCGGCGCCGGTGCTGGGCGTGGTCGGATCGCTGGTGATCGCGGCGGCGGGCCTCCTTTATCTCAACTGGCGCCGCCGGGCGATGGCGGCAGCGGGGGAGGGCTATGGCGCGCCCGAGACGCTGGTCAACGAACCGGACCGGCAGGAGGAGGCGCGGACCGTCCATCCCGCGATTGCTTTGCTGCCGCTGCTGGTGGTGGGGTTGGGCAATCTGGCGCTGACCCTGCTGATCCCGCGCATCACCGGCGGGGCGGATGTGGTGAGCATCCAATTGGCCGGCCTGCCCGAGCCGGTGACGGTCAAGGTCGCGCAGCAGTCGGCGCTCTGGGCGGTCGAGGGCGCGCTGCTGATGGGCATCGCCACCATCCTGCTCTTCGCCTTCCCGATCGTGGCCCGGCGCTTTGCCGACGGATCGAAGGCGGCGGTCGGTGGCGCGTTGCTGGCGGGGATGAACACGGCGGTCGAATATGGCTTTGGCGGGGTGATCGCGGCGCTGCCGGGTTTCCTGGTCGTCAAGGATGCGCTGAAGGCAGTGCCCAACCCGCTGGTCAATGAGGCGATCACGGTGACGACCCTGGCCGGCATCACCGGGTCGGCATCGGGCGGGCTGTCGATCGCGCTGGCGGCGATGGCCGATCAGTTCGCGGCAGCGGGCGATGCGGCGGGTATCCCAAGAGAGGTCCTGCACCGCGTGGCGTCGATGGCATCGGGGGGCATGGACAGCCTGCCGCACAATGGCGCGGTCATCACCCTGCTGGCGGTGACGGGCCTCACCCATCGCCAGGCCTATAAGGACATATTCGCGCTGACCCTGATCAAGACGATGACGGTGTTCGTGGTGATCGCGGTCTATTATCTGACCGGGCTTGTCTGAACGCGAAAACGCCCCGGAGCGGTGGCTCCAGGGCGCTTTTCATGCGGTGGCACGCTTAGCGGAAGGCGCTGGCGACCACGGCGCCGATGATGCCGCTGGTGATGGCGACCATCACTGCATCATTGCCCGAGCGGACCCAGTGGTAGCCGCGCGGCGGTGCCGACAGGCGATAGCCGCGATAATTGTCGACGACCCGGTAATTGGTGGCATAGCGGTTGTCGAAGCGCTGGCCCTTGGCCCAGTGGCGGTCGTTGCGCACGACCGTCTTCTTCTGGACGACGGTGCGGTGCGGCGTCTGCTTCACCACCCGGACGGTCTCGCGATGGGGCGCGGCCTGGGCCTGGGCGGTGACGATCGGGCTGGCGGCCATGGCGGTGGCGGTCAGGGCCAGGATGATCTTCTTGAACATGTCTTCACTCCTCTTGTCAGTTCGAGGGCGCCGCTTCCGGCGTCGAAGACAGAGATAGGCCGCGCTTGTCGCAGGCCTGTCCCAAGGGTGGGGCAAGTTTGTCGGAAATTGTATCAAAAGCCGATTTGATCTGAATATCGGTTCAGAAATTATGCTTTTTCAGTTTCTTGTGCGGCTCACAGCATCAGCGAGATGGCATTGCCGAAATTGTGGAGCAGGATCGGCAGCAGCAGACTGCCGGTGCGCAGGCGCAGCCAGACGGCCAGCAGCGAAGGGATGGCGGTGAGCGCCATCACGACGGGATCGAAGCTGAAATGGCCGCCCGCATAGCCGAACGCATGGGCCAAGCCGAACAGGCCGCAGGACAGCAGCGCGCCCCAGCCCCAGTCGACGCCCAGGAAGCGGACCCGGCGGCTGAAGGCGCGATCGAGCGCGAACAGCAGGATGCCGCGATAGAAAGGCTCTTCCTCCAGTCCGGGCATGGTGAGTTGGAAGGCGATTTCCTCGGCATTGCTGGGGTCATCGGGGAAATAGAGGGCGAGCGCGGTGAAGAAGGCGCAGTAGAGCAGCGCGACCGGCAGGGCGGCGGTCAGGCTGCCGCGCGCCTGGCGCAGGGTCAGGCCGACCCGCCTCCAGCCGAAGGCGGGCAGCGCGGCGACCAGCAAGGTGAGGGCGAGGGCCAGCAGCTTGCCCTGCCAGTTCCAGTCGGCAGCAGGGATGAGGTCGGGCAGGTGGCGATAGGCGCGGGTCAGCAGCGCGTCATTGGCGGCCACCAACGCTGCGGCGACCAGCAACCATGCGGGGCGAAAGCCGCGCCGGTCGATCAGGCCGATCACGCCGCCTGCAACCAGCAGCAGCGCCAGCGTGCCGAGCAGGCCGATGACGCCGTTCATGCGCACCACTCCGGCGCGCAGTGGCTCAGTGGGCGGCGGCGGGCGGGGAGGGGGCAGGCAGAGGCGTGGCGGTAACGGTCATGCGGGCGAGCAGGATGGGATGATCCTTGCCCGCCAGCAGCGGGGCTGTCTGCGGCGCCTGCGCCTCGGCAAAGGGGGTGAGGCTGAGGCCAAGCAGCAAGGCGCTGCTGGCCAGGCTGAGGACGATCGTTTTCATCGGGGCGCTCCTTCCACGGCGCCAGGGTGGCGCCATGGAAGGAGGAACTAGGCAGGAGATGTCGCAGCATTATCCCGGATAACCGCCCTTTTGTCGGAAAATGTATCAGCCTATTCGTGCCGCAGGGCGTCGATCGGGTTCAGGCTGGCCGCCCGGCGCGCCGGGAAATAGCCAAATACCACGCCGATCGCGGCCGAGAACAGGAAGGCGATCAGATTGACCTGCGGGTCGAAGGTGAAGGGCACCTTCATCAGCGGCGCAATGCCGACCGACGCGATCAGGGCGATGACCAGGCCGATGACGCCGCCCATGCAGGACAGCACGATCGCCTCCACCAGGAATTGCATCAGCACTTCGCGCGCGACTGCGCCGATGGCGAGGCGGATGCCGATCTCGCGCGTGCGCTCCGTCACCGACACCAGCATGATGTTCATGATGCCGATGCCGCCGACCAGCAGCGAGATCGCCGCCACCGCCGCAACGATCTGGGTCAGGATGGTGGTCGTGCCGGTCAGCGTGTCGCTGATCTGCTTGGTGTCGAAGACGTTGAAATTATCCTCCGCGCCCGCCTTGATCTTGCGCCGTTCGCGCATCAGCTCTTCCAGGCTGCTCTGGACGGTCGAGGTGTCATAGGCGTCGTCGACCGCCACCATGATCTGGCTGATGTCGCGGTCGCCGGTGAAGCGGCGCTGGACGAACTTGATCGGCATGACGACGACATCGTCCTGATCGCCGAAACCGCCCTGGCCGCGCGTCGCCAGCACGCCGATCACCTGGCAGGACACGCCCTTGATGCGCATCCGCTTGCCGACGGGGTCGGCGCCCTGGAACAGGTTGGTGCGCACCGTATTGCCGATGATGCACACCGCCTTGCCGGCCTCCTCCTCCTCCGGCATGAACAGCCGCCCTTCGGCGACATTCCAGGACTGGACCTGCGAATAGGCAGAGGTCGTGCCATAGACGGTGGTCGACCAGTTATTGCCTTCATAGATGGCGGTGCCGCTCGACTGCACGATCGGTGCGACCGCGCGCACCCCGGTCAGCTGGTTTTCGATGACCGTCAGGTCGGCTTCCTTGAAATTGGGCGGACGCGGGCCACCGCCGCCACGACCGAAGCCCTGGCCGGGGCGCAACTGCAGCACATTGGCGCCCAGCGAGCTGATCTGTTCGCGCACGGCCGCGGTGGCACCATTGCCCAGCGTCACCATGGTGACGACTGCCGCGACGCCGATGATGATGCCCAGCGTGGTCAGGAAGCTGCGCATCTTGTGCCGGTTGATCGCCCGGAAGGCGAGGATGACGGTCGTCCCGAGCATCAGCCCACTGTTCCTTTCTGCGCCGCGCCCTGGCCGCCCTCGATCCGTTCGACCAGCCCGTCCTTGAAATGGACGATGGTGTGGGCAAAAGCGGCCATGTCCGGTTCGTGCGTGACCATCAGCACGGTGATGCCGCTATTCTGGTTGAGGTCGGTCAGCAATTGCATGATCTCCACCGACCGTTCGGAATCCAGATTGCCGGTCGGCTCGTCCGCCAGCAGCACGTCGGGCTGGGTGACGATGGCGCGGGCGATGGCGACGCGCTGCTGCTGGCCGCCGGATAGTTCCGCCGGGGTATGGTCCCACCAGTCCTTCAGGCCCACCTTGTCGAGCGCGGCCATGCCCATGTCGTAGCGGGTCTTCTTGTCCTCGCCGCGATAGAGCAGGGGCAGTTCGACATTCTCCAGCGCGGTGGTGCGCGACAGCAGGTTGAAGCCCTGGAACACGAAGCCGAGATAGCGGCGGCGCAGCAGCGCGCGCTGGTCGCGGTCCAGCGTCTCGACATGGCGGCCCTTGAACAGGAATTCGCCGCCGGTGGGCACGTCGAGGCAGCCCAATATATTCATCGTCGTCGACTTGCCCGAGCCCGAAGGCCCCATGACGGCGACGAAATCGCCCTGCGCAATGTCGAGGTCAATGCCCTTGAGCGCCTGAAACGCGGTGGGGCCGCTGCCGAAGATCTTGGTGATCCCCCGCAGCGAGATGATGGGGTCGGCGGCCATGGGATCAGGTTCCGCTCTGGCGGCCGGTACCCCGGCTTTCCGTGCTGCTGCCCTGGGGCGCGGCCGGCGTGGGGGCAACCGGTGCGGTCTGCGGCGGCGCGTCACCCGAATTGCCAAGCGACTTGACACTGGCCGGGCTGCCGTCGGCGGCCGGGTTGCGGGGGCGGTCCTTGGCGCTGGCGGCAGGATCGGTCTTCTGGTCCTCGGCGGGTTGCTGCGCGCCGGCAGCAAGCTGTCCGGTGATGACCCTCATGCCGGGCTTCAGGTCGCCGCCGGTGATGACGGTGCGCGTTCCGTCGCTGGCGCCGACGGTCACCTGCACCGCCTTGGGATCGCCCTTTTCGTCCAGCACATACAGGGTCTGGCTGCTGCCGGCGCCGAAATTGACCTGGCGATTGGCCCCGCTGCGGCGCATCCGGCCCGGGCCGGGCAGGACGCTGGTGATGCCGCCACCCTGCGCTGCGGTGGTGGGCTTGAAGCGCAGCGCACTGTTGGGCACCAGCAGCACGTCATGCAGTTCCTGGGTGACGATGTCGGCGGTCGCGGTCATGCCCGGGCGCAGCGTTTCGTCCTGATTGTCGACCGACAGCACGGCGGTATAGGCGACGACCGTGCCGGTGGTGCTGGTGGTCGTGCTGGTTGACGAGGACGAACTGCTGCTGGAGCTGTTCGACCCGACATTGACCCGCGTGACCTTCGCCGGGAAGGTGCGGCCGGGGAAGGCGTCGACGGCGAAATTGGCGGTCTGGCCTTCCTTGACCTGGCCGACGTCCGCTTCGTCCACCGATACCTCGACCTCCATCTGGGTCAGGTCTTCGGCGATGGTGAAGAGGACAGGCGCGTTCAGCGAGGCGGCGACGGTCTGGCCCGGTTCGATGTCGCGCGACAGCACGACGCCAGTGACGGGCGAGACGATCTGGGCGATCGAGAGGTTGGTCTGCGCGGTCGACAGCTGGGCGCGCGAGACATTGACCTGCGCCTGGGCCGAATGGAGATTGGCGAGCGCGCCGTTATAGTCGGCGCGTGCCGCGTCCAGTTCCGTCTTGGCCGGCACCCTGCCGCCCGAAAGCTGATAGACGTTGAGCTGACGATCCAGCGTCGCCTTGGCCAGGGCGACCTGCGCCTGCGCCTGGGCAACGCTGGCCTGGGCGGAGGCGACCTGCGCCTGCGTCTGGTTGATCGTGTCGACCAGGCGGCGGGTGTCCAGTTCGGCCAGCTTCTGTCCTTTGGTCACGCGATCATTGACGTCGACATAGACGGCGGTGATCTTGCCCGACTGTTCGGACCCCACATCGACCTGGTTGATGGGCTTCAAATTGCCGGTCGCCGACACGCTGACCGTCAGGTCACCATGGCGGGCTTCGCGGGTCGCATAATTGGGCTTGTCGTCGCCTGAAAAGCAGCGCGCGACCAACAGCACGAGGATCAGCAGCACGACGCCGATGACGCCGCGCATCACCCATTTGCGATGCGGCTTTTCCGGCTTGGCGCCAAGAAAGTCGTTGAGATCCTGGTCGGGGCTGGCGTCATTGCTCATGGGGGCGGTCATCCATATTCTGCCAGCCGCCACCCAGCGCATTATAGAGCTGGGCGATGGCCAGTATCTCGTCCGATTGGGCGCTGGCGAAGCTGTTGCGGGCGTTCAGCAGGGTGGTTTCGCTGGTCGACAGCGTCTGGAAGTCGATCAGGCCGGCCTGATACTGGCTGCGGGCCATGATCGCGGCATTGTTCGACGCTTCCATGGCGCTGGCGAACTCGACCTTGCGGGCGCGGGCGCTGCTCAGCGAGGCCATGGCGTTCTCGACATCCTCCAGCCCGGTCAGCACCGTCTGCTTGTAAAGGGCGAAGGCGCCGTCGGTCGCAGCCCGCTGTGCCCGGACCTGGGACGCGAGTCGGCCGCCGTCGAAGATTACCTGGGCGACATTGGCAAAGACGTTGCCGGTGATGACATCGAACAGATTCTTGATCGCGGTGCTGGTGGAGTTGATGTTGCCGCTGATCGCGAGCGAGGGGTAGAGCTGCGCCTGGGCGACGCCGATCCGCGCAGTGGCGGCTGCCAGCGAACGTTCGGCCGAGCGGATATCGGGCCGCTGGCGCAGCGTGTCGGCCGGGATGCCGGTCGCGATCCGGGTCGAGGCGGTCGGAATGGCGGCGGGCGTCTCCAGCGTGCGGGTCGCTTCGCCCGGTGCCTGCCCGGTCAGCACCGCAATGCGGTTGAGGCTACCGCGCAGGCTGGCTTCCAGCTGCGGGATGGTGGCGTTGGTCTGGGCCAGCTGCGCCTTGGCCTGCTGCTCGTCGAGCGAGGAGACGAGCCCCGCCTGCAGCCGCCAGCTGGCGATGTCATAATTATCCTTCTGCACCCGCTGGCTTTCGCGGGCGATGCGCAATTGCTCCTGGGCCAGGCGCGCCTGGACATAATTGCTCACCAGTTCGGCGATGATGCTCATCCGGACATTGGCGAGGTCATAGCCCGATGCGGCGAGGTCGGCGCGCGCGGCTTCCGATGTGCGTGACAATTCGCCGAACAGGTCTACCTGCCAACTGGCATTGATGCCGGCATTATAGCTGTTGGTCCATTTGCCCTGGCCGGTGTTGATGACATTGCCATTGTCGTCGACGCGCACGCCGCTGCCGCCGCTATTATAGTTGCGGCCGCCGCTCGCCGATCCGCTCAGCTGCGGCAGGAAGGAGGCATTGGCCTGGCGCAGCGATTCCCGCGCCTGCCGCAGCCGTGCCTGCGCCTGGACGATATCGAGATTGCCGGCGATCGCCTGATCGATCAGCGTGGTCAGTGTCGGGTCGCCCAACTGCGTCCACCAACTGGCCAGCGTCGCCGGATCGGTGGGCGCATTTCCGCCCTGGCTATAGCTTTCGGGAATGCCGAGCGCGGCGGACTGGGGTGCGTGATAGTCCGGCCCTGCCGCGCAGGCGGACAAGGCGAGGACCGATCC
The DNA here is from genome assembly GCF_000281715.2 of Sphingobium sp. AP49. Lineage (NCBI taxonomy): Bacteria > Pseudomonadati > Pseudomonadota > Alphaproteobacteria > Sphingomonadales > Sphingobiaceae > Sphingobium > Sphingobium sp. AP49. The sequence continues at coordinate 2,959,001 of NZ_CP124576.1, read as the reverse complement.
CGCGAGCCATGCAATGCGATATCGCACCTTTTCCTAGCACTCCGTCGTCGTTAAAGGGGCCGGCAGCTTGTTCCCCGGAAGCGGGGGCAGGGCATTTGGTCGATACGTGCCGAAAAGCATTGTACGCCTCAATGCCATATATGTCTCAAAGTGTAACGTTCGTGAATTTTCGCGCTTTTCGGGCGCATGTCGATCAGAGGATGGATGATGAGGGCATTTCTGTTTCCGGGCCAGGGCAGCCAGTCGGTGGGCATGGGCAAGCTACTGGCCGATGCGAGCCCGGCGGCGAAGGAATTGTTCCAGGAGGTCGATGATGCCCTGAAGCAGAATCTGTTCCGGATCATGGTGGAAGGGCCGGAAAGCGACCTGACCCTGACCGAGAACGCCCAGCCCGCGATCATGGCCAATGCCCTTGCCACGCTGCGCGTGATGCAGAAGGAAGGCGGTTTCAGCCTGGCCGACAAGGGCGATTATGTCGCCGGCCACAGCCTTGGCGAATATAGCGCGCTGTGTGCGGTCGAGGCGTTCGATCTTGGCACCACCGCCCGCCTGCTGAAATTGCGCGGCCAGGCGATGCAGGCCGCCGTGCCGGTGGGTGAGGGCGCGATGGCCGCGCTGCTGGGCGCCGACATCGAAAAGGCGCAGGCGCTGGCCGATGCCGCCGCCGAAGGCGAAGTCTGCACCGTCGCCAATGACAATGATCCGAGCCAGGTCGTCATTTCCGGCCACAAGGGCGCGATCGAGCGCGCCGTCGCGCTGGTCAAGGATTATGGCATCAAGCGCGGCGTGCTGCTGCCGGTGTCGGCGCCCTTCCACTGCCCGCTGATGCAGCCGGCCGCCGACGTGATGGCGCAAGCACTGGCAAAGGCGACGATCAACGCGCCGCTGCTGCCGGTCTATGCCAATGTGCTGGCCGCGCCGATCAGCGACCCGGCCGACATTCGCGAGCGTCTGGTCGAGCAGGTCACCGGCCGCGTGCGCTGGCGCGAGTCGATCGGCGCGATGTGGGACGCGGGCGTCACCGATTTCGTCGAACTGGGCGGCAAGGTGCTCGGCCCGATGGTCAAGCGCATCGCTCCCGACGCCACCGTGCGCAGCGTGGTGACGATGGACGATATCGAGGCGGCGCTGGGCGCGCTGTGAGCGAGAGCCCGGTCCTAACCCAGCGCGACGGGGCCGTCCTGACGGTCACGCTGAACCTGCCCGACCGGCGCAACCCCATTTCCGATCCGGCGATGGTGGATGCGCTGTGCGAAGTGTTCGAGGCGGCGGACCGGGACGCGAGCATCCATGTCGCGATCCTGACCGGGGCGGGCAGTGCCTTTTCCTCGGGCGGCGATCTCAACGCGATGCGACCGGATGCCGGGGGGCTGCGCGCCAGTCTGCCGGCCCAGACGCGGCGCAATTATCGCGCGGGTATCCAACGCCTGCCGCTGCTGTTTCAGGCGATCGAACTGCCGGTGATCGCGGCGGTCAATGGCCCGGCGATCGGCGCGGGGCTGGACCTCGCCTGCATGTGCGATCTGCGCATCGCGGGGCAGAGTGCGCGCTTTGCCGAAAGCTTTGTGAAGCTCGGCCTTGTCTCGGGCGATGGCGGCGCGTGGCTGCTGCCGCGCATCATCGGCTTTTCCAAGGCGTCGCAATTGTCGCTGACCGGCGAGACGATCGACGCGGGCGAGGCACTGCGGATCGGGCTGGTCGGCGATGTCGTGCCCGACGCGGAGCTGATGACGGTGGCGCGGGCGCAGGCCGATGCCATTGCCGCCAATCCGCCGCACGCGACGCGGATGACCAAGCGGCTGTTGCGCGCGGCGCAGACGGCCGAACTTTCACAGATATTGGAAATGGCGGGCGCCATGCAGGCGCTGGCCCACGCGACCGCGGATCATGACGAGGCGATCACCGCCTTTTTCGACCGCCGGCCGCCACACTTCAAGGGAGACTAGAATGTTCGATCTGACGGGAATGACCGCGCTGGTGACCGGCGCTTCGGGGGGTATCGGTTCCTCCATCGCCAAGGCGCTGGCCGCGCAGGGCGCCACCCTGGCGCTGTCGGGCAGCAATGAGGAAAAGCTCAAGGCCTTCGCCGCCGAACTGGGCGGCGACCACAAGACCTTGGTCTGCAACCTGTCCGATCCGGCTGCCGTCGACGCGCTGGTGCCGCAGGCGGTGGAAGCGCTGGGTGGCAAGCTCGACATCCTGGTCAACAATGCCGGCATCACCCGCGACAATCTGATCCTGCGCATGAAGGACGAGGAATGGTCGCAGGTCATTTCGGTCAATCTGGAAGCGGCCTTCCGCCTGTGCCGCGCCGCTGCCAAGCCGATGATGAAGGCGCGCTTTGGCCGCATCATCTCGATCACCTCGGTCGTGGGCGTCACCGGCAATCCGGGCCAGTCCAACTATTGCGCGTCGAAGGCCGGCATCATCGGCATGTCGAAGTCGCTGGGCCAGGAACTGGCGAGCCGTGGCATCACCGTGAACTGCGTGGCGCCCGGCTTCATCCGGTCGGCCATGACCGATGCGCTGAGCGATGCGCAGAAGGGCACGATCCTGGCCAAGATCCCGGCTGGCGATCTGGGCGATGGCGATGATATCGGCGCGGCGGTCGCCTATCTGGCGAGCAAGGAAGCGGGCTATGTCAACGGCCAGACCCTGCACGTCAATGGCGGCATGGCGATGATCTGATCGCGTCACGCGACGCAATGGAAAGGGGGCCGGGCGCTATGCGTTCCGGCCCCTTTCTATCTATACCCCGCGCGGATCAGGACCTGTTTCACGGCCGCGATGGTCTTTACCTTGGCGATCTGGTCCGGGCCGTCGCGCCGGCCGCAATCGCATTCATAATGCTGGAACAATCGCTCCGCCGCCTTGACCGGCGCCAGCGCGCGCTGGCCGGGCTGCCAGTCGTCCAGGATGCGCACGTCATATAGGGTGCCGCTCACATCATAATGGCGGATCTGCCAGCCGAGTATGACGATCAGTTCCTTCGCCTTATCCCGGTCCGCATTGGCAAAGCCGATGGCCAGGATGTCCGGGACGCCACCTTCCTGTTCACCGGTTGTGACGCGGATGGGCGGGCGACGCATATGTTCGTCCAGCATCACCAGTTGCCGTTCTTCCTCGCCCGGCTTGCCGGTCAGATAGTCGGCAAAGACCCAGTGCGCACCATTCCATGTGGCGGGCGTGACCTTCACGGATTCACCCGGCAGGCCCAGATGCCGGGCCGCCCGATATTGCGTGCTGGCGGCATGGGCCGGGTCGTCCGCCTGCGCCATGGCCGGGGATACGCCTGCCAGCGCCAGCAGCAGGGCCGCCTCAAGTTTCACGCTCAAATGCTCCGCAGCGTCATGCCATCTTTGTGCAACGCGCCATCCAGCAGGCAGGTCCGTCGCATCGCGAGGGCCAGCAGGGCGAGGGCGCCGATCAGGTCGATCGGGACATAAGTGAATTGCGCGACCGCACGACCGCAAAGCGGTGCCAGCCAGGCATAGGCCAGCCAGCTTTTTTCCCAGCGGAGCACGCCGCGCCGGCGCATGTCGGCGACAAGGAAGGCGATCGCCATCCCCAGCAGGACATAATCATAGTCCAGCACATAGGGGGTGCAGAGCAGGGCGGCGCTGAGCGCGGCAGCGCCGCGGACTTCCATGGTGCCGCGCCGCGCGAAGAGGGCGGCGGCGGCAATGGCACTGGCGGTGACGAGGCCCTGCACGGCATAGGCGAGCGGAATGGCGCCGCCCCATTGGCGCACCGCGGCAAAGGGGCTCGGGATCTTCTCCCAGCCGGTCGATCCAGCCTCGATCACGACATGGCGGGTCAGCGGCAGGGAATCGATGAAGGCCTGCCACACCGGCCAGCCCCAGAGGAGGAGGGTAAGCAGGCATAGTCCCGCAGCGGTCAGCCCGGCGCCCAGAAAGGCGCGAACATTGCCGCGCGCCAAGATCAGGACGGGAATCAGGACCGCGAATTGCGGCTTGTAGACCAGCGCGCCCAACAACATGCCCGCCACCCACGGACGGCGATCGAGCAGGGCCATGCCGCCGCCCAGCAGACTGGCGGTCAGGAAGGCGTTCTGACCATGGCCCAGGCAGATCAGCACCACCGGCGCGCCCAGCGCGATAAGCAGCGCGTCGCGGTCGTTGGGCAGGATATGGCGCACCACCAGCAACGCGCCTGCCAGCGTCACTGCCTGCCACAGGATCAGCGCGGCGATATAGGGCAACTGCGCCAGCAGCGTTGCGACGATCAGGAAGGGTGGGGGATAATGCCAGCCATAAAAGGGGATGGCAGCGTCATGATGGGTTGTTTGCTGCACGGCATGATGGGCGGACCAGCTCCAGGCCTGGGCCGCCTGGCCATGGTCGGCCATCCAGCCGGCGGTCCAGACGTTGGAAAAGTCGGTGCCCAGCGGCCGGCCCAGCGAATCCACCGTGCCATGGGCGGTGGCGAACAGGACGACCAGCCCGATCAGCGTCGCCGCCAGCACCAGCCAGGCGGTCAGGCGCATGCGCGGCAGGGTGATAAAATGGTCCAGGCACAGGCGCTCTAGCATGGCGCCGGCTTGCCACAAGCGGCTGAAATTTTAGTAAACCGGCTGCATTTCCCGGCTTTTCGCCGCCTATTTCTTGTCATATGGCGGCCGCAGCCCAATCTAGGGGCTTGGCGGCCTTCCCTCTTGCCTCTAACGGGGCTTGGCACTAGGGCATGCCTTAACGGTTATTCAGAACCACCAACGATACCCAGTAAGAAGGACCACTCATGAGTGAGACCGCGGATCGCGTAAAGAAAATCGTCGTCGAGCATCTGGGCGTTGAAGCCGAAAAGGTGACCGAGGACGCGAGCTTCATCGACGATCTGGGCGCAGATAGCCTGGACATCGTTGAACTGGTCATGGCGTTCGAGGAAGAATTCGGCGTCGAAATCCCTGACGATGCGGCTGAGAAGATCGCCACCGTCAAGGACGCGATCGACTATATCGACAGCAAGGCCTGAGGGCTTCGCGGCCTGCCCTTGCGGTAGGCCGACTTGCACAAGGATTGGCTCCTCTTGTCCGGCGATCCCGGAGCTTGGGGAGCCTTTTCGTATCTGGTCTGCCGTTCACAAGCGCGCCAAGAGCGCCTAAATGAGCGGCACGGAACCAAAATTGGAATTTCGGAGCAAGCATATGCGTCGCGTCGTCGTAACCGGCCTTGGCATGGTAAGCCCGCTTGGCGGGGATGTCGAAACCACCTGGAAGAACATCATCGCGTCGAAATCCGGCGCGGCGACGATCACCCGCTTCGATGCCACCGATTACAAGTGCCGCATCGCCTGCGAAGTGAAGCCGGCCGATCATGAATATGGCTATGACGCCTCGATCGACGTCGATCACAAGATCCAGCGTCAGGTCGATCCGTTCATCGTCTACGGCATTTCCGCCGCCAGCCAGGCGCTGCGCGACGCGGGCCTCGACAATATGTCGGAAGAAGAGCGGCTGCGCGCCGGCTGCTCGATCGGATCGGGCATCGGTGGCCTGCCGGGCATCGAAAGCGAATCGCTGGTGCTGGCCAACAAGGGGCCAAACCGCGTTTCGCCGCACTTCGTCCATGGCCGCCTGATCAACCTGATCTCGGGTCAGGTCTCGATCAAATATGGCCTGATGGGGCCGAACCATGCCGTCGTCACCGCCTGTTCGACCGGCGCCCATTCGATCGGCGACGCTGCGCGCATGATTGCGATGGACGATGCCGACGTGATGCTGGCGGGCGGCGCGGAAGGCGCGATCTGCCCGATCGGCATCGCCGGCTTCGCCCAGGCGCGCGCGCTGTCGACCGGCTTCAACGACACGCCGGAAAAGGCGAGCCGTCCCTATGACGTCAACCGTGACGGCTTCGTCATGGGCGAGGGCGCGGGCGTGGTCGTGCTGGAAGAATATGAGCATGCCAAGAAGCGCGGCGCGAAAATCTATGCCGAAGTCATCGGCTATGGCCTGACCGGCGACGCCTATCATGTCACCGCCCCCCATCCGGAGGGCAATGGCGGCTTCCGCTCGATGCAGATGGCGCTCAAGAAGTCGGGCCTCAGCCTTGAGGATATCGACTATGTGAACGCGCACGGTACCTCGACCCCGCTGGGTGACGAGCTGGAACTGGGTGCGGTCAAGCGCCTGTTCGGCGACAATCTGTCGACCATGTCGATGTCGTCGACCAAGTCGGCGATTGGCCATCTTCTGGGCGGGGCCGGCGCGGTGGAGAGCATCTTCTGCATCCTCGCCATGCGCGACCAGATCGTGCCGCCGACGCTCAACCTCGATGAACCGAGCGAAAGCTGCAAGGGCGTGGACCTGGTCCCGCACGTTGCCAAGGAGCGCAAGGTGCGCGCAGTGCTGAACAATTCGTTCGGCTTCGGCGGCACCAACGCATCGCTCATCATGAAGGCGATCTGAGGCACCTGTCATGCGCCGGCTGGGCTGTATCATTCTCCTGATCGGCCTGGCCGTCGTCGCCTTTGTGGGGTTTCGCTTCGTCCATGGCTGGACCGAGGCCGGACCGGCCCCGCAGAATATCAGCATCGTCGTGCCGGAAGGATCGACCCTGTCCGATGCGGCGGTCCTGCTGAAACAGGCCGGCGCGGTGCGATCGGCCGATGCCTTCCTGACCCGAGCCAAGGTCTTTGGCGGCGCCAAGCCGATCAAGGCGGGCGAGTTCGTCCTGCCCCGGGGCGCCAGCAACAACGAGATCCTCTCCATCCTGCAGGGCGGCAAGACGCTGACCCGGCTGGTCACGATTCCCGAAGGCATGCCATCGGTCCTGGTCCAGGAACGGCTGATGGCCAATGACGAGCTGACCGGGGATGTCGCAGTGCCCGAGGAGGGCAGCGTGCTGCCCGACAGCTATGCCTTCGACAAGGGCGAGCCGCGCGCGGCCGTGCTCAAGCGGATGCAGACGGCGATGGACAAGGCGCTGGCGAAGCTCTGGGCCGAACGCGCGCCGAACACGATCGCCAAGTCGCCCAAAGAGGCGATCATCCTCGCCTCGATCGTCGAGAAGGAAACCGCGATCGCCAAGGAGCGGCCGATGGTGGCCGGCGTCTACAGCAACCGCCTGCGCAAGAATATGATGTTGCAGGCCGACCCGACGATCATCTATCCGATCACCAGGGGCAAGCCGCTCGGCCGCCGGATCAAGAAGTCCGAGATCGCCGACGTCAACGATTACAACACCTATGCCATGACTGGCCTGCCCAAGGGGCCGATCGCCAATCCTGGCCGCCTGTCGATCCTGGCGGTATTGCACCCGGCTGAAACCAACGCGCTCTATTTCGTCGCCGACGGGAAAGGCGGCCATATCTTCGCCGACACCTATCAGCAGCATAACGAGAATGTGCGCAAATGGTTCGAGATTCGCCGCGCACGGGGCGAACTCTAGGCGTTAGCGCAGCAGGCCCTTGGCCGCCTGGCTGCGGGCATAAAGCCACTGGCCGATACCGATCAGGACGATGACCGCCGGAAAGGCTGCCGCGCCGAAGCCCTTTACCGCCAGCAGATCGGTGGCGAGGAAGCTGTGGCCGAACTGGACGATCACCGCAACCAGCGACAGCAGGAACAGGGCGACTGCCGGCCGCCGGCGCAGCAGCAGCGCAATCGCGCCCAGGGTGCCGGCCCCCACCGCCACCGCATAGACCGCCCAGGCCCAGCCCGGCATCTGCGCAAAAGCATGTGCGGTGTCGGGATCGCTTTTCGCCAGTTCGGTCAGGTCGGCGCTATATTGCGTGATGAAAGCCGTGATCCCCATCAGGTTCCAGATCAACAGGATGACGGCGATGACGATGAAGGATGCCGGTGCGCGCATGATTGTCCCCCTCCCGGGCCGCATCCGCTTGCCGGGCGGCCAGGGCCGGATCATACAAGCTATCCCGGCCGGGCGGAAGTCCGGCGTCCTCGCGCGCGGAGGCGATCATGGCTGATCCGATCATCGTCACTGCGCTGCTGGCCGCTGCCGATTTCGCCTGGGCGGACGGACAGCGCCGCGCCCATTTTCCGCCCGACCGCAATCGGGTGCCGGCCCATGTCACCCTGTTCCATCATCTGCCGCCCTCGCTGCTGCCCGAACTCAAGATACGGCTGAAGCAATTATGCACCGGACCGGCGCCCCGCGCGCGGCTCGCCGATATATTGCTGCTGGGGCAGGGGGTGGCCTATCGCATCGACAGCCCGGATCTGGTGGGGTTGCGCGCAGACCTCGCCGACACCTTCGCCGGCCTGCTGACGCCGCAGGACCAGGCCGGCTTCCGTCCGCACCTCACCATCCAGAACAAGGTCGCGTCGAACGTGGCGCGCGCGCTTGCCGACCAGTTGCGCGCCGATTTCCGTCCCCGCCCGCTGGCGATCGCGGGCCTTGCCGCCTGGCATTATCGCGGCGGCCCGTGGGAAGAGGCGATGGCGGCGCGCTTCCGGGGATAGTGCACAAAGGCCTATTGGAGTGAAAGGGCCACGGCCTGTTTCACACCGTCATCCCGCATGGGCATTCGGTCGCCCTTCGGGTCGCGGACATGGCGAAAAGGGTGTACGGACTGCGGCGAAGCATCGTCGCATCGCAGCCGTTGGCATCGCGCTCATTTTTCGTTCCCGCAGACAGAAGGCCTGAGGCAATCATGCACTGCCTCAGGCCTTCTCGCCGAATCACATCACAGGCGCTTCGGCTTAATTGCTGCTGGCGTTCGCCTGTTCCAGCTTGGCCATCGCGGCTTCCAGCGCCTTGTGCAGGCTCAGCGTGTCAGCAGCTTGACGCGGCGGATAGGCCTGCAGGCTCTTGAGATGCTCGGCCACATAGGGTGTGCCGGCCGTCGGCGCCCACAGTTTGGAAGCAAGGAATTTCCGGCCGATATAGCCCCATTCGTGGCTTTCCGGGTCCATCTTCTCCATCGGGTCCATGCGCAGGTTGAAGATATAGGGGACCGAAGGATAGCTTCTGGGATTGAACCAGCTGCCCTCCTTCTTGACCCCGATATGCATCTTCCAATTGCCCACGCGAATGGCCGTCAGTTCGGTTTCGTCATAATAGAAATAGGCTCTGCGGGCGGAAGCCTTGCTCTTGCCGGTCCACATGTCGAGCTGGTTGAAGCCGTCGAGATGGACCTTGTAGGTCAATTCGCTGTCGCCCAGCTTGGTGCCGTCCAGCAGCTTCTCCTTGATGTCGGTCAGACCGGCGGCGGCCGCCAGAGTGACATAGACATCCTCGTGATTCTGCATGCCGTTGATCCAGCTGCCGGCCGGGATCTGGGCGGGCCAGCGCGCCAGCATCGGCACGCGCACGCCGCCTTCCCAGGTGGTGCCCTTTTCGCCACGGAACGGGGCATAGCCGCCATCGGGCCACAGCATCATCTCATTGCCGTTGTCGGTCGAGTAGATCACGATCGTGTCCTCGGCCAGGCCATTGTCGTCCAGCCATTGCAGCAGCTTGCCGATCTGCTCGTCATGCTCAATCATCTTGGCGCGAACGACGTCTTCCTCGGCCCGGCCTTCATCGACGGCCATCTGCTTGTACTTCTGGGGCGGGTGCGAGAAGATATGGATCGCCGTGGTGTTGAACCAGCAGAAGAAGGGGCCTTCCTTGTTGCGTTCCAGCCAGTCGAGCGTCTTGTCCAGCACTTCGCCGTCGAAGGTTTCCATGCGCTTGCGGGTCAGCGGCCCGGTATTCTCGATCTTCTGCTTGCCGCGCACGCCGAAGATGCCGTCATCGGTATCGTCATGCGTATCGGTGGCCCAGGCATGCAGAACGCCACGCGGGCCGTATTTCTTGGTATATTCGGGATCCTTCTGGCCCGGATAGTCCAACTCTTCCGGCTCTTCCTCGGCGTTGAGGTGATAGAGGTTGCCGAACCATTCGTCGAAGCCATGGACGGTCGGCAGGAAATCATTGCGGTCGCCCAGATGGTTCTTGCCGAACTGGCCGGTCTTGTAGCCCGCCGATTTCAGTACCTCGGCAATCGTGGGATCCTCCTTCTGGATGCCGCGCGCCGACCCCGGTATGCCGATGGTGGTCATGCCGGTGCGCACCGGCAGCTGGCCCATGACGAAGGCGGCGCGGCCGGCGGTGCAGCTGGGCTGGCCATAATGATCGGTGAAGATCGCGCCTTCCTTGGCGATACGGTCGATATTGGGCGTGTCGCCCATCATGCCATGGGTATAGGCACCCACATTCCACATGCCGATATCGTCACCCCAGATGACGAGAATATTGGGCTTTCCATTGGGCATTGTCATCTCCATCGCGCTTGGACGGCGGGAGCCTATGGTTCGGGGGAGGGATTAGGGATTGGTAGAAGCCCTGATAATTCAGAAGGGAATCCCGCAGCGAACGGCCGCATTCGGCATCGCATGCCGCCGCTTTTGACGGCAACAATCGGTCGTGTCTGTCCTACGCGGGGTTTCTCTGGTGTAGCTTGGGCGATGAAGCCGTCCCCGCAATCCGACATCATTGCCACCTGGCACGCGCATGGCCGGTGCGCCTCTGTCGCTTCGGCGTCGCGTCCGGCGCGCCGGTGGCGCGGCGTCGGGGCCTTGTGCGTCGGAGCGCGCCCGGTCGGTGACGCGCCATGCGGGCGTCGCGGGTGCGTGGCCGGCGCGTGGCGGGCGCAAAGGCCCGGTTTGGCCCGACGACACTGTGAACTTCGGGGCTGACCCGGGCCGGCGCGCCGGCCCGGCGCCGTCAGGCCAGGCCGACTTCCTTGAGCGGAATGCTCGCATCGGCCAGTTGTGCAAGGTCGAGATGTGCCCCCGACAGCACATGCGCGCGGCCCTGGACATAGTCCTTGACCGCATTGACGCAGTCGAGTGCGATCACCTTGCCACCTTTCAGATAGACCACCGAAAAGCTGCGGGCGGCCGGATTGCCGCGCAGGATGGTCTGGTCGAAGCCGATCGACAGCCCGACGGTCTGGAGCTTGAGATCATATTGGTTCGACCAGAACCAGGGGACGGCGTCATAGGGCTCTTCCTTGCCCAATATATGGCCGACCGCGACCTTCGCCTGGTCATTGGCGTTCTGCACCGATTCCAGCCGCATCTGCGCGCCGCCGGCAAAGCGGTTGGCGTGGGATGCGCAATCGCCCACGGCATAGATGTCGGGCAGCGAGGTGCGGCAATATTCGTCGACATCGACGCCGTTGCCGCCCGCCGCGCCGGCCGCGATCAGCGGTCCGGTCTCGGGAATGATGCCGATGCCGACGATCACCATGTCGGTCTCGATCCGCTCGCCATCCGCCATCAGCACGGCGGTTGCCCGATTGCCGGTCGGGCCGTCCTGCACCTCGATGCAGTCCATCTTGGCGCCGGTGCGCAGGTCGACGCCATGGGCGCGATGATCGGCCTCGTAGAAGCGCGACAGATCCTCGCCCGCGACCCGTGCCAGCACTCGGTCGAGCGCCTCCAGCAGCACGACCGTCTTGCCGAATTTGGACAGGACGGCCGCCGCCTCCAGCCCGATATAGCCGCCGCCGATGATGGTGACATGGCTGATGCTGTCGATCTTGGCCATCATCGCGTCGACATCGTCGCGACGGCGCACGGCATGGACGTTGGCGGCGTCTGCCCCATTGCAGGTCAGCATGCGGGGAGAGCCGCCGGTGCACCAGATCAGCTTGCCATAGCCGATTTCCTCGTCGCCCACCGTGACGAACTTGCCGACCGGATCGACGCTCTTGACCCGCCGGCCGAGCAGCATGGCGATCTTGCGCTCGTCCCAGAAGGCAGCCGGACGGATCAGGATGCGGTCGAAGCTCTTGTCGCCGGCGAAATATTCCTTGGACAATGGCGGGCGCTCATAGGGGGGATCCTTTTCGTCGCCGATCATCGCGACAGATCCTTCGAAACCGAGTTGGCGCAACGAAATCGCCGCCTGTGCCCCGGCATGGCCCGCACCCACGATCAGAACGTCGTAAAAGCTCATCCGCCCGCTATCCTCTCTTTTGCGGGCTTTTGCTTGGCGGCATTTGCCAGTGCTGGCAAGCGCTGATGTCGCAGGCCCCGGCAGGGATGGGATCCATCCATCGTCCGGGCGGTGCGCCGGGATCAGGAGATCGCCAGGACCCCCTCATAAGCCCGGTCTTCCATCGCCCGGCCCGCGCCCATGGCCACACAGATAAGCGGGTTTTCGGCGATGCGCACCGGCAGGCCGGTGGCCTCGGACAGCGCTTCATCCAGCCGCCGCAGCAGTGCGCCGCCGCCGGTCAGGGTGATGCCTTCATCGATGATGTCGGACGACAGCTCGGGTGCGGTCTGTTCCAGCGCGGTCATCACCGCGCTGGTGATCTGACCGACCGGTTCTGACAGGGCGTCGGCAATCTCCGTCTCGCTGATGGTCATCTCCGACGGCCGGCCATTCACCAGGTCGCGCCCCTTGACGATGATGCGCTCGCCCTCGCCATCGGGCGGGGTCGCGCAGCCGATGGCGCATTTGACCCGTTCGGCGGTGGCTTCGCCGATCATCAGATTATGCACCCGACGGATGTGGGACGCGATCGCATCGTCCAGCTTGTCGCCGCCCACACGGGCGGAATTGCTGTAGGCGATACCATTGAGCGACAGGACGGCGACTTCGGTGGTGCCGCCGCCAATATCGACCACCATGGCCCCGCGCGGCTCGGTGACCGGCAGGTCGGCGCCAATCGCGGCGGCCATCGGTTCCTCGATCAACTGCACTCGCGCCGCGCCGGCGTTGGATGCGGCATCGCGCAGGGCGCGGCGTTCGACCATGGTCGATCCCGACGGCACGCAGATCACGACGTCGTGGCGACGGCCAAAGCGGCCGCCGTTCAGCGCCTTGTCGACGAAATGCTTGATCATCTGTTCGGCGACGTCGATGTCGGCGATCACGCCGTCGCGCAGCGGCCGGATCGCCTGGATATTGGCCGGCGTCTTGCCCATCATCAGCTTGGCTTCGTTGCCGACCACCTTGACGCGGCGAATGCCGCGCTGGGTTTCGATTGCGATCACCGACGGTTCGTTGAGGACGATGCCACGGTCACGAACATAGATGACGGTGTTTACGGTGCCGAGGTCGATCGCCATGTCGCAGGCGGAGGATGAGAAGAAGCGGGGCATTTTCATGGAAATGGGACGATCTACAAACAGATTATTGAATCAGTCGCCCCCTGTGCCGCCGGGCGGGGCCAAGCAGAAGGGGGCTGCGCCAGTCCGTCCGTTTCCCGGGTCTGGCTGAATGGCCGGACGGGCGCGTTGCGGTTCGCCCGCCTCTGCCTCAGGTCGGCTTGCGGATCAACCGTCGACCCAGCAGCACGCCGGCGATGCCCAGCAGGAATAGCGACCAGGATGGAGCTTCGGGGATGGGCGTGCCGCCCGAACTGCTGCCGGTCGGCGGATCGATCGGCGGGGTGTAGCCGCCTTCATAGGTCCCGAGGTGCATTTCGCCATTCTGGGTCAGGCTGCCGAATATTGCAGACCCCTGGATATAGTTGCTGGTGGTGGCCGATGCCCAGGGGGCCAGCACCGATCCGCCCCAGGCGTTGGTGAGATCGAGCGACTGGGCATCGCCGAAGTTCCAGATCACATGCTCGCCCAGATTGGCGGTGCCGCCCAGGAAATTGTCGTTGAGGTGGATCGCGTCGCCGCTGACGTTCACGACCGCCGTATCGGCGCCGTTGAGGTTGAAGGCGATTTCCCCGATCTTGTCGAGATCGGTCGCGCTGATCGAGAAGACAGCCAGGCCATTGGCGTCGGGCGCGGCGTTGAAGGTCGCGCGGTTGCCGCTGATCACCATGTCGCTATTGGCGGCCAGCCCCGACAGGTCGGTCGACAATTGTTTCATGCTGCCTGCCAGCACGGTGCCCTGGGTGGCGAGGGCGGAGGCGAAGCCGGGATCGGATGTGGCCAGGCCCGACTGCACGCTGTTCTGGTTGACGTTGGTGTTGCTGATCGTGCCGCCGACCTTCACCGACTGGGTCGCGCCATTGAGGTTGAAGCCGCTATCGACATTGCCGCCGATCACGGCGCCCGCGCCATTGTTCAGATTCTTGATGCCGCCGGTCACATTGCCGACCACGGTCAGGCCGGGCTGGCCGGACGGAGAGGTTGCCGGCGTCGAAATCTGGTAGCTGGAGGAGGTGCCGGTCAGGTCTCCGCCGACAAAGGTGCGGCCTTCGACTTCGGACGACGAGTCGAGGTTGCCCAGCACGACCAGATTCCACTCGCGCAGCGCATCGGTGCCTGACACAGGGGAAGCCAGCAATGGGCTGGCCAGCGAGAGTGCGGTTGTCGCGATCAGAAAAAAGCCGGTCTTTTTCATACAGGATATTTCCGGATCTTCGCATGTGCTGGCAGTTTATTCTGCCTTGTCGCAACAGGCGAAAGTCCCCTTCTCTGCCAATTATTGCCTCATCTCGATGCTGCGCCGTGACGTCATGAATCGATGGATGGCGGCTTAGGCGCGTTGCAGTCCTGCGGCAATATTTTGTTAACCATTATTGTGGGCATCGGCGATAGACGCGGCGATCCCGCTGCTATTGCTTGTTCTTTTATTTTGGTGGGCGCTGCTCGCCTTCAGGCCAGGGTTAGATAGAGCTCGGCTTCGATCTGCCATTCGTCGCGGATGCGGCGCCACTTCGCGCTATAGCGGCCTGACGCGACAGCATGGCCATCATCGGCCGCAATGCCCTGCCAATGGCCATGCTCGAAAGCGATCGGTTCGATCGGCGAGATCAGGATATCGTCGGGGGTGCGTGTATAGACGGTCCGTTCGGGCGCGCCGAACTCCCGCTTCCAGGCCAAAATCTGGGCCTTGCGTCCGGCAATCACCCCGCTGTCGGTGCCGGTCACCATGACCACGTCTGGCGCCAGGATCGGGCCGATGGCGGCAAGGTCGGCGTCCGCCAGTGCACGGTTGAAGTTGGCGCGGCGCAGGCGAATGGCAAGATCGTCAGAAGGGCTCATAGCACCCCTGTAGCAGCCAGCGCCCTGATCGCCACGCCCGGCGCGTGCAAAAAAGAACGCCCGCAGCGGGCTGCGGGCGTTCGGTTCGTCGGGCCGGTGCGATGTCGAGGAGGGCCACGGCACCGGCCCGACGGGGAGGACGGGCTTAGAGCTTGTAACCCAGGGTCAGCACCCAGGAGCGACCTTCACCCGGATTGGCCCAGCCATTGTTACGGATGCTGGTATAATATTTTTCGTTGGTGAAGTTCTGGATGTTCAGCTGCGCCGACAGGCTGTCGGTGAAATTATAGGAAATCATCGCGCGGTGGACCAGATAGTCGTCCGACTTGTACAATATGGTCGTCGGCGTGGTCTGGGCGTTGTTCAGGTAGAAGCTGCCCTGATAGGTCAGGCCATAGCCCAGCTGTAGTCCGAAAGGCAGCATATAGGTGGTGAACAGGCTGCCCGAATGTTTGGGCGTGTTGGTCAGCGGGTTGCCGGCCTGCGGATCGTAAGTGGGGCAGGTGACTGCGGCCGTTGCGCCGGTCGGCGTGTAGGATGCCCCCGGATTGGCCAGGCAGAAGTTGGATACGCTCTGCAGCACCTTGCTCTTGAGATAGGTGTAGTTGGCAAAGATCGACCAGGCCTCGGTGATGTTGCCCGATGCGCCCAGAGTGATGCCGTCCACCTTGTTGCGGCCGTCATTGACGTTGATGTTGCCGATCGCGGGATCGTTGCTGGCCACCGAATAATTGGTACGCTTGTTGCGGAACAGTGCGGCGGTCAGCTGCAGCTTGGCATCGAACAGGTCGATCTTGCCGCCGATCTCGAAATTTTCGGCCTTTTGCGGGTCGACGCCGCACGGCTCCAGGCCCAGATTGACCTGGTCGACCGATGCGATGCCGCACCCGCCGCGCACGCTGCTCGACGTCGGCGTCAGGCTGTTGCCATAGGCGGCGTAGAGGCTGGCATTCTCGACC
Source organism: Sphingobium sp. AP49 (assembly GCF_000281715.2). Taxonomy (NCBI): domain Bacteria; kingdom Pseudomonadati; phylum Pseudomonadota; class Alphaproteobacteria; order Sphingomonadales; family Sphingobiaceae; genus Sphingobium; species Sphingobium sp. AP49. The sequence goes on along the minus strand of NZ_CP124576.1, from coordinate 2,943,116 downwards.
GGCTTGAAGACGAGGCCGATGCGATAGGAGAAGAGATTGTCGCTCGTATCCTGCTTCGCACCGGTGGTGTAGGCGCCGCCGGCGGCTGGCGTCGCGATCGTATCGGACCGGAAGCGGGCACGGTTATGTTCATAGCGGACGCCACCATTCAGTTCGAGCTGGTCGATGATCTTGGCGGCGGCAAAGGCATAGGCGGCCACGTTGAACGTGTCGCCGACCTGGTGGCCGGTGCGGATCGGGTTGACCGGGCCGCTATAGTCGGTGGGCACGCCGATCGGGATCGGGTTCAGCGTCGGGTTGGGCAGCGCGCCGCCCGCATTGCGCAGGACATTGCCGGTGTCGAGCACATAATCTTCCTGCATCGCCGACGTGCCGACCACCAGCGTGTGGCCGCCCGGGATGTCGAAGGTCAGGTCGAGCTGATTGTAGAGCGACTGGTTCACCGAGTCGCGATAATTGCCGCGCGGGCCGCCCGGATAATACATGCCGCGCACCTGGCCGGCGGCGCAGGCGACGCCCAACTGGGTCTTGCCGTCGGCCAGGCAATAGGTGCCGCCCTGCGGCGGATTGACCACCAGATTCTGTTCGACCCGCTGCCAACGCGACAGGTTGCGCAGCGATACCGTATCGCTGAACTGATGGTCGAAGATCAGGGTTGCCTGATCGACGGTCTGGTCCTGCTTGTCGACATTGGGATAGCCCAGATAGCTGCTATAGGGGACGCCGGGCAGGGCGCCGTCGTAAAAGGCGTTCTTGTAATAGGGCACGCCATAGAGCGGCGTATTCTTGTCTTCCTGATGAACATACATCAGCGTGGCGGAGGTCGGGCCGTCGACGCCCAGCTTGACCGAGGGGGCGACGCCCCAGCGCTCATAGCGGTCGACCTGGCGGGCCGGCACGTCATTTTCATGATACATGGCATTGAGGCGCACGGCGATCAGGTCGTTGACGCGGACATTGCTGTCGATCGTGGCGCGATAATAATCGGACGTGCCTAGGCCCGCCTGGACCAGCGTCTCGCTGTCCGCCTTGGGGCGCTTTGTGACGAGGTTGATGTTGCCGCCGATCGCGCCCGACCCGCCATAGACGGAATTGGCGCCGTTGGTGACTTCGATCTGTTCCAGGTTGAACGGGTCGGTGCGACTATATTGGGCGCTGTCGCGCACGCCGTCGATGCTGATGTCGTTATTGGCGCTCTGGCCGCGCAGGTTGATGCTGTCGCCATAGCCGCCGCCGCCTTCGCCCGCGCCGAAGGTGATGCCCGGAACGGTGGAGAGGACATCGCGCAGGGTGAGCAGATTCTGCTTCTGGATGGTCTGGTTGCCGATGACGGTGATGGTCTGCGGCGTATCCAGCAGGGGGCGCACATATTTGGGCGATTCCGGCTTTTCCACCTTGATGCCGTTATCGTCGATCGCCGTATCCGTGACGGTAACGCCACCCAGCGCCTGGCCTTGCTGCGCATCCTGCGCCTGTGCTCCGCTCGCCAGGGCGGCCATGCCTACGCAACTGAGTGCAAGGAAGGATGGAATATTGCCGGACTTTGCCATTGTTTCGGAACCCCCAAAATTGTGTCGAAGCCGCTGCTATTGAGACCTATTCGCATTGTCAATGCTATTGCGAATGGATATCTTGAATGCGTGGGAATTTTGTCACAAGGTGGCGTCGCCATCGCCGGGGCGTGTGCATCACTCGGTTGGCCGCGCCGCGCTCGACCGCACGAACCGCCGCGCTAGCCTCACTCACCAACATGAGGTGCCTGTGCAGACAGCTGTTATTCTTCCCACTTTCGACCAGTTCGCTTCGTTCGACGAAAAATATTGGGCCTTGTCGAACAACAGCGGCAATATCCTTTTCATGCACGCCCTGGCCCGTCTGGTGGATTGTCACATCCTTTCGCCATGGGACGAGGAGGCATGGCAGGGCTATGATCGTTTCGTCACGACGGAACTGATCTGGATACGCGAACAGGACCCTGCACCGCCCAATCTTGTGCGCTGGCTTGAACGGGTCGGCGATCGCCCGATCATCCCGATCAGCATCGGGTTGCAGGCAGATCGGGGGGACGGCGATTTCCATTTCCATCCCGACATGCTGGCGACGGTGAAGGAAGTGGCCTCACGCGGCCCGGTGGCGGCGCGCGGCGCGTTCACCGCTCGCATCCTGCAACAGCATGGCATCAACGATGTGCATGTCGTTGGCTGCCCCTCACTTTATATGATCCCCCTGTTTCAACCGTCGCTCGATTATCTGGCGCAGGATACAGCCCCCTTGAGCGCGGTCGGCAATTACAGCTCTTTCTGGGGCCGGATGTCGCCAAAGGACGATGCGATCCTGCGCTATCTGAAGGAGCATTGCGACGGCTTCATCGAGCAGACAGCGCTATCCATCCGCGACACGGATTATGACAATGCCGAGGTGATCGCGTGGATCGAGCGGCAGGGGCATATGTTCTTCGACCTGGAATCCTGGATCCGGCATGACCGGCGGCATGATTTCAGTCTGGGCTTGCGCTTTCACGCCAATGTCGCGGCCTTGCTGGCTGGCCTGCGCGCGCTATTTGTGACGATCGACAGTCGCACGACGGAGATGGCCGAGTTCTTCGCGCTGCCGCATATTGCGAAGCAGGATTTCCCCAGCGAACTGCCCTTGGCCGAACTGGCCCGGCTGGCGGATTACCGTGCCTTCAGCGAAGGATATCGGGCAAGGGTGGCGGGCTTCCTCGATTTTCTGGCGCTTTGCGGGATGCGCCCCTCGGCCGCCTATCGGGACAGCTTGGATGTTTTTGGTTTCGCCTGACAAGGGCATTGCCGCATCCATGGCAGGATGTCGGTCATAGGCCGTCGGCCATGCTCCATTGCGCGCCGGTAAGTGCCCTAGCCAGATCCCATGTCTGGCGGCGGATGTCGGGTACGGCGACGATTTCCCAATGCGCGCCACGTGTCATTGGTCCGACGACCAACAGGCGATCCTGCGGGTGGTCATCCTGTGCGATGGCGCGGCCCTGGCGGTCCGTGTCGATGCCGATCGCCAACGCATCGGGACGGATCATGCCGCGGTCGGAGAGCGATCGCAGCAGCGGATCGGTGGTACGGCGCAGATCGGCCAGCGGACCGGTGCAATTGATGACGCGGGCAACCGGGACCTCCCGTGTCTGACTTTCGCCCCGGGGGCGCCAGCACACGACCAGCCCATGCGCATGGCGACGCGCCTGGATGATCTTGCCGGCGGCGACCTTCAGTCGCCCCTCGGCCTGCATCGCGGCCAGGCGTTCGGCCACCAGCGGCGCGATGCGATGGCGATGGACATCCCAATAGGGACGGGCATGGCGCAGGAAGCGGGCACGCTCGGTCGCCGTCGCCGCGCGCCAGATATCCTGCGTAAAGGGCCGCAATTCATCGACGGCATTGCGCCAGCCCGCTGTGGCGGCGCGATCGCGGATGGTGCGGATCAAGGCTGCGCAATGGGATGCCGGCTTGTCGCGCAGGGGCTGCGATGGCGATGATGGCGCATGGCTGTGTGGCAGCAGGCCGCGCCGCGACATGGCCAAAACGGAACCCTGGAAGCCGGCGCCATGCAATGTCTGGATGCAGTCTACCGCCGTCAGCCCGGTTCCCAGCAGCAGCACCCGGTCGCTTGGTGCAAGATCGTGGCTGATGTCGCTGCCCCACGGATCGGCGGCGTAGAGCGGGGGCGCCAGGTCGCGGAACGGCGGCAGGTCATGGGGCGGCAGATTGCCGGGGGCCAGCGCGACCAGATCGGTCGTCAGTGTCCGGCCTGACGACAATGCGACCCGGCATTGCTGCGCCATCGTCACCAGGTCGATCGCCTGATCGTCGATCACCTCGAACCGGTCGCCGGCTTCTGCCCGGGCCGCGTCGAGCAGCGAAGCCAGATAGCGGCCATAGGTGGCGCGGGTCGCGAAGCTGGCGTCCGTTCCGCCGGTATCGCGTGCCAGCCACTGGGCGAAATGCGTCGGCTGGTCCGGGAAGGCGCTCATATTGCCGGCCCGGACGTTCAGGATATGATCGGGACGGGCGCTGCCGAAGGCGAGGCCCTTGCCCAGCCGATCGGGCCGCCGTTCGACCAACGTGACCCGCATCGAGCCGTAGCGCAGCAGGTTGATCGCCAGCAGCGTACCGCTGAAACCGCCGCCGATGATGGTCAGGTGAGAGAGCTTCAGCATGGATCAAGCATTTCTAATGAGTCGCGGAGCATTGCTTGACAGACGTATCTCTACTTCGTTGATAGATAAATAGCCTGGTCAATCTTATCGAGGACGGAATGTCTATGTCATGGACGCGGCGATGGAAGGATAGATTTGTCCGGCTGCAGGTGGCGGCCCGGCAGGAATTTCTGCGCGATCCGGCCATCATCCTGTTCGAGCGGGCCGGCGATAGCGGTGCGTCGGTGCGGGACGCGGCTGGCGGGCGCTGATATGCTGTCCAGACGGCATATGCTTGGTGCCGCCGCCGGCAGTCTGCTGCTTTCGGCGTGCGGTGCATCGCGTACAGGGCGCCCGACCTTGCGCGTGTCGATCACCGGCAAGGGCGACGGTGACACGCGGCTGCTGTTCAAGGCGGCGGGCATCCAGCCCAGGGGCTTCGACCTGGCCTATAGCGAGTTTCAGTCCGGCCATCTGGTGGTCGAGGCGCTCAATGGCGGATCGCTCGATTATGGCGGGATGAGCGAGATCCCGCCGATCTTCGCCGCCGCCTCCACCATCCAGAGCTTCCGCCAGATCGCGGTCGCCCATGGCGACGTCAATAATCAGGTGGTGCTGGTTCCGAAGGGATCGAAGGCGCGCGCCATCGCCGACCTCAAGGGCAAGCGCGTCGGCTATGTCCGCGCCACCACCGCCCAATATTTCCTGATCCGCATGCTGGAGGAGGTCGGCCTGAGCTGGGACGACATCACCCCCGTTGCGATGGGCGTGTCGGACGGCGCAGCGGCCTTCTCGCAAGGGGCGCTCGATGCCTGGGCGATCTATGGCTTCCCGATCCAGCGCGCGATCGCGACCGAGGGGGCGCGGATATTGCGCACCGCTAATGGCATCCTGTCGGGCAATTATCTCGTTTCCGCCCATGTCGATGCGCTGGCCGATCCCGACAAGGCGGCCATCATCCGCGAATATCTGGCGCTGGTGCAGCAGGGCTTTGGCTGGGCGGCCACGCATCAGGAGGAATGGGCCGGCATCGTCGCCCAGGATATCGGCGTGCCGCGCGATTATGTGCTCGACCAGTTCCGCCGCAAGAGCGCGACCTATGAACTGCGCCCGGTCACGCCCGAGGCGATCGGATCGCAGCAGCAGGTCGCCGACGTCTTCTTCAAGGCCGGGCTGGTTCCCAAGCGGGTGGACGTCCGCCCGCTCTGGGATGCCCGTTTCAACGATGCCATTCCCAAGAGAGGCTGATAGCATGGCGACCCAGGCAATTTCCGTGCAGCCGCTGCCGCCCGAAGGGCCGGTGCCCGCCGACCAGCTCGACCGGCTGACCCGGCTGCTGGCCGCCAATGCGGAGCAATATGACCGTAGTGCTGAATTCCCCCGCGCCAATTTCGACATATTGGCGCAGCAAGGGCTGATCGCGCTGACCGTGCCGCGCGCGCTCGGCGGGCGGGGCGCATCGGTCTCTGAAGCGCTGCGGGTGCTGGCGGCGGTGGCGAAGGGCGACCCCTCGACCGCGCTGATCCTGTTCATGACCTATCATTATCATGCCACGCCCAACCGGGCGCGCGGCTGGCCGGCGGACATCTACGCGCAATTGGCGCGCGACGCGGTGGCGGGCCGGGGCCTGATCGGCGGGCTGCGCGTCGAACCCGAACTGGGCACCCCGGTGCGCGGTGGCCTGCCCGCCACGATCGCACGGCGCACCGCCCATGGCTGGGCGATCAGCGGCACCAAAATCTATTCGACCGGATCGACCGGGCTGGACTGGTATTCGGTCTGGGCGAAGACCGACGAGGATATCCCGCGCGTCGGCAATTTCCTGGTCCGGGCCGGGAGTTCGGGGGTGGAGATCGAGCCGGCCTGGGATCATCTGGGCATGCGAGCGACGGTCAGCCATGCCGTCCATTTCACCGATACGCCGACGCCGGCCGACCATGCGGTCGACATTCGCCGGCCGGAGGAATGGGGCGCGCCCGATCCGGTCCAGACGCTGTGGAATGCGCTCTCCATCTCGGTCATCTATGACGGGGTGGCGCGGGCCGCGCGCGACTGGCTGCGCGCCTATCTCAACGACCGGGTACCGAGCAACCTCGGCGCGTCGCTCGCCACCCTGCCGCGCGTGCAGGAGAAGTTCGGCGAGATCGAGGCGCTGTTGCAGGTCAACCGCACGCTGGTGCGCGACGCCGCCGCGCGGATCGACGCGGGCGATCCGCCGTCGGCGGTGGAGGCCAATGCGATCAAATATGTCGCCACCGCGAACGCCATCCGCGCGGTCGAGATCGGGCTGGAACTGACCGGCAATCCCGGAATCAGCCGCCATAATCCGCTGGAGCGCCATTATCGCGACGTGCTGTGCAGCCGTATCCATTCGCCGCAGACCGACACCATCCTGATTGCCGCCGGTCGCGCGGCGCTGGGGAATTGAGTCCATGTCCCTGATCATTGCCAGCCAGATGGAGCCGGATTTCAACCGGAGCCTCTCCCGCCACCCGTCCGCTCCCGTGCTGATCGACGTCGCCGAGGATACGCCCTGGAGCGCCGCCGACGAGGCCGACATCCTGCTGATCCGCCCGTCGCCCGCCTGGCGTGCGACCGATGTCAGCCGCCCTGCACCCTGGCCGGGGCGCCTCAAATGGGTCTACAGCGCCTCGGTCGGGGTCGATTTCTATCCCGACTGGCTGCTCGACGCGCCGCTGGTGACCTGTGGCCGCGGCGTCGCGTCGGAGGAGATTGCCGATTATGCGATCGCCGCCATCTATGCCCATGCCAAGAATCTGGATGCCGTCACCGTCCGTTCACGGGCACAATGGGGGCCGGCGCAACTGGGCCGGGTATCGGGCACGACCATCGGCATCATCGGCATGGGCGCGATCGGCGCGGCGGTGGCACGGCGCGGCCTGGCGCTCGGCGCGCAGGTGATCGGCGTGCGGCGATCCGGCGCGCAGCCCAGCGTGCCGGGCGTGCAACTGGTCGGCGATGTCGGCACTTTGGTGGAGGAGGCGGATCATATATTGCTCGCCGTGCCGGCCACTGCCCAGACCCGCCATCTGGTCGATGACGCGCTGCTGGCGCGGGTGCGGCCGGGCGCACACCTTATCAATGTCGCGCGCGGATCGGTGGTCGATCAGGCGGCCCTTGTGCGGGCGCTGGATGATGGCCGGCTGGGCTTTGCGACGCTGGACGTCACCGATCCCGAACCGCTGCCGGAAGGTCATGTCCTCTACACCCATCCCAGGGTACGGCTGACCCCGCATATTTCCAGCAATTACCAACTGGTGCGCCATCGCCTGCTGGAAAAGATCCAGGACGACCTGACCCGCTTCGTCCGGGGCGAGGCGCCGTCCGACATCGTCGATCCGGCGCGCGGTTATTGATGATGGGGATGACCGGGCGCTAAAGCCCGGTCACTTGCCCTTGAATCGTCATTGCGAACGAAGTGAAGCAATCCATCCGAGCGATGTTGGATTGCTTCGCTGCGCTCGCAATGACGCAGTGGATCAGTCTAAATCATTCCGATCTAAAGCCCGGTCACCGTCTCGCGCGCCAGTTCCGCCAGCCGATGCGCGGCGCGATCCAGCTTGTCGCTGGTGCGCAGGATCGCGGCGACGCGGGGCAGGGTGGGCAGGCGCTCATGCTCCAGCACTGTCATATCGTCCTGGAACAAATGGGTGCGTGCGGTGATGCCCAGGCCCGCAGCCACTGCCGCGCGCAGCGTGGCGAGGTTGGGCGTCTCGACCGCGATCCGCCATTGCAGGCCATTATCCTCCAGCGCCCGGATCGCCGCCTCGCGGAAACGACAGGGCTCCTCCAGCACTGCCAGCGGGATGGTGTCGCGCTCGACCAGTTCGGCCGTGCCATACCAACTCATCGGCGCGACCGTGACCGCGCTGCCGTCATTGGGCGCGGCAAAGCCCAGCAAGATATCCAGTTCGCGGCGGTCGAGCAGCGCCTGCAACTCGGCCGTGCCCGCGACCCGCGCATAGATTTGCGCGTCCGGGTGCAGTTCGGCAAAGCGGGAGAGCAGGCCCGAGAGCAGACTGTCGGCAAAATCCTGCACCATGCCGATCCGCGCCGGGCCGGCAAAGCGTCCGGCGCTGACCGCCGCCACCGCCTCGTCATGCAGGCTCAGCACCCGGCGTGCATAGTCGAGCAGCACCTCGCCGGCCGCAGTCAGGTGGAGGCGGCGGCCTTCGCGCAGGAACAGCGACTGCTGCACCAGTTCCTCCAGCCGCTTGATCTGCAGGCTGAGGGCGGACTGGGTGACGAACACCTGTTCCGACGCATTGAGCATCGACCCGGTGTCGACGATCGCGACGAAGCTGCGCAGGAGATTGGTCGGCAGATTGACCGGCACGGCATATCCTTTTGATGGTGAAAGGGGGCCGATCCGATGCCGGGCACGGGCCTGCGCTTATGATCCATCGCAATATATCAATCAAAATAGTAGAGTTTGCCCGGGGGCAGGAAAAGCTATCCCGCCCATCGCGCGCCGAAATGCCCGGAAATAGGGGTGAATGATGACCTATGATTTTCCCTCATAGGCCCGCAGGATAAAACTCAATTGAATGAGTAGAGAATTGATGTTGGATGAAGGCGACTTCACCAGCATGACGGATGGACATGACCGCATTGGCAATAAGGGGCGAACCGCCGCCGCAGCGCGCCAGACGCCGCTTTTCCCTCGCCCGCTTCGGCGGCCGTTGGTTGTCACCTTTGCTGTTACTTTTGCTGTGGGAACTGGGGTCGCGCACCGGCCTCATTCCGGAACGGACGCTGGCCGCGCCCTCCGCCGTAATCGGCACCCTGATCCAGATGGTGCTGAGCGGTGAACTGCCCTCCAACCTGCTCGTCTCCTTTGCGCGCGTCGCGGTCGGCCTGCTGATCGGCGTCGGCCTGGGGCTGGCGCTGGGGCTGGCGGCGGGCCTGTCGCGCGGCGCGGAACTGGCGATCGACCCGCTGATGCAGATCAAGCGGACCATTCCGGCGCTGGCGCTGACGCCGCTGTTCATCGTCTGGTTCGGCATTGGTGAGACGCCCAAGATCGCGCTGATCGCCTTCGGCACCATCTTCCCGGTCTATCTCAACCTCTATGCCGGCATTCGCGGCGTCGATCCGCGCCTGCTCGATGCCGCCAAGAGCTTCGGCCTCAGCCGCTGGGAACAGGTCTGGCACGTCGTGCTGCCCGCCGCCTTGCCCTCGCTGCTGGTCGGGCTGCGCTATGCGCTCTCCATTTCGATCCTGGTGCTGGTGGTGGCGGAACAGATCAACGCCTCGGCGGGGCTTGGCTATCTCATCAACAATGCCCGCGACTTCATGCGCACCGACATCATCGTCGTCTGCCTCATGGTCTACGCCATTCTCGGCCTTGGTGCCGATTGGCTGGTCCGGTCCCTCGAAGCCCGCGCCCTCGTCTGGCGCCCCAGCATAGTGGAGAATTGATCATGGACGCGCGCCTCGGCTTTTCCAGCATCGACAGCGCGGCCCACCAGCCGCATCCCGAACCGGTCGTCCGCCTGCAGCGCTTCACCCGCAGCTTCGGCGCCAACCGCATCATCGACGGGCTGGACCTGGAGATCGCGCCGGGCGAGTTCATCGCCCTGCTGGGCCGGTCGGGATCGGGCAAGACCACCTTGCTGCGCACGCTCGCCGGGCTGGACGATGCCGGCGTGCAGGATGTCGAAGTCCCTGACAGCCGTGCCGTCGTGTTTCAGGATGCCCGGTTGCTGCCATGGAAACCGGTCTGGAAGAATGTCGCGCTCGGCCTGAAAGGCGGTGCCATTCGCGATCGAGCCGAAGCCGCGCTGAAGGAAGTCGGCCTTGGCCATCGGCTCGACGCCTGGCCGCTCACCCTGTCCGGTGGAGAGGCGCAGCGCGCCGCGCTCGCCCGCGCACTGGTGCGCGAACCCCAATTGCTGCTGCTCGACGAGCCCTTTGCCGCGCTCGACGCGCTGACCCGTTATCGCATGCACGACCTTGTCCTCTCGCTGTGGCGGACCCATCGTCCCGCAGTGCTGCTCGTCACCCATGATGTGGAGGAGGCGATCGCGCTGGCCGATCGAGTGCTGGTGCTCGACAAGGGGCGGATCGTCGCGGAGGAGCGCATTCACGCCGCGCGCGGCGAGCGCGCGGGCCTTGCCGGCCGACTGCGCGAACAACTCCTTTCCCATCTGGGCGGGGACCATCATGGCGAGGGTGTCGTGCCTTTCCCCCGGCAGGCGGAAGCAGCGGAATGAACGCCGTCACCACGATCGACCGGCCGGTCGATACCAGCCGGCTGCGCGGCTTCGTCACGGCCTTGGCCGACCTCATCGCCTGCACCCGCGACGAACAGGCGCTGCTGGAAAGCGGCCGCACCCTGCTCGCCCGGCTGATCGCCCGCGACGACTGGCTGCCGCCCGAATATGCCCGGCCCGATCCCGATCGCTACCAGCAATATCTGCTCCATTGCGACAGCCGCGAGCGGTTCAGCATCGTCAGCTTCGTCTGGGGGCCGGGCCAGTCGACCCCGATCCACGACCATGGCGTCTGGGGGCTGGTCGGCGTGCTGCGCGGCAGCGAGCAGGTCGAGCGTTTCCATCGCCTGCCCGGCGGCGGGCTGGTCGCCCAGGGCGCCGACCTGTTGCGTGAGGGCGAGGTTGATGCCGTCTCGCCCCGGATCGGCGACATCCACCGGGTCTCCAACGGCCGGGCCGATGCGCCGTCGGTCAGCATCCATGTCTATGGCGCCAATATCGGCGCGGTCGAGCGCGCGACCTTCGCCCCCGACGGCACGCCCAAAAGCTTCATTTCCGGATACGCCAACCGCGTCATCCCCAACCTCTGGGACAGATCGAGAAACGCATGACCACCGACATATTGGACCGTACTGAGGTCGCGACCCCGGCCGATATCCGCACCGCCCTGATCGCCCGTGACGAGATTGCTCTGATCGACGTGCGCGAGGAACATGATTTTGCGCAGGGCCATCCGCTCTTCGCTGCCCAGATCCCGCTGCGCCGCATCGATGAGGAAGCGCGCTGGCGTATCCCCCGGCTCGACACGCCGATCATCGTCTATGATGCGGGCGAGGGGCTGGCGCGCCGCGCCGCCGTGCGGTTGCAGGGTCTTGGCTATACCGACGTTCGCGAACTGGAAGGCGGTCTCAGCGCCTGGCGCGACGCCGGCTATGAATTGTTCGAGGATGTGAACAGTTACTCCAAGGCCTTTGGCGAACTGGTCGAGCATCGCCGCCATACCCCCAGCCTCGCGGCCGAAGCTGTGCAGGCGCTGATCGACGAGAAGGCCGACATCGCGATCCTCGACGCCCGCCGCTACGACGAATATCACACGATGAGCATCCCGACCGGGACCAGCGTGCCCGGCGCCGAACTGGTGCTGCGCGCCGGCACGATCGCGCCCGATCCCGACACGACCATCATCGTCAATTGCGCCGGCCGTACCCGGTCGATCATCGGCACCCAGTCGCTGGTCAACGCCGGCCTGCCCAACAAGGTCTTTGCGCTGCGCAACGGCACGATCGGCTGGACGCTGGCCGGGCAGGGTCTGGAGACCGGCCAGGTACGCGCGGCTCCCGAAGTCGATGGCAAGGCGATCGAGGCGGCCCGCGCCCATGCCCGCGATGTCGCCTATCGCGCCGGGGTCAAATGGATCGGCTGGGACGATCTGGAACATCTGAAGGCCGACGCCGACCGCACCCTCTATCTCTATGATGTGCGCCAGCCGCGGGAATATGAGGCGGGGCATCTGCCCGGTTTCCGCAATGCGCAGGGCGGCCAGCTGGTGCAGGAAACCGACCATAATGCCCCGGTGCGCGGCGCCCGCATCGTCGTCACCGACGATCTTGGTCCGCGTGCCGACATGAGCGCCTCCTGGCTCGCCCAGCTCGGCTGGGAAGTCTATGTCCTGTCGGTCGACTGGTCGGCGGTGGTGCTGGAACGCGGCAGCGACGGCGCGCCGGCCCCACGTGGACCCGAGGGCCGCTACAAGCGCCCCTATGAGGGCACCGACAACAAGGCCGAGAAGATGCAGGCCTATCTCGACTGGGAATATGGCCTTGTCGCCCAGCTCGAAAAGGATGGCACCCACGGCTTCTTCGTCATCTGATCAGCGGAAAGGAATGACCCCATGAGCGTCAAGTTCATCGGCTATATCGGCTTCAACAATGGCTCGGAAGCCCAGGCGGCAGTCCGCAGTCGGGTACTCGACAAGGATTATGTCGAGGCGGCGGCGAAGGCGCAGGAGGAGGGCGGCTTCGACCGCGTCCTCATCCCCTTCGGCTCCAACAGCCCGGAAAGCCAGATCGTCGCCGCCCATGCCGCTGCGCTGACGAGCAAGCTCGGCTTCCTCGTCGCCCATCGCCCCGGTTTTACCCAGCCGACCGTGGCGGCGCGTCAGCTTGCGACGCTCGATCAGCTGTCGGGCGGCCGGGTCGCGGTCCATATCATCACTGGCGGCGCCGACGAGGAAATGGCGCGCGATGGCGACACCGGTACGGTCAAGGCCCAGCGCTACCAGCGCACCGACGAATATCTGACCATCCTGCGCCAGGAATGGACGGCGGCCCAGCCTTTCGACCATCGCGGCGACTTCTACGATATTCGTCAGGCCTTCAGCGCGATCAAGCCGGACAATCTGCCCGTCTTCTTCGGCGGTTCCTCGGCCGAGGCGATCGAGGTCGCCGGGCGTCATGCCGATGTCTATGCGCTCTGGGGCGAAACGCTCGAAGCGGTGCAGGACACGGTGCGTCAGGTGCGCCGCGCCGCCGCCCGCCACGGCCGCAATCCCGGCTTCTCGCTGTCGCTGCGCCCGGTGATCGCCGATACCGAGGAAGCGGCCTGGAAGCGCGCGGCGGAGATCGAGGAGCAGGTGCGCGCCAATCGCGTCGCCGCCGGCCTGCCGCTGACCGGCCATCGCCCGCCCAATGTCGGATCGCTGCGCCTGCTGGAAGCGGCCAGGGCCAACCGGCAGGACAAGCGCCTGTGGACCGGCGTCGCCGCGCTCACCGGCGCGGCCGGCAATTCCACCGGTCTGGTCGGCACGCCCGAGCAGGTCGCCAACGCGATGCTCGATTATTATGATATCGGCATCGACCATTTCCTGATCCGCGGCTTCGATCCGCTGGGCGATTCCATCCTCTATGGCCGCGAACTGCTGCCGGTCGTCCGCCGCAAGGTGGCCGAGCGGGAGAAGGTCGACGTCGCGCTCGCGGGCTGATCCATGTCGAAGAAAAAAGTCGCCATCCTGTCGGCGGCCCTCGTCGCGGTGGCCGGGCTCGGCCTTGCCGCCGCGACCTTTAAGCGCAGTGATGACAAGATACTGCGCGTCGCCAACCAGAAGGGGCAGGTGAAGGCGATGATGCTAGCCTCCGGCGCGCTCGACGGCGCGCCCTATCGGGTGGAATGGTCCGAATTTCCAGCCGCCCAGCCGCTGCTGGAAGCGGTCGGCGGCGGCGCGGCGGACCTTGGCCTCGCTGCCGACGCGCCGTTCATCTTCGCCTATCAGAGCGGCAGTCCGGTCAAGGCGATCGCGGTGCAGGCGCCAGCCAACCAGGCGCCTGAGGCGCTGGCGATCCTGGTGAAGAACGGATCATCGATCCGATCGGCCCAGGATCTGGTTGGCAAGACCGTGGCCACCACGCGCGGATCGATCGGCCATCATCTGCTGCTCCAGGCGCTGGAGCGGGCGCATATCCCGGCTGACAGGGTCAAGGTCACTTTCCTGCCGCCGGGCGATGCCAAGGCGGCGTTCGACAGCGGATCGATCGACGCCTGGTCGACCTGGACCCCCTATACCAATGTCGCGGTCAAAGAAGGGGCGCGGGCGGTTGCCGATGCCAAGGATTATGGCCTGCCGCTCTATATCGACATCGCCCATGATGCCTCGATCGCGCCCAAGCGCGCGCTGCTCGCCGACTTCCTTCAGCGCGAGGCGAAGGCGGTCGCCTGGGCACGCGCCCATCCCGACAAGTTTGCCGCCGTGTTGGCCAGGGAAACCGGCCTGCCGCTGGACATCGCCCGCGCCAGTTTCGCGCGCAGCAACCGCATTTCGCAGCCCGTCGATGCCAGGGTGATCGCCCATGAACAGGCGATCGTCGACCGCTATCGCCGCGCCGGCCTGATCGATCCCAAGCGGGACGTGGCGCAGGCCTTCGACACCAGTTTCGGATCCTGACGCAAGGAGCTTTTCCCATGGCCACCATCCTCAAGGATGATCGTTTTTCCCGCACCGGCATCAGCGAAGCCGAATGGAAGGTGCGTGTCGATCTCGCCGCCTTTTATCGCCTCTCGGCGCTCTATGGCTGGGACGATTTCATCTACACCCATATCTCCGCCCGCGTGCCGGGGCCGGACCATCATTTCCTGATCAACCCGTTCGGCCTGATGTTCGACGAGATCACGGCGTCCAGCCTGGTCAAGGTCGACCTTGACGGCAATGTCATCGGGGAGAGCGACTATGGCATCAACTATGCCGGCTATGTGATCCATTCGGCGATCCATGGCGCGCGCGACGACGCCCATTATATCGCCCATTTCCACAGCGCCGACGGCATGGCGGTGTCTGCCCATGCCGAAGGGCTGCTGCCCTTGAACCAGCGCGCACTCGCCCTGATCCCGCGCCTGTCCTATCATGATTATGAAGGCGTGGCGCTCAACCTGGACGAGCGCGAGCGGCTGGTGGCGGACCTTGGCGATACCAAGGTCATGCTGCTGCGCAACCATGGCACGCTGGCGCTGGGCGCTTCTCCGGGTGAAGCGTGGAGTGGCATCTATCAGCTCGAATCCGCCTGCACCGCACAGGTGCGTTCGCTCAGCGTCGGGCGCGACAATGTGCTGATCGCGCCGGAGGAGGCGCAGGAGGAAGTGAAGCGCCAGATGTCGCGCGAACGCCAGCCGGTCGAGGGGCGGCGCACCCATTATGATCTGGTCTGGGAAGCGGCGCTGCGCAAGGCATCGCGCCAGGCGGCGGGCTATGACGTCTGATCTATAAGCATTAATCGGCGGCTTTCCGCCAAGTCTCATTGGCGTCGCGTCACACGCGGCGCCATTTTCCTATCTCCAGCAAAGGAGACAGGCAGATGGCGACGATCGTCGGCGACAATTTGAGGGCGCGTTACGCCGCGCTGCAGGTGGAACGGGAACGGGACTGGCCACCCGCCCAACTGGCGCGCAACGCGGCGCAACGGCAGCAGTTGGTGGCCCGCTTCGATGCAGCGACAACAGCCCAGCCCGGCGATGTCCTGCCCGACCTGGGGTTCGATGATGTCGAGGATGGCGAACTGACGCTCGACGCGCTGACGGCGCAGGGACCGGCGTTGCTGATCTTCTTCCGCTTCGCCGGTTGCCCGGCCTGCAATATCGCCTTGCCTTATTATGCCGAAACGCTCTGGCCGGTGCTGCGTGCGCGCGGCGTCCCGCTGGTTGCACTCAGCCCGCAGCAATCCGATCGGCTGGTGGAGATCAAGCGCCGCCACGATCTGCCCTTCGCCGTCGCGACCGATCGTGACAATCAACTCGCCCGCTTGCTGGGGATCGCCTTCGTCCCGGATGACCGTCCGTCGCCGCCGCCGGCTGGCTGGATCGGCGAGGTGACCGGTACGGGCAGCTGGGAATTGCCGCAGCCCGCCGTGCTGCTGCTGGGGCCGGGTCGGGTGGTGCAGCGCTTGCATGTCAGCCCCGACTGGCTCGACCGGCCGGAGGCGGACGATATCCTCGCCTGGTTGCGCTGAACGCAACAAAAAGGCGCCCGGCAATCGATGTGCCGGGCGCTTTTTTTTGTTCGAGTGGATCAGGCGGCCGACTTGGCCTCGCGCGCAACGCTGTAGCGATTGTCCGGCACCGACAGGCCCAGATGCTCGCGGAAGGTCGTGCCGTCATAATCGGTGCGAAATAGGCCGCGCTGCTGCAGGATCGGGATCACCTTGTCGACGAACAGGGCCAATTGTCCCGGCAGCGGCTCGAACAGGACGAAGCCGTCGGCCGCGCCACTTTCGAACCAGTGCTGCACCTGGTTGGCGACCGTCTCGGCCGATCCCACGAAGGCGCCGCGCGGCGTCGCCAGCCGTTCCGCCACCTGGCGCAGGGTCAGATTCTCTGCCTCGACTTCGGCCAGGATGCGCAACGTCCCGCTCTGCTGGCTGTTGAGGCCCAGATGCGCGACATCGGGGAAGGGGGCGTCCAGATCATATTGGCGGAAATCATGATCGTTGAAGGTACGCGACAGGAAGCCAAGCCCGGTATCGATCGATTCCAGCGCAGCGAGTTCGCGGTAGCGCGCTTCGGCTTCCTCGTCGCTGTCACCGACGATCGCGGCGATGCCCGGCAGGATGAACAACTGGTCGGCATCGCGGCCAAAGCCCTTCGCCCGCGCCTTCACATCGGCATAATAGGCCTGGCCGGCCTCGATCGTCTCGGCATGGGTGAAGATGACCTCGGCCCGGCGCGCGGCGAAGTTGCGGCCGTCGTCCGATGCACCGGCCTGGAAGATCACCGGCTGGCCCTGGGGCGTGCGCTTGATGTTGAGCGGACCGCGCACTTGGAAGAACTCGCCCTTGTGGTCGAGCGGATGCAGCCGGTCGGGATCGACGAACTGGCCGCTTTCCTTGTCGGCGACATGGGCGCCGTCTTCCCAGCTATCCCACAGCCCCTGGACGACATCCAGATATTCGGCGGCGATGCGATAGCGCACGGCATGGGCGGGATGTTCGCTCTTGCTGAAATTGGCGGCGGTGTCGCCCAGCCAGGATGTGACGACATTCCAGCCGGCGCGCCCGCCGCTCAAATGATCGAGCGAGGCGAATTGCCGCGCCACGTTGAAGGGTTCGGAATAGCTGACCGTCAGCGTGCCGACCAGGCCGATCCGGCTGGTGGTCGCCGCCAGTGCGGACAGGATGGTGATCGGCTCGAACCGGTTGAGATAATGGGGGCTGGATCGTTCGGTGATCGACAGGCTGTCGGCGACGAACAGGAAGTCGAACTTGCCGCGCTCGGCGGTCGCCGCCTGTTCCTGATAGCGGGCAAGGCTGGTGCTGGCATTGACGTCGCGGTCGGGATGGCGCCAGTCATGCCAGGTGCGGCCGACGCCATGCAGGATGAAGCCGAGCTTGATATGCGGAGAACGGGCCATGGCCTTGTCCTTCTGCTGGAGGGGAGGGTGAGCCCATTCCATCTACGCCCGGTGGGGTCGCGCGACCAACGCGGACTCATCAAGCGCATATGAAATGGGCCAATAGGGAAGGCGTCAGTAGGAGAAGCGGGCGCTCAGCAGCACGGTCGCCGGGTCGGCATAATTTTTGTAATAGACCGCAGTCGACGGAATATAGGTCGAACTGACCGGCTTGTCGGCGCCCAGGATATTCTTACCCTGGATCGCGAACTGGAAGCGGTCGTCCGGCAATATCCAGGTGACGGAGCCGTTGACGAAGGTCTGGCCCGGCACCTCGTCCTGCGGTCGGGCGAGGGCATTCTGGTAGAAACTGCTCTGATACTGGGCATTGGCCGACAGGCGCAGCTTGCTGCCGCTGGCGCCCAGCGGCAACTCGTAATTGGCGCCGCCCGAGAAGGACCATTTGGGCGCGTTGAGCAGGGGATTGCCATCGGCATTCACACCGATGCCGCCCGCCCCCTTATAATCGTCATAAATGGCCTTGAGATAACCACCCGACGCCTGGATCGAGAAACGCTCCGACAGGCGCAGGTCATTTTCCAGCTCCACGCCCCAGCTATGCGCCTTGCCGGCATTGCCACGGCGTGAACCGACATAGACCGGATCGTAGAAGGAAACCTGGAGATCCTTGTAATCATTGTAGAAGATGGCGAGATTGCTGCGCAGCGCGCCCCCGAACAGGGTGGCCTTCAAGCCGCCTTCATAGGTGGAAACCTTTTCCGGGTCGAAGGGCAAGGTGGCCAGGTCCAGCCGGGTGGCACGATTGTCGAACCCGCCCGATTTGAAGCCGCGCGAATAGGTGAGGTAATTGAGCAGGTTGGGCGTCCACTGCGCCTGCACCGACAATTTCGGCGTCAGCGCTTTCCAGGTCTTTTCGGATTCGCCCTGGATCGATTGCGACACGACATTGCGGTTGTCGTCGATCACCTTGTTGTCGAACACGAAGCGCTTCTTCTCGATCGTGCCACGAATGCCGGCAGTCAGGCTGAATATGTCATTCGCCTTCCAGGTGCCCTCGCCAAAGATCGCATAGGCGTCGGTATAGGTGATGTTGTGCGCGCGCAGCCGGTTGACCGGAGAGGTCGGCAATGGCCCGGTGCGGCTGAAGCCGTCGCGCTCCACGAAGAAGCGCTCATGCAGGTAGAACAGGCCGCTGGTGAAGCTCAAGTCGCCAAACTCGCCGTTCAGCTGCACCTCCTGGCTGAAGGCCTTGTCGTTATAATGGATCAAATTCTTCTGGATCATCGCCGCTTCGCCGTCATTCTCGTAATTGACGGGGTCGAGGTTGAAGCCGGTATAGGCGCTGATCGACTTGATCGACAGGCTGGGCGACAGGTCATAGACCAGCCGCAATGAACCGCTGCCGCTGTTGAGATGCTGGTCCGGCTCGACCTCCGAATAGGATCGGCGGCGGCTGAAGCTGCCGGGCTGGCGAACCGGGATATAAGAACGGGTATCGCTGCGATCGCGCATATAATTGACGGTCAGCAGCGCATCGAGATTGGCGATGCCGGTATAATGGAGCTTGCCGCGCCAGGCATCCAGGTCGATCCGGTTGACGTCATGGCCCAAGGTCGGATCATAGGTAACGCCGTCGCGGGTGCGGTGGATCCAGGCGATGCTGCCAGAGAGGTCATTGGCGATCTTGCCGCTGACCAGCGCCCGGCCCTGAACGTCATTATAGCTGCCATAGCCCAGTTCGGCGGTGACATGGGTGGTTTCGTCGGGCGTGCGGGTGATGATACGCAGCGCACCGGCCGACGAATTGCGCCCGTACAGGGTGCCCTGCGGCCCGCGCAGCAGCTCGATCCGCTCCAGATCGACAAATTCGCTCATCGACGCGATCTGGCGCGGAATATAGACGTCGTCGACATAGATGGCGAGGACCGGCTCCTGGATCGGATCGGATTCGCCCACGCCGCGCAGGGAGAAGGTCTGGGTGGTGTGGCTGATCGATGTTCGCGCCACGAACAGGTTGGGCACCTGTCCGGCGAGATCGCGCACATTGGTGATGTTGCGTTGCTCCAGCGTTTCCGGCGTAAAGGCAGAGATGGCGATCGCCGTCTTCTGCAGATCGGTTGCGCGCCGCTCGGCCGTGACGATGATCTCACCGCCGGCATCGGCTGCATCGACGGCCGCCGGGGCCTGGGCATGGCTCACCGGCGCGCTGGCGATCGCCATGGCCGCACATCCGGTGGCGAGCAATTTCCTGTTGTTCATTGGTCCCCGCTTGTCTCTGGTCCGCCGGAGCGCAACGATGCGATCCAGCGGTGGATTGCCAACTAAAGAAGTAGACAATTGAGGCAAACGAGTTCGGCCAAAGCGATCGGGCCGAAACTCATATAGGGACGATGCGGGTGTCCGAACGGTACCCCCTTCAGCCGCATGTGATCGGATCATCAGCGCATGCGCCGAAGCGCTAGCTGGCGCTATCGCCTGCCTGTGCCCGTCCCTGCGGTTTCGACATTGGGACGATCATGGAAGGATGCCGGATCGCGCTATTCGGGCATAGAGACCTGCGCTGGGCTTGGGCTTGCGGGCAAAGCTCTTGCGATCGACCGATGCCAGTCCGAATTGCGGACCATAGCCGGACACCCATTCAAAATTGTCGATCAGCGACCAGTGGGTGTATCCTAGCACCGGCACGCCTTCGTCCATCACCGCCTTCAGCCCTTGCAGCGATTGCGGGATATAGGCCTGTCGCAGCCTGTCGTCGCTGGCCGCGATCCCGCTTTCGGTAATCAGCACTGGCTTGCCCGAACCCTGATGGGCGTAGCGGACACTGTTGCCGAGCGACTCTGGATAGATTTCGCGTCCATCGCTCGCGATGGCCGCGCCTGCGGGTGGCGGGATGAGGCCATGGCCGTCATAGCGGCGGCGGGTATAATTCTGGACGCCGATGAAATCGCCATGGCTACGGGTCACGTCGAACCAGGGGGCATAGACCGCCTGGCGCTTGGCCGCGCGATAGCTGTCATCTTCGCCGACAAGCTGGTCGTCCTCGACTGCCAGGCCGACGCCGACCGGTAGGCGGGGCCGTAGCGCCTTGATCGCCCGATAGGCCTTGATATGCGCGGCGACCATGGCTGGCGTGACATCCTGTTCGCTGAACAGCGCGCTGGCAAAGCCGGGCATGCCCGACGCCCTGGCCGCCGCGCCCATCATGGCCTTGACGCCTCCCATGAAAGCGGGCGGCAGCGCGACGAAGCGCAGCAGCGCGGAGACATTGGGTTCGTTAAGCGTCACGGCATAGGCGATGCGATCGCCCAGATGGCGCATCACCCGGTCGCAGAAACGGGCGAACAGGTCGGCGCCGTCGGCCGACTGGAAATGGCCCTGTCCCGCAAACCAGCGCGGCACGCTGAAATGGCTGAAGGTGACGATCGGTGCCAGCCCCCGTTCCAGGCAGCCGTCAATCATTGCGCTATAATGATCCAGCATGGCGATCGAGAACAGGCCCGGCTCCGGCTCGATCCGCGCCCATTCGATGCCGAAGCGATAGGCGTTGAGGCCCAGCGCCTTCACCAGGTCCAGATCCTGCGCCCAGCGATGCAGGCTGTCGCAGGCGTCGCCCGATGGTTCGGCGAACAGGGTCGGCTTCACATGTTCCAGCAGCCACATGTCGGACGCGACATTATTGCCCTCCACCTGATGCGCGGCGGTCGCCGATCCCCACAAAAAGCCCTCGGGAAAATCGCGCTTTCCCTTGTTGGGCGCGGCGAGGGCCGGGGCCGCCACCCCCGCCGCGCAGATGCCCAGCATCGCGCGGCGGGACAGGTCGGCCTTCGTCATTTGCCGGCACCGCATTTGGCGACGACGCTGTTGCAACGCCAGCCCTGGGCGAAGGGCGCCAGATGATAGCCATTGGCATAGACATTGGGCGCGCTCAGATAATCGGTGGAGATGATCTGCGCCCCGCTCGCCAGCGCGGCATCGCGGCGACGGACGTCGTCGTTGCGGGCATCGACGGTGTCGATGTCGGCGCGAGCGCGGACCAGATAGCCCTTCTTCACCGCATCCTTGATTTCCGCGCCGTGGCTCAGCGCATTGTCGAACAGCATGAAGGCGGTGTGCGCCATGCCGGGCTTGCCCTGAACAAAGGCCATGCGCCCCTGCAAGGACGGACGCCCGTCCAGATAGGGGGCAAAGGCCGGCAGGTTCATGCCCGGCACCAGGAACAGGAAGATGAACTTGCCGCGCGCGGCCTTCACGCTGGGCCAGCGCTGGGCAAGCGCCGCAGCCTCCAGCGTCGGCATGGACCCGCGCAGATCGTCGGGCGCGAACACTTTGTCCCGGCCCAGGATCGTGCGGATGCTCTCGTCCACCTCGTCGAACGCCGCCTGATCGAAGGGCGGAACGGTCGCCGCGCCGGGGATGGCGCGATCCAGCCCGGACAGCTTGGGCTCCAGCAGGATGAAGACCGGGCTATGGTCCGGCTCGCTGTCCGACCATTGTTTCAGCAGCGTCAGGCAGGAGCGGAAGCTGGGGCACTGGCTGCGGAAATCGAGGTCGGCGACATGGAAGACCTTGATGCCCGGCTTGCGCAGTTCCTCGGCATAGATGGGCGCCAGATTGGTCGCGCCCTGTTCGCGCAACTGGCGATAGGGCAGGGGATCGGCATAGGCGCCGCCCTTGGGGTCGGGCTGCAGGTCCAGCTCGATGCTGCGCACGCCGCTGCGCAACTGCGCCTGCAACGGCATCTGCACATAATCCAGCGTCTTGGCCATGTCGGTCAGGCCGCCGGGGTGCTCATCTTCCATCGCCGCGCGCTGCGCCGCTGTCATCCCCAGACCCATTTTCTCCATCAGCGCGGACAGGCGCGGTGCCATCAGCGCCATGACGCGTGGGTCGGCGGGCATGGCATAGCTGTTATGCGTGCCCACCACCTGGATCTGGTTGATGGTCAGCGCATCGTCCGGCGCTGCGCTGTCCATCGCTTCTTTTCCCCAGGCCGCGCTCGCGATGAGCGCGGCGGCGGCGATGCCGCCAGCAATCGTCTTGTTCATGATGTTGTGCTTCCCCGAAGGCTCTGTGGGAGATCAGAAACTGACGTTGACGAAACCGCCAACCGTGCGCCGCGCATTGGGCGAGGTGTAGTGGAGCAGGCCGAGCGCCCCGTAATTCTGCCAGCCGGTCGAGAAATATTTGTCGAACAGGTTGCGGGCATAGACGCCGAATTCGACCGTCTTGCTGGGCAGGCTGAAGGTCAGGCGACCATTGACCAGGCCATAGCCGGGCACGTTGGAATAGGCGGGCTGGCCGACCACGGTCCAATATTCGCTGCGATAGGCATAGTCCGCATGGGCGCGCACGCCAAAGCCCGACCCGAATTCGGTTTCATAGTCGATCGCCGCCGTGCCGGCCCATTCGGGCGAGTTGGTGAGGCGCGACCCGGTATAGTCGGTGGTGGTATTATAGACATAGTCGGTAAACTTGGCGTCGGTATAGGTCAGCGCGCCCGACAGGGTCAGACCCTTCACCGGCTGGACCGCGACATTGCCTTCCACGCCCTGGGTGCGCAGGCCGCCGGCATTGCCGATCACCGTCGCGTCGAGCAGGCCGCCGGCACCGTCCGGGATCTTGGTCAGGATCGTCGCCTGGAAATCCTTGAAGTCGGACCGGAAGATGTCGAGGTTCAGGCGCAGGCGGCGGCCGAACCATTCCGATTTGATGCCCGCTTCCCAAGCCTTGACCGTCTCGTCCCTGTAGGGCGCATATTTGTTGCCGACAAAGGCGATGCCGGCCGGCTTGTAGCCGGTCGAATAGCTCGCATAGAGCATGACATTGTCGCTGAGCTGATATTGCGGGGCGATGCGGTAGGAGAAATTGTCGCCCTTCACCCGCCCAAAATCGATCGCCGGGGCTGCACTTGACCCGACGAAGGTCGGGACATAGCCGGCGATCGGCAGTGGATCGACAGTGACGAAGTCCAGGCTCTGCGAGTTGTTGTCATGGGTATAGCGGCCGCCCAGCGTCAGGCTGAGGCGCGGGGTAAAATTGAACTTCAACTGGCCGAATGCCGCCACCGTTTCATTTTCGGCGTTGAACAGTGAGGCATTGGCATCGACCCCGATCGCGCCGGTCAGCGCATAGAGGGTCGGCCGCGGCACGCCATTGGCGTCATAGAGCGGCGCACCCAGCGTGCCCCATTGCAGCTGCGTCTGGCGCGCTTTCAGGTCATTGTAGAAACCGCCGACCAGCCATTCGACAAAGCCGCCGGTGGGCGAGGCGAGATGGATTTCCTGGCTGACCTTCTCGGTATCGAGATAGCCATTGTTGAACGGGATATAGGCATATTGGTCGGTCGGCGTCAGGTTGGCCGGGGTCGCATTGTCATAGCGGGTGCGGCGATAGGCGCTGATCGATGTCAGATCGAGATCGCCCAGCTTGGCATTGACGCGCAGCGACGTGCCCCATTCCTCCGTCGTGATCTCGCCGAAGGAGGAGTCGGCCGTGTCGGCGCTTTCCGGGCCGGGATAGACGCCCAGCGAATTGAGGATCGCGGTGACATTGGCCGGCTGGCCCGACACCGGCGTGCGCACGCTGCTGTCCCAATGATAGGCATAATCGCCCGACAGCATCAGGTTGAAGCTGTCCGACGGCTCCAGATAGAGCTTGGCGCGGCCGCCATATTCATGCTGCGATCCGACCAGCCGGTTGAGCGTCACATTACGACCGAAGCCGTCGAACGCCTGGTCGAAGCCGGAGACGCGCAGCGCCGCGATCGGCCCGAGCGGAATGTTGACGGTGCCGTTCAGGATGCGCTCGTCATGCTCGCCCAGGCTGGCGCTGGCGCGGACTGACAGGTCGCCGATCTTCGGCTTGCCGGTGGTGACGGCGATGACGCCCGACGTCGCATTCTTGCCGAACAATGTGCCCTGCGGCCCCATCAGCACGTCGACGCGCTCGATATCGACCAGCCCGGTCAGGCCGTTGGCGCGCTGGCCGTCCATCACCACATCATCGACGACGACGCTGACCGACTTGGCATTGGAAAAGTCGAAGGAGGTGCTGCCGACGCCGCGGATCTGGAAGGCCGCGCCCTGGGTCGGGTCATACTGCAGGCCCGGCATGGTATATTGAAGGTCGGTGACAGAGGTGTAACCGGTCTTGGCCAGCGTATCGCCGCTGATCGACTGGATCGCCAGCGGCACCTTCTGGCTGCTCTCGCTGCGGCGCTCGGCCGTCACCACGATTTCCGGCAACGCCTCGCCCGACGCGGCAGGCGCCTGCGCATGGGCGATGCCGGCGCCGAGCGGCAGGGTGCCGCCGACCAGCATCGTCGAAAGCCGCAAGAGGCTGCGCTTAGTCTTGTACCCGAACATGATTCTTGCTCCGTCCCATCGAACCGTTGGGCGGCGCACTAGAGGTATATTTTTACGGTTTTAATACGATTGTTCGGCTAATAAGTCTAAAAAATTATGATTTTAATACGATTGTTCGGTTCTAGAAAAATGCCGTGACATGTCCGGGAGCGGCTCGGCTAGTGCACCGCGCGCAAGGATTTCAAGGCTATGGCCGATCAGCGCCATGACGATCGCCTGCACCCGCGCGCGATCGTCATCGACCGGCACGCCGATCCACTGCGCCACCTGCCCATGGACATTTTCCGCCCGCCGCCGCCGCATGTCGATGGCGAAGGGAAGGAAGGCGGGATTGCGATTGGCGAGCAGGGCGCTCTCATGGGTCAACTGAATGATCGTCCCGCTGCCCGGCGCGGTGCCGTTGGACGCACGGATATCCGCCCGCATCCGGCGATAGATGGCCTCGACCCCGCCAAAGACGATGTCGCGATGGGTCGGGAAATGATGGGCGACACTGGACGCCGCCATGCCGGACGCCTGGGCAACCGCACGATGCGACAGCGCGCCGACGCCGTCCGCGACGATCAGGTCGGCGATATGGTCGGCCAGCACGGCCTTCGCGCCTTGCGGTATGATGTCGGCGGCGTCCAGCGCATCGGCCGATGGTCCCGCCAGGCGATCGACCAGCGCCATATGCCATTGGCTTGCCGCTGGTGCGGGCGCTTCGGTCGGATCGCGCAGCAGCGCCCGGATGGTCGACTGGCGCAGCAGCCGGTAGTCGGCCATGTCGCCGAGTGCGATCGAGAAGGGCCGCTCGTCAAGGCAATAGGCGTGGATCGTGTCGGCCAGCCGGTCGCCGTCCGGCACCGCCTGCAACATCGACCGCCACAGGGCCGCCGACCGGTCGAGCAACCGGGGCACGTCCGGGACGGCGTCGGGCATTCGGCTGGCGAACAGCGCCAGTTCGCAGGTGACGATGGCGGATATGCGCTGCTCGCCCGCCGTCAGGTCCAGCCAGGCGCCGACCAGATCGGGCAGCAGGCCGGCCGTGACCGGTTCGATGCCGTCCAGCCGGGCCAGGAATGCCTGCGCCGCGGCGTCCGCCAACGCCAACTCGCGATCGATCACCGCCGCAACCAGCGCGGCCCGATCACCGATCCGGTAGCTGATCGAGCCTACCGACATCTCGGCCTGGTCGGCGACGGTGCGCAGACTCATCCCGGCAAGGCCGCGTTCGGCGATGACGATGCGCGCAGCATCGACGATGGCGACATTGGCTGGGGCATTGCGGATGGCGTTGCGGTCAACAGGGGGGCTCATATCGCCATCCATATCGTGGCGTGCCGAACAGTCCAGCATGCTCGCACCGATGTGGCGGATGGTCTGTCGTCTCCCTGTCACGCAATCCGTCTATCGGCGCGCTGTGGTTCGCAATCGCCTCCTCTTCATCGCCTTCTGCATGGCGCATAGCGGCAAGAACCTGCTGTGGTCCGGTGTCGACGGGCTCAGCCTGTATATCCTGATCAAGGTTGTTGGCGTATCGCCGATCGCGGCAGGGGCGCTGTTCGTCCTGTCGTCCTTCTGGAATGCCGCGATGGACGGGGCATGGGGTTATATGCTCGGCCGATCCGCAATGATCCGCCCGATATTGCCGGCTTTGTGCGCCGCCTGCGTGATCGTCGCCTGCCTGTCATTTGCGCTATTGCCCAGCTTGCCGGTCGGTTCGGGCGTGGCGGCGGCTGTGGCGCTCATCCTGTTCCGCACCAGCTTCGCGCTGTTCGACGTGCCCCATAATGCGACGACGGCGTTGCTCGCCAAAGAGCATGGACATCTCGCATTGGCGCGCTGGCGCTCGATCCTCAGCGCCATGATGAGCATCCTGATTGCGGCGGCGGCGGCGATGTTGGTGGGGGTGGATGCCGCCACCAGCCGGGCGATATTCGTCTTTCCGGCGCTGGCGCTGGTCGCATTGATCCTGTTGTCGCCCTTGCCCTGGCTGATCGGGGCGATGGAGGGGGACGCAGGCATCGGTGAACAGGACGCCGTTCGCCGTTCGGCAGGTATCCCTCCGCGCCCGCTGGTGATGTTCTGCCTGATCCAGATGATGGGGTTCGCCGCGCTGGCGTCGATCGGCAAATCGATGCTGCATATCGACGCACTGCCCCCCTGGGTATTGGAACATGCGCTGCTCTTGCTCAGCGTGGTCCGCCTGCTGGGAACCTGGCTTTGGGCGCCAATAGCAACGCGCCTTGGTTCCGCCATCGCACTCTGCCTCGCTTATTTGGCATGTGCCGGCGCCATCCTGCTGCTGCCAGCGGCGATATCATTGGGACCGGTGTGGAGCGTAGCGGTGCTGTGCCTGCTCGGGGCGTCCTTTGGCGGCGTTGCGTTGCTTGCCTGGTCGGCATTTTCCGAACTCTTGTCGCGGGTCGCGGGCAATGTGGCCAACCTCTCCGCCAGCTATGGCCTGTTCACCGCCATATCCAAGATCGGGCTTGGTTTCTCCGGCTTCCTGACGGCTGCGTGGGTCGGCCTGCAAGATCATGGGCTAACCACGCAATCGCTCTGGCCCATGGTCATCCTGGTTGCGGGCCTGTGCGTCATGACCGCCTTTCTGGGATGGCCCGGCTGGCGATGGGGCTTTTGGTCGCGTCGGACACCCATATTGGTTTCCGCCAACTGACCGCAATGCGAGGCCAATGCACTGGTATCTGCATCTGCTTCCTGGCCTTAGCCTAGCGCAATATATGCGATTTTAATCGCTATTGCCGTCACCCAATGTCGTGTCGATCCATTGCTGCGCCTTGGCGAGGAAGGCCGGGGTCGCGGTTTGCGCCATCCGGTCCAGCCACAAGCGGGCGCCGTCCTGATCGCCCTGTGCAATCAGCATCCGCGCATGATTGAATTGGCCACGAAAATCGCCGCCTTCGGCCGCGCGGCGATAATGATCCGCGGCCTGGTCCATATCATGGGGCACGATCCAGCCATCTTCGTAGAAGCCACCGATCATGTTGATCGACTTGGCATGGCCCATCGCTGCCGCACGTTGGAACAATGTCAGGGCAGTGGCACGGTTCTGCGGCACACCTTCGCCCAGGGCGTGGAGCGTGGCGAGGTTGTAGAGGCCCCAATCGAGTTCATGACTGGCCGCAGCCTCATACCACTGCGCGGCCAGTCCCTTGTCGATGGCGGTGCCCCATCCATGGTCGCAACAACGACCGACCATGTTCATCGCCATCGCATTGCCGCCCTGCGCTGCGCGGCCGAACCAGCGCAGGGCGGCCACGGGATCTTGCGCCAGGCCCTTGCCGTCCAGGCAGAGCTGGCCAACCAGCAGTTGTGCCTCACCATGCCCTGCTTCGGCGGCTTCCAGCAGCAGTCTTGCGACCTCTTCGGGCGGCCCCGCCAGGGCTGCTGCTCGTTCGCTTTCCGTCATGGTCGTCAAGGTCGACGGCATCGGTACAAATTCCATCCATGCAATGGCCCGCCCCTTGCGGGACGGGCCATGTCTAGCCTGCTGGCGAAGCCGGCAGGATCAATATTTGACGTTGAGCGTCGCGATCGCGGTGCGACCAGCCGCCTGGCTGGCATAATGGGCAGCATAGGCCTTGTCATAATAACGCTTGTTGAAGACGTTGTTGACGTTGACCTGCAGGCTCACCGCATCGCTGAACGCATAGGATGCGTTGCCGTCGAAGCGCCAGTAGCTGGGCACCATGCGGGCCAGTTCCTTGGTGATGACGACCGCGCCGTTGCTGATGGTGCGAGTGTCGGAATAGCCGCCATAGACCTTCGCCATGTAGATCGCGCCGCCGCCCAGGGTGAGGGCGGGGGTGATCTTGTAATTGGTGAAGGCGGTCAGGCTGTGCTTGGGCGTGTTGGGGAATTGCTTGCCCGTGTTCACGCTCGGCGCGGCGATCGACACGCCGTTGACGGTGGTGACGGTCGACCCGCCGTCCACGATCTCCGAGTCCATATAGGTATAGCCGCCGAAGACATTCCATTCCGGCGTGATATTGCCGTTGAAGCCGAATTCGATACCCTTGATCAGCCGCTCACCGATATAGGCGACGGAACCGGCGTCATTGGTGGCGCGGGCATTCTTGGTCTCGGTGCGGAAAGCGGCCAGGGTCAGCGACAGCGCGTCGCCAAACAGATTGGCCTTGGCGCCGATCTCGTAGGACTTGGTCTTTTCGACCTTCAGTGCGTCGGTCAGTGCTTGCGATGTGGTGTTGAGCGCATTGCCCTCGCTGCCATTGGCCAGGAAGGCGCCCGGCGGCGTCGCGGAGCTGGAGGCCGAGGCATAGAGGCTGCTATTCTCGGTCGGCTTGAAGATGATGCCGGCCTGATAGTTCCACAGGTCATCCTCGCGCTCATAATAAGCACGGTTGGCGGTCGAGGTCGCCGCCAGACCCGGGCTGACGCTGGTCTTGTAGCGGTCGAAACGGCCGCCCAGGTTGATCAGCAACTGATCGGTGATGGTGATCGTGTCGAAGAAGGAGGCCGCCTGCGTCGTGGTCTTTGACAGGGTCCAGGTCTTGGGCGCGCTGCGTACGATATCGGCCGTCACGGTCGATGTATCGCTGGCATAGCTGATCCAGGGATCGCTGGGGTTGGGATTGTCGACGCTGGTGCAGTTATAGCGCGCGATCATCGCGGTCGAGCAGCGCGGGCTGATCGTGGAGCCGCTGGCGATCGCCGCGCCGGTGGCCGCGTTCGAGACATAGGTGCCGTTTGCCGCCTTTTCCTGGCTGAATTCCAGCGAGGCCGAGAAGCTGTTCTTGATCCCGCCAACGTCGAATTCGCCGAACAGGTCGGTCTGGTTGAGCAGGCCGTCGGTCTTGGAATAGCGGGTGTTGGTACGGCGCCACACCAGGCCGCCTGCGGTCGCCGGATTGGCGGCGTT
Organism: Sphingobium sp. AP49; assembly: GCF_000281715.2. Classification (NCBI taxonomy): domain Bacteria; kingdom Pseudomonadati; phylum Pseudomonadota; class Alphaproteobacteria; order Sphingomonadales; family Sphingobiaceae; genus Sphingobium; species Sphingobium sp. AP49. Next base: position 2,913,577 of record NZ_CP124576.1, on the reverse strand, counting down.
GGTGCCATAGACATTGCCCTGCTGGTCGTCCGGCTGGGTCCAGACATAGCCCTGGGTGCTGCGGCCGTAGCGGGTCGTGTTGCGCAGCGTCACGCCGCCGAAATCATGTTCGGCACGGATGGTGAAATTGTCGACATCGGTGTCGCGGAAATCGCGATCCTCAAGGCCATAATAGGCGCCGCGCGGCACGCTGATCTGCTTGCCACCGATCGTGGTGAAATCCTGCGCCGGGCCGGTTTCGGTCACGCCCGCCGGCGCGTTGCCGATGGTGTAGAGATAGGGAATACCCGAATCCGGCAGCTCTTCGGTGTGGAGATGATAATAGCCGATGGTCAGGCTGGTCGGGCCGTCGAGGCCCAGCTTCAGCGACGGTGCCACGCCCCAGCGCTTCGACCAGATCGCATCGCGGCCGGCGACGTCCTGGTCATGCCACATGGCGTTGAGGCGCAGGCCGACGAAATCGTTGATCGGCTGGTTGATGTCGATCGTCGCGCGCTTATAGTCGGCATTGCCCAGGCTGCCGCTGGCGGCGATGAAACGATCGGCCTTGGGCGCCTTGGATACCAGGTTGATCGAGCCGCCGGCGCTGCCGCGACCGCCCATCGAACTGTCCGAACCCTTGACCACCTCGATTTGCTCGACCGCGAAGACTTCGCGGCTCTGCGCGCCGATGTCGCGTACGCCATCCAGATAGGTGCTGGCCTGGCTGTCGAAGCCACGGATGAAGGGGCGGTCGCCCAGCGGGTTGCCGCCTTCACCTGCGCCCAGGGTGATGCCGGGCACGGTACGCAGCGCTTCGGTCAACGAAGCCGACGCCGTATCATGAATGAGCTGCGAGGGAATGACGGTTACCGAGCGCGGCGTATTGACCAGCGGCGCGGTGAATTTGGGCGAGTCCGCCTTGTCGACCTTATAGCCTTCCTCGTCGATCGCCGTGTCGGTGACGACGACACCGCCCAGCTTCTGCCCGTCCGTCCCCGTGGATGGCTGGGTCGACTGGGCGATGGCGGGCGCAGCGGTGGCAAACAGGCCGACGCAACTCAGTGCGAGGAAGCTGGTAGCGGTGGACGCGCGATCGCGCGTGTCATTCAGGTTCACGGATAGGCCCCTTTTCTGGCGTGATGGGCGGGCCGGATCATTCCAGTCCCGCAGTGAAGATTATGGGTTGGCCGGGCTATCGCCGGCGGCCGGCGTGGCGCGGTACCAGCCGTGCCGGACGCGCTGGAGGTGGCCCTCCTTGCACATGCGACTGACATATTGGCGGGAGATACCGATGCTGATGAAATCGCCGGTGCTGGCGACTTGCCGCGAACGGGCCAGAGAAAGAGCGCGCGCACGTGCCAGGCCGCCCTGGCCGGCATGTCCGCCAGCAGGGTGGCGGACGGCGGCCGGATTTCTGGATGCCGCCGGCTGCACCTGTGGCAGCCAAAGGCCGGCGTCGCGCAGGAGCAGCGCACAACGCAACAGCAGGTCCGGATCGTCAGGCAGGGCCAGCCCCGGCTGATGCGGATATTGCCGCTGTGCGTTGCCGAGCAGATCTAGGAGTGCGATCTCGCCGTCGCTGACGAAAGGCGATTGTGGGGCAAAGCATAGCAGGCCTTGGTGGACCGCCTTGCCGGCCAGTCCCAGGAAATCGGCTTGCGCGCCGCGAACTGTGGCAAGCCGTGCAGGCAAACTGCCGCGCAAGGCGGCGATGACCTGGCGTTCCTGTGCTGTACGACGGGCCACAAGGCGCGTGAATTTCATGACCCTGACCTCCACCATCCAGACATGCGAGCCGCTCTTGAGAGCGGTTGATGCGATCGCTAATAATAATGACTCGCAGATGCGGCCTGTTTACTGATAGGCGCTCGCAGGTCCATCAAATCGGGCAACATTGGGAAATCGTATAGAAACCCCAATGATCATCAGGGGGATGCTTGCGCCATGGAGGGAACGCATGAACGGTTGGATGCGATGCGAATATTGCTGCTGGAAGACGATCGCGACACCCGGGACTATCTGAGCCGGGGGCTGAAGGAACTGGGCCATCGCGTTGTGGCGGAAAGCGACGGGAAGGCGGCGCTGGCGCGGACGCTGGGCGAGAGTTTCGACATTCTCATTCTCGACCGGATGGTGCCCGGGCTCGATGGCCTCACCATGCTGCAATTGGCGCGCGAAGCAGGCTGCCAATCGCCGGCCATCATTTTGTCGGCCATGGCCGGGATCGAGGATCGGGTGGCAGGGCTGGAGGGCGGTGCCGACGATTATCTGATCAAGCCGTTCGCCTTTGCCGAACTTACTGCGCGCCTCGGTGCGCTGGCACGTCGGCCGCCACCTGGCGATCGCAGTGATTTTCAGGCGCTGTTGCGGGTGGCCGATATAGAGATGGATCTGCTTAAGCGGACGGTGCGACGCGGCGATCGCCTCATCGATCTGCAACCCCGCGAATTCAGCCTGCTGGAATTTCTCCTGCGGAACGTGGACCGTCCGGTGACACGCACCATGCTGCTCGATCGCGTCTGGAATTTCGGCTTCGATCCCAAGACCAACATCGTCGAAACGCATATGAGCCGCCTGCGGACCAAGCTGAACGACGGCGGGCGTGATGATCCCATCCGGACGATCAGGGGGGCAGGTTATATGATCATGAGCGGCGGACGATGATCCTGCTTCCGCGCACGATAAAGGGACTTTCGATCCTGTCGGCAGCGGTGTCGGGACTGGTCATCCTTATTCTGGGCGCGGCCGCTATCCTGATCTCGCATCACGAGATCGAGGCGCAGATGGATCACCGGATCGAGCGCGAGATGGACGCCCTGCTGGATTTCCATGCGTCGAACGGCGCTGCCCAACTCGCGCAAGTCGTACGGGGCCGTGACGGGGCGGCCACCGGCGGAACCGGATATCTTGCGGACACCGGCAGCGACGGACGCATGATGCTCTATGCTCTGGCGGACGCCACCGGGCGACGGATTGCCGGCCGGCTGATACCGGATATGCCGCCGGATGGCTGGAGCGAGTTCCTGCCCATTCGCCATCCCGACGGATCCAAGGGAGAGGCGCAGGCGCTCAGCCGCCGGTTACCGGATGGCGGGCAATTGGTGATCGCTGCCGATCGATCGGCCTTGCATCGCGCCGATGATCGCATTCTCTTCGTCGTCCTGATGGGGCTGGGCGTGATCTTGCTGACCGGGACGCTCAGCACCATTGCTTTTGGCAGGCTGGTTCGCCGACGTCTGGTGCTGATCAGCGGTACCGCCCAGGGGATCATCGAGGGCGACTATGCCCGTCGCGTACCCGTTGACGGGTCGGGCAGCGAGTTCGACCGAATTTCGGCGATACTGAACCAGATGCTGGGGCGGATCGAAGAGCTTATGAGTTCGCTGCGCCAAGTCTCGAGTGATCTGGCGCATGATATGCGGACGCCATTGGGGCGCATAAGGCAGGATATGGAGCGGCTGGCACGCGATACGACCGATCTGGCGGCGGGCCAGGCCGTCGAGCAGGCGATTGTCGATATCGACGCGCTCCTTGATCTTTTTGCGGGACTTCTCGGGGTTTCGGAAGTGCGCGGCTTTGCGGCGCGCAAACGCTTTGTCAGTCTGCCATTGGCCGAGATTGTCGGCGATGTGACCGATGCCTATCGGCCCGCCTTTGACGATGATGGACGTATCCTTTCGGCCGATCTGCAACCAGTGGCGATCCGCGGGGACGCGCAACTGCTCAAGCGGGCGATCGCCAATCTTTTGGAAAATGTCCTGGCCCATGCGGGCAACGGCGCGGGCGCAAGCGTATCTCTCCGGCATGACGCGGGACAGGCGATCCTCACGGTGGCGGATGATGGCAAGGGGGTCCCGACAAAGGATCTGGAGACAATATTCGAGCGACTGGTCCGGCTGGATCCCAGCCGTTCCAAGGGGGGGCATGGACTTGGGCTCAGCATGGTGCGCGCGATTGTCCATGCCCATCATGGCCGGATAAGGGCCGAATCCTCAACGCCGGGACTGCGCTTCCTCATCCAGTTCCCGATCGATCATCAGCCATTCACTGGAGAGGGGTGAGGACCGGCAGGCATCGCCCGGGTTATGATCGCGTGGTGCTCAGGGGCATCTGTCGATATGCGTGGGTGTCAAATCCCGCGCGCCCGATCTGCGGGTGGGCGGGATTTGACGAAGCCCGGGGGATCAGAACCGATAGCCGACTGTGCCCATGACATTGCGCGGGGCGCCCATGAAACAATCGCCGCGTGCCAGGCAGGACGCATAATATTTGTTGTTGAGCAGATTGGTGGCGTTGAGCGCGAACCGCCAATTCTGCCAGTTGATTTCCGCCAGGCCGTCGACGGTCGTGCGGGATGGCGTCACGATCGTATAGAGCGCGCCGGCGGCGATGTCCGGATTGAGGCCATAGGGATCGATAAGGCCGGTGGACTTGCTCTTGCCGCTATACACCACGCCCGCGCCCAACCGCAGTTGCGCACCGCCCGCCAAGCCGAAGCTCTTGGTGGACCAGAGCGACGCGGTATGGCGCGGCATATAGTCGAGACTGGTATTCACCTCGGAACGCAGCTTGCTGTAGCCATAATTGGCCAGCAGCTCGAAATTGCCGGGTAGGGTATGGCTTGCCTCAATCTCGAAGCCCTTGGTGGTGAGTTCGCCGGATTGGGTCGTGGCTCCGCTGGCCAGATAGAGGACGCGGTTGCGTTCCTTGATATGAAAGGCTGTCACCGTGACCAGCGTGTTGCGTTCCGGCTGCCACTTCACGCCAGCTTCGAACTGGGTGCCGGTCTGCGGTTTATACGGGTCGCCCATGCTGCCATCGGCATTGGTGATGGCGCCTGCGATCGGCAGGAAGCTCTCGGTATAGCTGAAGAAGGGGGAGATGCCGGCGCCGATTTCTCCGATGATGCCGGCGCGGAAGGTGGTGGCATTGTCCTCCTGCCCGGACGAGCCGGTAACATGATCGCGGCGGGCGCCCAGCACGACCGACACCCGGTCATAGAAGCGGATCTGATCCTGGACGTAGACGCCCAGCTGCTTTTGCGATTGATAGTCGAACGGGCCGGTGGGATCGTAGGTCTGCAGGGCATCTTGATCGATGTCGTAAAGGTCGATGATCTCGAACCCGCTTGCATAGCGCTTGCCGACCTTGTTCCAGCTGTAATCCAGGCCCACGAGCAGCTTATGCTCGATATTAGGCCCGGTATGGAAGGTGAACTGGAGGTTGTTGTCGGTCGAGAAGACGTTCATCTTCGCATCGCTTGCATCCGCATAGAGGCCGATGGTCCGGCCGTCGGTGCCGTAGACCGAAAACGGATCGGTCGGATAGCTGTAGCTGTCGGCATAATGCGTGAAATATTGCAGGTCGCTGTCGATATAGCGGGCCTTGAGGCTGAGCCGGATATTGTCCGAGAAGCTATGGGTGACGGAGCCGCCACCCTGGAGCGACCGACCATTATAGCGGTCCCAGCCCGGCTTGCCGACGAAGGCATATTGGTCGAGGCGCCCAGAAGGGTTGGCCTCATTAGGCCGGAAAGTGCCGACGATCGGCAGGAATTGCGAGGTCGAACCGGTGTCGTCCTCCTGATAGAGGCCGGTTAGCACGATGTCGGTGTCGGGCGTCGGCTGCCAGCGGATCGAAGGCGCGAACATCACGCGGTCGTCAGGAACATGGTCGACATAGGTGTCGGCATTGCGGACGCGGCCCACGGCGCGGATCGCCAGATTGTCGGTCAGCGCGATGTTGACGTCGCCCAACGCTTCCTTGCGGTCAAAGCTGCCATAGACCAGGCTGGCTTCGCCACGGGTCTGGAAATCCGGTGTCTTGGAAACCAGGTTCACGAGGCCGCCGATCGATCCCTGGCCAAAAAGCACCGAGGCAGGACCACGGACAATTTCGACACGCTCGAAATTATAAGGATCGGACGTGATGCTGGCATAATAGGAAAAAATGTCGCGCATGCCGTCCCGGAACTGCAGGGCGTCAATGCCGCGCACGTTGAAGCCATCGACACGGGTATCACGGCCATAGGGATTGGCGAGAACTCCGGCCGCATATTTGACCGTGTCGCTGATGCTGATCGCACCCTGCGAGAGATATTGCTCCGAGGTTATGACCTTGATCGGCTGAGGCAATTGGATGAGCGGCGTGTCCGTCTTCGTACCCGCATTGGCTGCGGTGACGACGATCTGGTCTTCATCGCCGATAGATGGACTATTCGCACCGGCGTCAGGCGCCTGCTCCGCTGCGTAAGTGGTCGCGCTGGACAGGGCTACAAGCGCGGCGCCGCAAAGGGCGAGCGAGCGGATGGCGGGCATGGGGCGGTTCCTCTGTTGCAATCAATTTCAACGAAACGCGCGCTTACATTTATTGCGAATTATTAGCAATATAGGGCGGGCCTGATAGTGATGGGATATGGGCGCGCCCCTGCATCATTCCGGTTCACAGCCGCGGGCAGGGGGCGAAAAAGAGGCGGTCAACGCCATGACGCGGCCAACGCCCAAGGCAGATTTTCTGCCCTTTTGTCGCCATTCAGCCGTCGATTTGCGCTTCTCAGGAACAGCCACCCGCCAACGGCGGGCGCAACCATGCAATCAGCCCAGCGCGATGAAAAGATGCGTGTTGGAGGGAGGCCCATTCATTGTACCACAACTAGACCCCGCAGGCCCAGCATGGGCATCGGACAATCTCGGCAGCGCCAGCAGGCTCAATACATAGCCGATAATGGCGCTGCCGCCATAGCCGACGACCGGTGTCGGATAATTGCCTAAGGCAGCCGCCAAGATCGCAGCGAACCAGACGGCGCCGAAGGCAACGTAGATCGTGCGGTCGGTCCCATCCCGGTTCCAGCCAATGATCGCCGGGACGAGAAGAAGCGCCATGCCGCACAACACCGCCAGGCCAGCGACGGCATGAACGTTGAAGGACGAGTAGAGGATCTGGTCGACAAAGGGGACGGCCGGTAGCGTATCGGCACGAACCAGTGTTGCCGCGAAGCTGGTGACGCTGGCGGCGAGGGCCACGCCAACATGTCTGTCGGGGCGCATGACCGCGAGCGCGCCTAGGCAAAGTGTGAGCATTCCGGCCATCGCCCGGTCGGGTTGAAGCGCCATCGCAACGGCGGCGGTGACGATGCTGGTAGTCGCCAGCACGCTACGGTTTCGCGAGAAGGCAACGAGCATCACAGGCATTAGGATCAGGCTCGGCTGAATGGCCAGTCCGCCGAGAAAGACCCAGCGCGCTGCTCCATCGACCTCGACGCCGAGAAGGGCTGTCACCAACAGCGCGCCCGCCATCGCGATGTTCGCTCCGTCCGTCCATCGCTGACCCGCCGCAATAATAAAGTCGGGCAGTGCCAATATCGCCAGGCCAATACATAATGCGCCGACGTTCACCCCGGGATAGCGCATCGGCGCGCCGGCGATTGCCATATAAGCAATGCCGAGCAAGACGGCGCTGATCGCGCAGAGGATACCGAGAATACGGGGCCGACTTATCGTGGCGTCCAGGATATTCATGATGGACGATCCTTCCGGAAACGGGAAATTGTCACCAGCAAGCGAGGCGAAGGGGCGGAGAAGGCGCGACGCGACCGCACGAGGCATGAGCCCGCATAGACTGCCAAGCGTGAATAAGAGGGCTTTGGTGTCGCCCGGGATGGCAGCCGCCTCGTAACGGACAGCCCATGCCCACGACTGCAACGAGGTAGGCAGCGCGGCTTGCAGCGCACGACAGGCCAGATCGATGAGGCTGCGGCGAAGGCCGGCACTCATATGGTCGCCTGCCGGTGTCGCAAGACCCTCGTCGTCTGGCCGGGCGGGTTGGCGCGGGCAAGCGCCACGCCGCTCGCCGTCAGCCGATAGGCATGCCGTGGAGGACGGCCAGATTCAACCGGCTGCTGCCATTCCGCTTCGAGATAGCCCTGTGCCTCCAGGCGGATGAGGAGCGGATAAAGTGTACCGGATTTCACCTCCGCGCGCTGCACCAACTCATAGCCGTGAGACCATTGGCGGTCGGCGTCGAGCAATATGGCGAGGACCATCCGAGCATGAGGTGAGAGTGCACGTGATCGAGACATGTGCGATAAATCTAGCTATATAGATTTATCGTCAAGCGCTATTTTGAGAGCATGGGAGAATTTGGTGCCTGACTGCGACCTTTGCCCTGTGAAGTACGTCTCGGCGCAATGTAAAAGACATCGGCTCAGGTTCATGCCGTTGCCGACATCGGGATGATTGGGAAACCGATCCAAGTTTGCGTGCCGAATCCAAAAGGGGGGCTCGCGCCATGGCTAATGACGCATCCACGCCCGCTTTCTGGCGAGCGATCTTGCCAGACAAGTCGCATATTGCAGCCCGCATAATAGTTCGTCGACGACGGACCGGCCCCGATCAGAACGTTCCCTTGACCATATAGGTGAAGGTCGGCCCGATCAGGCGGTCGCGGCTTTCGGTCGACAGGATTGGCGACGCTCCCCGCACGCCTTCATAGATGGTGCGTTCCCGACGCGAACGGGCGTTCAGCATATTGCCGACCGTGAAGCGCATGGTCAGGCCCATCACATTCTTGTTCTCGATAAAGGCTGAGGCGAAGACCGGGCCTTCCCAGATACGGTCGACTTGGTTGCGGCGATAGCCCGCCTGCTGGTGCATATAGGATGCGGAAACACCGGTCGCCCAGTTGGTGGCGGGCACATCATAGCGGAAGTCGCCTTCAAACTCCCAATCGACGAAGTCGCTCCAGTTGCGTGTCTGCCCGGTGAAGGGATCTTTCAGCCCCGACGTCTGGTAGACGATCGAGGTGTCGAGCCGCGCGCCCTTCCAGCCCAGCGGATCGAAGTTGAGCGTATTGGTCGACACGATCGCCCAGGCCCATGCCTTGTCGATATTGCCCACCGCTTCGCCGGTCGCGCCGACGGGGATGATGTCGACCCGGTCCTGGACGTCGCGATAGATGAACTCCAGCTTGGTCGAGCCCCATCGACCCAGCCGCTTGTTCATCTCGGCAGTCCATGACCAATCCTGCTGCGGCCGCAGGTCTGCATTGCTGGCATTCTGGTTATTATCGTCCAGAAAGGCGCGTGCCAGAAAATCATAGAAGTCGAGCTGCAGCACGCGCCTCTCCAACTTGGCCGAAAGATCGAAGCTGTTGGTCGGCTTCCATGCCAGAGATATCGACCCCTTGGGCCGGTCGAAAACGCGGGTGATCCCGCCTGGACCGGTCTGGGCGATTCGGGAATGTTCGGCGCCCAGCGCGATCTGCAGCGACAGCGACTTGGCCAGCGGACGCCCGAAGCTGAGGATAGCCTCATAACGATCTTCTTTCACCCCGCCGCTTGCCTCGGCGAAAGGCTGCGACGTGAAACCGCCCTCGACCGGATCGAACGTGCCGAGCGAGGCGATATTGTCGAGCGAATTATAGGCCGCCTCTGCCGCCAGCTGCCAGTCGCCGCCCAGCATCTTCCAGCTATATTCGCCGCGTGCGATCGTCTCCTCCAGCTTGCCCAGTTGCGCGTAGCGATCACCGCTCGCGGCGCTGCCATCCAGCGGATAGTCGATCACTTCCGAGGAATAGGGCTCATGGCTGCGCCGTTCGAGGCCGATCAGCTTGAGGCGGCCGGGTCCGGCGGCAAACTCAAAATCGCCGCTGAACTGATAATTCCAGCTGTCATTATCCTCGCTGATCCGGCGCAGACGGTCGGGATAGGTGGGCGAACCGGTCCGTTCGCTGCTTTCTCGATAATGATGCCAGATCTGCTGATAGCTCGCACCGAAATGAGCGATCGAACTGCCCGGTCCGTCCCAGGTGAACTGTCCCGAAATCTTCGGTGCATCATGGTTCGACGTCCATACATCGTCGCGCCGCTCGATCGCATCGCCGCTGCGCCCCCGGATCACCGTCTGGCCGCCGGCGGCACTGCGCCGCGCTTCGTCATTGTTGAGCGCGACCTCATATTGCAGCGCGCCCGTACTGCCGCTGACCGAGACATTGCCTCGGGTATAAAGTTCATCGGCGAAATGCGCCCGCATCACCGGGCGCCACTCGAACTGGCCCGACGTGCGGCTGGCCTTGTAGGTCAGATTGGCCACCTGGCCGCTCAGCCCCGGTATGTCCAGGCTGGCGCCATCGACAATCTCGATGCGCTCGACATTGGCGGCTGGGATTCGGGTGAGCTGGGTTTCCAGATCGTCCGACTTGTTGGAGGGGCGCGCGCCGTTGAACAGCACATTGCTGGTCGCCTGGCCAAGACCGCGCCGTTCCTGGCTTTCCTTGATTGCAAAGCCCGGCACCCGCGACAGCATGTCCCAGGCATTGCGCGGGGCAAAGCGCTGGAAGTCGGCCGGCGTATAGACGGCGCGTTCGGCCGGTCGGTTGGCGGCCGGATTTTCGACGATGGTCGGCAGCGTTTCATCGCCAGGCGCGGTGATATCCTGCGCGCGAACTGCCGATGAAGCCAGCGCCACCCCGATGGCGACCGCTGTTGCGTGAATCTTGATCTGCATTCCCCTCTTCGTGCCGCTGCCTTATGCTGGCAGGCGCACGCTCCCCCTGATTTCCTTTGCGAACCGAACGGCCGCGCCTGCCTTGAGCCACGCCGGGTTCAATGTTCTTGCTGCTGGCCCTGTTCTCGGCCCATCACACCCGTTGATCGACGAACAACATCGTGACGACGACAAACGTAGTCGAAGCCCGCCGCTGGATTGCCACGTCTCGGTTCAGGCCCATGCGCCACCGCCCCCTTGCGCAGGGCGTCGACCATCGTACGGTTCGTTCATCAGCCCTTATCGCTGCTCACTGGGCTCATCGACGCCCCCAGTCGCCATTGTGGGCGAACAGGATCATATGGTCGAGGTCGTCGCCAGCGGGCGTATAGGCGCCATCGTCTGAAGCGCGGCAATCCCCCTCGGGGTGAAGGGTTTATCTTAATCGCCCAACCAACCGGATAGTATCTCGCCCTTATGCCCTTCGGGCGCTAACGCCGTGCGCAAACCCTCCAACAGGGGTGGCAGTGCCTGCGTGAAAGCGTAGGGCGGATTGACGATAAAGAGGCCCGCGCCATTATAGATGCCGGGTTGCTCGCTATCATATAGCCAATGCTCCACGCACAGCAATTTCGGGATGCCGAGCTTGCGCAGCTGCTTCTTCCAATGCCAATGCGTGGCGTGGTCTTTCAGCGGAAACCAGATAACCGTCACGCCATGCGCCCATTTGCGGTAAGCGGCGGCGAGGGTGGCGGTGATGCGCGCGCGTTCGTCCGTCTGCTCGTAGGGCGGGTCGACCACCACCACGCCGCGCGCGGTGCGGGGCGGTACCAAGGCCAGCCATAGTTCGTAGGCGTCGCGTTCATGTACGGCCGCGTTGGTGCCCCGCATCACGCCGCGCAGGGTGTAAGCGTCTTGCGGGTGCTTTTCGTTGAGGATCAGGCAATCCTGCGGGCGCAAAAGCTGTGCCAGAAACTGCGGCGAGCCGGGGTAAAGACGTGGTTCGTCCCCCACATTCACCGCCTGCACGGCGGCGCGGTAGTCGTCCAGCAAGGGGTTCGCGTCGGCAAAGGCCCGCAGCACGCCTTGGGTCGCTTCGCCGGTGCGTTGGGCATCGTCGCCGCCAAGGTCGTACAGGCCGCAGCCGGCATGGGTGTCGATCAGAGTGAGTGCGCCCGGCTTGTGCTGCAAGGCCCGCACCAAGGCGATCAGGAGGCTGTGCTTGACGACATCGGCGCTATTGCCCGCATGGAAGGAATGGCGATAATTCATTGTGACTCAGATCCTGACGGCCTGCCTTTAGACGAGCAGCCGGACATTCTGCAAAGCGAAGTTATGGCCGCGCCGATATTGTTGGGCACACAAACCGAGCGCGGGGCGATTGAAGCAGCCCATTCGGTGCTCGCCTAGGGACGGGCGGAAACCTTATCCCGTCCAGCCGGAGCCAAATCAGGCCTATTCAGTCCGGTTTACCGATGTGCGGACGATCTCGACATCATGCTCGGCTTCGCTTGTAAATCGCTGAAAAGCGACGACTGCGCGAGCATTTCGATGTCTTTGAAATGGTAGCGGAGGAGGCGCTAAAACTTTCGTATCAGGCAGGTTCAGAGCGTCCCCAAGTCCACTGTAAAATTAGCGATTTATATTGCAGTATGTTCGCGGTCGGTCGCCCTCATTTGCCTGAATCCACATCGAAATGTGGGAACGAAAGTGGGACGATTTTTGGCCTCATAATGTGGGAACCGAGGCGAAAAATTCCCTAACAGGGAACCAAACCCGATGGCGCTGACAACTTTGAAAGTGAAGAACGCGAAGCCCGGACGGCATACCGATAGCAGAGGTCTTTGCTTGCTCGTGAAGGACAGCGGGGCGCGGACATGGGTTCTGCGAATGCAGAGAAACGGGCAACGCCGTGACTACGGGCTGGGATCAGCGTTGGACGTATCGCTAGCCGAGGCACGCGAAGCAGCAACAGCGTTACGCCGCCGTGTTCGAGAGGGCTTCGATCCAGTCGCCGAGCGTCGGAAGGCGCGAAAGATCGTGCCCAACTTCGAAGCCGCGACTCGAAATTGCCATGAGACGCTGCGTGAAGGCTGGAAAGGTGGGCATCATGTGAAGTGGCTGTCGAGCTTCGAAAAGCACGTCTTCCCTAAAATCGGCAAGAAGCCGGTAGACCAGGTGGACAGCGCCTGCGTGGTCGAGGCGCTTGCGTCAATCTGGCTCGAAATACCGGAAACCGCCCGCCGCATCCTCCAGCGCATCAGCGTCGTTCTGGATTTTGCGCACGTCAAGGGATGGGTGCCGGAGGAAGTATCACTCCGCTCCGTTCGGAAGGGGCTTCCCCGCCAGAACGACAAGCGCGGTCATATGGAAGCCATGTCCTATGCCGAAGTCCCGGCGCTCATGCAGAAGCTCGCGGGAGCTTCGCCCACAACCGGGCGCGATGCCTTGCGCTTTACTATCTACAACGCTGTGCGGTCGAATGAGACGCGCTTTGCGGTGTGGTCCGAGTTCGACCTTGATAATGGCATCTGGAGCATTCCCGGCGAGCGCATGAAGGCGCGGGAAGCCCATATTGTGCCGCTTTCCGCGCCTGTCGTTGCGTTGCTGCGCAAGCGTTGGAAGGAGCGCACCAGCGACACCGGGCTTGTGTTCTCACATAATGGCGAGAAGCCGATCAGCGACGTAACCATGACCAAGCTGTTGCGAGATGATGGGATCGCAGGAATTACGGTCCATGGCTTTCGTTCATCCTTTACCGATTGGGCAGCCGAACGGACGCGCTTTCCGAAGGAGGTTGCCGACAAGGCACTGGCGCACAAGCTGCCTAACAAGGTTGAAGCCGCTTATCGCCGCACCGATTTTTTCGACAAGCGGCGCAGCCTCATGGCGCGTTGGGCCGAGTATCTCGACCGCACAGAGACACAGAACGGCAAGGTGAAGGACGCCGCAGGAACGGCGTCCGACCCTACAGTGCGCCGCGTTGCCGCCTGACCAAATCGTGCAGGCTGGCGGTGGTGATACGGGTTGCCCTGCCAAGCTTCACCGTTTCAACCTCGCCAGCCGCGATCAGTTCATAGAGCTTGGTGCGACCGACGCCGATCATGCGCGCCGCTTCATTGACGCGGACGCAGATTGGATCGGGGGGCTGGAGCGCGGTCATTGGGAATGGCTCCCAGCCTGTTGCTCGCGATAGCTGACAGGATCGGCCATCCAGCGTTCGACGGACGACTCCCGCCAGCCGGCGCCATGGACGCTGATTCTGATTTGAGCGGGAAACGTCCCGTCCGCGATCTTGCGGTAAAGGGTTGAACGGGAAAGCCCGGTGCGGGCCAGAACGGTCTTCAATCGAATGATACGATCAGAGTTGGACATCGACTTATTCCATAGGTGCGCCAGTTATGCCTTTCCCCCATGAGAGTGAACAATGCGGGCCGTCCCTCAGCCCGCAAGGGGCAATCGGCGCGCATAGGGTTGTGGGGGGCCTACGGCGGCAAATGTCGGGGATCAGCGGAGATTTCGCGCATGTGGCGGCGATAGCGGATCATCGGTGGCCCCAGGCGGCAAGAGGCGGTCGCCTTTTGCCCGGAGAGAGCAGGGCGGTGCCTTGCAAGGGCAAGCAGCGGGCGCTTCGCCCCTGAAATGATAGCAATCGACCTGTTCGAGTCGTACGCCATGGCGGACCTCTTGTTGACGACCCGCCAAGCCGTCTTGTGCTATGCCTCCGGTGAGTATGCTGTCTCGGTTTTTCCGAGTGTGCAAGTGGATAGGAAATGAAGTTCCTGAAGTAGGCACTACACTGCCGCTTTCGGCATTTCAGTGCCGATTTGCACATTTTGGTGGCACTTGTAACACCGCGACTGCCGTTTCCTGATGACAATTGTCATGCGATTGCATTACACATGAGCCCAAGGAGTGATCCCATGGCCAATAATGCCCTGATTCAGACACGCATCGATTCGGACGTAAAGGACCGCGCCTCCGCCGTGTTCGAGCGGATGGGGCTTACGGTATCAGACGCCGTGCGCATCCTTCTGACCCGCACCGCGCGCGAGGGCGTTGCCCCCATGGAGTTGCTGGTAGAGCGGCAAGCTTATGACCAGTGGTTCCGGGCGCGGGTGCAGGAGGCGCTGGACGACGATCGGCCTGACATTAACGACGCCGAGGTTTCCGCGCGGTTTGCTGAGCTTCGCGCGAATGCTCGAAAGGGCATCAAGCCGGTGCAATGAAACTCGCTTGGTCAAATCGGGCGACGACTGATCGTCTGGCGATATTCATTTGGATTGCCGAGGATAATCCGCAAGCCGCCGCCGATGTGGACGATCGGATCGAGGCAGCAGCCCAGCGCCTCAAAGATTTCCCGAATAGCGGGCGTCCGGGCCGGATCGAAGGCACGCGCGAATTGGTGATCGCGCACACGCCCTATATCGCACCTTACCAGATCATTGGGGATACCGTGCGCGTCCTTCGCGTAATCCATGGCGCGCGCATGTGGCCCCACGACGTTCCCCCGGAATTCGAGCCGGAGTAAGCTGCCAGATGCCCACGTCGGTACATGATGGACGATTTCAGTCTGTCCGGTTACCGGTGGGTAATCGCAGCTAGCTGCCATCAATCGTCCGGCTGGCCCCGCGCAGCAGATCAGCATGTCTATCCGTCAGTCTTCAACCAGAAGGCGACGTTCAACGCCTCCCCAGACTTCCGTCATTCATTCATAGGAATTAGGCACCGAAGTTGCGCTCCTATTCTCATTCTGCGAAGCGGAAAACATTAAAATATCGCAGGACGGCAAGGGCAAAGTAGGCCACCCAGATAGCCGTTATGCCGGTGTCGCAACGCTGGCCGCTCCGCCATGATAGCAGTATGGGACGGCGACGGCGCGCAGCGGGCTGCAACTAAGTCGCTGTCAGCCAGCTATCGCGTTGTTAGCGCTCGGATATGAAGCGATCCGCCTGCGGTATGGCGTTATCGTACCAATCCGGCGAAGTCTTGGTTCCGCCAAAGCCAACCGCGACGGAGCCGGCCGCAGTTCGCCCGAAAAGAACTCGGACGTTGTTGCTGCCGTTGTACCATGCGCGAACCTCGAATACCGGAGACGAGGACTTGGCGTTCAGTTTCTTCACAAGGTCGCCGTCCGGGAGCCATCCTTGCGCCCTGGCTAGCGCAAGCGATCGCATCACAACCTGTTCTAAACCGGGACGCGTGCGACATTCGGCGAACCAGTCGTCAAGCTGCGGCGCGCGTCGAGCGTCTCCAGTCAGGTGCTCCCAGTTTTCAAACCGATGCGCGGCCATCGCCGTAGCGCGGCGTTCATGTGCGGCGTCGGCGGTGGGCGCGTTATGCACGTTGCAAACTTTAACCTGGCGTTCCGTTTCCGCGCTGGCCGTCAGCATCCTGACCTCGATATCTGGCGTGCGCCACCGATCACTGGAGCCCAGACTTAGGAGCACGCCATCGTCGAGTGCACAGGAGACCAGAACCGTGGCCGCTTCGGGATCAAAGTCGCACTCGGCGTCGTCAACTACGCTCGGTCGGGCTTCCTCCTGATCTTCGGGCGGGAGGGCAACATGAACCGGCGACCTCTGATCGAGCGCGGTAAGAAAGAACAGGATCGTATCTCGGAACTGCGCGCCGTGCGTCTTCGCCGCGTGGGGCAAGGTCACATAGTCTGGCGAGAGGGGTAGTTGCGAAGCCCGGAGTGCGCACATCACAGGCGGCGCAATCACCTCAGCCTTTATGAGCCGTGCGATGCCCTCCCGAAGCTCCGAAAGAAGCTCGAGGCCAGACTTCACATCAGTGGCCGGGAAGCTCAGGCTATTAAGGTATCCCCGTGCCACTCACGATAATCCAATCAAGTCGTTTATCGCTTGGTCGAAGAAGCCCGCTGGCCAGTCAGCCACGCTCCCATCCTCGCCGATGGCGATGCGCGTCTGCTCGTCTCCCGATGTGCCGCAGCTTGTGAAAAAATGCACGGCGACTTCCTCCGATTGCAACAGTTCCTCTCGCACCGCCAAGCGGATGCCGGAGAGAAGGTGATCGCTATGGCTTTCGACGATAATCTGGATGCCCGCCGCCGCGAAGCGGGCCAAGAGGCGCCCCATCACCGACTGCGCGCGAGGGTGGAGATGCGCTTCGGGGCTGTCGACAATGAAGACCTGCCCGGGCTTCGCACAGAGCAACGCGACTAGAATGGGAAAGGCGTAGCTGAGACCATAGCCAACGTTCGCCGGGCGTCGCCAGTCGGACGAGCGGCCAAGCCTGAAACTCGTCTTCGCAAGGGCGAGACCTTCGATTTCCTCAGCATTCACACTGGCGCCGGGGAAAAGTTCGGCGAGCCAAGCGTCAACCTGGGCGCGCACGGTCACCCGGGGGTCAGAGGGATGGCGCCGCTCTCCCGGCACCTCCTCGTCCGCTTGGCGTACGAACCAGTAAGCGGCGTACCGCCCATCGACACCGACGTCACCGACGATGGCGGACGGGTTGTCAGGATAGGGTTGTCCCTCACCAAAGGGATCGCGGATCGCGCCGAGAAAGATGACCTCGCGCATGCGCTCCAACAGGCTGCGATGTCGAGCATCGGGTAGCCAACGGGGTTCATCGCCGTCCTCGAACGAGAAATGGCTATGGCGCAGGCTGAGCTCATGCCGGCCGAGTTCGCGTTCGTGCTCGAACACCCAGAACGCGCTCTCGTCTTCCGGCGTGGATACGCCAATACGAACTGTGCCGCCCGTCCGGGTCGACGCTACATCGCTAGCGCCGCCGAGCCTGACGAGCGGCCCGTTAAGGGGCAGCACCAGGCCAAGCGGTGGCTCACGCAGAGCCTGCGAAAGAAGTAGCAGCGGCTGAATCGAACTCGATTTGCCTGCGCCGTTGTAGCCGGTCAGCAGGGTCAGCTGGGCGAGGTCGAGCGTGAACGCGTCGAAGCACTTGAAGCGCTCGATATGTACGGCGTTGATCATGCCGTCATCCAAGGCTGAAGCGCCTCAGTCATCATTGTGTAACGGGTGCGTACCTGGACTGTGCTGTTTGTAGAATATGTGACCGCGTTGTTGAAGCGTTCGAAGCTCATCAGTTCGACGATGCTCTCGACGATATTCGCTTCGCTGCGGCGGAGAGCTTCGTCGGATATGCGGGCAAGGCAGCAGGCGAAGGTATCGAACATCGAGATGTTGATTACCGACCGGGAGGCATCCTCGCGTCGCTCGGCGAGCGACTTGCGGAACGCGTGCCGACCGAACAGCTCCTCGTTACGCTTCATGCTACCCCGGAATTCACGAGTAGCCTGATCGATAGCGTCCGGTCCAGCCGCGTTCAGTGCCGACAACGCCTTTGCCAGGTGGAGATCCATATCACCATTATAGCTTTCCCAACCGAGCAGGTTAAACGCAGCGAAGCGGTTGATTGCCTCACGGTCACGCATAGTCTCGCGCGACAACGTCTCGCCCGTCGCCGAGAGAAATAAGGGATCGGTCGCCATGGCAGCGAGCCACCGCGTCGCCGGGCCGTTGTAGAGCGCGTTGCGCATTTGCTGGCGGCTGAGCGGAATTCCGCTGTTGACCCGGTCAAAGATGTCGAGCCGGGCGGCCTCTGGGGCGTCCTTGTCGAGAATGTATAGCGTGAGTTGCGTGTCCTCGATTCGCTCTTGGAGGTTAATCGGAAGATCGTTGTACCGCTTGCCCTCGAGCGGATGATCTTTGCCCAAGCCGGTCAGCTTGAGCTTATTGGTAAGAAATGCTTGGAAGGTGCTCAATCGCTGCAACCCGTCGACCACGGTGATCCGCCCATCCTCTCCTTCGGCGACGTAGAGCACCGGAAGGGGGATGCGCATTACACAGCTTTCGATAAGCTTCGACTGCTTGTCCGGCTTCCAGACGAAGTCGCGCTGGAAGTCGGGGTTCATGGAGTAACGACCCGCCTCTATCCGCTTGACGACATCGCCCACGCCACGCGTATCCTTGCGGACCATGATGTCGTCCAGCGGATAGGCGGACATCTCGTCCGGAAGGCGTTCAGTCTGCAGGCCTTCAATCAATTCTCGGTCCGCCGACGTCGCCATTGTCACTCCAAGACACCGGCACAAAGGCCCCTTGCCACGCCGATAAGACTATTGTGCAGGCAGTAGCAAGCATGCGGCCGCTCGTCATCACGTTTTAGCGACAGTAGGCCAAGCATCTGCGCGGACAGCGATACACCCAGCCCACTTTGGGATTTAGCTATGCGGCGGGCCAGCACCTGTCCGCGACAAAGCGCCATCACCAGATTCTGGGCAGTCCCTGCGGCGACGCTTAATCACCAGAATTGGCGCAGACTCGACAATCGGAAAAGCATTAATTTCGGTCGCTAGCCGCGCACTCTGGGGCTGATGCTGTGAAAATCCCCACCGAGTGGATACGCCACCGCTGGCCGTGCTCAACAATCAATCCCTTTCGGATCGGCCGGGCGTATGACAACCGCCGCAAAAGTGCTTTCCGTCAGGGGTTGCCCTGACCTTGGAGCGCTTCCGGATTTTCGCGGCGCTTTAGCTCGTTCTCCACAGCCTCGCGAATGAACAGGGCGAGCCTTCGGTTGCCGACGAGCGACTCGATACGACGGATCGTGTCGGTAGTTAGCCTGATCGTCGTCGGCTTCATTCCAAGTGGCGGGCGTCCCATCGACCTGTCGCTATCGGGTCCAATGGGAATTTCCAAATCAAACCCATTGACGCCATCGTTTATTTCAATATACGCCATCGTTTATTGATTAAACGATGGCGTATATGGCGCAAGGGCTTTCTCGGAAAGCTATTGCGCGACCGGCATCGCGAATCATGTGAGAGTGTCGGGACCGTTCCGTGTCCGCCCGTCATATCTCGCCGCCTTGCGATGGATGCGGAACGGAGGTGCACATGCTTGTCTCCAAATCCCGCCGCGCCCTGCTGCGCGGATTAGCTATCGCGCCGGTCGCCGCCTCGGCAATTGCGTCTCCTTGGGAGGGCGTACTGGCGGCGCTTCACCAACGCTACAACGACGAGCCCGCGACACTTGAGCGGACGAAAGATGGCCGGAGCATAAGCCGCTTCCGCTATCAAAATGCGGAACGCTGGATGACCACGCTGGAAGCGGATTTCTTCATCGATCCGCGACGTACAAAAGAAGCGCTGCATCAGGCCGGTTTCGTGACCCAGCAGGCGCTGTGTGCCTACCTGCTCGACATGGGCTTTGCCGATGCGTGGAACGCCAGCCACATCAAGCAGGACATCGCCAAGGCGCTGGCCTACGCCAATGCGTGCGGCTTCGGTCACAACTGCCCCGACATGGAGCGGCTGGCTGCGGTTCTCTCGCCCTATTGGAAATGGGGCTATCATTATCATGAGTGGGAGGAAGACCGGCCCCGCACGGGCGGCTTCATTCCCGCCACGATCACACCCCTTTTGCGTGCCTTGGTAGATCGCGTGCATGACTTGACCGGCCACCCGCGCCCCAGGGGTTGCCAGCGCCGCTTACAGGAGGCGCGGTCATGATATTGCGCACCGATGCCGACCATCTGCCCGCGCCGATCCGTGAGGAACTTCTTCACGTCGCCACAATCCTGTTCGAGGCGTTCGAGGAAACGACCAAGGGCCGATGTTCCGAACATTTCCGGGCAGGCCGCATTCTCAGCCTGATCATGCATGGGCCGCACGCCGAGAAAGAGTGGGAAAATGTCGCGCCGGGGGAAGCGTTCCGCCTGCTGGCGATCGTCAATTATCCCCGCCTTGCACGCAGCGAACGCGACTGGCGGCTGGTACGTGACCGTCTTCGTCGCGCGTGGGAGCATGGCGAAATTACCCGCCCGGTGCGGCTGAGCGTGGAAAGCCTTGAGCGGATCAACGGTGCTCTTGTCGAAGGCGTCCCGCATTTCGTCACCATCGCCGAACAGGGAATCGCACTCTACCAGATGCAGGGCTTCCGGCTGAAAGAGCCGCGTCGCCTTCCGGCGCGGGAACGGGTCATCCAGGGTGCGGTGGAGTTTATCCGATGGCATAAGCGCGGCACCGGATTTCTGGCTGGCGCGGCTTTCTATCGGAACCGGGGCGATGCGCCGATGGCGGCGCTGCTGTTGCATCAGGCGTGCGAGCATTTCTATCTGTGCGTCCTGCGTTCGATCAGCCTGCACGCGCCGCGCACCCATGCGCTGGATGAACTGCGCGAGGCGGCGGAAGCGCTGGACCCGCGCCTATGTTCGGCATGGCCGCGCGACAGCCGGTTCGGGCGGCGCGCGTTCGGCTGCATTCGCCGCGCCTATGTCGAAGCGCGCTATGCGCGATCCTACCGCATCTCGGGCGAGGAGTTGTCATGGGCGTTCGCGCGGGTGAAGATATTGCAGGAACGGGCCGCGTTTGCCTGCGCGGATCATCAGGCTTCGCTTGCCGTGAGTCTGCCAGCGCCGATGCTCCCGCCACCCGCAGGGCCGACAACGGCGGTAGCGCTTTCCAAGCCTGCTGGTCGCGCAAACATGCTGCAACGGACATGGCGGATCGTGCGACATGTCGCCCCGCTACAAGGCCGATGGAATCCGCTTTTTCCCGTTCGCCGGTTCTGGCGCTCCGACCGGTTCATGCGCTGGGTTGACCATCTGCCCTTGGCGATTGTCTGCCTGTGCTTCTTCATGGCTGGCGCGGAGGCAACGCTATGGCGTTTAAGTTCAGCGCAGGCCGTCCGTTCCAAACCCGCTGACCTCTCCGCCGTGCTGGACTTCGACGTGCGCGCGGACACGGTGCTTGGCGCGGTCATGGACGTTGCGCAAAGGGCGGGCTACCGAGTCAAGGCCAATGAAGACATTTGGACGGTGCGGTGGACCGGTGCCTATCGCGCCAAGGCGACGACCTTCGACGCGCTGGCGGACATTCTCTATGGCTCCAGCCTATGTCCCGCGATCCGGGAGAGCGTCATCACCGTGCGCTATTGCGACAAGAGCAGCCCACCCATAGCGGCGATGGTCGAGTATCAGGCAGAACCGGGCGGCAATGTGCGCTTGTCGGTTTCGCGCTAACCGTCGCCCTGTTCCGCCTCGAAGGCCCGCTTGCCCTTGCGCTTCCACAGGGCAAGCGCATTAGTACGCTCGTCCCCGCGCAGCCGGTCGGCAACCGTGAGGAACGCGCCGTAGATCGTTGCCCGGTCATCATGGGTCAGATCGACCAGCCCGGCCTTGACGACCAGCCCGCCCAATTCGATCAAATGCCGCGTGCGTTCGCGGCGTGCGATGGCCCAGTCCCGCATGTCGGTTCGCGCCTTCCGAGCCTCAAGCCGATGTTGCGCCGTCGCCGAGCGGGAGAGTGCCGCTCTGCTGGCCAGAAGGTCCGCCCGCAGGCTTGCCGCCTTTGCCGAGAAAGAAGACCGAGCCTGTCTTGCGCCAGCCCTCCTTTGTCGCGGCGTCTTTCACCGTAGTGGCATGAAGCAGCGCCCCGGCCAGCACGTCCACGTCGAGCGCATCGGCCCCGGTCGCTGTCACCAGTTCGCCAAGCTGCCTCACGCGCCGTTCCCTGAGTTGCCTCGCCTTGTCAGCCAGGGCTTTAAGTTCCGAATCAAAATCACGGGGTTTACGCATCGCAAAGTCTCCATTGAGTGACGATGGCGCTATGATAAGATGATCCCGCCCGGTGTGCAGTAGAGTCGCCGGGACAGCCTGACACCGCCTAGTCCCGTCCGAGAAATTTTCGAGAAGGGCGCGCTTATACGTCGTTCCGACGTGCGCTTTGATGGCGTAGATGGTTTGCCATCATGGCGATCTTCCATTTCTCCGTTCAGGTCATCAGTCGTGCGGCGGGCCGTTCCGCCATATCCGCTGCCGCCTACCGTGCGGGCGAGCGGCTGCACGACGAGCGCCTCGACCGCGATCATGATTTCCGTGCCCGCTCCGGCGTCGAGCATAGCGAAATCATGCTGCCGGAAGGTGCGCCCGAACAATGGCACGACCGCGAGCGCCTCTGGAACGATGTCGAGGCATTCGAGAAGCGCAAGGACGCCCAACTCGCCCGCGAGGT
The DNA here is from genome assembly GCF_000281715.2 of Sphingobium sp. AP49. Classification (NCBI taxonomy): domain Bacteria; kingdom Pseudomonadati; phylum Pseudomonadota; class Alphaproteobacteria; order Sphingomonadales; family Sphingobiaceae; genus Sphingobium; species Sphingobium sp. AP49. The sequence goes on along the minus strand of NZ_CP124576.1, from coordinate 2,891,113 downwards.
CGAGTTTGCCATTCCCCGCGAAATGACAAAGGCGCAGGGCATCGAACTGGCCCGCGATTTCGTGTCCGCGCAGTTTGTCGATCTCGGCATGATCGCCGACCTCAATGTGCATTGGGACATGGGCGCGGACGGCCAGCCCAAGCCGCACGCCCATGTCATGCTCACCATGCGGGAGGTTGTGCAGCGCGAGGACGGCACCGCTGGCTTCGGGGCGAAGGTGCGCGAGTGGAACGATCATGAGAATGTTGGGCGCTGGCGCGAACGCTGGGAGACCCATGTCAACACGCGCCTTGCCGAACTCGACATTGACGCGCGCATCGATCACCGCAGCCTTGCCGATCAGGGCATCGACCTCGAACCGCAAAGCAAGATTGGCGGCCCTGCGCACCGGATGGAAGCCCAAGGGCTGGAAGCCGACCGCGCCGAGATGCACCGCGAGATTGCGCGGGAGAATGGCGAACGCATCATCGCTGATCCCGGCATTGCGCTTAACGCCATCACCCACCAACAGGCGACATTCACCAACCGCGACATGGCGATGTTCATCCACCGTCACAGCGACGGGCAGGAACAGTTCAACGCCGCCATGCGCGCGGTGCGTAATTCGCCCGACCTGATCGCCCTGGGCAAGGACGGGCGCGGCGACGAGCGGTTCACGTCGCGCGATATGATCGAGACAGAGCAGCGGATGAGCCGCGCCGCTGACAGGTTGGCGATGGACCGGAGCGATGGTCTCTCGGCGGCGGCGACCTACGCCAGTCGCGCCGCCGAGAGTGGTGGCCTGGCCCTGGGAGCAGAGCAAGAATCTGCGCTGCGCCATATAACCGGTGGACGCGGATTGTCACTGGTGCTGGGTTATGCCGGAACCGGCAAAAGCGCCATGCTGGGCGTGGCGCGCGAAGTATGGGAAGGCGCGGGTCTCAACGTGCGCGGCGCGGCGCTTGCGGGCATCGCCGCCGAGGGACTGGAGAATGGCTCCGGCATTGCGTCCCGCACCATCGCCAGCTTGGAACATAGCTGGGCGCAGGGTCGCGATCTTTTGACTGCCCGCGACGTGCTGGTGATCGACGAGGCGGGCATGGTCGGTACGCGCCAGATGGAGCGCGTCCTTTCCCATGCCGCCGACGTTGGCGCGAAGGTCGTTCTTGTCGGCGATCCGCAGCAACTGCAGTCGATCGAAGCAGGCGCGGCGTTCCGCGCGATCCATGAGCGCCATGGCGGCGTCGAGATCACCCAGGTTCGCCGCCAGCATGAAGGCTGGCAGCAGAACGCCACTCGGTATCTGGCCACCGGCAGGACCGGTGAGGCGATTGCCGCCTATGCCGACAAGTACATGGTGCATCAGGCCGAGACGCGCGAGGATGCGCGGCGCGATCTTGTCGAGCGCTGGGATCGCGAACGGCAAGCCGATCCGGACGCCAGCCGCATCATCCTGACCCACACCAATGCCGAGGTGCGCGACCTCAACGAGGCTGCACGCGCGGCGATGCGCAATGCGGGCGAATTAGGCGACGAGCGCCAGGTGAAGACCGAGCGCGGCGACCGCCTATTCGCGTCTGGTGACCGCATCATGTTCCTGCGCAATGAGCGCAGCCTTGAGGTGAAGAACGGCACGCTGGGTACGATCGAGAAGGTCAGCCCGGAGCATATGTCCGTCCGCACCGACGATGGGCGTTCCGTATCGTTCGACACCAAGGATTATCGCGACCTCGACCACGGCTATGCCGCCACCATCCACAAGGCGCAGGGCATGACCGTGGACAGGGCCCATGTGCTGGCGACGCCGGGGATGGATCGCCACGGGGCTTATGTCGCCATGTCCCGTCATCGTGACGGCGTGGCGCTTCATTATGGCCGCGACGATTTTCGCGATCAGTCCCGGCTTGTCCGCACGCTTTCACGCGAGCGCGGCAAGGATATGACGACCGATTACAGACAAGCCGACCCCGCAAGGGATTTCGCCGAGCGGCGCGGCATTAGCTTTGGCGAGCGAGTCGCGGAAATCGTCAGGCCCATCGTCGAGAAGGTGCGCGGGATCTTCGACAACTTCCGGCCCAATATTCCGTTACAGCACGACCGCGACATATTTGCGGGCTTTCAGCCGAAGGCCGAGCCGCCCGCGCAGGAGCGGGCCGTTAGGCACCAACCCGAATATGATGCGCAGCCGATACGCGCAGGCGGCATACGTGGTGCGGTGGAGCGCTACGCCAAGGCGCTGGACGCGATCCAGCAGACTCGCGCGCAGAATCTGGACGCCATGCCGCACCAGCGCGAGGCGTTCGACAGAGCGCGCGATGCACTGGACGCGATCCGGCCCGAAGGTTCCTCCGACTTGAACAGCGCGTTCCGCAGCAGCCCGGAACTCGTCCGCGAGGCCGCCGAGGGACGCGGCCAGGCCGCCGCGCGCGCCATGCAACTGGAGACCGAAATTCGCATGGACCCTTTCCAGCGTGCCGACCGGTTCGTGGAAGGCTGGCAGCAGTTGCAGCGCCATCATGCCGAGCTTGTGCGCGACGGCAATTTCCGTGGCGCGAAGAGTGCCGCGCAACAGATGGCGGGCATGGCGAAAAGTCTTGAGCGCGACGCGCAGCTTGAATCGGTGCTGGGCCTGCGCAGCCGCGAGCTTGGGCTTGAGATTGGCCAGCAGGTAGGCCGCAGCCTCTCCCATGACCTCGCATCCTCCATTCCCTTCGATCACGGACGCGACATCGGTCGCGGCATGAGCCGCTAACCCCAAGGAGACCATGACATGGACGACGAGCAAGGCCTTTTGAACGAGCCGCAGCCGGAACCCCGGCCCAATGCCGCTGCAGAGGCGTTCGCGCGCCTCTCGGAGCGCGTCGCAGCTATGGAAGAGCGGTTGGACGGGCGCATGGCGGTGATGGCCCGCGCGCTTGAGCATATCGCCATAGAGAAGCAGAGCATCGAGTTCCCCGACTACGGACCGACGCTTGGCAAGATGAACGGCTATCTCGCGACGCTGGCCGGGCAGGCGAAGGCAATCATGGACGCACCCGCCATGCAGTTGACGCCGGAGGGCATGGCGGAACGCATCAGTGAGGCGGCGCAGGCCGCGCGCACGAGCGACCGGGCTACCATCAAAAAGGCGGTGGAATTGCATCATCAAGTCCATGCGGATCAGTTGCGCGCGGTCGGGGCCATTCGGACCAAACAGAAACAGCGCTGGCACATGTTCTATTGCGGCAGTGGCGCGGCACTGGCCATCTCGCTTCTGTGGTTAATCTATCCCGGCTGGGCGGCCAGCATCGGCCCGCAGAGCTGGCTCTGGCCGGAACTGGTTGCCCGTCGCACGCTAGGCGAGCCGACGCTATGGGATGCGGGCATCCGATTTATGCGCATTGGGAACCCGGAAGGGTGGCAGGCCATCGTTGATGCCGCCGCCATGCGCAATGACAACCGCGAGGCCATCGACGCTTGCGAGCGGCAGGCAGCCGAGACTAATCAGCCAGTTCGATGCATCATTAGCATAGCGAGGCTGAGCAAGAATTAGAATTGATTTACATCCATTCCATACGAGCTACAAAGCCCAGTCTATTGCTATCGCGTTTGCTTGCTCTAAAACCAGATCGACTGCCGCTTTTTGCAAATCGGGCGGATAGCCATAGCGGGCCAGCAGCTTGCGAACCTCAATCCGCATTTTAGCGCGGACGCTTTCCTTCTGCGTCCAATCGACGGTCACGGTGCTGCGAATTGCTTTGACCAGCAGTTGAGCAAGGGTGCGAAGCGTTTCGCGTTCCATCAAATCCCTTGCTGATCCGTTCTCAGCTAAGGCATCGTAAAACGCCAGCTCTTCAGGTCCCATGCCTAGCTCTTCGCCGCGCTTGACGGACGCCGACACTTCTCGGGCAAGCGAAATCAGCTCATCGATCACCTGCAAGCTATCTACCGCCCGATTGTGATATCGGGTCAGCACATCGTCGAGGCGCTCACTGAGCTTTCGCGCCTCGACAATGTTCAGTCGTTCGCGCGCCTTGATGTTTCCCTGCAAAAGCCGCCGCAGCGTTTCAACCGCCAAATTGGGTTGCTGGGTTTGCTTTACTTCCAGCAGGAAATCATCGGATAGGATGGCGAGATCGGGCTGCTCAAGCCCGGCATCCTTGAATACGTCAAGAATGCCATCGGACATGACAGCCTGAGACATGAGTTGGCGGATTTCCTGCTCGATGGCGTGTCTGCCGCGCCCGCCCTTGCCGGACGTGTATTTGATGAGATTGGCCCGCAAGGCGACAATCAGAGCCACCTCCTGTCGCTTTGCAGAAGCGCGCTCATCGCCCGCCGCGATGGCGAAGGCTGCTTCGGCTTGTGTAGCGAGGTCAATGAACTCTGCGCGGTGATCGTTGGACAGAATTTCCTCAAGGCATTGCTTGAGGATGGTCAGGCGGGCAACTGGATCAGCCTCGAAAAATGCATTCCAGTTGACCTTGCCGAGCAAAGCGAGCCCAGATTCTATCTTACTAAGAAGCTGCCGAACCGCCTCATCCATATTGAGGCTGACTTGCTGCTGATCGCGGGCGCTATATTGCGCCAGTGCCGCCCGCAGTTCCGCGCCAATGCCCAGATAGTCGACTATCAGCCCACCCGGCTTGGAACCGAACACGCGATTAACCCGCGCAATGGCTTGCATAAGGCCATGCCCACGCATCGGCTTGTCAATGTAAAGGGTGTGCAGCGACGGCGCATCAAAGCCGGTTAGCCACATGTCACGCACAATCACCAAATCAAACCCGGATGATGGATTCTTAAAGCGGTCGGCCACTTCCTCCAGTCGCGATTTGGTGCGGATATGCGGTTGCATGGCTTGCCTGTCAGAATTGCTGCCGGTAATGACTACCTTCATCATTCCGTCGCCGTCATTGGCAGGATCAGTCCCAACCCATGCGGGACGCAGGCGCGCGATTTCGTCATAGAGTTTAACCGCAACATCACGGCTGATGGCCACAATCATACCCTTGCCGCCGCCCATTGCGATTTTGCGTTCTTCGAAATGGGCGACAATGTCGGCCGCGACAGTTTCGATGCGTTCCTTAGAGCCGACGATTTCCTCAAACCGGCTGAATTTCGCCTTCAATTTTTCGGCGGCGCGCACGTCGCTGCCTTCGGTCAGCTCTTCGGCGAGCGCGTCCAGCTCTTCGCGTTGCCCTTGATCGAGTCGAAGCATTAGCTTGGCGAGCCGGGCAGAATAGTGGATCGGCACGGTGGCCTTGTCGATGACCGATTGAGTCATGTCGTATGTGTCGATCACGTCACCAAACACGGCCGCCGTGCTGCGATCCTTTTCGTCAATCGGCGTGCCGGTAAAGCCAATGAAGGTGGCGTTGGGCAGAGCTTGCCGCAGATATTCGGCGAAACCTACTTCCTCACGCACTTCATCGCCCCGCGTCACGAAACGTCGGTTGAGGCCATATTGCGAGCGATGCGCTTCATCGGCGATCACGATCACGTTGCTGCGATCGGTCAGCAGCGGATGCTCGCCGTCATCGCCTCGGAACCGCTGGATCGTGGTGAACACGAGCCCGCCAATATCGACCTTGAGCAGTTCCCGCACTGCCGCCACTGTTTCAGCATTGCGTGGTTCACCGCGAATGGCGCTGCCGTGCGCGGTGAAGGTCTTGAAGAGCTGATCGTCCAAATCGTTGCGGTCCGTCACCACAACAATTGTAGGATTTTTGAGCTTCTTTGCCAGTTGTAGCTGGCGGACATAGAAAAGCATGGTCAACGATTTACCGCTGCCCTGCGTATGCCAGATAACGCCGCCTTTGCGGTGTCCCCCTTCACTTGCCGCCCTGATCGTTGATGCCAGCGCTCGCCGCACGGCATGGAACTGGTGATAGCCTGCCAGCTTCTTCGATCTAACCACGCCATCGGCCATTTCAAAAGCGCTATAGTCGAAAGCAAGGTCCAACAGGCGCGCTGGATCGAACGCGCCTCTGATGAGCACTTCCAGTTCCGCCCGGCCAAAGTCGTCATGCTTTTCGCCGTCGATGGTCCGCCACGGCTGGAAACGGTCCAGCCCGGCGGTCAGCGCGCCGATGCGCGCTTCCATCCCGTCGCTGATGACCAGCGCCGTGTTGAAGCGGAACAGTTCCGGAGCCTTGACCTTGTAGTTTTGAAGCTGCTCATGCGCCCGGTCCATCGTGGCGTTTTCATCGGCGGGATTTTTCAACTCCAGCACCGCCAACGGCAAGCCGTTGATGAAGAGGACGATGTCTGGCCTGATCGTATGGCGCTCGGCCTGCACGACAAACTGATTAGCGGCGATGAAGCTGTTGTTGTCTGGCTTCTTCTGGTCGATCAGGCGCAAGCGGACAGTTCGGCTTTCGCCATTCTCATTCACTTCCACCGGCACGCCGAAAATCAACAGCTCATGAAATGCTCGGTTGTTTTCAAGCAGATTTTGAGTGGGCGCGGCCAACACCGTCCGTACCGCCGCTCCAACCATCGTCGAGGTCGCATCGGGGTTGAGCGTGGCGAGTGCATCGCGGAGTGGGCCTTCTAGCACCGTCTGCTTGTAGTCGGTGCGAGCGCTCATCGGCCCATCAGGGGCCAGATAATCGCCAGTCAGCACCCGCCAACCAGAAAGATCGAGCCAGCTCAGTGCCGCCAGTTCAACCGCGCCCTCGTTAAAACGACTGAGAGGGGGAGTGCCACCGGTGGAATATGTCATGCGGCGGCTTCCTGTTCGCCATCGACGGGTTTGGTCAGCCGCCATTCGGTCAGCGCCGCCTCATATTGCGTGGGGTCCAGCGTAAAGAGGATGCGGCTGGCTTCAAAGCTGGACCCTGCGATTTCCACAAGCTCATATCCGTTGTCGAGACTTTCGTTGAAGTCGCTTTCGAGCGCGTAGGACGGGCCGGACAGATCTTCCATCTCTTCGAATTGGCGGCTCCACGCGACATCGAGCAAGAAAGACACTAGTGCATCGCACAAGCCGCCCAGCATGTAAGCGTGCTGGCGCTGCAGCACCGCCCAATCAAGCGCACCGCCGTGGCGCATGTTCGGGATATTGCTCAGCCGGGCAAGGGCAGTGGTCGTTTCTTCAATGCCTTTAATGAGCGCAGACAGCTCATCATGAATCTTGTGGCCATCAGGGTGATCGGTCATCGAGAAGTCGAAGGCTTCGATGACCTTGGTCATGCGGCCGGGCAGGCCGTCGCGGCCAAATTCGATGTTTAGATGCAGGCCGATGGATGCCTGCGCCGCCTCAAAGATCGTGCGCACGCTGGCCAAGCATGTGTTGGGCAGTTGCTCGATGCTCTGCTCCAGCGCACGGACGTGTAGTTCAAGATTGCCAGCCCGTTCCGGATGGCGTTCAATCAATGAACGCAGCAGCTGAAGCTGGTATGCCATTTAGATGAACCTCACGCCGCCGCAACCCGTTCTGCAGCTTCTTTGACGCGAAGTTCACCAGAGACGAGACGCGGAAGCAGCGTCGTTTTAGTGGCCTCAAGCGCGATATTTTGAGAGATCATCTCCGCATACTGTTCAAATAGCGCGTCAAATACGTCGCGAAGCGCACACAATAAATCGCCTTTTGGTAGGGCCACAAAAACGCGTCCCATATCCTCTTTGGTCACATGCCCTAAACCAATCGTCTGCTTATCCCGAGCAATTGAGGTGAAAATCGGTTTGAGAAATTTTAACATCGCGTGCAGCATCGGTTGCGACAACTCACCATTCTCCCTGACTGCGAATATATGCTGGTTCAGCCATGCTTCTCCATTCATCCACAAAAATGTGTCGATGGATGTTTCTGGATTCCCTGACCATGAAAACAGCAACTCGCGATCATTGATTTTGTAGCGGCCTCCCAAATCAGTACCGGTGAATTTCGTTTTAGAAGTGATCCCCGCCTTAAGTTCAGCAATTTTGATAACCGGCAGGCCCTCATCCTTCGACACAAAATGCATGTTTTTGTAGGCAGCGCCATTAATCCAGTGAGCTAAGTCGATAATTGGTTTTCGGTTCCATCCTGTTGGCACCCCCTCATCACCAAAGCCGCCGGGGAATAGCGCGACGATTTCGGCGGGCAGACCAATGTCTCGGCCTTCGAGTTTTGCGTGAACGGGGTCGAAATCAACAAACCAGCTCTTGAATAGTGATCGCGCCATTTCCTCAAGCGTCGCGGCCATTTGGCAGTTGAGATCGATTTTTGCATCAAGGCTGGCGAGAAGATCAGCGATTCTTTCTTGCTCATTTAATGGCGGAAGCTTCAATGGGGTAAAGCCGAAGGCTTCCCGTGTCGTGGACGGTATGGGGGAGCCGTCATCGATGTTGTTCACATCGTAATCAAGCAACCAGTAATAAGCCCACCGCAGGTCCATCGGCACCAGGGGGTTCAGGTAATATGCAGTGTCGATTACCCAGAATGGATGATCGGCATAATGCACACCTCGATAGGCGCCTTTGCGACCGACGATCACTCCCGGCCCAGGCTGCAAGGCTGTGTCGTGCCAACCAATCGGGCCATTCGTGCCGTAGACGCGAGCAACATTTGGCTGATCGGTATAGGCCGTCATCGCCTTGCCGTATTTCAATTCGGCTATGTTACCCCAAGTGGTCTCAGGCCAATCACCAGCCATAACCAACCTTTTTCAATTCGCTTCGGATTTTCATGTCAAGCACGCTGCCGCGATCCATCTGTGCTTTTAGTGTCTCTGTAAGCCGCGCCATTTTGTCCGAGACCGGCTCGTTATCGGTCGCGCGTGCCGACTGCTCCACATACATGCCGGGGGTGAGCACAAAGCGCTTCGCGGCGATATCTTTGATTTTCACCGATTTAGAGAAGCCCGACACGTCCTCATAGTTGCCTCCCTTTTCCCGCCACGCGTGATAGGTATCGGCGATCGTCGCTACGTCTTCATCCGTCAGCTCTTTGAGCGTGCGTGTTTTCATTGTGCCCATGTTGCGCGCATCGATGAACAGCACATCGCCGCGCCGGTCCCGGAGTTTCTTGTCCTTTACTATGCCATTCGATTTGTCGCGTGAAACAAACCACAGGCAGACCGGAATCTGTGTGGTCGAAAAAAGCTGCCCCGGCAGGGCCACGATGCAGTCGATGACATCTTTCTCGATCAACCGCTGGCGAATTTCGCCTTCGCCAGATTGTTGGCTGGACAGCGAGCCGTTGGCCAGCACGAAGCCCGCAGTGCCATGCGGAGCCAGATGGTGATAAATATGCTGTATCCATGCGAAGTTGGCATTTCCAGCAGGCGGAGTACCAAATTGCCAGCGCTGATCGCCCTGAAGGTTGTCTTTTTCCCGCCTCCAATCGCTGGCATTGAATGGTGGATTGGCTAGGATATAATCCGCCTTGAGGCTGCCGTGCATATCCTCGTGAAAGCTGTCACCCCACTTGCTGCCAAGGTTCGCTTCGATACCGCGAATGGCTAGGTTCATTTTGGCCAGCCGCCATGTCGTGGGGTTGGACTCCTGCCCATAGATCGAAATATCGTTTCGTCCGCCTTCGTGCGCCTCGATGAATTGTTCGGATTGAACGAACATGCCGCCTGACCCGCAGCACGGGTCATAAACGCGGCCTTTGAACGGCTCAATCATCGCGACCAGCAGTCGCACCACACAACCGGCCGTGTAATATTGCCCGCCGCGCTTGCCCTCTGCGATGGCAAACTGGCCAAGGAAATACTCGTAGACACGGCCAAGCACGTCCTGCCCATGATGCTGATCGCGGAACGCCAGATCGGAGAACAGCTTGACCACTTCGGCCAGCTTGGTCTGGTCCAGCTCTGGCCGGGCATAATTCTTGGTCAGCACACCTTTCAGCGTGGGGTTCTCACTCTCAATCGAGAGCATAGCTGTGTCGATCAGTTCGCCAATCGTTGGCTTGGTACCGGTGGCGTTTTCCTTAAGATATTCCCACCGCGCATGTTCCGGCACCCAGAACACGCTTTCGGCGGCATACCAATCCCGCTCATCGGCCAGAAAATCGCTTTCAGGGTCGGCCAGCGCCTCATTGCGCCGTTCGTTAAAACGGTCGGAAATATATTTGAGGAAGATCAAACCAAGCGCAACATGCTTGTACTCGGCGGCATCCATGTTGCCGCGCAGCTTGTCAGCCGCAGCCCAAAGAGGAGCCTCAAATGCGCGAGAATTGGGCTTTTCTGGCTCCGTTGCGACTTTCCTTGGTCGTCCACGAGCCATTTTAACATTCCCTAGTTACGACAAGCTAGGGGCTCCCTATCCGCCGGGCAGAACAATTCCAAGCCTAGACGATAAAATCTATCTTCCTAATAGGAGGATGCCCCACGGCCAGTTGGAGAGGCGCAGCCTTCCTGCGTAGCCCGCGCAAGATCAAATGGGATACGTCGTCCCGCAAGGTGCCGAATCATACCATCGCAACCCGCCTAAAAAGTGGGAACAATAGTGGTCTACGATTGATAGAAGGGCAAGCTTATCATGCAAAAACAACAAGATAAAAAGCTTGAATGGTAGCGGAGGAGGGACTTGAACCCCCGACACGCGGATTATGATTCCGCTGCTCTAACCAGCTGAGCTACTCCGCCCCAAGGGCTGCGCCAGGGCGCTCGGCCCTGCGGTGAGGCGGCGCTATACGCAGCAGATGCGGACGGGTCAACGGGGGTTTGATAGGGAAGTGTAAATTTCCGTGATCCTGCAACGAACATCCCCGTCCTGCGGGCTGTGCGGGGGATCGGCGGCGCGACGCTCCTGGTTGGCGCGGTGCGGGATGGCACAAAAATACCGGCCGGTCCGCGCTGGGGTGGCGGCAATGGCGGCGCCGGCCGTTGAGCTGATTCTACCCGTGCCGCCGGCCTATATGGTGTCGAGGGACGGTGAAGACCAAAGCTTTTGCGTGCGTGCGATTTTGTTGTTGCAATCCTCAAGGTGGCGCGCACTATTGTTGCAATGCACAACCGGCCCCGTGCCGAGGGAGGAACGACAACTTGCCCTTCCATGAAATGTTTGAGCCGGATGGTTCGCTACGCCCCTGTTACGATGAAGTGCAGAAATGGGTGGAGCGAACAGGCATAGCCGGGCTCAACCGCCGCATGGACGAGGCAGAGGCGATCTTCCGGCGCATCGGCATCACTTTCGCCGTCTATGGCGAGGGTGGCGATCCGGAACGGCTGATCCCCTTCGACCTGCTGCCGCGCGTCTTCACCGGGCAGGAATGGCGTATTCTCGACAAGGGCATTCGCCAGCGCGCGCGGGCATTGAATGCCTTCCTGCACGATGTCTATCATCGCGGCGAGATTGTGAAGGCGGGCATCATGCCGGCCGACATCATCTATCAGAACAGCGCCTATCTTGCCGAAATGGCGGACTTTACCCCGCCGGGAAAGGTCTACAGCCATATCGTCGGCATCGATATCGTACGCACCGGCCCCGGCAGCTTCGAGGTGCTGGAGGATAATTGCCGCACTCCCTCTGGCGTGTCCTACATGCTCGAAAATCGCGAGATCATGACTCGCATGTTTCCGGAACTGTTCGGGCAGGGCCTGGTCGCGCCGGTGGATGATTATCCGGCCGAGCTGCTCAAAAGCCTCAAGGAAGTCGCGCCGCCCGCCTGCAAGGGCGATCCGGTGGTGGTCGTGCTGACCCCGGGGTCGCTCAACAGCGCCTATTATGAACATAGCTTTCTTGCCGACCTGATGGGGGTCGAACTGGTCGAACCGGCCGACCTGTTCGTGGACGAGGATCGGGTCTGGATGAAAACGACCCTGGGGCCGAAGGCGGTCGATGTCATCTATCGCCGCATCGACGACGAATATATCGATCCGCTGGTGTTCCGCCCCGACAGTCTGTTGGGGGTTCCAGGCATCTTCAGCGTCTATCGCAATGGCGGCGTGACCCTGGCCTCAGCACCCGGATCGGGCATCGCTGACGACAAGGCCGTCTATATCTATGTGCCCGAGATGATCCGCTTCTATCTCGGAGAGGAGCCGATCCTCGACAATATCAAGACCTGGCAATGCTCGAAGCCGGACGAAATGGCCTATGTGCTGGAGCATTTGCATGAACTGGTCGCCAAGGAGGTCCATGGATCGGGCGGCTACGGCATGCTGATCGGCCCGAAATCGACCAAGGATGAGGTCGAGGCCTATGCCGCGCGGATCAGGGCCAATCCCGGCGAGTTCATCGCCCAGCCGACTCTCGACCTGTCGACCGTGCCGACCCTGGGACCGGCCAGCGTGGTCGGGCGCCATGCCGATTTCCGGCCCTATTGCCTTGTCGGCAAGCAGTTGCGGCTGGTGCCTGGTGGCCTCACCCGCGTGGCGCTCACCGAAGGCTCGCTGGTGGTCAATTCCAGCCAGGGTGGCGGGGTCAAGGATACCTGGGTGTTGCAGGACTGATGGGCGCGAGTGCCTCCTTCCTTATGATTGTCCCTGATGATGCAGGGCCGGGCGCGATGGCGCCGGCCTCCACGGTGAAAAGAGCCAAGACATGCTGAGCCGGACCGCCGAAAATCTCTTCTGGATGGCGCGCTATATGGAGCGCGCCGAAGCCACCGCCCGCCTGCTGTCGATGGGACAGCGCATGGCGATCCTGCCGGGCGCGCATCATCGCGACGAATGGCGTTCCGTTGTGCGCGCGACCGGCGCGGGACATCGCTTCCCGGACGGCGTACCGGTGACGGAAAGCGATGTCGTATCCTACCTGATGCTGGATCTCGACAATCCCAGTTCCATCCGGTCCTGCCTGCTGAAAGCGCGTGCCAATGCCAAGTCGGCTCGCACCATGCTGACCCAGGACATGTGGGAGGCACTGAACGAAGGGTGGCGCAAGCTGGACAGCTATGATCTGGCTGAAGCCAAGGCCCAGTTGCCCGCGCTGATTGACTGGGTGAAGACCCGGGTGATGACGTTTCGTGGGGCGGCCCATTCAGGGCAGTTGCGCAATGAAGGTCATGATTTCCTGCGCTGCGGTTCGGCGTTGGAACGTGCGCAGATGACGCTGCGTCTGCTCGACGTAAAATATTATGTGCTGTTGCCCGAAACCGAAGTGATCGGCGGCAATCGCGATCATTATCAATGGACGTCGGTGCTATATGCGCTGTCGGGCGCGCGCGCCTATCATCATGTCTATGGCGGCACGTACACGCCCTGGCAGATCACCGACTTCCTGATGCTCAACCGGCTGTTCCCTCGCAGCGTCGCCTATTGCTGCGACCAACTGGCCTATCGGCTCAATCGCCTGGCCGGCTGGCACAATGCGCGTGGCCCTTGTCACGACACGGTGAAACAGCTGGTGAGCGAACTGGAGGAGCTCGACAGCGGCGAAATCTTCCGCCGCGGCCTGCATGAAACCGTGCAGTATAGCCTGATGATGAGCAACCGGCTCGGCGTCGAGATCGCCGAAACCTATCATTTCGGCTGAGGGGGAGAGGAGACCGCCATGAAATTGCTCGTCCGTCACCAGACCGTCTACGGCTATCCCGCGTCGGTCGGGCGCGTCGCCATGCGGCTGAAGCTGGTGCCGGTCGATACGCCCGGCCAGAACGTGCATGACTGGCAGGTCAGCATCAATGGCGAGCCACTGACCAACTTCCGTCCGAACAGCTATGGCGAGATGGAGGCGGTGTGGGTGCGCCATGATCGGCTTGATCAGGCGGTCATCATTGCCGAAGGGTTGGTGGAAACGCGCGAGACTCATGGGATCGGCGGCCTGCCGCAATGCCGCGTCGATGCGCGCTATTTCCTGCGCAGCACCCCATTGACCAGGCCGTCGGACGCGATCCGCGCGATGGTTGCTGCCCTGCCGGAAGAGGACGGGCCGCTGGCCCAGCTTCATGCGCTGTCGGCGGCGGTCAGCGACGCGGTCCACTATCGGCCGGGTGTGACTGGCGCCGAAACGACGGCAGCCGAGGCGTTCGCGCTGGGGGCGGGCGTGTGTCAGGATCATGCCCAGATATTCCTTGCCGGCGCACGCTTGCTGGGCGTTTCCGCGCGCTATGTCTCGGGCTATTTGCTGGCGGGTGAGGGGGATCTGCATGAAACCCATGGCTGGGCCGAGGCGTTGGTGCCGGGGCTCGGCTGGATCGGCTTTGATCCGTCCAACCGGGTTTGCATCACAGAACGCTATTTGCGCCTTGCCAGTGGCCTGGACGCCGATGAAGCTGCTCCGATCCGGGGCTCCGTGACCGTCGCGGGCGATATCAGCATTGACGCCGATGTCCGGATCGCGCAGGCGGAAGACGGAGTCGAGGAACGGCAATTGCAACGCCAGCAGCAGCAGAGCACGCCCACGTCCCGCTCCTAGGGTAAGGATAAGCAGGAGCCTGCGGGGCAATGACCTATTGTGTGGCGGTACGCGTGGACCAGGGGCTGGTCATGCTGTCGGACACCCGGACCAATGCGGGCATGGACAATATCGCGCGTTTCCGGAAAAGCTTCACCTATCATGTGCCGGGCGAACGGGCGATTACGTTGCTCTGTTCGGGCAATCTGTCGATCACCCAGGGGGTGAAGACGATGCTGTCGCGCGCGATCCGCGAGGCGGAGAGCGACCCGGAAGTGGAAACCATCCTCAATTGCGACACGATGCACCGTGCGGCGCAACTGGTTGGCGATGCGATGCGCACGATGCAGGGCCGCTACCGCGAGAGCATTGCCATGGATGGTGCTGCTGCGAGCGCGTCGATCATGATCGCGGGCCAGCGGCGGGGCGGCAAGCCGCGCCTCTATCTCATCTATTCGGCCGGCAATTTCATCGAGGCGACCGAGGACACGCCCTTCTTCCAGATCGGCGAGCATAAATATGGCAAGCCGATCCTCGATCGCATCATCCAGCGCGAAACGAGCCTGGAGGATGCGACCAAGGCAGTGCTGGTGTCGATGGATTCCACCCTGCGCTCCAATCTGTCGGTTGGCATGCCACTCGACCTGACGGTGATCGAGACCGACAGCTTCGACTTTCGTGTCCGCACCCGGATCGAGGCGGATAATGAGGAGTTCGCGATGATCTCGCAGGGCTGGTCCGCCGCCCTGCGCAAGGGGTTCGAGGATTTGCCCAACGTCCTCGACTGAAGGGCACGCGGGCCTCTAGCCCGCGACCTCCAAAAGCATGTCCGCGACTGCTTCCGGCTCGGTGATCATCAGGTCATGGCCGGTATCGATCTCGAAATTGCGTTGCCCCTCCAACTGGCGGGCACGGGCCTCGTCCGGGCTGTTCTGCAGAGCATGGGTGCAGTTGATGTTGGTGCGCGGCAGACGAAAGGCTGCGTCGCCATTCTCCAGCCGTAGCGGCTGGCCGAAGCATTTCCAGGGATGCGGCGTCAGCCGCGCCTCGGTCCAGGCGGCATCGGCCGGATCGGTGATGCCGAAGAAACCCGCCATGCCGGGGAAGGGCCACATCACCAGTTCGATCCCGTCGACGGTGCGGCCCATGGCACGGGTCGGTTCCATCTGCGCCGGTGCCACTATTTCAAGCGACTCCCCGTCTTTCGGATGGGCGGCATCCAGATAGACCAGTTCGTGGATGCGCTCGGCCGCGCGATCGGCAACGCCCGTGATCACCATCCCGCCATAGCTGTGCCCGACCAGGATGATGTCGGTCAGTCCCTCGAAGGTTAGGAGTGCCACCACATCCTGGATATGCGTGTCGAGGTCGATATCGGCGTTCAGCAGATGGGCGCGTTCGCCAAGGCCTGTCAGTGTCGGGCAATGGACCTCATGTCCCGCCGCGCGCAGTCGCCGGGCGACCTTCTGATAGCACCAGCCGCCATGCCCCCCACCATGCACCAGCACGAATGTCGCCATGCTGCATCTCTCCCGCTCATTATCGCCGGGATCATTTGTGATATATTGTGGATCATAACGCAATGGCGATCTTGTTGGCTGGTAAGATGAGCATGTGGCTCCGCCTTGGGTGCGCCCAAGCAAATCTCCTGCCCAACTCCTGCTTGCGCGGGGGCTGGCAGGGCCTATCTCTGGCGGCCACACGAATCGCAGCTGGAATTATCGATGACCGCCACCCACTCCACCCGCATGCTCATTCTCGGTTCCGGCCCGGCCGGCCTGTCCGCCGCCATCTATGGCGCGCGCGCGGGCCTGGCGCCGATCGTGGTGCAGGGCATGCAGCCGGGCGGCCAGCTGACCATCACCACCGACGTCGAAAATTATCCGGGCTTCAAGGATGTGATCCAGGGGCCGTGGCTGATGGAGCAGATGCAGGCCCAGGCCGAGCATGTCGGCGCGCAGATGATGTATGACCAGATTGTCGACGTCGACCTCAGCGAGCGTCCGTTCAAGCTGAAGGGCGACAGCGGCACCCTCTATGTCGCCGACACGCTGGTCATCTGCACAGGTGCCCAGGCCAAGTGGCTGGGCGTCGAGGGTGAGGAGCATCTCCAGGGCAAGGGCGTCAGCGCCTGCGCCACCTGTGATGGCTTCTTCTATCGCGGCAAGAAGGTGGTGGTGATCGGCGGCGGCAATACTGCGGTCGAGGAAGCGCTCTACCTCACCAACCACAGCCATGATGTGACCTTGATCCACCGCCGCGATTCGCTGCGCGCGGAGAAGATCCTGCAACAGCGCCTGCACGCCCATCCCAATATCAAGGTGCTGTGGAACAAGGCGGTCGACAAGTTCGTCGGCGGTGGCACACCCGAAGGTCTGGTCGGCGTCGACCTGATCGACACGGTCACCGGCGAGAAGTCGCATGTGCCCACCGATGGTGGTTTCGTCGCGATTGGCCATCACCCCGCGACCGAATTGTTCGACGGCAAGCTGCCGCTCGACGAAGGCTATATCGTGGTGGAGAAGGGCACGACCCACACCGCCATTCCGGGCGTGTTCGCGGCTGGCGACGTGACCGACAAGATTTATCGCCAGGCGGTGACCGCGGCCGGCATGGGCTGCATGGCAGCGCTCGACGTCGAACGCTTCCTCGCCGAAGCGGACTTCGAGCAGTTGGTCGAGGCGTAAATATGGCGGGGCTGGGCCGATGGCGGCTCAGCCCGAACGCCAGGCAGGCGATTAGCCGATCTTGCCCTGCAGGAACGCGACCAGCGTGCCGAAGGTCTCGAACGTGTCGCCATCGATGTCATCATCCTCGATCAGGATGCCGAACCGATCTTCCATTTCGGTGAGCAGGCCCGCGACGGCCATGGAATCCAGTTCGGGCAGGGCGCCGAACAGCGGGGTGCCCGCGTCGAACATATCGACCCGCTCCTGCGACAGGGCCAGCACATCGCGCAACAGCGCCCGCACCAGGGTTTCGATGTCGTCTGTCCGGTCGACCGGCTGAGAATTGTGCACCCGCATGATGCGCGGCTATCTAATGGCTTGGGGCCTATCCGACAAGCGCGGAAATGGCGGTACGGGCTGCGGGAATCCAGGCGGATGCCATGCGCGGATTGAACAGGTCGACCTGGTGCAGCGTCTCACGTTCCTCCATCCATTCCCGTTTATAGTCATTGTCGCCGGTGCCATAGTCGATCAGTCCGACATGATCGACGTCGATGGCGTGGGCAAACATGGCGTGGCTGAGCAGGGTGCCGGGGGACCCTTCATCATAGGCCTGGTCATGTGCCAGCTTGTGAATCAACGCTACGCCGTTCTCCACCGTCCACAACTGGGTCGCGACAGGCTGTCCGTCGAGCCGCGCGAACCCCAGCCGCAGCGTTCCGGCCGCGCTTTCCCGCTCGGCCATCGCACGCAGGAACGGGAGGCCCGGTTCGGACTCTTTCCAGCTACGCGATTGCACGGCGACATAGTCATGCCACAGGCCGTCCGTCAGTTGATCGGTGATCGACAGGGTGAACCGGCCGGCGCGAGCCTTGCGGCGCACCTGATTGCGCAATCGGCCGGGGCGCTCGGCCCAATAGGTCGCGAAATCACGGCCCTTCAGATGCAGCAAATGGCGCCCGCCCATCGGTCGATCGACCGCGAACCAGCCGGCGCGACGAAAGGCGGCGACGATCTGGTCGGGCATGGCGACGGGATAGAGGTCGATCTGGGCATGGCCGGCACGCAGATAATGGGCGATCGCCTCCAGCATCCGGCCCTGTGCCGCAATGTCCGGGTCACCCAGAAAGACCGGCGCCCAGGAGAAACTATACCAGTTGGCCAACGCGCTCAGGCGCCGTGGAGCGGGGGCCAGCAGGAACATCCATAGCTCACAATGGTCCTCGGTCAGGTGCAGGACCCGCAACGGCGTGTCGGCAAAGCAAAAGATGTGGAGCAGGCTGTGCCAGTCGAGACGATCGAACAAATTGGGGACGTGCGCACGGTCAAGCCGGTCGGCGAGCGCCAACGCAACCTCTGTCAGGGTCCGATATTCCCTTGGGACCAGCAACCGACTATCTCCCGCACGTATAGCGCGCTTAGGACAAGAATCTGGAAATGACGTTAACCGATCCCGTTATGGCATCCCCGGCATCGCGCGCTATCCTCGAAATGGCGCCGATAGACCATGTTCTGCTGCGTGGCGAGCCGGCTCGGCCTGCGCTGGACGGGCGATCGGGCGCGCAGGATTATGCCGCGCTGGAACGGACATTGGGGCAATTGGCAGGGTGGTTGGCGGGCTTTGAGCTGGAACCGGGCGCCCGGGTCGCAAGCTGGATCGCCAAAGGCACGGTCGCGGCGTTGATGCCGCTGGCGGCACCACGCGCGGGCCTGGTCCATGTGCCGATCAACCCCCTGCTCAAACATGCGCAAGTCGCGCACATCCTGGCCGACAGCGGCGCGTCGATGCTGGTCGGTTCGGCTGCGCGCCTCGATTCGCTGGCACCCGGTGATGTACCCGCTGCCTGCCATCTGCATCGCGAAGAAGACGCGGCGGCCGCGATGAGTGGCGGCTCTGGACTGCCGCCTTCTGCGGCTGGACCGGACGATCTGGCCGCGATCCTTTATACCAGCGGGTCGACCGGCCGGCCCAAGGGGGTGATGCTCAGCCACGCCAATCTGTGGCTGGGGGCGGCTTCGGTTGCCGGCTATCTGGGACTGTCGGCGCAGGATCGCACCCTGTGCGTGCTGCCATTCAGCTTTGACTATGGTCAGAACCAGCTATTTTCGACCTGGTATGCCGGCGGCTGCGTCTATCCGCTCGATTATCTGACGCCCCGGGACGTCATGAAGGCGGTCGACCGTTGGGATGTGACGACGCTGGCCGGCGTCCCGCCACTCTGGGTGCAATTGACGGAACTGGACTGGCCGGGGGAGGTCGCCGCGAAGCTGGGCCGCCTGACCAATAGCGGCGGGGCGTTGACCCGGCCGCTGGTCGCGCGACTGCGCGCGCTGTTTCCGCAGGCCGATCTCTATCCCATGTACGGCCTGACCGAGGCCTTTCGTTCCACTTTCCTGGCGCCTGCGCTGGTCGACAGCCATCCCGATAGCATGGGCGCGGCGATCCCCTTCGCCGAAATCCTGGTGGTACGCCCCGATGGCAGCCTGGCTGAGGATGACGAGCCGGGTGAGTTGGTACATTGCGGCCCATTGGTAGCGCAGGGCTATTGGCAGGACAGTCGTCGAACGGCCGAGCGTTTCCGTCCGGCGCCACCGGCTTCCGGCTATGGCGGAATGGCCGTCTGGTCTGGCGATACGGTACGACGGGATAAGGATGGGCTGCTCTACTTCGTCGGGCGTGACGATGCGATGATCAAGTCGGCCGGCAACCGCATCAGTCCGACCGAGATTGAGGAAGCGGCCGTTGCGATCGATGGCGTGGCGGAGGCCGTGGCATTGGGTGTCAAGGATGAGCGGCTGGGGCAGGCCGTCCTGCTGCTTCTGCGCGGCAGCGACCCGGAGGCGCCTGCGGCCGTCGCCGCCCATCTCAAGGCCGAATTGCCCAATTTCATGCAGCCGCGCACGATGATTATGCTTGCGCACTTCCCCCGCAATCCCAATGGCAAGATCGACCGAGTCGCGCTGGCCAAGGAGTTTGCGTCGTGAAGCCGATAGGCCCTATACCCGCCTGGTTCGCCGAAGAGGAAGGCATGCTGCTGATCGGCGGTTGCGGCGCGGCGAGTCTTGTGGACGAGGCCGGGGACACGCCGCTATTCGTCTATGACATGGGCATCATCGAAGCCCAGATCCGTCGTTTCCGTGAGGTGATCCCGGCCCGTATCGATCTCCATTATGCGATCAAGGCCAATCCCTATGCGCCGCTGCTGGCGCGTATGGCCGGTTTGGTGGACGGCTTCGACATCGCTTCGGGCGGCGAACTGGCGATGGCGCTGGATGCAGGGATGGATCCGTCGCGTATCTCCTTTGCCGGACCGGGCAAGCGCGATGACGAATTGGCGGCGGCGATCCATGCGGGCGTCACCATCAATCTCGAGTCCGAAGGGGAGGGTGCGCGCGCCCTCGCGATCGCCGATCGGATCGGCAAGGTGCCGCATCTGGCCGTCCGGGTGAATCCGGATTTCGATCTCAAGGGGTCAGGCATGCGCATGGGCGGAGGGGCCAAGCCTTTCGGGGTCGATGCGGACCGCGCCGCCGCGCTGGCACGCGCGATGATCGACGGCGGCGGGAACTGGCGTGGCTGGCATATCTTCGCCGGCAGCCAAGCCCTTGATCCCCTGGCCATCATCGAGACCCAGGCGGCGACCATCGACCTGGCGGCCCGCCTGTCCGATGCCGTCGGAACGGCGCCGCCGCTGGTCAATCTGGGCGGGGGGTTTGGCATTGCCTATTTCCCCGGGGATGAGCGGCTGGACATACGTCCGATCGGCGTAGCGCTCGATACCGCGCTTGGCGCCCTGCCCGATATCCTGCAATCCAGCGCCTTTGCGATCGAACTGGGGCGCTGGCTGGTGGGGGAGGCGGGAGTCTATCTGACCCGGGTTATCGACGTGAAGCGCAGCCAGGGGGAGACGTTCGTCATCGTCGATGGCGGGCTGCATCACCAATTGGCGGCAAGCGGCAATTTCGGCACGGTCGTGCGTCGCAATTACCCGATGGCGATCGCCAATCATTTCGGACGGGCGCCCGAAACCCAACCGGTAACGGTCGTGGGATGTCTGTGCACCCCGATCGACCGCCTGGGGGACAAGGTCGCGCTGCCGTCGGTCGTCCCTGGCGATCTGGTCGCCATCTTCCTCGCGGGCGCTTACGGTGCCTCGGCCAGCCCCACCGCCTTTCTTGGACATCCAAGTCCTCGTGAGCTTTTACTTGGCTGATTAATGTGGGATTTAACTCCTAACGGTATCTTTACCCTTTCAGGGCAAGAAGAGCGTGAAGCCATATGCTTGCCGATGGCCGTACCTTTTGGGCGGGTAGCCGGCGATGGCGGCACAAAAGGGTGAATTTTATGCGTTTCCAGCGGATTTCCAGGCTTCTGATCGGCGCGTCGCTGCCAGCCGTCGCCTTGTCGGGCTGTGCATCGACCAGTCCCGGGCCTCAGTTGCCGCCGGCATCCTTCGTGTCGACGCAGGAAGGGCCTGGCGAGGAATATATCATCGGTCCGTTGGACAATCTCACCATCTTCGTGTGGCGCAATCCTGAACTGGGCGCGAAGGTCCAGGTCCGGCCCGATGGCCGGATCACCACGCCGCTGATCAGCGATATGCCGGCCGTGGGCAAGACGCCCAAGATGCTGGCGGACGATATCAAGCTGGCGCTATCGCAATATATCGAAAATCCGCTGGTCTCGGTGATTGTCGACAATTTCTCCGGCACGTTCAGCCAGCAGGTGCGGATCGTCGGTGCGACCGAAAAGCCGGCATCCATCCCTTATCGCGCGAATATGACGCTGCTCGACGCGATGATCTCGGTTGGCGGTCTGTCTGAATATGCAGCGGGCAACCGCGCGCGGCTGGTCCGGTTCGACAAGGACACGGGCAAGCAGAAGGAATATCAGGTCCGCATCGGCGACCTGCTCAAGAAGGGCGATACCAAGGCCAATGTCATGCTGGCACCCGGTGACGTCATCATCATTCCTGAAAGCATGTTCTGATCATGGCGGGCCTCTACGACGAATTGCTGGTCATTCTTCACGGCATCTGGAGCCGGCGCTGGGTCGCGCTGGCCATCGCCTGGGGCGTGTGCATGCTTGGTTGGCTGGGCGTCTCGCTCATCCCCAACGGCTATGAATCCAAGGCACGGGTCTATGTGAACACCCAGTCATTGCTGGAGGACAAGGTCGGCATTACCCAGGTCCAGTCGCAACAGGACCTGGACCGTGTTCGTCAGACCCTGCTCAGCGCGGAAAATCTGGAAAAGGTCGTGCGCGGCACCGATTTGTCGCAGACCATTGCCGGTCCGCGCGACGTCGCCGGCAAGATCACGACGCTGCGCGAACATATCACGGTCCTGGCACAGGCCGATCCCAGCATGATCGATATCAGTGCGACGTCGGCCGACAGCGGCCTGTCCGACGGCGCCAATGCGCGGATCGCACAGCAGGTCGTGCAGAAGCTGATCGACATTTTCCAGGAGGAAAATCTCTCGGGCGACCGCGCCGAAACGCGCCAGAGCCTCGCTTTCCTTGACCAGCAGATCGCTGCGCGCGGCAAGCAGCTGGAACAAACTGATAAGCGGCGCGCCGAATTCGCGCAGCGCTATGCTGGCCTGCTGCCCGGCGCCGGCACGATCAGCCAGCGCATGGATGCCGCGCGCATGGAAATCAATAATATCGACTCGCAGCTGGTGCAGGCGCAGAGCGCGCTCAGCGCGATGAACGGCCAGCTTGCCGGTACGCCACCCACGCTGCCAGGCGTCAGTGTCGGGGGCGGTCCTTCGCCGCTGGCCCAGGCCCAGGCAGACCTTGCCAATATGCGCGCGCGCGGCTGGACCAGCAGCCATCCCGATGTGATCGCGGCGCAGCGGCAAGTTGACGCGCTCCGCCGTCAGGGCGGCGGCGCAACCGCTGCGGCCGGTGGCGGTACCGCCAATCCTGCCTATCTCTCGATCCGTTCGATGCAGGCGGAGCGCGCCGCCACGGTACAGGCACTTTCCGCCCGCAAGGCGCAGCTCCAGGCCGATCTCAACACCATGACCAGCCGTCAGATCGATGAGCCGGGCGTGGCCTCCGAACAGGAAAAGCTCGATCGCGACTATGCGGCGCAGCAGGCGCAATATGACAAGATGCTCGCCGATCGCGAAGAAATCCGCCTGCGCGGTGATGTGAAGACGGAAACCGGATCGGTCCAGTTCCGCGTCATCCTGCCGCCCAGCATGCCGACGGCACCCGCAGCGCCCAATCGGCCGCTGCTGCTGCTGGCTGTGCTGCTGCTCGGTATCGCTGCCGGCGTGGGCGTGGCCTTTGCCATCGGCCAACTCAAGGGGACGTTCCCCACTGCGGCCCGGCTCGAACGCGCCGTCGGCATTCCGGTGGTCGGCTCGATCAGCCAGACCATGGGCGCGGCGCAACTGGCGATCGACAAACAGCGCATGAAATGGTTTGCGGGGGCCAGCGGCGGCTTGGCAGCGCTTTGCCTGTTGCTGATCGTCGTCGAATTCATCCAGCGCGGCACGGCGTGAAGGAGCCTGATCCCATGAACCAGCACAGCTCGATCAAGGGGCGTGGTTCGCTCATCGAACGCGCCACCGAGATTTTCGATTTCCAGGCGGCGCTGCGTGGCCGCGCCGCACCGGAGGTCGAAGTGCCGGCCGAGGCGCCACCCGCGCCGCCGATGCTCGATCCTGTTCAGCCTGCATCCGCAGTGCCGGCCGCACCGTTTGCGCTGCGCGCCGCCGACTGGACCGGCCCGGTCCAGCCGATCGATCGTGCCCGGCTGGTCGAGGCGGGCTATCTGCTCCCCGGTGCACCGGTCACGGCAATGAGCGAGGAATTTCGCCTGCTCAAGCGCGGGCTGCTCGCTCAGTTGGACGGCAACGCACGCGGCAACCGTATCCTGCTCTGTTCCGCGCACAGCGGCGAGGGCAAGACCTTCTGCGCGATCAACCTGGCGCTCAGCCTGGCGGCGGAAAAGGACCGGGAAATCCTGTTGGTCGATGCCGATTTCGGCAATCCCGGCATTCCCGAGGCGCTGGGCCTCAACAGCGGTCCAGGCCTGATGGATGTGCTGGCCGATCCGGCGATGGCGATCGAGGATTGCGTGATCCGCACCGATATCCCGTCGCTGTCGATCCTGCCGGCGGGCCAGCGCAGCCATGCCGATACAGAATATCTGGCCTCTGCCCGTACCGAGGCGCTGCTCCAGCGGCTGACCGAGGGACGGCCCGATCGCATCATCATCTTCGACTCGCCGCCCTTGCTGGCGGCATCGCCAGCCGCCGTGCTGGCCAGCCACGCCGCCATCGCGCTGCTCGTGGTGCGCGCCGACCGTACGGCGGAAAGCGCATTGCGGGAGGCCGCTTCCATGCTGAAGGGCGGCGTGCAGGTTCAGCTTCTGCTCAACGCGGTGCGCTTTTCCGGCAGCACTCGCCGCTTCGGCAGCTATTATGGCAAGGGGGAGGCTGGATGAACGGTCGTTCCCTGCTCGCCAGCAGCCCGATTCTGGCGCTGGCGGCATTTGCCATTCCTGCCCTCGGGCAGGAGCCGGTTGCCACCAAGAAGGTCGATGTAACCCCCTATCTGGGGATCGATCAGGTGTTGATGGTGCCGCTGAAGGGCGAGGGCGATGTCCTCACCTACACCAACCTGACCGCCGGCGTGACGGTGGAGGTGCAGACGCAGCGCGTCGATGCCTCGGCCAATCTCCAATATACCCACAGCTTCGGCTGGGGCAGTGCGCTCGATTCCGATGTGCTGAGCGGCGTTGCGCAGGCCGGGGTGAAGGTGACACGCGGCCTCACGCTGCAGGCGGGCGGCATCGCCAGCCGGGTGCGGACCGACGGCTATTCGGGCGCGGCGACGATCGGCACCGAATATACCAGCCAGGTCTGGGCCGGCTATATCGGCCCGACCTACACGACCAGGCTGGGTGATTTCGATGTGCGCGGCGCCTATCGACTGGGCTATGCCCGCGTCGATGATGATGTCGAACTGAACGCGCCTGGCGCCGTCAATAATGGCGGCTTCTCGGACAGCTGGTCGCAAAGCCTGAACGGATCGATCGGCTTTGCCCCGGGCACCGTGCTGCCGGTCGGCCTCACCGCCAGTGCCGGCTATGATCGGGAAGATGCAAGCCAGCTCGACCAGCGTTTCGAGGATGTCTGGGGTCGCCTCGACGCGACCCTGCCGGTGTCGCCGACCGTCGCGCTGCTGGGGGGCGTCGGCTATGAAGATATCGAGATCAGCCAGCGCTCGCCGCTGCTCGACGCAAATGGCAATCCGGTCATCGACAATGGCCGCTATGTCACCGACAAGAGTTCGCCGCGCGAACTTTATTATGATTCCGACGGCCTGATCTGGGATGTGGGCGTACTCTGGCGGCCCAATCGCCGCACGTCGCTTCAGGCGACGGTGGGGGAACGCTATGGCGGCATGTCCTATCAGGGCAGCTTCATCTGGCAGGGGCGCAACAGCAGCTTCGGCCTGGTGGTGTTCGATGGCATCGACAGTTTCGGCCGGATGATCACGTCCGACGCCGCGGCGCTTAACGGTTCCAACCTGATCGTGCCGCGCAATCCCTTCACCGGGGACATCACGGGCTGTGCTTTCTCGCCGACGGGCGGCGGGCAATGTTTCAACGATGCGCTGACCGGCATCACGGCAGCCAACTTTCGCTATCGCGGCGTCGGCGCTCAATATTCGTCGCGGCATGGGCCGTGGGGCTGGGGTCTGGGGACTGGCTATTCGCAGCGCAAGTTCATCACGCCTGAAGGCCAGACGGTCATCGTCAGCGGCACCAAGGATCAGAACTGGTACGGTAACGGGACGATCACCTATGCCTTCAACGATCGCGACAGCCTGGATACCGCCGTCTACATCAATTATTTTGATGCCAGCAATGGCCGGCCGGATGTGCTGAACTACGGTGCGTTTTCGAGCTATTTCAAGGGATTGACCCGGCGTCTGACGGCCTCCGCCTCAGTCGGGCTGGACGCGGTCAAGGCCGATGATTTCGACACGCTGATCAACGCTATGGGCCAGGTTGGCCTGCGTTACAGCTTTTAAGGGAATTCCGGCTATAAGGATGCTCAAGAGGCACCGCTGAGCCGGGTGGAGACGAACAGATGTACGATCAGTTCTATGGATTGCAGGGACGCCCGTTCCAGCTGACGCCGGACCCGCATTTCTATTTCGAGAGCGCGACGCATCGCAAGGCTCTGTCCTATCTGGGCTATGGCCTGGCGCAGGGCGAAGGCTTCATCGTCATCACCGGCGATATCGGTGCGGGCAAGACGACGCTGGTCGGCCATCTGATGAGCACGATCGATCCGGCCCGTCTGACCGCGACCAAGATCGTGTCGACCCAGGTCGAAGGCGACGACATGCTGCGTCTGGCTGCCCAGAGCTTTGGCCTGCCGACCGACGGTGCCGCCAAGGCCCAGACGCTGCGCCAGATCGAGGCCTATCTCCACGGCCAGGCGCGCGCCGGCCGCCGGTCGCTGCTGATCGTGGACGAGGCGCAGAACCTGCCCGTCTCGGCGATAGAAGAACTGCGCATGCTCTCCAACTTCCAGTTGGGGGGGCAGTCGCTGCTGCAGATATTCCTGCTGGGGCAGCCCGAATTTCGCGATCTCGTGCGCTCGCCGGAACTGGAACAGTTGCGCCAGCGCGTGATCGCCACCCATCATCTGGAACCGATGATGGCACAGGAGGTCGAGCCCTATATTCTGCATCGGCTCTCGCTGGTCGGCTGGAACGGCAATCCGCATTTCACCGATGATGCCTTCGCGGCTATTTATGCCGCGACCGGCGGCGTGCCCCGCCGGATCAATGCGCTGGTCAGCCGCGTGCTGCTGCTGGGGGCATTGGATGAACTGTCGGAGATTGACGGCGCCGCCGTTCAGGCCGTGGTCGAGGATATGGGCATTGACGACGATGTCGCCGCCGAACCCATGGCGCCATCGGTTCTGGACAAGGCTGGCGAGCCCGAAACGGCCGCGCCGCAGCCCGAACCGCGGTTCCAGGCCGCGCCGGTGAATCCGCCCGCCATGCCGCAGGCCGATGGCTGGGCTGGGCAGTTACCACCCGACATGGTGCCGCCTGCCGTGCAGGAGGAAATCGAGGCGCTGCGCGCGGAAATCGCGTCGCTCCGTGCGATGCAGAACCGCTCTTCCTACACGTCCTCGGTCGATCCCGAAGCGCTGAAGGATTGTTTTGCGCTGGTTGATGAACGGCTGGCTGGCCTTGAATTCCGCGTCGAGGAACAGGATGCGGCGCTGCGCCGCGTGCTGACCATGCTGGTCGACTGGGTCGAGCGCGAGGAACGGGCGATCGAGCCGGAACGCAACGCCGCCGCGGCCTGACCGCCGGCGCGCGTCCGGGGGCTATCATGATGCAAAACGCCCTGTCCGTTGATGTCGAGGACTGGTTCCAGGTCGGCGCGTTCGAGCGTACGATCCGCCGTGCCGACTGGGATGGGCTGGCGCACCGGGTCGAGGGTAACACCGACGCGGTGCTTGATCTGTTTGCGCAGGCGGGTGTCACCGGCACTTTCTTCACCTTGGGCTGGGTCGCCGAACGCTATCCCGCGCTGATGCGCCGCATCGCCGATGCCGGGCATGAAGTCGCCAGCCATGGCTATGATCATGCCCGCGTCTTCACCTTCACCCCCGAACAGTTCCGCGCCGACCTGCGCAAGTCCCGCGCGATCCTGGAGGATGCCAGCGGGCAGAAGGTGTCGGGCTATCGCGCGCCCAGCTTCTCGATCGATCCGCGCACGCCCTGGGCGCATCCGATCCTGGCCGAGGAAGGCTATGCCTATTCCAGCAGCGTCGCGCCGATCCGGCATGATCATTATGGCTGGCCCGACTCGCCGCGCTTCGCCTGGAAGCCAGTGGCAGGATCGGACCTGCTGGAACTGCCGGTGACGACGGCTAAGCTTGGCCAGCGCACGCTGGCGGCCGGGGGCGGGGGCTTTTTCCGCCTGCTGCCCTATGGCTTTTCGCGCTGGGCGATCCGCCAGGTGAATGGCGAAGCGCAGCGGCCCGCCATCATCTATTTCCATCCCTGGGAAATCGACCCGGATCAGCCGCGCGTCGCCGGCGCGCCGCTGCGATCGCGGGTGCGCCACTATAGCAATCTTTCCGTCATGGCCGCCAAGCTGCGCCGCCTGACCCAGGATTTCGCCTGGACCCGCGTCGACGCGCTGGTTGCGCAGGAAGCGGCGCGCGCCACATGATCGCGGGCAATCGGGCCGATCTGGCGATCACCACGCTGGACCTTGCCGATCCGGCACAGGTACAGGCGGCCGATGCCTATGTGCTCGGCCATGGCGCAAGCACGCCCTTTCATCGTCCTGCCTGGTTGATCGCGATCGAGCGGGCGACGGCGAACCGGGCGCTGATGCTCGCGGCGGTCGCGCCATCGGGCCAGATTTGCGGCCTGCTGCCGCTCCAGCATGTGCGCAGCCGCCTGTTTGGCCAGGCGCTGGTGTCCGCCGCCTTCGCCGTCGATGGCGGTATATTGGCGGATGATCCCGCCGTGATCGCCGCCCTGGCTGCCGCAGCGCAGGACGCTGCGCGCACGCGCGGGAACATGCCGGTCGAACTGCGCGGCGGTGTCGCTCCCGGCGAGGGCTGGCGCACCTGCGAGGGCGAGCATGTCGCCTTCGTCCGCCCGCTCGCCGCCGATGACGAGGCCGAGTTGCTCGCCATCCCGCGCAAACATCGCGCCGAACTGCGCAAGGCGCTCGCCAATCCGGCGCTCAGCGTCGTTCATGGTCGTACCGCGGCGCATCTGCGTGACCATTATCGCATCTATGCCGAATGCGTCCGCAACCTCGGCACCCCGGTCTTCCCGGCACGCCTCTTCCGTGAGGTGATCGCCGCCTTTGGGAGCGATGCCGACATCAGCATCGTGCGCGATGGCGATCGGCCGGTCTCGGCCGTGCTGACCCTTTATCATGGTGACCGGGTCATGCCCTTCTGGGGCGGCGGCGGTGCCGATGCACGCCGGCTGCGGTCCAACGAACTCATGTATTACCGCCTGATGGGCCATGGCCGGGCGCGGGGCGCCGGTCGGTTCGATTTTGGCCGGTCCAAGGTCGGCAGCGGCCAAGCCGCCTGGAAGAAGAGCTTCGGCTTCGATCCGCAGCCGCTCTTTTATTATGACTGGTCGCCCACCGGCCAGTTGCGCGACGTCAGCCCGACCAGCGCAAAATATCAGCGCCGGATCGAACTATGGAAGAAATTGCCGCTGCCGGTCGCCAATCTGCTGGGGCCGATGATCAGCCGGGGTCTTGGCTAATTACGATATGTTCAGCCCTTTGGCCTATGCCGGTGCCAGGGTACTGAGGGAATGACCAGATGAATGCCATTGTCGATCTGAGCGTTATCGTCGGGGAGGCACGCCTGTCCGACCCGGCGGTCGTGGCGGAAATCGATGCCTGGGTCTGCGCGCAGGCGGGGTCGACGCCCTTCCATCGTCCGGGCTGGATCATGGGTGTGGAGGCCGGCACCGGCCAGAAGGCGATCATGCTGGTGGCGCGCACGCCATCGGGTGAGATCAACGGCGTGCTGCCGCTCACCCATATCCGCTCGGCCCTGTTCGGCAAGGCACTGGTCGGCAGCGGCTTCGCGGTCGATGGCGGCATCCTCGCGACCCATCGCAAGGCGATCGCGAAACTCGCCGACGCGGCCTGGTATCAGGCGGAAAAGCTGGGCTGCGACACGCTGGAACTGCGCGGCGGCGAAGCGCCGGGCGGGGCGCTGTGGCAGAATAAGGCGGACGCCTATCTGGGTTTCTCGCGTGCCCTTGCGGCCGATGACGAAGCGGAACTGAAGGCGATCCCCAAGCGCCACCGCGCGGAAATCCGCAAGGGCCTGGGCAACGATCTCCAGTTCGAGACCGGGCGCGACCAGCGGCTGCGCGACATCCATTATCGCCTCTATTGCCAGAGCGTCCATAATCTGGGCACGCCGGTCTTTCCGCGCGCCCTGTTCGATGCCATTCTCGACCGGTTCGGGGCAGATGCGGACATCGCCATGGTATCGAAGGACGGCAAGCCGCTGTCGGCGGTCATCAGCCTTTATCATGGCGGCGCCTGCATGCCCTATTGGCATGGCGCCGGGCTGGAGGCACGGGCGATGCGCTCCAACGAAGTTCTCTATTTCACGCTGATGCGCCAGGCGCGCGAACGCGGTCTTACCCATTTCGATTTCGGCCGGTCGAAGGTCGGCACCGGCCCCGCCGCCTGGAAGAAGACATGGGGTTTCGAGGGCGACCCGCTCGGCTATCATCTGCGCACCGCGCCGGGGAAGGAGACGCGCGACGTCAATCCGCTCTCGCCGCAATATCGGCGCAAAGTGGAATTGTGGAAAAAGCTGCCGCTGCCCGTCGCCAACCTCATCGGCCCGCATATCGCCCGGGGCCTTGGATGACGGGCGAACTGCTTTTCCTCTGCCATCGTATCCCGTTCCCGCCCGACCGGGGCGACAAGATCCGGTCCTATCATCTGCTCCAGCGGCTGGCGCAGGTCGCGCCGGTCCATGTCGGCTGCTTTGCCGATGATGATCGCGACATGGGCTTTGCCCCGGACATGGCGCAACTGACGGCCAGCCAGTGCGTGCTGATGCGCGACCGGTCGCGTATCGTCGCCGGCCTCACCGGCCTGGCGCGTGGCCAGTCGCTGCTGGTATCGCTGTTCGATCATCCGGACCTGCATCGCTGGGTCGCGCAGGTCATGGCCGAACGGCCGATCCGCGCCGTCATTGCCTATTCGGCGCAGATGGCCCATTTCGTGCCGGTGCTGCCGGCGGGGGTGCGGTTCCTGATGGATTTCGTCGATTTCGATTCGGCCAAATATGCCGCTTATGGCGCCCAGGGTTCTGGTCCGATGGGGTGGATCAACCGGCGCGAGGGCCGGGTGCTGCTCGATTTCGAGCGCCAGGTCGCGGCGCGCGCCGATATCAGCAGCTTCGTCAGCGAAGCCGAAGCCGCGCTGTTCCGCGACGCCTGCGGTCTTGGCCCGGACCGGATCGTCGCGCTCGAAAATGGCGTGGCGCTCGACTATTTCGATCCCGCGGCCGATTTCCCGGCGGTGGAGAAGGGGCCAGGACCGCTGATCGTCTTCACCGGCCAGATGGACTATCGCCCCAATGTCGAGGCGGTCGAGAGTTTCGCGCGCCAGACGCTGCCCGCCATCCAGGCCGCCCGCCCCGACGCGCGCTTCGCCATTGTCGGTCGCAATCCGTCGAAGCCGGTGCAGGCGCTTGCCGATCTCCCCGGTGTCATCGTCACCGGCGGCGTGCCCGATGTGCGCGGCTGGCTGGCCGCCGCCGATCTGGTGGTCGCGCCGCTGCGCATCGCGCGGGGTATCCAGAACAAGGTGCTCGAAGCGATGGCGATGGCCCGCCCGGTCGTCGCCTCGTCGCAGGCGGCCGAAGGCATTGATGCGGTCGATGGCCGCGATTTCCTGGTTGCGGATGACCCGACGGCCGAAGCCCAGGGGGTCCTGTCGCTGCTCGCCGATCCGGCACGTGGGGCGCAGCTTGGCCTTGCCGCTCGCCGCCGTGTCGAGGACCGCTATCGCTGGTCGGCAACGCTCGGTGCCTTGCCGGAGATGCTGTTCGGCAAGACCGAGACCGGTTCGCAGGCTGCATGACCGATCGCGCTCGCTCCCTTGGCGATGTGCCGCGCGTTGATCTTGGCGGTTGGCGCGGCCATCTGATCGCGCTCGGCGTCGTTGCGGCCGCGGTCCTGACGCTCTTTTTCGACGATCTCTATTCGATGGTCTCGATCTGGTGGAACGCCTCCACCTTCGGCCATTGTCTCTTCATCCCGATCCTCATCGCCTGGCTGGTGCAGCAGCGTCTGCCCGGCCTGCGCCAGCTGGAGCCGGTCGCCTGGCCACCGGGCCTGATCTGGCTGGGCCTGGGCGCCTTTGCCTGGCTGCTCGGCGCGGCGGCGGGCGTGGCCATGGTCCGCCATGCCGCGCTTGTCCTCATGCTTCAGGGGGCGGTGATCGCGCTACTCGGGCCGATGGTGGCGCGCGCCTTGCTCTTCCCGCTCTTCTACGCTTTCTTCATGGTCCCCTTCGGTGAGGAGATCGTGCCGCATCTCCAGTTGGTGACGGCGCATCTGTCGATGCTGTTCCTGACGCTGGCCGGCGTGCCCGCCCATATGGAGGGCATCTTCATCACCACCCCGACCGGCTATTTCGAGGTGGCGGAGGCCTGTTCGGGCGCCAAGTTCCTGATCGCCATGACCGCCTATGGCGCGCTGGTCTGCAATGTCTGCTTCCAGAGCTGGCCGCGCCGCATCCTGTTCATGGCCGGGGCGCTCACCTTGTCGGTGCTGGCCAATGGCGTGCGCGCCTTCGCCACCATCCTTGTCGCCCATCTGACCACGGTCGATGCTGCCGTCGGTTTCGACCATGTCGTCTATGGCTGGGTCTTCTTCGCGATCATCATGATCATCGTGATGGCGACCGCCTGGCCGTTCTTTGATCGCAAGCCAGGCGACCCCTGGTTCGATCCCGCGCCGCTGCAGCGTACCGTCCGGCGGCAGGCGCCGGCCGGCACGATGGCGGCCATCGCGCTCGGCATCATCGTTGCCGCGCCGCTCTGGCTGGCGGCCACCGCCGCTGCCGCTCGCCCGCTGCCATCGCATATCGACTTGCCGGCGATACCGGGCTGGACCCGCACCAGTGCCGCCCAGACCTATCCCTGGAAACCGCGCTTTGATGGCGCCGATCATTTCATCTCTGGCCGCTATGCCAACGCGCAAGGACAGGTCGTGGACCTCGTCGTCGCCGCCTTTGACCGGCAGGAGGACAAGCGCGAACTGGTCGGTTTCGGCCAGGGCGCGGTCGATCCGGACAAGGAATGGACCTGGTCCTCGCCAGCACCGGCCCCCGCCGATGCGCGCGGCGAGCAGATCACCGGTCCCGGCCCGCTGGTCCGCCATGTCGTCAGCTTCTATGTCGTGGGGCAGGGCGCACCGACCGGCAGCAAGCCGGAAGTGAAGGTCCAGACCATGTTGGCCCGGCTGCTGGGTCGTGATCCGCGTTCGATCGCGATCCTGGTGTCAGCCGAAGAGCATCCCGGCCATCCCTCCGACGCGGCGATCGCCGCTTTCCTGCGCGATCTGGGCAATGTGAAGGAATTGGCTGACCGCAGCGCGGGCATAGGCTAAGGCCGTAACAATGTGCGGAATTGCAGGCATCTTCCATCTCGAAACGGCCAAGCCGGTCGATCCTGCGCGGGTGCGCTCCATGCTGGACGTGATGCCGCATCGCGGCCCGGACGGCAGCGGCATCTGGACCGCGCCGGGCGTGGGGCTCGGGCATCTGCGCCTGTCGATCATCGATCTTGGCGGCGGCGCTCAGCCGATGCTGACCGAGGATGAAAGCCTGGTCGTCACCTTCAACGGCGAAATCTACAATTTCGCCGAGGTTCGCGCCGAACTGGAGGCGAAGGGCCATGTCTTCCGCACCGACAGCGATACCGAAGTCATCCTGCACGGCTATCGCCAGTGGGGCGAGGAATGCGTCAGCCGCTTCAACGGCATGTTCGCCTTCGCCCTGTTCGACGCGCGCGCGCAGTCGCTCTGGCTGGTGCGCGACCGGCTGGGGGTGAAGCCGCTCCATTATGCCCTGTTGTCGGACGGCAGCCTGATCTTCGGATCGGAACTCAAAAGCCTGCTCGCCCATCCGCTGCTCCGCCGCGCGCCCGATCTGAGCGCGGTCGAGGATTATCTCGCCTATGGCTATGTCCCCGACGATGCCTGCATGGTCGCGGGCGTGCGCAAGCTGGGCGCGGGCGAGACGCTGCGCCTGGTGCGCGGCCGCCCGCTGCCCCATCCGCAGCGTTATTGGGACATCAGCTTTGCCGATCGCAGCAAGGCCAGGCCCGAGGCACTGGAGGAGGAACTGGTCGCGCTGATGCGTCAGGCGGTGCGCTCGCGCATGGTGTCCGACGTGCCGCTCGGCGCCTTCCTGTCCGGTGGCGTCGACAGCAGCAGCGTCGTCGCGCTGATGGCGGAGGCGTCGAACCAGGCGGTCAAGACCTGCACCATCGGCTTCGACGTCGCCAGCCTGGACGAGACCGCCTATGCTGACCGGATCGCGCGGCGCTTCGCCACCGATCACCGCACGCGCATCGTATCACCCGATGATTATGGATTGGCCGACACGCTGGCCTTCCATTTCGACGAACCCTTTGCCGATGCCTCTGCGCTGCCGACCTACCGGGTCTGCGAACTGGCGCGCGAACAGGTGACGGTGGCCCTGTCGGGCGATGGCGCGGACGAGGCGTTCGCCGGCTATCGCCGCCATCGCTTCCAGATGCAGGGCGAAAGGCTGCGCGGCCTGATCCCCGCTTCGGTCCGTGAACCCTTGTTCGGCACGCTCGGCCGCTATTATCCCAAGGCCGACTGGGCGCCGCGTCCGCTCCGCGCCAAGTCGACCTTCCTCGAACTGGCCGGCGATGGCGGCGAAGCCTATGCCGCCTCGGTCGGGGTCACGCCCCACGCCCTGCGTCAGCGCCTCTTCAGCCAGGATATGAAGAGCCGGTTGGGCGCCTATCGCGCCGAGGATCGCTATATCAAGGCGATGGCCGATGCCCCGGCGCGCGATCCGCTCGATCGCGCCCAATATGCCGATATCCGCATCTGGCTACCCGGCGACATATTGACCAAGAGCGACCGGATGAGCATGGCGGTCAGCCTGGAGGCGCGCGAGCCGCTGCTCGACCATCGGCTGGTCGAATTTGCCGCCCGCCTGCCAGTTGCCCAGCGCATTCGCGGCAATAGCG
The DNA here is from genome assembly GCF_000281715.2 of Sphingobium sp. AP49. Taxonomy (NCBI): domain Bacteria; kingdom Pseudomonadati; phylum Pseudomonadota; class Alphaproteobacteria; order Sphingomonadales; family Sphingobiaceae; genus Sphingobium; species Sphingobium sp. AP49. The sequence goes on along the minus strand of NZ_CP124576.1, from coordinate 2,856,404 downwards.
GCAAGTACCTCATGAAGAAGGCGATGGAGCCCTTCCTGCCGCAGGATATTCTCTATCGCCCGAAAATGGGCTTCGTGACGCCGATCAGCGCCTGGTTCCGCGGCGCGCTGGCGGGCGAGGCGACTGCCGTCGCGGGCGGCTCTGCGCTGGCCCGCACGGGCTGGTTCGACACGAAGATGCTGGCGAAAGTCGCGGCCGACCACAAGGCGGGTGTATCCGACCATGGCCGGCTGCTCTGGCAAATGGTGATGCTCGACAAGGCGCTCGGCCGGCTGTTCGGCGCGTGATCCCCTTGCAACCGGCCCCGCCCGGTGCCAACGGGGCAGGATAATGATCATGCAGGGCGCCTCATTGACCGTCTCCAAGGAAATCGTTCGGCTGCGCCTCTATGCGCTGTGCCTGGCCGGCGACATGGCGGGTCTGTTCATCGCCTTCCTCCTCGCCAACTGGCTGGTCGTGGGCGCCTTCCTCGGTGAACCGGGCAAGCCCCATGGCCTGGTGATGTTCGCCATGGTCGCGCCGCTCTATGCGATCCTCGCGGTGCAGGGCGGCGCCTATGGCATCAACACGCTGGACCGGGTGCGGCGCGGTATCTTCCGCGCGCTGCTGGCGCTGGCGCAGGCGGCGCTGCTGATGCTGCTGATCGTCTATCTGGGCAAGATCGCCGAACAGCTTTCGCGTCTGACCTTCCTCACCGGCCTGCTGCTGGGGGCGGGCACCTTGGCGCTGGTGCGGCTGGCGGTCGCGCGCCTCGCCGTCCGGGTGCTTGGCGATGTGCCGCATCTGACCGCGGTCATCATGGACGGGGTAGAGATCGCAACCGAGACCGGCGCCCATATGGATGTGATCCAGGCCGACTCTGCCAATCTCCATCCCGAACGCCATGATGCCGACATGGCTGCGCGCCTCGCCGCTGCCGTTGGCATGGCGGAACGGGTGATCGTCGCCTGTCCGCTCGAACGGATGGACGACTGGTCGGCGGCGCTCAAGTCGCTCTCGGCACGGGGCGAGATCGTCGTGCCCGAACTGCTGCGCTTTGCCCCGGCCCGGGTGGACGAATTCGATGGCCAACCCACGATCATCGTCGCTGGCGGTCCGCTGCAATTTCGCGATCGCCTGATCAAACGGCTGTTTGACATCCTTGTCGCCACCATCGCCACCATCGCGCTGTCGCCGGTGCTGATCGGTGCGGCGCTGGCGGTGAAGCTGACCAGTCCCGGCCCGATCCTCTTCCGTCAGCCGCGCATCGGCAAGGACGCGCGGCCTTTCTCCATCTACAAGTTCCGTTCGATGCGCACCGAGGCGAGCGACCACAAGGCCGCGACGCTGACCCGGCGCGACGATGATCGCGTCACTCGCGTCGGCGCCTTCCTGCGTAAGACCAGCATCGATGAACTGCCCCAGCTCTTCAACGTGCTGCTCGGCGAAATGAGCATCGTCGGCCCACGCCCCCATGCCGCCGCCGCCAAGGCCGGCGACAGCCTCTATTGGGAGGTCGACGCCCGCTATTGGGAACGGCACTGCATCAAGCCGGGCATGACCGGCCTGGCCCAGGTGCGGGGCCATCGCGGTGCGACCGACCATCATCAGGATCTGATCGACCGGCTGGGCTCCGACCTCGAATATGTCAGCGACTGGTCGATCTGGCGCGACCTGCGCATCATCGTCGCGACGCTGGGCGTGCTGGTCCATCACAAGGCCTATTGACCGTGACTAACCTGCTGCTTGTCCTCGTCCTGCTGGCGTCGCTGATCGCCGTCGCCTGGCCCTTCCTCTTCTATCCGCTGATCCTGCGCCTGCTGCCGACCCGCGCGGAAACGCCGGTCGATGGCCCGGTACCCAGCGCCTCGCTGCTCTTCTGCGCCTATAATGAATCCGGTGCGATGCCGGAAAAGCTCGCCAATCTGGCGATGCTCAAGGCGCGCCATCCCACGCTCGAAATCCTCGCCTTCGATGACGGATCGTCTGACGACACCGCCGCGCTGATCGCGGCGCAGGGCGGTCTGGTCACTTTGCTGCGCGGGCCGGGGCGCAGCGGCAAGGCGCATGGCATGAAATTGCTCGCCGCCCGCGCGCGCGGCGACATACTGATCTTCACCGACGCCAATGTCCTGCTGGACGCTGACGCGATCGACAATCTGCTCGCCCGTTATGCCGACGCTGCCATCGGCGGCGTGCTCGGCTCGCTCCATTATCTGGGGCAGGGCGACAGCGCGACCGCGGCGGTCGGTTCGCTCTACTGGCGGATCGAGGAGCGACTGAAGGACGAGGAATCGCGCACCGGCAATGTGCTGGGCGCCGACGGTTCGATCTTCTCCATCCGCCGCAGCCTTTATCCCGCATTTCCCGATAGCGTGCTCGACGACCTCACCGTCTCGATGGCGGTGGTCTTTGCCGGCAAGCGGCTGGTGAAGGCGAAGGACGTGATCGCGCGCGAGCGGCTGGTGACGGGGCGCAAGGATGAATATCGGCGCAAGGTGCGGATCGCCGCGCGCGCCTGGCACACCCACAGCCATCTGCGCCCGCAACTGCGCCGCATGGCCGCGATCGACCGGTTCAAATATGCCTCGCGCAAGATCGTCCGCTGGTTTGGCGGTGCCTTCATCCTGACCGGCGCGATCGCGGCCGGCGCACTGGCACTGCGCCTGTCGCCCATGCTCTACATGGCCGGCGCGATCGGCATCGCGCTGATCGCCTGGGTCGGCCTGCGGTCGCGTGGCGGGCCACTGGCCGCGCTGGTCGACATCCTGATCGCCTATGCCGCTACCCTTCAGGGCGTGCTCAAGGCGATGAGTGGCCGTACCGTCACGACATGGAATCCTGCCAAGTCACGCTGATCCCCCCTCGCCAAAGCCGCGCCATATTGTATAGGCCGGAAGCTGATACCGAGCGGAGAATGGCGTGATTACTGTCCAGCGGGTGGCCAAGGCCGCCGGCAAGCATCTGACCAAATTGGGTCTCGACCTGCGCAAGACGCTGGGCGCGCGCGCCAATCGCGGCTGCCCGGCCTGCGGCACGACGGTCGTCGGCTTCTTCCGCTATGGCGACAATGGCGAATGGGGCTGCCCCAATTGTAACGCTTCGCCGCGCGAGCGGCTGATGAACTATCTGCTCATGAAGGGCGTGCTGACCGTGCCGACCCACGGCGCGATCCTGCACATGGCCCCCAATGAGGGGAGCCTGGTCAAGCGCTTCTCGGCGGCGGCCGACTATGTCCCGGCCGATCTCGATCCCGCGCGCTATACCGTGCCCGGCATGCACAAGGTCGACCTGATGGCGCTGTCCGACGGCGGTCGCTACGACCTGTTCTACGCCAGCCATGTGATGGAGCATGTGCCCGACGACATGGCCGTGCTGCGCAATATCCTGCGCGCGCTCAAGCCCGGCGGCGAAGCCTGGCTGATCGTGCCGCTGTGGGACAAGCCGACCGAGGATGGCAGTTTCGACATTCCCCCGCGCGAGCGCGAGCGCCGCTTCGGCCAGTGGGACCATGTCCGCCAATATGGCCTCGATTTTGCCGATCGCATCCGCGCCGCGGGTTTCGAGCTGGAGGAAATCGACGCGCGCGACATCGACGCCGACACGCGCCATTTCTATGCGCTCGACGACCGGCTGTTCCGCGCGCGCAAGCCGCTGGGAACTGCGACGCAGTGAGCATGCTCGCGCGGATGGAGGCATCCGCCCGCATCCTCGCGCTGGTCAAGCTCGCCAATGTCGGGCTGGTGATGATCTGGGGCTTCGCCGTCACCTTCGTCTTTGTGCGGGTATTGCCGCTGGCGGAGTTCCAGGCCTTCCTGCTGCTGGTCGCCTTCGGCAATTTCACCATCTCGGCGGAATTCGGCCTCACCAGCATCATCTATGCGCGCCTGCGCCGCTTCTGGCTGGGCAGCGATGAGGATGCTGCCGATGGCGGCTTCCGGCTGGAGGAAATGGGCGTGCTCTTCCTCTTTCTTGGCCTGCTGATCGCCGGCGCGGTGGCTATCCTGCTCGGCGCGCTGGCGCTGGGCGGGCTGCATACGGCCATGCCGATGCTGTTCCTGCTCTTCTTCCTCACCGCCTGCCTCAACCTGCCGGCGCTGCTCGCCAAGCGGGCGCTGGCGGCGATCGACGGCAATTTCCTGTGGGAAGGGTTGGATTGCGCCCGCCGCGTGGTGACGATCGGCCTGCTGGCGGCGATCCTGTTCGGGCTCGATCCGCGCCTGTCGGTCGCGCTGCAACTGGCGATCAGTGTCGCGGTGATCGGCTATGCCATCGTCCATGTCCATCGCCGCCTTAGCATGCGCCGCAGCCACTGGTTCGCCTTCCGCGTCGGTGGCGGGCATGTGCGCCGCCATTATCTGCGCGACATCGGCGCGTCGGCGGCCTTCACCGTCTCCGATATCGTCGCCTATAATGCCCCCTATTTCACCATCGCCATGGCCACCAGCGACGCCCGGCCAATGCTGCTGTTCGACTTTTTCTTCAAGATGTCGCGCTCGCTCTCGATGCTGGTGCGCGCCATGGTGGAGGCGGCCCTGCCGCGCATCACCCGCGCCTATCATGCCGGCGAAAGCGCGCGCGTGCGCCAGCTCCTGACCCGCGCGCTCGGCGCCGCGCTCTTCTTCGCGCTCGCCGGTTCGGCGCTGCTGATGCTGATCGGCGGCTGGCTGTTCGACAAGCTGTTCGACGGCCGCGCGGCGATCGACCAAGCCGACCTTGGCCTCACCGCGCTGGCGCTGGTCGCGCTCTCGGTCATCTGCGTCTCGGTCTATGTCCAGGCCGCGCTCGGCCGCTTCGCTCATCTGCTCCAGCGCTCGCTACCCTTCCTTGCCGGTTCGCTGCTCAGCGTACCGCTCGCCGGCGCCCTCTGGCCCGACCGTTTCGACCTCGGCTTTCTCGGCCTCTATGCCCTGACCCTGATGCTGGCCGCCGGCCTGCATCTCGTCTCGCTGCGCCGGCTGGTGCGCGCATGAAGATTGCCATGCTCGATCCGTCGCTCTTCACCGGGCGCTATGATGATGGACTGTGCGCCGGCCTGGCGCAGTCGGGCGCTAGCGTCACGCTGCTTGGCCGGCCGATGCGTGCTACCGACGCGATCGCGCCGCAGGGCTATAGCTATACGCCGCGCTTCTTCCGTCGCAGCGAGGCCCTGCGCGATCGGCTGGGGGAGGGGCGGGCCTTCCGCCTCGCCAAGGCGGCCGAATATGGCCTGACCTGCGCGCTCGGCAATCTCGATGCGATGGCGAGCGCGGACGTGGCCCATGTCCAGTGGCTGCCGCTGGCGCCGGCCGACCGGCTGATGCTCGACCGGCTCAAGGGCCGCACCGCGCTCGTCCACACCGTCCATAATGCCCATGCCTATCATGCCGATAGCGGCTTGCAGGGGCGCGGCTATCGCGCGCTGCTCGATCGCTTCGATGCGCTGATCGTCCATGGCGACACGACGCGCGCGGCGCTGATCGGGCAGGGCGTCGATCCCGCTCGCATTCATGTGACCCCGCACCCGCCGATGCAGCTTGCGCCCGCCGCTCCGGCGGACCTCGCCGCCATCCCCGAACCCGCCGCGCCCCGCATCCTCTTCTTCGGCACGATCCGCCCCTATAAGGGTGTCGACCTGCTGGTGGAGGCCTGCCTGTCACTCTGGCGCGCGGGCCATCCCTTCGAACTGGTGCTAGCCGGCAAGCCCTTCATGGATGTCGCGCCGATCCTCGATCCGGTCCATGCCGCCGGCTTTGGCGACCGCCTCATCACCGATTTCGGCTTCCTCACCGAACCCCGGCTCGACGCGCACATGGCGATAGCCGACCTGATGGTCTTCCCCTATCGCCATATCGATTCGAGCGGCGCCTTCCTGTCGGCGCTGCATCATGGCAAGGCGATGGTGACCTCCGACGCGGGCATGTTCGGCACCCTGCCGGACGGCGTCACCACGCGGGTTCCGGCCGGAAATGCCGCCGCGCTCGCCCAAGCCCTCTTGCCGCTGATCGAAAGCGCGGCCATCAGGCAGGCAGCGGGTGCGCGGGCGCGCGCCTATGGAGATATTATGGGCAATTGGAAGGACATGGCCTTGGCGACGATCGATATTTACCGCCAGGTGCTGCGCGCATGAACCGCTATGTCCGCGAATTGTCCGACCGTGCATTGGCCCTGCGCCTGGCGCTGGCCGGCCGCGTCCATCAATATCCCGAAATCCAGGCGCTCAAGCGCTTCCTGTCCGCCTTCGCCATCGACTGCCTGTTCGACGTCGGCGCCAATCGCGGCCAATATGCGACCATGGCGCGCAAGGATGCGGGCTTTGGCGGCACCATCCTTTCCTTCGAGCCGAACCCGGACGTCTTCGCCGAACTGAGCAAGGCCGCCGCGTCGGACCGCAAATGGCATGTCTTCAACATGGCCCTGTCCGATTTCGACGGCACCGCCAGCTTCAACATCATGGCCGCCGACCAGTTCAGCTCCCTGAAGGCCCCTCGGGCGCACAGGACGCGATCTTCGCCGATCGCAACAAGGTGATGAAGACGGTGGAGATGCAGTGCCGCCGGCTCGACAGCCTGCTGCCCGAACTGCGCGCCGCGCATGGCTTTGCGCGGCCCTTCCTCAAGATGGACACACAGGGCCATGACCTGTCGGTCTGCGAAGGGGCGGGGAGCGTCATCGCCGACATGGCCGGCATCCAGACGGAACTGGGCGTACGGCCCATCTATGAAGGCGGCACCGGCTATCGCACGATGATCGACTGGCTGGAAGCGCGCGCCTTCGTCCCCTCCGCCTTCTTCGCGAACAACAAAGGCCATTTCCCGCTGCTGGTCGAAATGGACGGCATCTTCGTCAACAAGGCGCTGCTGGACAGCTGATGCCGAAGGGAATGCCCTTCGTCAGCGCGCGGCGCCTGTTCCTCGCCGGGGCGATCGGCCTCGCCCTGTGGCTCGGCGCGACCTTCCTGTGGCACGTGACCTGGCGCCAGGGTGTCAGCCTCGCCGTCATCCTGTTCCTGGACCAGGATTTCCCGGCGCTGATGATCGGCCTGTTCCTGCTGGCGCTGGCCGCGCCCTTTGCCGAGGGGATGGGCTTTCGCCTGCCGCAACCGCGCGCGCGCATCATCGTGCCGATCATCGTTTTTCTGGGGCTCGCCGCCTGGGCCGGCCATTATGCGCTGTTCCAGGATTATTCGGTCTCCCGCGATGAAGAGGTCGCGCGCTTTGCCGCCGCCTATATGCGCGAAGGCTTGTTCGCCCGGCCGATCCCGGTCGAATGGGAACCCTATCGCCGGGCGATCATGCCCGAATTCTTCTCGCCCTTTGGCGCCGCCGACTATTGGACCGCCGCCTATCTGCCGGTGAACAGCGCGATCCAGGCCTTGTTCTGGCAAATGGGCGACCCCAATCTGGCCGGCCCCGCGCTGCTGGTGCTCGGCCTCTTCGCCCTGTGGCGGGTGGCGCTGCATCTCTTCCCCGACCGGCCCGATGCCGTCTGGGTAACGATGCTGCTGGGGCTATCCTCGGCCCAGCTCTGGGTCACGGCGATGACCCCCTATGCCATGACCGGCCATTTCGCGCTCAACATGGTCTGGCTGGCGCTGGTGCTGCGCGGCGGCATTGCGGGGCATCTGTCGGCCGGCGTGGTTGCGCTGATCGCGGCGGGCCTGCATCAATGGCATTTTCCGCCCATCTTCATCGCTCCCTTCATCCTCTGGATGCTGCTGGCGCGGCGCTGGACCGTGGCCGCCTTCCACGCGTTGACCCTGGTCGCGATCGTCATCCTCTGGGCCAAGATCTGGCCCGGCTTCCTGCTCCATGCTTTGGGCGCGCCGACCGACGTGCGCCCGTCCGCCGGCGTCGCCGACAAGGTCGGCAGCCTGTTCCAGCGCCTGGGCGATCGCTGGCAGCCGCTGGTCAATCTCAGCCGCTATGCCGCCTGGAACAACATCCTGATGGTGCCGCTCGCAGGGCTGGGCGTATTCGCGATGCGCTGGCGCGATGCGATCCGCGGCCGCGAGATCGCGCTGCCGCTGGCGCTGGGCTGCCTCGCAGGCTGCCTGCTCGCGCTGGCGCAGGGCTATGGCTGGGGCTTCCGCTATGCCCATGGCTTTATCGGTCCCTTCTGCCTGCTCGGCGGCCTTGGCTGGGCGCGTTTCCGGCCGCAGGGCGCGATGCGGCCGATCTTTATCGGCTTTGCGGTGACGCTGCTGACCGCCGCCTTCCTGGTCTGGCGCACCCATGTATTCGTCGAACCCTATGCGGCCAGCCACCGGATGATCGACGCCTCGCGCGCGGACGTCGTGCTGGTCGATCCGCGCGGCGGCCTCTACGTCACCGATCTGGTGCGCGGCCGCAACGGCGTGCCGGGCAAGCCGATGGTCATGAACCTTGGCATGCTGACGCTCGATCAGGTGGATGAACTGTGCAAGACCTATGTCGTCGAGCTGTTCGACCGCGCCGAATTCCGCCCGCTTGGCGTGCCGCTGGCGCGCTGGAACCTCGGGCGCATGGACACGCTGCGCGCCCATATGAAGCTGGCCGGTTGCGATCGACCGGTCCAGCCGCCGCTGCCTGAGACGATCGACGACGCTATGAACGCCGCCGACAACGCGATGTAAGCGAAGGGGCTATTGCCCCTTCACATAAACCCGCTTGCCGCCGATCCAGGTTTCCAGCACCTGCGTGCCCCGAATATCCGTCGGGCTGGCCGTCTCGATATTGCGGTCGATCAGCAGGAAGTCCGCCCGCTGCCCGGGCACCAGGCTGCCGAACTTCTTCTCGGCAAAGCCGGCATAGGCCGCCTGCCGGGTAAAGCCGTCCAGCGCCGCCTCGAAGCTGACCCGTTGTTCGGGCATCCAGCCGCCGGCCGGTTCGCCTTTGCCGTCCTCGCGGGACATGGCGGCGGCGATGCCGGGGAAGGGATTGGGGCTTTCGACCGGCACGTCGGAACCGAAGGCCAGCGGCACATGATTGTCGAGCATCGCCTTCCAGGCATAGGCGCCCTTCAGCCGTGCCTCGCCCAGCCGCGCCGTCGCCATGCGCCAGTCCGACGTCTCATGCACCGGCTGCATCGACGCGATCGTGCCGAACCTGGCAAAGTGCGGCAGGTCGGCCGGGTCGATGATCTGGGCATGTTCGACGCGCCAGCGCCGATCACCCTTGTAGGTGTCCGCCATTTCCTGGATGGCATCGAGTATCTCGCCATTGGCCGCATCACCGATCGCGTGGACCGCGACCTGGAAATTGTCCATCGCCGCGCGGCTCATGATGTTGCGCAACTGGGTCGACGGGATCATCGGCAGGCCGCGCTGGCCCGGCGCATCGCTATAATCGGCCTTCAGCCAGGCCCCGCGCGATCCCAGCGCGCCATCCAGGATCAGCTTGACCCCGCCCATGCGCAAATGGTCGTCATACAGCCAGGGCGTCGGTTCCGGCCCAGCGATCAGCACCATATTATCGAGGCCATAGGCATAGGACATGATCCGCACGCGCAGCGCGCCACGATCGGCCGATCGACGGAATGCCTGCCAATCCTCGATGCTGGTGCCCATGTCGGCAATGCCCGTGATCCCCACCGCAAGGAGCGCCCGCTGCGCCTTTTCCAGCGCGCTGTCGCGGTCCTTGGGGGCAGGGGCGGGCACGACCTTCTGGATCAGGTCCATCGCCTTGTCGACGAACACGCCGGCCGGCTTGCCCGCCGCCATCTCGATCCGGCCGCCGGCCGGCGCCTTGGTTGTCGCGCTGACGCCCGCTGCGCGGATCGCCGCGCTGTTGGCCCAGCCGGCATGGCCGTCTACCCGTTCCAGCCAGACCGGGATGTCGCCCACGGCCGCGTCCAGTTCGGCCGCCGTCGGGAACCGGCCCAGGCCCCATATCTCCTGGTTCCAGCCGGTGCCGACAATCCATTTGCGGCCGGGATTGTCCTGTGCATAGGCCCGGATCTTCGCCTGCGCCTCGGCCAGCGATTTGGTGTCGGACAGGTCCAGCGTGACCAGCGACAGGCCCAGCCCCATGACATGGCCATGGGCATCGATCAGGCCAGGGATCAGCGTCTTGCCGCCCGCGTCCAGCTTGAAGCTCGGCCCCTTGGGGCGCTCGGGCCAGGGTTGGCCGCGCTTGGGCTTCTTGGGCTTGTACTCAGGCTCCTGATAGCGGCCCTGGACCAGCTTCTCGACCTTGCCCTCATCGTCGATCATCAGCGCACCGAAATGCACGATCTTGCCATTGGGATCGACCGCGATGCCGTTCACATTGTCGATCACGCCGGACGCATAAGCAGGGAAGGGCAGGGCGATTGCGGCGATCGCCGCCAACATCATCTTCCTCATGCGCGGGTGATCCGACGCACCAGCGCGCTGGTATCCTGCCGATTGCCGCCCATCGCCTGCACGTCGGCGTAGAATTGATCGACCATCGCGGTCATCGGCAGGGTCGCGCCATTGGCCCGTGCTTCCTCCAGCGCCAGCCCCAGATCCTTGCGCATCCAGTCCACGGCAAATCCGAAATCGAAACTGTCCTGCGCCATCGTCTTCCATCTATTGTCCATCTGCCAGCTTTGCGCCGCGCCCCCGGAAATCGCCTCGAACACCTTGTCCAGGTCCAGTTCGGCTGCCTGGGCAAAGCGCATCGCCTCGGCCAGGCCCTGCAGAACGCCGCCGATGCAGATCTGGTTCACCATCTTGGTGGTCTGCCCCGCGCCCGCACTGCCGACATGGACGATGCGCGCGGCATAGGCCTGCATCACGATCGTCGCCGCCGCCACCGCCGGGGCGGAGCCGCCGCACATGATCGACAGCCGGCCATTTTCGGCGCCTGCCTGCCCGCCCGACACCGGCGCATCGACGCAGTGCAGGCCCAGGCTCTCGCCCTCGACGAACAATTGCCGCGCGATCCGCGCCGACACCGTCGTATGGTCGATGAACAGGCCGCCCGGCTTCATCGTGCGGAACGCGCCGTCACGGCCCATCGTGACCTGGCTGAGGTCATCGTCGGTGCCGACGCAACTGATGACGATCTCCGCCTCCTCGGCCGCCTTGGCCGGGCTGATCGCGACCTCGCCGCCATAGGCCTCGGCCCAGCGCTTCGCCTTGCCGATCGATCGATTATAGACGGTCAGGTGATGCCCCGCCTTGGCCAGATGTCCCGCGATCGGGCCACCCATGACCCCCAGGCCGATAAACGCGATATTAGCCATAAGCCTCGTACATTTCGTGCGTGCAGCCAAGCCATAGGGCCAGTTTTCGGCAAGTGCCAGTTTCTTCACCGGCAATTTTGCGTTAGGGGCCTGCGCCATGAACACGCTGAGCAAGATCGAGGGCGCGTTGCCGCTGCCCGTTTCCGTCGATGACATCCTCGCAGCCCGGACTCGCATTTCCGGGTCGATCGTCAAGACGCCGACGCTCATTAGCCAGACCTTCTCGCGAATGCTTGGCTGCAACGTCTTCTTGAAGTTTGAAAATCTCCAGTTCACGGCGGCCTACAAGGAACGCGGCGCGCTCAATCGTCTGCTGCAACTTGATGACGCCGCCAAGGCCAAGGGCGTGATCGGCGCTTCGGCCGGCAACCATGCGCAGGGCCTTGCCTATCATGGCAAGCGCCTTGGCGTGCCCGTTACCATCGTCATGCCGACCACGACGCCGACGGTGAAAGTCACCCAGACCCAGGGCCATGGCGCGACCGTCGTTCAGTTCGGCGAGAAATTCGATGACGCCTATGCCCATGCCCGCAAGCTGGAAGCCGAACAGGGGCTCACCTTCGTTCATCCCTTCGATGAACCCGATATCATTGCCGGCCAGGGCACGGTCGGCCTTGAAATGCTGGAAGATGCGCCAGAAATCGATACCCTCATCGTGCCGATCGGTGGTGGTGGCCTCTTTTCGGGGATCGGCACGGCCGCGAGGGCGATGAAGCCTGACATCAGGCTGGTCGGGGTGCAGGCCGAACTCTACCCGTCCATGTATGATTTCATCAAGGGGGCGGACCTTGCGTGCGACGGTGACACGCTGGCGGAGGGGATCGCCGTCAAGCAGCCGGGCGAACTGACCCGCCGGTTCGTCGAACGTCTGGCGGACGATATCCTGCTGGTCACCGAACGGCGCCTGGAAGAAGCGGTCAGTCTGCTCCTCCAGATCGAGAAGACCGTGGTGGAGGGCGCGGGGGCGGCTGGCTTGGCTGCGCTGCTGACATATCGTGAGCAGTTTGTCGGCCGCAATGTCGGCCTGATCCTGACCGGCGGCAACATCGACACGCGCCTGCTGGCGAATGTGCTGCTGCGCGATCTGGCCCGTTCGGGCCGTCTGGCGCGCTTGCGGATCATCCTGCAGGATCGCCCCGGGGCACTGTTCCACGTCGCGCGCATCTTCGATCAGGAAGCGGTGAATATTCTGGAATTGTCGCACCAGCGCATCTTCACCAACCTGCCGGCCAAGGGCCTCAGCCTTGATGTCGAGTGCGAGACACGCGACGGCGCTCATCTCCAGCGCTTGATCACGGCCTTGGGTGAGGCAGGATATGAGGTGGCCCCTATCGAGGTCGCCTGATGCGCCCCGGCATGCTTAACCACCGGTAAAATTTTCGTGGTAAATGGACTTTTCATGGCAGGGCGTGGACGGCATAGTCTGCCCATGAATCGTCCATCAAGCAGCGTCGAGGGGGAGTCTGGAGCATGAGCGCACCATTTCGCTTTCCGCGCTTCTTCGTGACGAACCCATCGCCTTGCCCTTATCTGCCGGGGAAGAGCGAGCGGAAAGTCTTTACCGAACTCAATGGCGACAATGCGTCGGAACTCAACGATGCGCTGGGCCGCATCGGTTTTCGCCGCAGCCAGAATGTCGCCTACCGGCCGAGCTGCGCCGATTGCTCGGCCTGTGTTTCGGTCCGCGTCGTCGCCCAGGAATTCAAGCCGAACGCGACCCAGCGCAAGCTGATGCGGCGGAACAGCGATCTGGTGGTCACGGCGTGCAAGCCCTGGTCCACTGAGGAGCAGTTTGCGCTGTTGCAGCGTTATCTGAGCGCGCGTCATCCCGGCGGCGGCATGACCGAGATGGACGAGATGGATTTTGCCGACATGGTCGAACAGACCCCGGTCGACAGCCATGTCGTGGAATATCGCGAACCCGGGGTTGATGGCCGCGTCGGCAAGTTGGTTGGCGCCTGCCTGACCGATCGTCAGGCCGATGGTCTGTCGATGATCTACAGTTTCTTCGATACCGAATCCGAAACGCGCCCTGGCCTTGGCAACTATATCATCATGGACCATATCGACCGGGCTGCCCGCGCCGGCCTGCCCTATGTCTATCTGGGCTATTGGGTCGATGGTTCGCAGCGGATGCAATATAAGATCCGCTATCGTCCGCTGGAAAAGCTCAGTCGCGCAGGCTGGGTCCGTTTCGACCCGGAAGAGCAGGCACGGGCGATCCGGGTGGTGATCCCCCGCGATGAGCCGCCCTTGCCCGTCGAACTGGCGGCGATATTGCGCCGTTAACGCGCTGCGGCCGTTTCTACCGGCATTCCGCAACCGAATTGCGACGGGCTGCATCTTGTTTATGCAGGCTTGTTTACCCTTTTCGCCTATGATGCGGCATGGGTGAGATAAAGCTGGCACGATCCGGGGCAGGCTATGGACCGCTTTGCTGATCGTCGATTTGTCGATCGATTGCCGGGCCTGAACGCGGATGTTCAGGACGATGCGTCATTATTGCCTCGTAACGATCCCTTATTCTGCGCCATTTTTAACCAGGTTTCACCGGCATTGATGCGTTGGGTCGCAGACCATCGTGGCCGGGTGCTCTCGCGCGAGATGAAGCCAGGCCTGGCGGGCTGCATCCGCGACTCGGACCCGCATGGCTATGGCTGGCTGCGCGCATTCGATGCGGGCGACCGGCGTCTCTTGTTGCGGGCGGCCACCCGGTCCACCCGTCCCGATCCCCTGACGTTGCGCTTGCGCTGTGCCGATGGTCAGGCGCGCTGGTGCATCATCAGGCTTGTGGGATTAACGATGCCGGGCGCGCGTCTGCGCTGGTATGGGACGGTCGAGGAGATATCGGATCAAAGAGGCGCGGAGGCCCATGGGCTGGCGCATGCTCTGGCTGAATCACGCGAACATTATCGCTGGTCGGTGGCGCTCAGTCCCCAGGTGCCCTGGACGGCGACGCCCGATGGCCGGATCGAGGAGGTCGGGCCGCGCTGGCAGGATCTGACCGGCATGTCGGCTACGCAGGCGATGGGGGCGGGATGGCTGGAGGCGCTTCACCCCGATGACGTAGAGCGTACGCTGACATTATGGGCCGATCGATTGCAATCGGGCGAACCGGTGGACATCGATTATCGCATCCGTCTGCGGGACGGGGATTATCGCTGGATGCGCGCGCGCGCGGCGGCGCGTCGGGATGACGCGGGCGGGATCGTCCGCTGGTACGGCACGCTGGAGGATATCCATGGTCAGAAGCTGGCGCAGCAGGCGCTCAGCCAGAGCGAGGAGCATTTCCGGCTGGCCGTGCAATCCGCCCGGCTTGGCATCTGGGACTATGATGCGGTGTCCGGCGAGCGCCGATGGTCGCCAGAGCTGCGGGCCATGCTTGGTCTGACGCCGGATCATCCTGCGACCGCCGAACTGGCGATGGCATTGGTGCATCCGGATGACCGGGCGCAACTGAAAGCCATGATGGACAGTGTCGCGGCGCAGACGCTTCCCCCCCATTTCGAGGCGACGCTGCGCATCTATCGCGCCGATACGGGGGCGATGCGCTGGATTCGCAGCACGGGATGGTCGACCCGCACCGATGCCGGGCGCCCATTGCGCGTCATCGTCACATTCCTCGACGTCACCGAACAGCGCGACGCGGAAGAACGGATACGCTGGGCGGCCAGCCATGATCCGATGACGCGCATGCCCAATCGCGCGATGTGGCAGGCCGCGCTGGAGGACATGGCGGAACAGGCACGGATCGATGGTCGCCGCTTCGGGCTGATGCTGTTCGACATCGACGATCTGAAACGGGTGAATGACTCGCTGGGCCATGATGCCGGCGACGCGCTGCTGTGCGGCTTTGCCCAGCGGCTGGCCGTCGCGGCGCCTGCCGATGCGATCGTGGGGCGCCTGGGGGGTGATGAATTTGGGTTGATATCGCCGTCGCTGATGGACAGCGCGACGCTGCGGGCGTGCAGTATGGCCTTGCTCGATACGGTGCGCGGTCCCTTCGCCTATGCGGGGCAATTGCTGGAGACGGGCGTCAGCATCGGCGGGGCCGTATTCGGCGAACATGGCGATGAAGCCAATGAGCTGTTCAAGGCGGCGGATCTGGCGCTTTATGCCTCCAAGGCATCCGGCCGCAGCCAACTGACGCTGTTCCATTCGGAACTGCGGGCCGAGGCGCAACAGCGCAGTTCGATGATCCATATGGCGCGCCAGGTGATCGCGCGTGATCTGGTCACGCCCTATTATCAACCCAAGGTCGACATGCGCAGCGGACGCATTCTGGGCTATGAGGCCTTGCTGCGCTGGCATCATCGGCGTCTGGGCGTACAGTCGCCGGCGACCATTTCGGCGGCCTTCGACCATGGCGAGCTGGCGGTGGCGCTGACGGAGCGGATGTTGAATGCCGTGTTGCGCGACATCGCCCGCTGGCTGCAGGCCGGGCGCGATCCGGGACGTGTCGCGGTCAATGCCTCGGCTGCCGATTTCGCCCAGGGTGATTTCGCCGAGCATGTCCTGCAGAAGCTAGCCGAACATGGCGTGCCGGCCCGGCATTTCGAGATCGAAGTGACCGAGACGGTCTTTCTGGGCCGTGGCGCGGATCAGGTGGGGCGCGCGCTCGAACGCTTTGCGCGCGCGGGCGTGCGGATCGCGCTCGATGATTTTGGAACCGGCTTCGCCTCGCTCAGCCATCTCAAGCAATATCCGGTCGATGTGCTGAAGATCGATCGCAGCTTCGTCAGTCATATCACCGACGACCGGGGCGATGCCGCGATCGTGGACGCGGTGGTGAAACTGGGCAGCAGCTTCGACATGGAAGTGGTGGCGGAAGGGGTCGAGACAGCGGAGCAGGCGGCGCTGCTGCTGGGCCATGGCTGCCAGGTCGGGCAGGGCTATTATTATGGCCGTCCCCAGGCCGAGCAACTGCTGTTTCCGATCGCGGACGCCTCGACTATCGCGCGGAAAATGTAACGGCCTCGATCTTGTTGCCATCGGGGTCGCGTATGAAGGCACCATAATAATGCGGGTCATATTGGGCACGCACGCCCGGCGCGCCCGCATCCAAGCCACCCAGTTCCAGCGCCAGGCGGTGAAAGCCGTCGACAGCCGCCCGGTTGGCCGCGACGAAGCAGATATGGATGCCATTGCCGGGGCTGGCGGGGGCGCCATCGACGGGCGTTTCCACGCTGAAAACAACATCGGTCACGCCATAGTCGAGCGAATGCGGGTGTTCGCGCAGGCTGCGATAGCCCAGCAACGCCATCAGCGGGTCGTAAAAAGCCCGGGCGCGGGCGATGTCATTGGTCCCGATCGAAACATGATGCAGCATGGGCAGCCCTCCTTCCAGGAGCGGGTTAACGCCCGACCCGATGAAAAGGCTTCCGCGCGGGGCCGCGTTTAACGGACCTGCGCCGTGCCATAGCTCGTGGTCGTCCGCGTCGTGCCATCGGGTTCGACCACCACCGTCGTCACCGTGGGCGGCGGATAATAATAGCCGCCCGAAATATAACCGCCCGGCGGCAGGGCAGGCGCAGGCTGGCTTTGTGGCGAGCCATAGGCCGGCGGCTGGTAGTCGACACCATAATGGCCCTCATAGCGTCCCTCATAGGTGCCGCTATAGCTCTTGCCGTCCTGCCCCTGCCAGGTGCCCGTCCAGCGTCCCTGATAATTGCTGTTATAGGTGACGCTGTCGTCGGCATAGGCATAGGCTGCACCCGGGGGCGTGGCGGCGTCGTCATAACCGCCTTCATAACGGGTCCAGTCGATGCCGTTGCGGGTGTCGTAAACCCGCCCATAGCGGTCAATCATCACCGCATCGTCATAATAGCGCGACCAGCTATAGCCGGCGGGCGGCACTGACAGGCCATAAATGCGATAATTGGCGATCTGGAAGGCGGGGTTGGTCCAATAGGAGGGAAGGGCATAGCCGCGGACAGGGCGCTGATAGCCGGCCCAGCCGCCCGGCGCGTTCCAGCCGGCATACCAGCGACCATCGGGACGGGCGCCCCAGCGATGGGCGCTGCTCACACCCGCACTTGTCGTGGCGGCCGGCGGAGTCTGCGCCAGCCCGATGCCCGCTTCCGCTGCCATCAATAGGCCCGCGCCCAGGGCGAGGATGGTCCGTGTCCGCATGGTCAACACTCCCTGTTGCCGACGGGAGCAGGGACCCGGCGGTTCAAAATGCTAATATTCTGTTTAGCATGATGATCCGCGCGGAACCATGTGGCGGGTGTGAAATCCTGTCCCGAAACGAAGCAGGCAATTGGGCTTCAGGCAATCCGTGCGGCGATTCTGGTGATGAGCGCCTCCAGCCCCCGGGCGTCCTCCGCGTCAAAGCGGCCCGGCAGCGGGCTGTCGAGATCAAGCACGCCGATCAAGCGGCCGTCATGCACGACCGGCAGGACGATTTCCGATGCGCTGGCGGCATCGCAGGCGATATGCCCGGGGAAAGCGTGGACGTCGGGGACCAGCTGGGTCTCACGGGTTTGCGCGGCCGTGCCGCATACGCCGCGCCCCAGCGGGATGCGGATGCAGGCGGCCTTGCCCTGGAACGGGCCGAGCACCAGCTCATCTTCGACCATGCGATAAAAGCCGGCCCAGTTGAGGTCGGGCAGGAACTGCCAGATCAGCGCCGACAGATTCGCCATATTGGCGATCGCGTCGGGTTCGTCGCGGGTCAGCGCATCGGCAGCGGACAGAAGATCGGCGTAGAGGGTTGCCTTGTCGGCGGCATCGGCGGGGGCAAAATCGAACATGGGCGCCGCTATAGCGGTTTCGCGCGTCAACGCAAAACGCGGCATCCCGCTTCGCTACTCTTCGGCACCGTCCCGATCCGGCGATAGATATGGAGATAGTCGGTCGGTGCTTCTGCACGGTAGTGACTGGCCATGAAGCCGCGAATGTCAGGGTTTTGCATGAAAAAGCGCTGGACGTTGAAGTCGGAGGGCTGCTGGATATTGGTCCGGCGCCGCTCGATGACGATCAATGCGGGCGGATTGCAGCGCAGGTCGCGGGCCGACCGTTCCAGCACCTGATCGGCCATAGCGCGCAATTGGGGACCGCCGCGACCGTCCTTCTCCCATTGGCCGATCGCCGGCAGCATCCAATAGGAATAGAGGCTCGACGGATAGGTCAGGCCACGCTGTTCCAGTTCCGGCCAGGTCCACATCGGGTCGGTCGCTACCGCCAGCACGGGCTCGCCGGCCGGTACGGTATCGAGCACGGCATTGATCCTGTCTTCCAGGAAATTGCGATATGGGCCGATGGAGAAGCAGAAGCACAGGCCCAGCGTCAGGGCGAGCATGGCCAGCGGATAGTCCAGCATTCGCCGCAGGCCATTGACCGATACCGCCAGCCCCAGCGCCAGCAGCAGCGCGCCGGTGACGGGAATGCTGTGATAGAGCCAGCCCTTCTGCTGCACGAAATAGGCGAAGGCAAAACCCAGCGCGGTGAGCAGCACGGTGGCCAGAATCGGCTCGATCGCGATGCGGCGCGTCAGTGCATAAAAGGCCAGCGGCAGCAGGAAGACCATCCACAGGATCGGGAAGGCGCGCAGGCAGACGTCGATGAACGGGATCTGATAGCCATGATAGGCGATGCCGACCATCGGCACCATTTGCGTCAGGAAATCGCGCGCGAACAGCAGGACGCAACCGGCGTACAGCAGCGCTGCCAGACCCAGCGTCAGCGTCTCGGCCCGGATCGGGCGCCAATGGCGCCGCAGTCCCAGCACAAGCCAGGCTTCGAGCAGCACTGGAATGGTCAGGAAATAATGCTTGAGCGCAAAGGCATAGGCGGCAAACAGCCCGACCAGAATGGCGATGGTCAGCGGCACTGCCAGGCCCAGCCGGCGTCGCGCGATCAGCGCGGCATAGGGCAGGGCGCCGATCAGCGCGAGCTGTTCGCGCTGGCCGAAATCATAGAGCGGCATGGGAACCATGACGGCAAAGGCCATCAGCATCATGGCGCAGCGACGGGCGGGCGACTGCCATGTGCCCAGCACCCCGAACAACAGGGCGGAAACCGTGCCCAGGGCGATGATGACCGGTATCATCAGGCGCAGCGGCTGGACATGCAAGGCTTCGGCCATCCATTGCACCGGCACCGCGCTCCAGAACCAGAGCGGCGGGTTCAGTTCCCAGATATCCTTGTACAGGCTGGCGCCGCCCAGCATCTGCCGCGCGATCCAATATTGCCAGACGACGTCATGGGTGATGGGGGTGGCGCGGATCGTCACCCAGCAGAGCAGGGCAGCCAGCACCAGGCTCAGTTCGGGATAATGGCTCTGCACGAAGCGACCGATTGTGCCGGACAGCAGGCCGCTCCGCCGACTGTCGAACACCAGGGTGGACGACAGCAGGAAAAAGACTGCCGAATAGCTGGCCATGGCGAAGAGGTGGGTCAGCGGATTATCGATGAACCCCATCCATCGCGCGCTGCCGATCACGAGCAGGTTGGCGCCATAGGCGATCAGGAAGGCGAGGACGAAATCGCTCGCCTGCGCCCAGGATGCGCCATTGCCCGACCGGAAGGTCCAGGACCGATGGGCGAAGAAGGAAAAGGCCAGTCCACCGGCATAACCCAGCAGGTTGGACGGATAATCGCCCAGTCCGGTGGCAAGCCCGGCCAGGATGATCGCATAGCCCAACAGCGTGTTAAGCAGCCCCACCAGCGAAAAGCGCAACAGCGCCTGGATCATGCGGCGCGACCGGCCAGCGAATATTGGGCGCCCAGCGGCACGCCTGTCAGCAGCGGTTCCAGCGGCCGTAGTGCCGCCAGCGCGCGCGGGAAGAAGATGCGATAGCGCCGGTCGATCTGGTCAAAGCCCGCCGCCCTGAAGCGCGCGCGCATCTCGGGCGCGCTGATTAGCACCGCGTTGCGATCGAATGGGCAGGCCCTGACCGCGCGCTGGGTCAGCGGATTCCACGGATTATGCTCGAACAGCACGAACATCCCGTCGGGCGCCAGCGCCTGGCGGATCTGGCGCAGCAAGTCGACATGCTGCGTCTCCGGGATGTGGTGGAAGACGCAGGCGGTGAAGATCAGGTCGAACTGGCCCAGATCGTCCGGCAACCTCTCCCCGTCATAGCACAGGAAGCGGGTGTCGCCGCTGGCCTTGCTGCGGCAGATGTCGAGCGACTGGTCGGACACGTCGAGGCAGGTGATCGCGGCATCGGGGAAATAGCGGCGCAGCGGCGCCAGGCTGTTGCCGATACCGGCCCCGAAATCGAGAATCCGGCGTGGTGACCAGCCCAGGCGGTCGGCCATGCGCCGCAGGTCGGCGATCTTGTAGTCGGCAAAGAAATCAGGGCTTTCGCCGCTGATCTGAATGGAGCGGGCATGCTGATCGACATAGTCGTTCGCGACCGCGTCAAATTCGGCTTCAGCCATTGATCACCTGCTTCAGCTTGTCGTTGAGGGCATGGACAGGATTATCCCGCGCGATCGCCTTGCGGCGGATTTCGCGCACGATGAACAATGGCCGCTGCTTGCTCTCGATATACATGCGGCCCAGATATTCGCCCAATATGCCGAGCACGAGCAACTGGACGCTGCCCATGATCAGGATCAGCGCGGCCAGGCTGCTCCAGCCGGCGACCGTTCCGCCCATCGCATAGGCGGCGATCACCCAGACCAGCGCGGCGATGCCCAGCCCGCCCAGCGCCAGACCCAGATGGGATGCGAAGCGCAAGGGCATGGTGGAAAAGCTGGTCATCGCGTCGATCGCAAAGCTGATCATCTTGCGCAGCGGATAATGACTCTGGCCGGCAAGGCGGGGATCGCGTTCATAGGGGAGGGCGACCTGGCCGAAGCCGATCCAGCTCACCATGCCACGGACGAAACGGAACCGTTCGGGCATGGCGTTGAACTGGTCGACGACGCGCCGGCTCATCAGCCGGAAATCGCCCGTGTCGCGCGGTATCGAGACATCGACCAGCCGGTCGAGCAGGCGATAGAAAGCGCTGGCGGTGGCGCGCTTGAACAGCGTTTCGCCCGCACGCCGGGTGCGCTGGCCGTAAACCACGTCATAGCCTTCGGCCATTTTGGCGATGAACTGGGGCAGCAATTCGGGCGGGTCCTGCAGGTCCGCGTCCATCACCAGCACCAGATCGCCGGTGCATAGCTGCAGGCCGGCGCTCAGCGCGAGCTGATGGCCATGATTGCGGGCCAGGTTGACCGCCGTGATGGCCGGAACGCTGTCGGCATAGCCGCGCAGCAGCGACCAGGTGGCATCGCTCGAACCATCGTCGACCAGCAGGATCTCATGATCATCGGGGAAGTGCGCGTCGCATACCGCCCGCAAGCGCCGGATCAGTTCGGGCAGGACGGCTTCTTCATTATAGCAGGGGATAACGACCGACAGTCCGGGCCTTGGCGCAAAGTCATCGTCCGTCATCTGGTCACGCCCCTCGCTGGTTTCAAAGCGGCGTTAACCAATAAATATTGACGTATTGTAAACGATAACGGCGCGCCCGGTCGGGCGGGCGTTCAATCCATCCTGACCCGACCGCGCCCCTGCTTCACCGCCGCGCGCTTGGTCTTGCCGTCTACACGGCGCTTCTGCGATGCCTTGGTCGGCTTGGTCGGGCGCCGCTTCTTGGGTACGATCGTCGCCTCGCGGATCAGCGCGAACAGGCGTTCGCGCACCTCCTGCCGGTTGAGCAACTGCGATCGCGCACCTTCGCTGCGCAGGATCAGCACGCCGTCGCGGGTCATGCGCGATCCGGCCAGATCGGCCAGCCGCTGCTTCACCGCCTCGGGCAGGCCGGGCGAGGCGGCGACGTCGAAGCGCAGCATCACCGCGCTGTCGGTGGTGTTCACATGCTGGCCGCCCGGCCCCGACGCGCGCGCGAAGCTCTCGACGATCTCGTCGCTGTCGATCGCGATGGAGCGGGTGACGGGGATGGCGACCATGGCGGATGACCGGGGCTTACAGCCCGGCTTCCTCCAATATCTCGGGGCCGAAACCGGCGGCGACGAAGGTCTCGGGCAAAGGCGCGGTGGCCTGGGCGGGGGCCTTGTTGTCGCCGCGCGGCACGCTCAGGAAGCGGCTGTGCAGCAGCATTGGTCCCTCGCCATTGCCATAGACCGGATCGCCCATGATGCCGAAGCCCAGGCCATGTTCGGCGTGCACGCGGATCTGGTGCGTGCGCCCGGTTTCCGGCGTGAAGGCGATCAGCGCACGGCCATCCTTCTCCGCCAGCTTGCGCCAGTGGGTGACGGCCGGCTTGCCGGCCTTGGCGGCAATCATGCGCCAGCCGCTGGCCGCCGTGCTCACCTTCTTGAGCGAGAGTTCGATCGTGCCTTCGTCCGCCTCGGGCACGCCAGCCAGTACCGCGACATAGCGCTTCTGGACCGTGCCGGCCTCGAACGCGGCGGCAAAGCGCTTGTGCGCCTTGGGATTGCGGGCCAGCAGCAGGCAGCCGCTGGTGTCGCGGTCCAGCCGGTGGACCGCCAGCGGCCAGCGCTGGAAGCCGAAGGTCAGCGAGGCGAGATGATTTTCGAGGCTGATCGATCCGTCGCGCGGCGCGTCGACCGGCAGGCCGGCGGGCTTGTCGAGGATGATGGCTTCGCCATCGATGAACAGCACTAGGTCGGAAAGAAGGGCCAAGAACGATATCCGATCGGGAAGGGAGGGCGGGCGATTGACCGCTACGCAGCTTTCTATAGGGCGTGAAGGCGATGGAGAATAGGGGGATCACCCGCGATCATGCGCCACAGCGGCTCGACTGGGTCGATGTCGCGCGCGGCATCGGCATCATCGCCGTGGTGGTCGGCCATGTCTGGACCCGCGGGTCCTTGCGCGACGCCATGTACAGTTTCCACATGCCGCTCTTCTTCCTGCTGTCGGGCATGCTCTCGCGCCCGCATTCCGTGGGCGCCTTCACCCGGCGGCAACTGCTCGGCCAGATGCGCCCCTATGCGATCTTCCTCGCGCTGCTGATCCTGGCGGACCAGTTCATCGAGCCGGCGCGCGGCCATGTGCCGATCTTCCACCAATGGCCGGGCGATCTGCTGCCGATCCTGCTCGGCGGCTACTGGCTGCGCGGGCCTTATACCATCTTCTGGTTCGTGCCCTGCCTGATGATGGCGCGCATCCTGTTCAACCTGGCGCTTAACCGCTGGCCCGATCCGCGCGACCCGCAATGGCTGGTGCTGATGTCCGGGCTGCTGGTGCTGGCGGAGGGGCTGGGCTGGATGACGGAGGTTTCGCCGCTCGGCCTTCTGAGCGTGCCGATGGCGATGATCCTGCTCTGGGTCGGCGCGCTCTGGCCCCGGCTGCGCTGGCGCAACCTCTGGATCGCACCGCTGGGCCTGCTCGCGCTGGCGGGCCTTGCCGGCTGGCTGCCGACGCTCAACATGAAGGCGGGCGATTATGGCTGGCCGTTGCTGTCGATCGGATCGGGCATCGCGACGTCGCTATTGCTCTTCCGCCTGTCCGCCCGGATCGCGCCGCTGGCCGCCCCGCTCGCGGCGATCGGCCGGGCGTCGCTGGTCATCATGTATCTGCATGTCGCGATCATCCATTATGGCACGCCCTATCTGGCCAAGCCCTGGCTGTTCGCGCTCGCCCTGCTGGCGCCCTTCGCCCTGTGGCACCTCATCCGCCTGTCCCCGCGCCTCAGCCGCTGGATGCTCTAGGCGGGGTAAGGCCATCTCCGTTCAGCAGGGAGTGGCTAGCGGACGCTTCCCTATTTCGTCATGCCAGCGAAGGCTGGCATCTCAAGCAGGCGCAGGCGAGGTGAATGGATAGCGCAAGACGGCTGACCTCCTTCTGCCACCGCCTGAGACCCCAGCCTTCGCTGGGGTGACGGAGTTGGCGTGCTAAGCGCCAGATTGTTTTGGCAGTTCTTCATACCCCTTTCTCCGCGCTCTTCGCGGCTCCGCGCGAACATGAATCACGCGGAGACGCGGGGGCGCGGAGAGGGAAAAGGGAAAGGCAGACTTGGGTGGTTAGCGGTCATTCGTAGTGCTGGCAGAAGATGCGCCGTCCAAAGGTAAGTTCTCTACGGTTCGATCAGACCGAATACGGAACTTCCCTCCACCATAGCCCGATCCCGATCCTCCGGTATCCACTTCGTAGACGACGCCGATAACCAACGGCTTTGCCTCGACCCCTTTCGTGTCACCACCAGAATAAACAAAAGGCTGCCCCGCAAGCGGCTGACCATATCGGATAGGGAATTTGTTAAGGCATTGATCTACGGCACGGTCTTTCCACCAGAATACACCATTTTTGACGAGAGCTTCGTCATCATTTGGTCCCGGTTTCGCTTGTGTAGTTTCCCCGTTCGCGGTCTTCACATGTATGCTGCGGATGCAGTTGGCTTGCTGCCGTGATTTGGGGTCAACGATAAAAGCGATTTGGCCATTGATGACTACGGCGCGCAAATCGTAGATGTACGAGCACCCTGAAAGCGCCAACACACCTGCAGCGATAATACCGTGTCGAAGTTCCATATGCCGAGGTATGAGCCAGAAACGGACGGTCAGCAAATGGTCGCAAGCCGCCCTACCCACATCCGTCATGCCGGGCTTGACCCGGCATCCCGCTTCACCCCTTCTGGATCAGCGACAGGCGATGATCCTCGCCGGCGCGGGCGACCAGGGCGTAGGCGGCCTGGGCGATCACCTGGGCCTGGCTCAGCGCGGCGGCATTCTCCTGCTGGGCGGGGGCGACCGGATCGGGCACGGCCGATGCCGCCGGCGACGCATAATAGCCCGCATCGGACAATTGTTCGTCCAGCGTGGTCTCGGGCGCCGCCATGGTCCGCGGCGCAGGCGAAGGCGCGCTATAGGTCAAGATTGACGGCGAAGATGACACGTCAACGCTATCGCTGACCGCTGCCGGTTCGTTCGCGACAACCGGTGCCGGAGCGGCCGGCGGCGCGGTTTCAGTAGCCGGTGGGACGCTCGCCACTGGCTCGGCCGCCGCCACCGGCGCCGTAGCCACCGGCGCGCTCGCCTCTGTCACCTTCGGTGTCGTGTTATTGCTGTTCTGGCTCGCCTGCCGCGCCTTTTGGGCCAGCTCTTCCATCGCCTTCTTGAACTGGCCCCAGCCATTGCCCGAGCCGCCGATCGCACCAACCATCTTCGTGTCGCTCCCGGTCCCCGATGCTGCCATGGCGCGGCGGGGCCTGCCATTTCCCCAAGGAACGGGCTTATCCGCGCATTAATCAATGGAGATGACGCAGCTTGTCCGGGTTGCGCATGATGTAGATGGCGGTCACCTGGCCATCCTCTATGTCCAGCGCGGTGGTCTGCAGTTCGCCATCGGCCTCGCGCGTGACGAAGCCGGGCAGGCCGTTCACCATGCAGGTGCGCAGCAGGGTCGACCCATATTTGCCGAACAGCACCGCCAGCGCCTTGTGGACCTGCATCACCTGGCCATGGCCGATCGCCGAGCGGATCGCGGCGGGGCGCTTGCCGCCGCCATCGCTGTGGAAGCTGACATCCTGCGCCAGCAGCGCGCCCAATATGCTCATGTCGCCGCTGCGCGAGGCGGCGAAGAAGGCGCCGGCAATCTCCAGCCCGCGCTGCTTCTCGATCTGGAAGCGGGGGCGGGC
Source organism: Sphingobium sp. AP49 (assembly GCF_000281715.2). Lineage (NCBI taxonomy): Bacteria > Pseudomonadati > Pseudomonadota > Alphaproteobacteria > Sphingomonadales > Sphingobiaceae > Sphingobium > Sphingobium sp. AP49. The sequence goes on along the minus strand of NZ_CP124576.1, from coordinate 2,830,689 downwards.
GTCGCGCACATGGTCGCGCGCGCGGGCGGCGAGCTGGCGACAGGCGGCGGCATCGCGCTGGATGGTCCTCGCCACCTCGTCAAAGGCCAGCCCAAATACATCGTGCAGCAGGAAGGCGGCCCGCTCCAGCGGCGAAAGTCGCTCCAATGCCAGCATCAGCGGCAGGGTGACGTCCTCTTCCTCGTCCGCTTCCTCGACCACCGGTTCGGGCAGCCACGGGCCGACATAGGTTTCGCGCTGCGCCCGCGCCGACTTCATCTGGTCCAGGCAGAGGCGGGTGACGGTGCGGCGCAGAAAGGCTTCGGGCTCGCGCACCGCGCTGCGGTCGGTGCCCATCCAGCGGATGAAGGCGTCCTGCACCACATCCTCGGCATCGGCGACCGATCCGAGCATGCGATAGGCGACCCGGATCAGGCGGGGACGCAGCGGGTCGAAGCTGTCGGCGGCGTCCATCTGCGTCCCCCCATTCATCAGGCTGCTGCCTTCATCGGCATGTCGTACCAGAGGTTGAAGCCGACGGCGATCCGGTTCCAGCCATTGATGATGTTGATCATCAGGGTCAGCTTCACCTGCTCCTCCTCGGTGAATTCCCAGTTCAGCGCCTCCTTGGCAGCCTCATGGGCATGGCCCTTGGCGATTTCGGTCAGCGCCTCGGTCCAGCCCAGCGCGGCGCGCTCGCGGTCGGTATAACAGGGCGCCTCGCGCCAGGCGGACAGCAGGTAGATGCGCTGTTCGGTTTCGCCCTTCTCGCGCGCTTCGTACGTGTGCATGTTGATGCAGTTGGCGCAGCCATTGATCTGCGACGAACGGATCTTCACCAGTTCGATCAGGCTCGGCTCCAGGCTGTCGGCGACGGCGGTGGAGAGGGCCGTCCAGCTCTTCATCAACTGCGGCGCGGCGGCATAGGGATTGATCTTGTCGGTCATGATACAGCTCCTTTGCTTGCTATTGCTGACATGACGAGACGGCTGCGCCCGATGTGACATGGGATGCGATTTTTTTCATGAGGGCCGAAAATATTTTGCCGATTCCGGCTCTGGACAGGGGGCGGGGGCAGGCGCTAGCCGGCGCCGCCTATGTCTATCATTGCCACCATCATGAACACGGCCACCGGCCAGCCCCTCCAGAAGATGAAGTTCGAGCGCATGCCCAAGCCCTGGGTGTCGCTGAACCTTGAAAATGGCGAACTGGTCACCGCCGACCGCGTCGTCGTCGGCAAGCCCGCACCGGGCAAGTTCATCACCCCGGTCGAAGTCTGGGTCACGCCCAAGACGCTGGGATAAGATGGAGTTGTAATACGGAAATATGTAATAATTACGCTGAATTCACGATTATTTTTGGTCAAATACATATAAACCTGGATGATTTTTCAGGACTTGACTTTTAATAAAATTAAAAATTCCATCAGAGTTTATTTTGTAAAGTGAAATTATAGTTGGATTTGATTTCCATGGTGTTAATGTGTGGGCAATTGTATTGTCTGTAATTTTTTCTATTCCGTAATCTTTAATGCACTTGCATATTAAGTAGCATATAAAATCTGCGGCTTGAAGTGGCGGAGTATCCGCATCATCTTTGAATGTCGGAGCGGATCTTAGGAAATTTTTTGAAGAAAATTGATTTTTTTGTATTTCGTACAATTGTAGGATTTTATTTTTTTCTGACCTTTCATCAAAGATAAAATCTACTTTTCCAAAATTATATGATTTCCCACTAATTTCTTCGTAATTTGAAATTAATTTGGGAAATATCGATAACATTCTGCTAAATGCATAAGTGTAGTGATTTTCAATTGCTGGCCCCTTTATTTTTACTCGTTCTCCATTTGAATTTATGACCACAGCGCGATTGACGCCAGCTTTGAAATCTCTAATATCAAGAGATATTCCAAAGCATAAATCGGTATATTTGTCTATAATTTCTTGAAATGCGGGGAGGTAGTGTAGTAAGTCAGGGTCTAGGCGTTGCTCGGACATGTGCAGAGACCATCTGCCATTGGCATCAATTCTACCAAATCTCCGTGCTAACGGCGACCATTCGGCAGAAAATTCCCCCCATTTATCTGAGGTCGATAAATATCCTGCTAAAACGAAGATGCCATCTTGCTCGCTTTCGTCGATATAAGCTTGCCAAGTCATGTCAGATTCTCTGATCGTTTAGGTCATGGGCCGTTGACTGCATCTAAAAGAGATACTTGCGATCATCTTTTCTAGAAAACGAAATTACCATCGTCGCACTTTAGCGTCCAATAGAGATGCTAAAGAAAAAGGAGCTGGCGCGCAGTCCCGGCGTGCCAGCTCCCTACATCCTGATTGCGCACCCATGCGACCGAAGAACGCAGCCAGGCTGCGTTCCCCAGACGGCGCTGGCTGCGATTAACCGTGCAGCTTGATCGCGGTTTCGGCGATCCGGCGGCCCTGATAGCGGGCGCCGTCCAGTTCTTCCTCGCTCGGCTGGCGGCTGCCGTCGCCATCGGCCAGGGTGGTCGCGCCATAGGGCGATCCGCCGCGCACCTTGTCGACGCCCATCTGACCGGCAAAGCCATAGTCCAGGCCGACGATCGTCATGCCGAAATGCAGCAGGTTGGTGATGATCGAGAAGAGGGTCACTTCCTGGCCGCCATGCTGCGACGCGGTCGAGGTGAAGGCACCACCGACCTTGCCGTTGAGTGCGCCCCGCGCCCACAGGCCGCCGGCCTGATCCAGGAACGACGCCATCTGGCTCGACATGCGGCCAAAGCGGGTGCCGGTGCCGACGATGATCGCGTCATAATCCGCCAGCTCCGCGACGGTCGCGACCGGGGCTTCCTGGTCCAGCTTGAAATGGGCGGCCTGGGCGACTTCCAGCGGCGCGGTTTCGGGCACGCGCTTGATGTCGACCTGCGCGCCGGCGGCGACTGCGCCTTCGGCCATGGCCTTGGCCATCGTTTCGATATGTCCGTAGGACGAATAATAGAGAACCAGAACCTTAGCCATTGTCACGTCTCCTCATCTGAAACTGGAAGGGTTGAAAGGGGTGGTCGCCTGCATGGAGGGAGGGGATATGCGGGCGACCCGGGCCGGTTCGTTGGGGGAGGGGATAAAGAACCGGCGCGTAAGCTTCATGTCTATTCGCTGTCGACCAGCACGATTTCGCTGTCCTCGATCGCGGTGATGGTGATGGGCGCGCCGCCGATGATGGCGGCGCCGTCCCGCGCCTCGAAGGTCTGGCCGTCGATCTCGATCCGGCCCGTCGCCGGGACCAGGTACAGGTGGCGGCCCTCGGCACTGTCATAGGTCACGCTGTCGCCGGCCTTGATCGTGCCGCCCAGCAACCGGGCGTCGGCCCGGATGCGCAGCGCTTCCCTGTCCTCGTCATGGCCGCTGGCCAGCACGACCAGCTTGCCCGAGCGATCGCCCTTCGGGAAGGGTTTGGCGCCCCAGCTGGGCGATCCGCCGACCGACCGGGGAATGACCCAGATCTGGAACAGGGTGGTGGTCTCGTCCTCCAGATTATATTCGGCGTGGCGAATGCCGGTGCCGGCCGACATCACCTGGACGTCGCCCGCCTGCGTGCGGCCCTTGTTGCCCAGGCTGTCCTGGTGGGTGATCGCGCCGGTGCGGACATAGGTGATGATCTCCATGTCGCTGTGCGGGTGGGGCGGAAAGCCCGAGCGCGGACCGATCTCGTCGTCGTTCCACACCCGGATCGCGCCCCAGCCCATGCGGGCGGGATCATAATAATTGGCGAAGGAAAAATGATGCCGTGCGTTCAGCCAGCCATGGTCGGCATGGCCGAGCGACGCGAACGGGCGGCGCTCGATGCGGCTCGCGGTTGTCGTGCTCATGGGGTCTGCCTTTCGATTGCGGTGCCGGATGCTTCCGGCTTGCTTTCCGACAATCTAGCGATCAGGATCGTTTCTTGAATAGGCAGTGTTGAAACGGATTGTTTCCCTATGCGGCTACCGGATTTTGAGGCCTGGGCGATGTTCGCCGCCGTGGTCGAACATCGCAGTTTCACCGACGCGGCCAAGGCGCTCAGCGTCTCCAAGGCCACCGTGTCCAAGGCGGTGACCCGTCTGGAGCAGCATCTCGACACCAGCCTGTTCAGCCGCACCAGCCGCCGCCTGGCGCTGACCGAAAGCGGCCGGCGCCTTGCCGACCATGCCCAGCGCATCCTGGTGGAAGGGCAGGCGGCGGAGGAAGCCGCGCGCGACGAGACCGCCGAACTCTCGGGCACGGTGCGGCTCGGCGCACCGATGAATTTCGGCCTGCTGCGGATTGCGCCGATGATCGCGCAATTCACCCGGGAACATCCGCTGGTCGATGTCGATCTGCATCTGTCCGATGCGAAGATCGACATCGTTGAACTGGGCCTCGACGCCACCATCCGCATCGCCGACATGCCCGACAGCTCGCTGCGTGCGCGCCGGCTGGCCGATGTCCATATGCATGTCGTCGCCTCGCCCGCCTATCTCGCCGAGCGTGGCCAACCGACCCATCCGTCCGATCTCGGCAGCCATGACTGCCTCTGCTATTCCAACGTGGCAGCGCCCGATGTCTGGCGCTTTACCGGGCCGGGGCAGCAGAATGTGACGGTGCAGGTGCGTCCGCGCATCACCGTCAACAGCGGCGAGGCGATGATGCCCGCGCTGCGCCTTGGCGTCGGCATCGCCCGCCTGCCCGATTTCATCGTCGGCGATGCGATCAAGTCGGGCGAGCTGGAAGAGATTTTGCTCGACTGGCGGCCGCCGCCCTTCGGCCTGCATCTGGTGACCCCGCCATCGCGCCTGCGCCCGGCGCGAGTAGAAGCACTGCTGGACTTCCTGACCCGGCACCATGGATGCTGAACGCGCCACGGCGCGTGCGGAATGCCATGTGGGGCCATTTCGGGACGACGTGAAATCGGCTCGTTTCGTGGCCGAATCCATATTGACTCCGATGGACGGCTCTCGGCTTCAACTCTTTGTAAATAGATTCGTTTTCAAGCGACTCGCGGGTTTCTGCGGGTTAGCGAAAAATTAACCTTTGTCCTTCAGAAGTTTTTTGGTTAATGATTAGGAGCAGAAGCCGTTCTGGTGGGGTGAACGGACCTGCGACGCAAAGGGGCTTCACATGCGCGTGCTGCTGATTGAGGATGAACCGACCACCGCCAAGGCGATCGAGCTTATGCTCACGACCGAGGGCTTCAATGTCTATACGACGGACCTGGGTGAGGAAGGCCTCGATCTGGGCAAGCTGTATGATTATGACATCATATGCCTCGACCTGAACCTGCCCGACATGCACGGCTATGACGTGCTCAAGAAGCTGCGGGCGGCCAAGGTGCAGACCCCGGTGCTGATCCTGTCGGGCGTGGCCGAGATGGACAGCAAGGTCCGCTCCTTCGGCTTTGGCGCCGACGATTATGTCACCAAGCCTTTCCACCGCGAGGAACTGATCGCGCGCATCCACGCCGTGGTGCGCCGCTCGAAGGGCCATTCGCAGTCGGTCATCCGCACCGGCAAGCTGGCGGTCAACCTCGACGCCAAGACCGTGGAAGTGGACGGCAACCGCGTCCATCTGACCGGCAAGGAATATGCGATGCTGGAGCTGCTCTCGCTGCGCAAGGGCACGACGCTCACCAAGGAAATGTTCCTCAACCATCTGTATGGCGGTATGGACGAGCCTGAACTCAAGATCATCGACGTCTTCATCTGCAAGCTGCGCAAGAAGCTGGCGCTGGCCTGCAGCGGCGACAATTATATCGAGACGGTCTGGGGCCGCGGCTATGTGCTGCGCGATCCCGATGAGATCGAGGCGTTCGAGGCGCAGGTCGCCTGATCCGATCGCCTTCGCTTGCCAGGGGGTGGAAAGGCCGGTGATCCGCAGGGGTTTCCGGCCTTCTCCTTTGGTCTAAGCATATGACAAATTATGTAATTTATGTATAATTAGGAATCTGTTTACCATCCTGTCTCTAGGCAAGACTGGAAGGAGTATTCAGTTTCATGGGCCTAGCCTTAGCTTTCAGTTCGGACGCCGTCTGGGACGCCATCTGCCGGTCGCAGGCGGTGATCGAATTCGCGCCGGACGGCACCGTCCTTTGGGCCAATGACCTGTTCCTCGGGACGATGGGCTATCGGCTGGATGAAATCGCCGGGCATCATCATCGCATTTTCTGCGACATCGAATATGCGCGTTCCTCCGGCTATGCGACCTTCTGGGAAAAGCTCGGCCGGGGCGATTTCGATGCCGGCGAATATCGCCGGCTGGGCAAATATGGCCGCGAGGTTTGGCTGCAGGCCACCTATAATCCGGTGTTCAACGAAGCGGGCCAGGTCGAGCGCATCCTCAAGATTGCGACGGACACGACGCCATCCAAGGCCCTGCGCGCCGAACTTAAAAATACGGTCGACGGGCTGGTGGATATTGTCGACACGATCAGCGGCCTCGCCCGCCAGACCAATTTGCTGGCCCTCAACGCCACGATCGAGGCGGCTCGTGCGGGCGAGGCAGGACGCGGCTTTGCCGTCGTCGCAGCGGAGGTGAAGAAACTGGCCGGCGATACCCGGACCGCCACCGACCGGGCGCGTGCGATGGTGATCGCCTCGGCCTGAACCGCCGCCAATGGACAAGAAGATACGGCCGGCGATCCATCGCGATCGCCGGCCGTATCCGTCAGGCGACGGCTACGGGGCTATGGGGTCAATCCGTGGCCTGATCGGAAGAGGAAGGGGTCGCGGCCTCGCTCTGCGGCTGGCTGGTACTGCCATGGGTCTCGCCGCTGCCCGAAAGCTGGCCGCTCGCGTCGATCGATGCTGCGCTGCCGATGGTGCTGGTCGCGCTGCCCGCCGCATTGGCGGCGGCCGACCGCGCGCCGCTGGTGGCCAAACCGGCCTTGTCCCGGGCCGATGCGACGGTGCTGCCGGCGCGATCGCGGGCGGCGGTTGCCGTGCTGCTCACCTGGTCCTGCGTGCCCGCCACAGCGCTTTGGGTCCGGTCGCGCGCGGTGGCGACGCTGCTGCCTGCCTTGTCACGGATGGCGCCGACGCCATCGCTGGCCTGGCTGCGCGCCGTGCCGGCGGCGCCGCGCACATCGCTGGTGCCCAGCGTATCGACCGCCAGATTGCCGCTGGCCGATCCCGATCCGCTTGCCGAGCGGCTTTTGCCATGCCGGCTTGCCGATCCTTCGGCGCGGCCATTGCCGCTGCCGCTGGCGCCGACCCGGCCATTGTCGAGGTCGATGCTGCGATCCAGGCTGCCCGATCCACCGAACGAACCGCCCAGCGTGCCGCCCAGGCCGCCGGTCATGCCGCCCAGGCCGCCACCACCCAGGGCGCCGCCACCCCCCAGCAGCTGGGCTGAGGCGGGGGCCGTGGTCAGCGCCGCGAGGCAGGCGGTTGCGATGATAATCTGCGTCTTCATGGACCGTCTCCTTGGTCATCTTGATCCGATGACAGGACAACGGCGGGGCGTTGCGCTTTAATCCCGAAAGCCTGAAATTTTCGCGCAAGTCATGGAAATTCAGTACATATTTCTGCAAGTCTCGCACAGGATTCCGGCGCCATAGCCCTTGCTGCGACCGGGCTTCGCCTCCCGCCGCAGCGCCTCGACCGATCCGCCAGCCATCAGGCGACCGGCCACCAAAGGCGCCGCAAAGGACGTGCCGCGCACCTTGTCGCGGCCGCCGTCCATATCGGCCGCCATCATGTCCGCGCCGGGCGCGGCGAAATCGACATGGGCTGCGCGCCCGGCCTCAGGCAGCAACCGGCCACGCCCGTCCACGCCGGTCACCGCAATCACCTGCGGGTAGGATGCGGGGTAGGCGGGTGGGGCGGCCGGGCCGTCATTGCCGACTGCCGCGACCAGCATCATCCCCTTGTCGCGCACCAGCCGGATCGCGCCGGCCAGCAAGGGATTGTCCGGCCCGACCAGGCTGATCGTCACCACCTTCGCGCCGCGCGCCGCCATCCAGCCCAGCGCGCGGACGATGGCAAAGCTGCTGCCGCCGGCCGGATCGTCGCCATAGACATCGGCGACCAGCAGCGGCGTGCCCGGCGCGGCGCCCTTCAGGCTACCATTGCCGCCGATCAGCGACGCGACCGCCGTGCCATGGGCGCTGGCCCTTGGCGCGCCGGTCACGAAGCCGCGCTGCTCGATCGCGCCGGCCAGGGCCGGGTGAGCGGCCACGCCGCCATCGATCAATCCCGCCGCGCCGCGCCCGACCAACCCATGGCTTGCCAGCGCAGCCGATCGCCCCTCCGCAGCCGCACCGCTCGGGAAATAGAGATTGTCGGCGCTCGCCTGCGCCTGCGGGGCGATCTTGCGCACGCTGCGCAGCGCCCGCGCCAGGCTCTGGCCGTCCGGCACGGTCAGGCGGGTGATCGCCATGTCGATCCCCTCGGTCTCGACCTGCTCCACGCCATAGCCCTTCGCGCGCAGCGTCTCGATCGCTGCCGCATCCGCGCCGGTCAGCAGGATGATCCCGCGCCGTGCCGGCTCTCTCCGGTCATCCAGTTCGATTGCGTCGCCATGCTGGCGCAGCAGCGCGTCAATCCGCGCCGTGCGCGCCGCGGCCAGCCGATCGGCCAGCCGTGCCGGCGACAGCCGATCCAGCCCGCTCTGGTCGACGATGCCGCCCAGCCGGTCGAGCGTATCGGGCAAAACCTGGCCGACCCCGCCCAGCGCACCGGCGGCCGGCGCCGGCAGCAATTGCGCCTGCGCAGCCGGTGCCGCCAGCCACAACCCCGCGATCAGCAACGGGCGCGTCCATTTCATCTCTGTCTCTTCCCGCCGGTCATCGCCGGCCCTTTCAGCGTCAAAATCGTCCATCGTCAAAAAATTTCCGATCGCTAGGGTGCGATGGGGATGAAACGGCCGGGCCGGGACGTTTCATCCCTGAAGTGGTCGTTTGTAAATCCGATTGAAACCGGATTTGCCGCACCAGCCCTCTCCCCCACCCGGCCACCCAACGGCTATATTCTATGGGTGGTCGGGTGGGGGAGAGGGCTGGTGCGGTACTGAAAATGCGCTTGGGCGCATTTTTCAAACGAAGAATATGGAGAAACCATGTCGTTCGAGCGCGACCTGCTGGCGATCCTGCCCCGGCTGCGGCGTTTTGCCGCCAGCCTGTCGCATGATCGCGCCGATGGCGACGATCTGTGCCAGGCGGCACTGGAAAAGGGGCTGCGCGCCCGCGACCAGTGGCAACCGGGCACAAGGCTCGATAGCTGGATGTATCGGATCATGCGCAATCTTTGGATCGATGAGGGCCGCGCCCGTCAGCGGGCCGCCAGAACCTTCGCGCCGGAAGAGGCGGGGGCCGATGTCGGCTATGCCGGCGACAAGGCGGTGGAACAGGCCATGACCCTGTCCGACGTCGACCGGGCGATGCAGGCATTGCCGCCCGAACAGCGCGAGGCGATCGCGCTCGTGCTGGTGGAGGGACTGTCCTACAAGGAGGCGGCTGCGATATTGAACATACCCATGGGCACGCTGACCTCGCGGCTGGTACGCGGCCGTGGCGCACTCATCGAACTATTGGGGGAAGCGGCATGACCGACATTGACGAAGCCATGCTGATTGCCTGGGTCGACGGCGAACTGGATGAGGTGACGCGACGGCGCGTCGATCGCGCCGTGGCGGAAGACCCGGCGCTGGCCGCCCGGCTTGAGCAGCATCGGCGGCTCCGCGCGCGGCTGGCCGGCCATTTCGCGCCGATCGCGCAGGAGGATGTGCCGGCGGCGATGCAGGCCATGCTCACGCCGCCGACGGTGGTGTCGATTGCGCGGCCGTCGCGGCGCTGGGCGTGGACGACGGGCGGCGCGATTGCCGCCAGCCTGCTCCTGGGCCTTGGCATCGGCCGCATGTCCGGCGGGTCGGACGGACCGATCGCGGTCAAGGATGGCGCGATGCTGGCGCGGGGATCGCTCGCCACCGCGCTCGACAGCCAGTTGGCCTCGGCCGGGGAGGATGGCCCGGTCCGCATCGGCCTCAGCTTCCGGCGCAAGGGCGGCGGCTGGTGCCGCAGCTTCGACGGCGCGGCCATGGCCGGCGTCGCCTGCCGCACCGATGCCGGCTGGCAAGTGCTGCAGGCGGTGCCCGGCAAGGGCCAGGCGAGCGAATATCGCCAGGCCGCCTCGGCCGATCCACGCCTTCTCGTCACCATCGACGGCTTGATCGACGGCGCCCCGGTCGATGCGCAGGGCGAGCGGGCGGCGCAGGCGGCCGGCTGGCGTTAAGCGTCGCTTCGCTGTCGCGTGACTGTCGCTTCCGTGTCGCCTTGGCGTAGCGTTACTGTCGCTTCGTGGGCGCGTCAGCGACGCGTAGCACGCGCGTATTTCCGCAGAAACGGCCGATTTCGCGGCCCACGACACTGTGAACTTTCAACTGTCGCGTCGGTGGGCCGCCTCAGGCATGCGCTACCGCATGGCCGGCACAGCAGGCGGCCCGGCTCGACTGGACATAGTCGGGGTCGTGCCACCAAAAATGCTGGTGGGCGTCCGCCAGTTGCGGCAGCACCGGGGTCACCGCCGCCTGCGGCTTTGCCCCGACGAACGGGGCCATCAGCGCCTCGGGCGTATGGACGACACCATTGGCGATCACCTGGCGGACATTGGCGACGGCCGTAATGTCCTTCAGCGGATCGCCCTCGACCAGGATCATATCGGCCAGCATGCCGCGCTCGATCCGGCCGACCGGCTCGCCCAGAAACTCGCCGCCCCAGCGGGTGGTCATCATCAGCGCCTCATAGGGGCTGATGCCATATTTCACCATGCCGCGCAGATTGAGGTGCAGGCTGATCGCGGTCAGGTCGATCGGCGCATCCGTGCCGGAGAAAGGATGCCATCCCGCCGCCAGCGTCATCTTGATCTGTTCGACCTGCCGCTCCAGCGAGGCGAGCATCGGCTTGCCGCCATCGCCCTGCATCGCCTTCACCCGCGCCAACAGCTTGTCATATTCCCATCTGGGATAGAGGGTGGTGATGCGCGGGTCGTGGACGAAACCATCGTCCAGCCCCAGCAGCGCGGTCGCCGCGAACAATGTCGGCGTGCGCCCGGCCTTGGCCGCCGCGAACAGGTCGTTCACGTCATGATAGCCGCCACCCAGCGAGGTGATCGTCCGCGAATAGCCATAGCGGTTGGTGGCGCCGGTATGCTCCATGCAGTCCATGCCGCTATGCAGCGCAGGATAATGATAATGGGACGACAGGTGCATCCCCATGCGATGCGCCTGCGTCACCACATCCTTCTGCACGTCATGGCGCAGGCGGACATAGGTCTTCACCATGTCGTAATCCAGCGCCTGGGCGCGTTCCAGTTCCAGCGCCATCTGACCCTTTTCGGTGACCGGCCGCATGAAATTGTAGAAGATGCGCCCGCCGTCGATCGCCTCGCCAGTGGCATAGTGGCGCGCGGCGATCCGCTGGCCGCTCTGGATCGCCTCGCGATCCTCAACCATATGATAGGCCGGGCATCCGGGCGATCGGGTCGCGGTCACGCCCATCGCCAGCCACAGCCGGCCCATCCGGTCGCCATAGCCATAGCCCGCCATCTGCCGGTGGGTGTGCATGTCGATAAGGCCCGGCATCAGGGTAAGGGCGCCGCCGTCCACCAATTTCGCATTGGCGTCCGACGGCGCGGTGCCGTCATGGGGCGTGATCGCGGTGATGCTATTGCCGTCTATCACGACGTCCATGCCGGTCTTGTAATCTGGCGACAGTGCGTCCCAGATTTTGCCAGCCCGGATGATGGTGCGGCCCAAAGGCTTGGCATTGGCCCATGTCAGCCGACATGGAATGGTTTGCGCCGCGCCGCCCGCCACGGCGACCAGGCGCAGCTTGCCGTTGCTGAGATAGAGCAGCGACTTGCTGTCTCCGCTCCAGCTTGGCGCATCGGTGGTTTCGGTGCTGATCTGGCGCGGTGCGCCGGCGAAACTGCCGTCCGGCCCGACAGGCACGACCCACAGGGTACTGGCAAAGACATAGGCCATCATGCTGCCGTCGGGCGACCAGACCGGGCCGTCATGGCCGCGCACGCCCAGCGACTTGCCTTCCGCCACGGCCTGGTAACGGCCCTTGCCGGTGGCAAGGTCGACGGTCAGGATCTGGCTGGCGCCTTCGCGATAGCGGCCGGTGACCGGCTTGAACGCGGCATAGGCGATGGTCTTGCCGCCCGGGCCGAAGGAGGGGCGGCCCGGTTCCCACAGCGCGTCGAATATCCTGCGCACCGTGCCGGTCGCAACCTCGACGCTGTGCAGTGCGCCTTCCTGGTCGAGGAACGCGATCAGCGCGCCATCCTGCGACCAGCTTCCCCAGGCAACCGCCTTGTCGGGGATGTTGGTCAGCTGCCGTTCCTTGCCGGTCGCGACATCGTGCAGCCACAGGTCCAGCGTGCCGCCGCGATCGCAGCTATAGGCGATGGTCTTGCCGTCGGGCGACCAGGCCGGATCGCATTTGTGATAGCCGTCGGCGACCAGCTTCTTTGGGGTGCCGCCGACGGGCATGACATAGATGTCGTTGAGCGCGCCAAAGACGATGGTCCTGCCATCGGGCGACAGCATCGGCGCGGCAATGCCGACGACCGGCTTGGCGGTGGTCGAGGTGAAGTCGCGCGCCTTCTTCTTGTAGTCGGGCGTGGTGACGGGCACCTGCGTCCTGAACGGGATGATGCTGGCCTTGCCACCCTTGAGCGCGCGCAGCTTGCCGTTGGACCCGTAGAAGATCGTGCCATCCTTCGCGAAGGCGGGGCGGAAGGGATAGATATCCTCGCCGGCGACGATATCCTTGTCGCCATGGACCAGCGTCAATGCGCCCGGCTCCAGCCGGGTATAGGCGATGCTGCCGTCGGGCGCGAAGGCCGGGGCCATGATCGCCGATGGATTGTAGCGATCGGCCGAGGGCGTCACTGCCGCGACCTCCGTCACGGCGCCGGTCGCGATATCGATCGTCACCAGTTTGGTGCCGCCCGCGACATAGGCGATGGTCTTGCCGTCCGGCGACCAGGCCGGCTCGCTGTCATTGGTCGTCCCCTTGGACAGGGGCGTGACCTGGCCGCTGGCGACGTCGAGCAGATAGATGGCGTAGCGGCCCTCCGCCCGGTCGCTGGAAAAGGCGATGGTGCGTCCATCGGGCGACCAGCGCGGCTCGCGATCGTCGAGCAGGCCGTCGCTATGCTGGCGCATGTCGCTGCCATCGGCGGCCACCGACCAGATATGGAAATTGCCGGTGCGATAGGATTGGAAGGCGATCCGCTTGCCGTCGGGCGACCAGTCGGGCTGGGCCAGATCGTCGAAGTCGCCGGTCAGGCGGGTGAGGGCGCCGCCGCCGACGGGCAGGGTCCAGAGAATGCCGAGCAGGTCGAAGGCGATGCGCTTGCCATCGGGCGAGAGGGTGAGGGCGACATTGGTGCAATCCTCGACCGTCACCACCGTCTCCTTGCCCGCCGCCGGGGCACCGGGCGAGGATTGGGCGATCGATGTGGCGCTGCCCGTGGCCAGCAGGCCGATGCTGCCCGCCGCGAGAGCCTCGCGGCGGCTGAGGTCCGGCAGGGATGTCATGCGTCAGAACTCCAGGTTCAGGCGGCCATAATAGAAACCGCCGCTGGTGCCGTAGGGCGAATATTGATTGTAGAGCGAAAAGCCGTTGCCCTGCAGCGCGGGCACCAACTTGTTGGGATAGGTATTGAACAGATTGTTGGCGCCGGCTGTCAGCTTCACGCCCTTGGTCAATTCATAGCCGACTTCCAGGTCGAAGATGACCTTGGGATCGATCGTCGCGTCCAGCGCCGGATTGGTGGGGTGGACCATGGTCACGTCGCCATAGCGGGTGGCGCGCAGGTTTACGCTTGCGGGGCCTTTGGTCCAGACGACATTGCCGATGAACTTGTTGCGCGGCGTGCCGTCGGTGAAGTCGCCCTGCTTCGACCGGCCGATCAGGACCAGGCCGGAATTGGCCAGAACGTCGGGAACCGGATCGACATGAGTGAAGATCGTCTTGTTGAAATTGGCCGACAGGCTGATGAGCGCTGTGCCCAAATCACCCAGATTGGCGTGGTAGGTGCCCACGATATCGATGCCGCGGGTTCGCGTATCGGCGGCGTTGGAGAAATAGAAGCCGCCGGCGGAGGAGGTGATGCCGGCCGCAGCCAGCACGTTGCGCACCAGCGTGCCCTGCAGCGTTTCGGACAGCAGGATGCGGTCCCTGATCTTGATCTGATAGGCATCGACGGTGAAGTTCAGGCGCGGCATTGGCGTGATGACGATGCCGGCCGAGTAATTGGTCGATTTCTCGGGCTTCAGCGGTGTCGCGCCCAGGGCGATCGCAGCGGGCGAGTCGACCGGCAGCGCCGACACCGGCAGCAATACGCCGCCGACATTGATCGTGCTTGCCGATGAGTAATGCTGCTGCTGCAGGGTCGGTGCGCGAAAACCGGTGCTGGCAGTACCACGTAGGGCGATACCCCGCACCGGCTCGATCCGCACCGACGCCTTGCCCGTGTTGGTCGTACCGAAGTCCGAATAATCCTCGTGCCGCCCGGCGAGCGCGACCTCGAACCCGTCGGTGATCTTCTGCTCCAGGTTGATATAGGCGCTCCAATTATCCCGGCTCCATTCGCCCGCCGCCGTATCGGGGAAGCCGGTCACGCCCTGGGATCCGGATGTTCGTAATATCCCGGCATTTGCGCCGGCGGTGGAGCGGTAGCCTCCGTCGATATAGGATTCCGGATCGCCGGCGCCGATCGCATAGCTGTTCCAGCGATATTCCGCGCCCACCGCGATCAGCAGGGGATCGGCAAGGCCGAGGTCGACGGTCTTCTGCAGATCAAGGTTAGTGGTCCACTCCTTCGCGGTCACCGAACCGATATACATGTCTGTCGGGCTGGTCGGGCCGAGCGAGACATTGAGAACCGAGGATTCCCGATACTTCACCCAATCGCGTGCGAAGGTGGAGGACAGGTCGTAATGGAAGGTATCAGACAGATCGCCGCGAATGCCGCCGGCGACCTGGAAATCCTCGTCATAGATGTGCAGGTGCGGGCTGTAGCCGTTGGGAAAGATTTCCGGGATATTATTGCTGGCATCGGGGAAACGATAGGTCAGCCAGGCATCGGAATGGCGGCGCGATGCCGTGCCGAACAGATAGAGTTCGGCCGCTTCGCTGACCGGCAAGGCGGCATCATAAGCGAAGTTGATGCCCGATACCTGGGGCTGGCCGCCCCGGTTGACGTCGCGGTCGACGGTCGCCTCACGTGGATCGAGCGCGCCGGTGGTCGAGGAATAGAGCTGGCCAACACGCGCGTAGAATTGGCCCGGATTGAGTGCGCTGCGATAGGTACGCCCCTGCAGGAATCCGTCCAGTGATAGATGCACATGGCCACCGTCGCCGATTGCAAAACCCTTACTGATCTGGAAGCGACCTTGTTCACCGCCGCCGTCGGCGGTGCCGCCACCCAGGAAAGATGCCGTGCCGCCGGTGTCGGGCTTCAGGATGATGTTGATGACGCCGGCGATCGCGTCCGACCCATATTGGGCAGAGGCGCCGTCGCGCAGGACTTCGATCCGCTCGATCGCGTTCGATGGGATCAGGTCAAGGTCCGGCGGCGACTGGCCATTCTGGGTAGTCCCGTTGATGAACAGGGTCGCGGTATTGTGTCGACGCTTGCCGTTGACGAGGACCAACAACTGGTCACCGGCCAGGCCGCGCAGCGACAGCGTCTTGACCGCGAAGCTGGCGCCGGCGCCGCTGTTCGACACGGTGATCGAGGGCAGCAGGGTACCGAGCAGATCGCGAACCGACTGCTTGCCGCTTGCCTCCAGCTCCTTTGCCCCCAGCACATCGATCGGCGCCAGGCTATCCGCGACGGTGCGGGTTGTCTGGCGCGTGCCGGTCACGATGATCGGCGCGGCTATGTCCTGCGCTTCGGTCTGCGGCGCCATGGTCATCGCCTCCATGCTGCCCGAGTTGTTGGCCTGGGCATATTGGAGTGCCAGCGGGCTGCGTCGAGCCGCGCTGTGACTGGCAGGGGCTGCAAGAGCGATAACGCCGCTCCCTGCCTGCGATCGGCGAAGATCGGTGCCAGCCAGTAACTGCGCCAGCGCGTCTTCGGTCGTTAGCCAACCTTCCACGCGGCGGCTGCGGATGGTGGCGACTTCGTCATAGGGAAATAATATCCGGATACCCGATTGGGCAGAGAGGGTGCGCAAGGCACTGCTGAGTGGTTGCGGCGGGATGGTGAATTTATGCCGCTGTGACAGGCTGCTGTCCGTCGTCGCTGCGGCGAGAAGCTGGGTAGGCGCAACAAGGCATGTGGCGAGGGCAAGCCCCGCCATAACGCGTCGAATATGCATGACTGTTCCCCTGCTTGCCGGCATTTTTGCCGTTCGTATCAGGGAACGAAGATTTCGTGGCGATCCTCCATGACGGAGTCTATTCCTGATGATGTCTGATATGAACGGAGCCTTGCGTGCGACCGAACGTGTCAAACGCTGCGTGGTCGGCAGGCGGGCGACCGCATCTTAGGTCATTATGGCTATCAGTCCTCGCCAGTCTGCAGGAACCAGCGTTCTGCACCCTCCAGGCAGAGCGCGGTCAACCGCCCTGAACGATAGGCGCCTGTGTCGATGCCGATCCGGTTAGAGCGCTCGTCGATCTCCTGGGTGATGCTATGGCCGTGGACGACGACTTTATCGTAAGCACCTGCGTGATCGAGGAATTCGGAACGAATCCAGCGCAGATCCGACGCTTGTTGCGCATGGAGCGGTACACGGGGGCGGATGCCGGCATGGACGAATAGATAGTCGCCCATCTCGATCCGGTCGATGAAATCATCGATCAGGTCGACATCGGCGCGCGGGACATTGTTGAGCATCCAGTCCGCCAGCATACCGTCATCCATTGCGGCGCCGGCGGAGGCGATCAGTCCATAGCTGGACAGGGTTTCGAGCCCCCCGATGCGTCGAAACAGGCGGACGGCGTTCAGGTCGCCACGGGCAGCGAGAGAGAAGACTTCCTCATGATTGCCTTTGATCAACCGGATGTCCCCGCCCGATGCGAGCAAGGCGCGCACCCGTTCGAGAACCTGGGCCGAGCGCGGTCCGCGATCGACCAGATCACCCAACAGGATCAATCGCAATCGCTTGGGCGGGCGCAGCGCATTGTCGGCAACTATCATGCCGAGCAACTGGTCGAGCAGATCGAGGCGCCCGTGAATATCGCCCACAGCATAGACGCGCCAATTGTCGCCTACGCTCGCGGTTTGGCGATCGAGGTCATCAAGTTCGCGGCGGAACGGGTTCAGCATGACGGCATCATGGGACGTGATGCTGCCACAGCCTTACAATTTCGGCAATGTTACGCCCTGCTGCCCCATATATTTTCCGCTACGGTCGGCGTAGCTGACCTCGCATGGTTCATTGCCCTGCAAGAACAGAAACTGGCAGGCGCCTTCGTTTGCGTAAATCTTGGCAGGAAGGGGAGTCGTATTGGAAAATTCCAACGTGACATGGCCTTCCCAGCCGGGTTCGAGCGGCGTGACGTTCACGATGATGCCGCAGCGGGCGTAGGTCGATTTACCCAGGCAGATGACCAGCACATCGCGCGGTACGCGGAAATATTCGACGGTACGGGCAAGAGCAAAGCTGTTGGGCGGGATGATGCAGACGTCCGTCTTGCGATCGACGAAGCTGTTGGCAGCGAAGTCCTTCGGATCGACCACGGCGCTGTCCACATTGGTGAAGATCTTGAACTCGTCAGCGACGCGCGCATCGTAGCCATAGGACGACAGGCCGTAGCTGATGCAGCCATCGCGCCGTTGGTTTTCGACGAACGGCTCGATCATGCGGTTGGACAGCGCCTGCTTGCGGATCCAGCGGTCGGACAAAATCGACATGATGTTTTCAGCTCTTCTTCGCGGGAATGATACCAAGATCGGCGGGGCCGAAAGCATGCGGGAGCAAGCCCGCCACGCTATGTTCCACCAGGGTGTCGCCGCTGGGCGCCACGCAATAGATGGCAAGCGTGCGGCCCGCCATCTGCTCGGCCTCGTTCAATATCTGGCGGCAACGGCCGCAAGGACTGACGATCGCGTCGCCGTTCACGCTGTCATCGGCCGACATTCCGCCGCCAACTACGGCAATTGCCGCGACATCGGTCAGCCGTCCCTGGGCATTGACGGTCGCAAGGGCCACGGTTTCGGCGCAAAGAGACAGGCCATAGCTGGCATTCTCGAAGTTACTGCCGGTGACGATGCTGCCATCGGTCAGGCGGACCGCAGCCCCCACGGCGAAGCGGCTATAGGGCGCGTGCGCATGCGCCAGCGCTCCCCGAGCCGCGGCCACCAGCGACGCGATATCCTTGTCCTGCGAAATCATGGCGCGACCACATCCCATCTTACCGGTCCATTGACGCCGTCGATATGCCGCATATCGGTGGCTGTCCACATTACCCATTGGCGCTGGCCATAATCGGGCGGGAAGAAATTGCCGTCCAGCCATAATGTCCGGTTGATTCCCGATGCAATGTCATATTGCCCGTCGAAATCGGGGCTGATGTTGAGCAGGGCCGGTTTACCGGCATGGCTTTCAACCAGATTGACGAGCGTGTTGAGTTCGGACAGCAGTTGGTCGCGACCCGGGCGCTTGATGCAGGATGGATCGAAGGCGAGGCGGATGACGGGCGGCAAGGCGGCATTGTCGCGAGGGACCGTCGTCATGAACTGAGTTGCCTGGTCGACCGCCCGTGCGCAGAGGCTATATTCAAGCATCGCGCCATAGCGCATGCCAACGCCGCGCCCGCCGCGCCAGTTGGCGGCAAAGGCAGGGTCGCGCAGTGCCGCCTGCTTGACCGCGCGAATATAGGCGAAATCCGTACCCTGCGCGGCCAATGTTCCCCAGTCAATCGGGCCATTATCGGCCGTGATCGATACACCTTGGACGGGATATTCCTCCCGGCTGGGTGCCCAGGAACGTGCATAGAGCCACAGTGCCAGAACCAGCACCGCGATAACCGCCAGTCCCGTCCCCAAGCGAACCAGCGCTCCCCCAAAGTCAAACGCCCGATTGTTCTACCCCTTGATATGCAAGACACAGATCAGCGTGAACAGGCGGCGCGCAGTGTCGAAATCCACCGCGATCTTCCCTTCCAGCCGCTCGATCAGCATCTCGGCCGCATCGTTGTGAATGGCCCGTCGCGCCATGTCGACGGTCTCGATCTGCTGCGGCGAAGCGTTGCTGATCGCCTGATAATAGCTATCGCAGATCGCGAAATATTCCCGGATCGGTCGACGGAAGCGACCCAGACCCAGTATGATGGCTTCCAGCGCGCTGTCATCGTCGCGGTTGATTTCGACGACCAACCGGCCTTCCTCCACCCGCAATATAACCTTGTAGGGGCCGGCATAACCATCGCTATGGACCCGCTGGGGCGCGAAATGATTGTCTTCCAGCAAATCGTAGATCGCGATCCGCCGTTCCTGTTCGACGTCCGCATTGCGCCACAGGATCGTCCGCTCGTCGAGCTTGATGTCTATGATGCGCGGGTCGGCCATGGCGGGTCTGTCGTCACTGCGGCGGCGGGCGGCGAAAAGCAAGCGGGACTTGTGGACCGACAAGCATCGTCGTTTCAACCTTCGGACTTGCGCGACCCGCGCCGTGGCGCGATGAGGGCGCCATGGTTGAACTCGTGAAACTCAATGCCGCTCCAGAAGATGGCGGCCTGGAATTGCCGCGCAATGTCGAAGCAGAAGCCGCGCTGCTGGGCGCGCTGATGATCGACAACCGCATCGCGGAGGACGTGCAGCTCAAGCTGAAGCCCGAACATTTCTTCGAGCCGCTGCATGGCCGCATCTATGAAGCGGTGATGCGCCTGATCGAGCGAGACATGATCGCCAACCCGGTGACGCTCAAGCCGATGCTGGAACAGGATCCGGCGCTCAAGGAACTGGGCGGGGCGGGATATCTGGCGCAATTGACCGGCAGCGGCGCGGCCTTGCTTGGCGCACGGGATTTCGCCACGCAGATCTATGATCTCGCATTGTTGCGCCAGCTCGTGAATGTTGGCCGGGAACTGGTTGAAAATGCGCTGGATACCAGCGAGGACGTCAATCCCCGCGAACAGATTGAGCAGGCCGAAGTCTCGCTCTATCGCGTGTCGGAAGGCGAGGGCGAAACCGGTTCAGTCAAGAGCTTCCTGTCGGCGTCCACCATGGCGGTGCAGGTCGCAGAGCGGGCGCTCAACAGCGGTGGCCATGTGTCGGGTATCACGACCGGCATCAACAGCCTCAACGAGAAAATCGGTGGTCTGCACAATTCCGATTTGATGATCCTGGCGGGCCGTCCGGGTATGGGCAAGACGTCGCTTGCGACCAACATTGCCTATAATGCCGCGTCGCGCTGGCTGCGCGACCATAATGACGGCATCCCGATTGAAAAGAATATGGGCGCCAAGACGGCGTTCTTCAGCCTCGAAATGTCCGCCGACCAGCTAGCGACCCGCGTTCTGGCTGAACAGTCGGGGATCAGTGGCGAAGCGCTGCGCATGGGCAAGATCAGCCGGGCGGATTTCCAGAACCTGTCGCGCGCGGCGCGCGACCTGCAGGAATTGCCGCTGTTCATCGATGATACGCCGGGTCTGACGATCGCCGCCCTGCGAACTCGTGCTCGACGTCTCAAACGCCGCCATGATGTCGGTTTCATTGTCGTCGATTATCTTCAGCTGCTGCAAGGCAGTGGCAAAGGTAATGAGAATCGCGTCAACGAGATTTCGGAAATCTCGCGAGGTTTGAAGACCCTGGCAAAGGAACTGCATGTCCCGGTGCTGGCCCTGTCGCAGCTCAGCCGTGCGGTCGAGCAGCGCGAGGACAAGCGTCCCCAACTGTCCGACCTTCGCGAGTCGGGTTCGATCGAGCAGGACGCGGACATGGTCTGGTTTGTGTTCCGTGAGGATTATTATGTCGCGGCGAAGGAACCCGGAAATAAGGAAGGGCCAGAGCATCAGGAATGGGCGCAGGAAATGGAACGCATTTACGGTCTGGCCGAAGTGATCGTCGCCAAGCAGCGTCACGGTTCCACCGGCCGGATCCGGATGAAATTCGATGCCAAAATTACCCGCTTCTCGGACCTAGCCGAGGGCAGTTCCTACCTCGAAGATCTCGAATAGGCAGGCATGGCGGCGGGTTTTCCCGCCGCCACCCGGTTCAGCCGGTGACGAATGCCTTGAATATGATGCACAGGCCGATCATGCTGGCGAGATAGACCAGCGATCGGACCACCGGGACGCCTAGGCCATAAAGCGGCAGATAGACCGCGCGCGACACCAGCCACAGCCAGCCGCCGATCGCCGTCCATTCGCTGGTCCGGCCGGCCACGACCACGCCGAACAACAGGATGATCGCGATCGGGAAGGTTTCCATGAAATTGGCCTGAGCGCGGACCAGCCGCCCCCCGATCGGATCAAGCGGTGGTAGATTTTCATCGCGCGCGCCGGCATTCCATTTCAGGCCATATTGCTTGGTCTTGAGGTGCGCCGCCGCGAAGATATGGACCAGCAGCAGGACGCAGGCCCAGGCCAGGATCTTCAGTTCAACCGCCATCATGCCCTCCCTTGATCGCGGCGACGCCGTGCCGACCGCTTATTTCACAATCGGTAGCCATATCGCGCTGGCGCCCGCCGCGCCATATTGCACGCTCTGGGTCGCCGGCTTGTAGTCGCCCGGCTTCGCGTCGAAGATCGAGGGCACATAGGTCTGCGGATTGCGGTCATAGACCGGGAACAGACTGGACTGGATCTGCACCATGATGCGGTGCCCCGGCTTGAACACATGGTTCACATTGGGCAGGCCGAACTTGTAATTTTCCGCCTTGCCCGGCGTCAGCGCCTGCGGCTTGTCGAAACCATGGGCATAGCGGCCGCGGAAAATGTCGATGCCGATCGGCAGTTCATAGCCGGCCATCACCGGGTTGGCGGTGTTCTCTTCTGGATAGACGTCGATCAGCTTCACCACCCAGTCGCTGTCGGTGCCTGAGGTGGCGGCGAACAGGTCGACCATCGGCTGGCCGGCGATATGGACATCCTTGTCCAGCACTGGCGTCACATAGGTCAGCACATCGGGCCGACCATCGACGAAACGCTGGTCCTTCACCAGCCAGGTCCGCCAAGCTTCATTCTGGTCCTGGTGGATCGGGCGGGGCAGATAGGGCACCGGCTTGGCCGGATCGGAGACATAGGAGTCGCTGCCCGCCGCCGCCGGCTTGGCCCAGGACAGGCTGTAGCCGCCGCCGAGATAGAGCGGGGTCGGCGTGCCGCCCGGCCATTTGGCGCGGGTTTCCCACTTGTCGATGCCGGTCGCATAGGTGAGCGAGCCGGGCATGCTGTAGCCGGCGGGCGGATTGTCCTTGAGATAATGGTCGAGGAAGGGCTTCATCGTGCCGACGCGGAACTGGCGGCCGGTATCGCCCTCGAACTGGAGATCGCCCAGGCTGCGGCCCTCATAATTGACGCCGCTATGGCGCCAGGGGCCGATCACCAGGCTGACCATGTCATTCTTCTTGTCCTGCGGTTCCAGCGCCTTGTAGACCGCCGGTGCGCCATAGCTGTCCTCCTGGTCCCACTGGCCCACGACCAGCATGGTCGGCACGGTCAACGTGCGCTTGGCCAGCAGCTTGTCGACCGCCTGTTCCTGCCAATAGGCGTCGTAGGCGGGGTGTTCGAGCAGCTTGCGCACCGAAGGGAAGGCGTCGAGGCCATAGGCGCGGGCGAAGTCGCCGGCCGATCCTGCGTTCAGCATCGTCGTATATTCGTCGCCATTGCCCATCGGGATCGCGCCGCCGCCCTTTTTGGCGGTCTGCGACAGGCTGTAGCCGAAGCCGAAATTGCGGAAGGCACCGTTGTGGAACCAGTCGTCGCCCATCCAGCCGTCGACCATCGGGCTCTGTGGCACGGCGGCCTTCAGGGCCGGGTGCGGATCGATCAGCGCCATCAGCGAGGTGAAGCCGGGATAGGAGGAGCCGGTGATTGCGACCTTGCCGTTGGTTTCCGGTACATTCTTCACCAGCCAGTCGATCGTGTCATAGGCGTCGGTGCTGTTGTCGACGTCGGTCTTGTTGAGCGGGCCACGCAGCGGGCGGGTCATGACATAGTCGCCCTCCGACCCGTGCAGGCCGCGCACGTCCTGATAGACGCGGATATAGCCGTCATTGACGAAATCCGCGTCCATGACCGGCAGGATTTCCTCTATTCTTTGGCTGCGGTTGCGGCTGGTCGCCTTGCCCGCATCATAGGGGGTGCGGGTCAGCAGGATGGGGCCATGGCTCGTGCCCTTGCGCATGACGATGACGGTGAACAGCTTCACCCCGTCGCGCATCGGGATCATCACTTCCTTGCGCACATAGTCCGCCTGCGGCCGCGCCGGATCATAGACATCGACCTTGTCCGGGGTCATCGGATCGGTCTGCGCGGCGATCGGCGCGGCCAGCGCAGCGATCATCAGGGCGGCGGTCGAAATCTGTGCGGCACGAAGCATGGCGATACCCCTTTGTTCTTCTGTGATCATGCAACGGGTCCGGCCTTGAGGAAAGGCCGGACCCGCTTGTCCGTTGTCAGGCCTGCATGAGGGCGCGGGCGCGATCCTCGATCCGCTTTTCCAGGATCGACAGCGGCATCGCGCCTTCCTCAAGAACGGCGTGGAACTGCTTGATATCGAACTTGTCGCCCAGCAGCGCCTGCGCCTTTTCGCGCGCCTTGGTCCAGCTGCCATGGCCGACCTTGTAGCTGGTCGCCTGACCCGGCTGGGTGCAGTAGCGCTCGACTTCGCGCTGGCAGCGGGGGCGAGCAAAGCCGGTCTTCTCGACCATATAGTCGGTCGCCTGCTTGACGCTCCACTGCTTGGAATGAATGCCGGTGTCGACCACTAGACGGGCGGCGCGGAACAGGAAGGACTGGAGGTAACCGGCGCGATCGATCGGCGTCGCATAGCCGCCCAGTTCGTCGGCCAGTTGCTCGGCATAGAGCGCCCAGCCTTCGCTATAGGCGCTCATGAAGGCGACCTTGCGCAACATCGGCACATCGCCGGCGGTCTGCGCGGTCGAGATCTGGAGGTGATGGCCCGGCACGCCTTCATGATAGGTGAGAGCGGGCAGGCCATATTTCGGCCAGTCGCCGACATCCTTCAGGTTGATGAAATAGATGGCCGGGCGCGAACCATCGAGCGCGGCGCGGTTATAATAGCCGTTGGAGGCGCCGTCCTGGATCTCGACCGGCACCGCGCGGATTTCGAGCGGCGTGTTGGGGATGGTCGTGAACGCCTGGGGCAGCTTCGCCTTCATGGCGTCGAGATCGCGGTTGAGCTGGGCGAGCAGGGCGGCGCGGCCGTCCGGGCTGTCGGCATAGAGCTGCGCGGGGTCGACATTGAGCGCGGCAAGCTTTTCGCCGACGCTGCCCTTGGTGAAGCCAGCGCCGTTCAGGATCACGTCCAGCTTGGCGCTGATGTCGGCAACCTGCTCCAGTCCCATGGCGTGGATCTGGTCGGCGCTAAGGTCAGTGGTGGTCGCCTGCTTGAGGGCGGCAGCATAGATTTCATCGCCGCGCGGGGTCCGCCACACGCCGTCGCCTGCGACGGTCTTGGGCTTCAATGCCTCGATCGCGGCGATCTGCTCGTCGAGTGCGGGGTAGATCGACTTTTCGACGATCGCGGCGGCCTGTGCCTGCCAGTCGCCGGTCACGCCCTTGGCAGCGGCGCGCTTCACCAGCGACTGGACCAGGCTGCTGGTCGCGGCCGGCTGGCCACGCAGCTTCTTCATCTGGCCAAGTGTCAGGTCGAGCGACCAGCCCGGCGCCAGATAGCCGCGTGCAGCTTCGTCCCGCTGCAGCGCGGTGTCGGTCCGCAGGTTGCGGGCGAAGGCGTCGAGGCGGGCGACATAGGCCTCGCAATCACCGGCAGTGTTGATGGTGTGGGCAGTGTTCAGGAAATCGGGCGTCTGGAAATAGCTGCCGCCCTGCTGGAAGATGCGATAGGGGCGCTGGACGCTGTTGAGGCCGAACTTGGCTGGGGCGACCGTCTGCTGGTCGAGCGAATAGAGGATGACCTCCAGGTTCAGGCGCTGCGCGTCCGACAGGGTGGCGCCTTCATAGCCCTTGAATTCCTTGATCGCGGCCTGGGTGGCGGCCAGCTTTTTCATGGTGCCCGACTTGCTGTTATCATCAAGCTGGCTCTTGGCGGCGGAACGGGCGCCCTTGTCGAGGCCTAGGCTGGTGACCATCGAGGGCGACAGGTCGAGTTGGCGCTCGAAAGCGGTGGCGAAGGCGGCCGACAGGCGGGCATCATCGGCCCCCGCTGTTTGGGCCAGGACGCGGGGCGCGGCGGTGGCGAGTGCAACCGCACCCGACGAAAGAAGGAATTGACGACGATCCATGGGGCGACTCCCTTAAGTCCCGTTGGAAAGCCGGAGTGTATTGCGCTGCTGATACGACAGGTCCAGCGCGCGACCATGCTTGTTACGCATTGTTACAATAAGGCAGGAGGGATAAGCTGCGGTTCTGTCGGCCGATCCGATAGTCAGAGGGCCACCAGCCGCCGCCATAGGGGCAGGGTCTGATCGAGGAAGTCGCCTGCCAGCAGGTCGAGACTTCTGTCCTGGGGCAGGGGACGATCCAGTGCTTGCAGGCGCCGGGCGGCTGCAACGGCGAGTTGGGAAGCATTGATGGCGCCTGCTTGGGAGAGCCAGGCGTCGAGCATCATCAGTTGGACGTTGGTCACGGCGGTCGCGGAACCCGTCGAAGCCGTGGCGATATGATCATAGGGTAGGCCCTGGGCGCCGGCTCTGGCAATGGCGCGATTGAGGCGCTGAACCGACGGACTCGCCTGCATTCCGGACGATCCTATGCCCAGCACGCCGGCTTGAAGCAGCAGGAGCAATATCTGCTGGGACACCGCCGCGCCCTGCCGTTGCATGCCCGGCAAGGCCCTCAATTGCGCGATCGTGCGGTGGCCATGGGTGTCGAGTGTCTCCAATATTTCGGCGAAGGCTGGGCGCTGGAGGCGTATCTCGCCAAAGCTGGTCTTGATTTCGACATCGCCCCGCGGCGGCACCAGCAGGCACAATGGTGTGTCGGCCGCATTGGTATCTGCCGGTCCGGTCGGGCCGCGTTGGAACAGGTCGCGCCGGAAAAATTGGTTGGTGACGAAATCCTGCAGGTCCTGCCGCAGTCTTGCGTCCGGCTGTGCGACTATGGTGTCGCGCAGCGCGGGAGGAAGGAGATCGGGCAGCATTGTTTCCGCGACCGTGGCTGTTCCGATCGGCGCGAGATCGACCGCAGCAAGTTCCCGCGCGACCTGGGAATGCCAGAGCGGATGCCAGTTTTCTTGCATATATTCGCCGACCAGATAGCCCAGGTTCTTGGTCTTGACTGAGTCCAGTCGAGCCTTGAGGCCGGGGAGGATCTGGAATGTTGCCGCGCCGCCGGTTCGGAGCTGGTCGAACAGGGCGATGCTGTCGGACAGCACCTTGTCGCTCGGATGACCGCTCGTGTCTTTGATCAGCCGGGTGATGTGCTGGAAGGGCATGGTACCCAGCCAGCCGGGCTGGGCATTATAGCCATTATAGACAAGACTGCCGGCATGGGTCGCATGGGCAAGGCATTGGACCACGGCCGCGCGGACCTGTGGCGACACCCAGCTGAAAATGCCGTGGAGCACGACATAGTCGAATGTCCCGAAGTCGGCGGGCCAGTCGTCGGCAAGGGCCATGAAGTCGGCCGGGCTGAAGCGGATATTGGTCAGTTCCGCCGCGTCGACCAGCCCCTGCGCATGGGCGACATGTTCCGGATGGAAGTCGACGCCGACAAAGTCGATGTCGGGATTAGCGGCGGCGAGCAGGGTGATACCCATACCCTGGCCCATGCCGAGTTCCAGATAGCGCAAGGGCTTGCCCGGCGCGGACGAGGGAGGCAGACGTCCCGCCAGCCGGGCGCAGAAATTGAGCCAGGCAGGTGCGATTTCCCGGCAGAAACCATAGGTATAGCCTACGGAAACATCATAGCCATGCGCCCAGTCATCCATCGTTCGCACCCCTTCGGATTCGCGGCGCAAGGCTTAGGGGAAGGGCGCGCTGCCGACAAACCGATAGTGCGGAACCGATAATCCAACGATGCGATCAGAAGGCAGGCAGGTTTGCCGGGTCTTCCGGGTCGACGGTCGGGATCGGCGAAACCGGCGAATGGATGCCGCATTCCACCTTGTCCCAGCCGCGCCAGCGACCCGCGCGGGGATCTTCGCCCGGCATCACCTTGGACGTGCAGGGTTCGCAGCCGATCGACAGATAGCCCTGTGCCTCCAGCGGGTGGCGGGGCAGTTGTTCGGCCTCGAAATAAGCCTCCAGATCCGTCTTGGTCCAGTCGCCCAGCGGATTGATCTTCAGCCGGCCGTCCTCGACCTCGAAGCGGGGCAGGTTCTGGCGGGTGATCGACTGGAACGCTTTGCGGCCCGAAACCCAGGCGTCGAGGCTCGCCTTGGCGCGCTTCATCGGTTCGACCTTGCGGATTTCGCAGCAGCCGTCAGGGTCATAGGACCAGCGCAGGCCGGTTTCGTCCTTCTTCGCCAGCACGGCGGCATCCGGCGCCACGACACTGCTGTTGGTGAAGCCCAGCCGCGCGACCAGCGTGTCGCGATAGTTGAGCGTTTCGGCGAACATCTTTTGCGTGTCGACGAAGATCACCGGGATGGCCTTGTCGGCCTTGGCCACCAGATCGAGCAGCACCGCGCTTTCCGTGCCGAAGGAGGAGACGACGCCGACATTGCCGGCGAGGCCTTCCGCGAACACGGTCTTGAGCATGGTCAGCGTATCGACGCGCTCGAAACGCGCGTTGAGCGCATCGGCATCCCCCTGGGTAAAGATGGGGCGGGCATCGATCACATCTACTAGCCGCTCTGGGATCTGGCGGGCAGGTTCAGCCATCAATTTTCTCCGGATGCCGTTTCGCCCAGACGGGCTGACGGCCATCGATCGTCTTCTGATAGACGTCGGCATAGCGGGTGAGCGCGCGCTCCACGGCGGCGTCGTCCAGGGCTTTGGCGGGGTGGAAACTGTCGAAGCCACATCGGCGCATGGCGTTGATCTGGTCGACCAGCACGTCGCCCACGGCGCGCAATTCGCCCTGATAGCCTGATTCCCGCAGAATACGGGCGGCGGAATAGCCGCGCCCGTCGCCATAGGCCGGGAAATTCACCTCGACCAGCGAGAGGCGGTCAAGATGGGGCAGCAATTCACGCGCATCCTCGCCCGGCTCGATGCGGACGGCGGTGGCGTTGGACTGGCCGGTGAAGGATTCGACCGTGACGGCCGGTTCCTGTGCCGCTTCACCGTCGCGGAAGGAGAGGAACTCAACCATAGATCGCCTCCTTGAAGGGCTTCATGCCGATGCGGCGATAGGTGTCGAGGAAACGCTCCCCGTCGGTGCGTTCGGCGAGATAGATGTCGGTGACCTTCTCGATCGCGTCAACCACGCCATCTTCGGAGAAGCCGGGGCCGGTGATCTGGCCGAGCGAGGCGTCCTCCGCGCCTGACCCGCCGAGCAGCAGCTGGAAATTCTCCACGCCCTTACGGTCCACGCCCAAAATGCCGATATGGCCGGCATGATGGTGGCCGCAGGCGTTGATGCAGCCCGAAATCTTGAGCTTCAACTCGCCCAGTTCCGCCTGACGTTCATTGTCGGCGAAGCGCTGCGCGATCTTCTGCGCCAGCGGGATCGAACGCGCATTGGCGAGCGCGCAATAATCGAGGCCGGGGCAGGCGATGATGTCGGTGATGAGGTCCAGATTGGCCTCGGCCAGACCCGCTTCGTCCAGATGCTGCCAGATGGCGTAGAGATCGGCCTTCTTCACATGCGGCAGGACCAGGTTCTGCGCATGGGTGACGCGCAGTTCGTCGAGGCTGTACTGCTCGGCCAGCGACGCGACCAGGTCGATCTGCTCGGCCGACGCGTCGCCGGGGATACCGGTCAGCGGCTTCAGGCTGATATTGACGATCGCATAGCCCGGCTGCTTGTGCGCGGCGACCTGACGGTCGACCCACAGGGCAAAGGCCGGATCGGCACGGTCGATCTCTTCGCTCAGGCCCGTTTCATAGGCGGGGTTGGCGAAGAAGGCGCGGATGCGGTCCAGTTCCTCGGTCGGCGGGTTGAGGCCCAGTTCGCGCATATGGGCGAACTCTTCCTCGACCTGGCGCTTATATTCCTCGACGCCGATCTCGTGGACCAGGATCTTGATGCGGGCCTTGTACTTGTTGTCGCGGCGACCGTAGCGATTATAGACGCGCAGGCAGGCTTCCAGATAGGAGACGATCTCCTCCTCCGGTACGAAATCCCTGATCTGCGGTGCGACCATCGGGGTGCGGCCCATGCCGCCACCGGCATAGACTTCGGCGCCGATGATGCCATCCTTCGACACCAGCTTCAGGCCGATATCGTGCAGGCGCATCGCCGCGCGATCATCGTCGCTGGCGATCACGCAAATCTTGAACTTGCGCGGCAGGTAAGTGAATTCCGGGTGGAAGCTCGACCATTGGCGCAGCAGTTCGGCCCAGGGGCGGGGGTCCGCCACCTCGTCGGCAGAAACGCCGGCATATTGGTCCGAAGAGATGTTGCGGATGCAGTTGCCGCTGGTCTGGATGGCGTGCATCTCCACCGTCGCCAGTTCGGCGAGGATGTCGGGTGCGTCAGCCAGCTTGATCCAGTTATATTGCAGGTTCTGGCGCGTGGTGAAGTGGCCATAGCCCTTGTCGTACTTGGCCGCGATCTCGCCCAGCTTGCGCATCTGCTTGCCGCTGAGCGTGCCATAGGGGATGGCGACGCGCAGCATATAGGCGTGAAGCTGAAGATAGAGGCCGTTCATCAGCCGCAGCGGCTTGAACTGGTCCTCGGTCAGGGCGCCGGTCAGGCGGCGCTGCACCTGGTCGCGAAATTCATCGACGCGGGCGTCGACGATGGACTGGTCATAGCTGTCGTAGCGATACATGTCAGATCACCCAGTTGCCGGCGTCGGCGTCATTCGGTTTCAAATTGAGGTCGGGGCGCACCGTGGGGCCAAGGGCGCGAATGCGGTCCTTGATATGGGCCGGGCGCACGCCCTCGTCGGTGACGGTCGCGTCGATCACATAGGCGCCGACGACACGCAGCGCCGCTTCCTCGGTGCGGGCGAGGTCGTCGCCCTGTTCGCCGACATCGGCGCTGTCGCCGACCTGGCGCGACCAGCCATCGCCGGCCCACCAGATGACATCACCGGTCACCAGATCATTGCCCGTCAGGATCTTCACGAACGCATCTCCGAAATACTCTCCCCTTTTGCCGCCCAGTCCGCCAGCACATCGCGTGCCAGGGCATGGGCTGCCACGTCGCCGACCACGATCAGGGCCGGGCTTTTGACTTCTTCACGCGCCACCATGTCGCCCAGATCGGCGAGCAGGGTGCGCAGGCTGCGCATATTGGCGCGCGTGCCATTTTCCAGTACCGCGACCGGGATCGCCGGTGACACGCCGTCGGCCATCAGCTTGTCGGCGATGTCGGCGGCGGTGGCGACGCCCATATAGATGACGAGCGTGCGGCCTTTTCCCGCAAGGCCCGACCAGTCCTGTGTCGTAAGACCCTTGCACTGGCCGGCAACGAAGCTGACCGCGCTCGACGCCTCGCGATGGGTCAGCGGCAGCTGCGCCTGGGCGGCGGCGCCGATCGCGGCGCTGATGCCTGGCACGACCTCGACCGGGACGCCGGCGGCGCGGCAGGCGTCGACTTCCTCGCCACCACGGCCGAAGATGAAGGGATCGCCGCCCTTCAGGCGAACGACCGGCTCACCGGCCAAGGCGAAGCGGACCAGCAGGGCGTTGATCGCCTCCTGCGGCATGGAATGGCGGCTACGTTGCTTGGCGACCGAAATCAGTTCGGCCTGCGGCCCGGCCAGCGCCAATATGTCGTCGGACACCAGCCCATCATGCACGATGAGACGCGCGTCGCGGATCAGGCGCACGGCCTTGATGGTCAGCAGTTCCGGGTCGCCCGGTCCCGCGCCCACCAGGTGGACGGTAGCAGGTGCAATGTCAGCCATGTTCGCCACATGGCGAAAGGGCGAGGGAGTTTCAATTCAGAATGGATATGGAGGGGCTTAGGAAATGTTTTGTCCAGTCCGGCGGTTGTCAATCGCCCATGGTGCTGAGGTCGATATCCTTGAGGCCGATGCCGATCGTGGCGCGCGGCTGCTCGATCTCGGCGGAGGCGACTGGATAGGCGCAATAATCGGCCGCATAATAGGCGCTGGGGCGATGGTTGCCCGACACGCCGACCCCGCCGAAGGGGGCGGTGCCCGACGCGCCGTTGGTTGGCCGGTTCCAGTTGATCACGCCGGCGCGGACATTACCCCAAAATTGCGCATATTGTTCGGGACTGCCGCCGACCAGCGAGGCGGACAGGCCGTAGCGGCTATTATTGGCTTCTGCGATGGCGCTTTCGAAATCGGGCGTGCGTACGACCTGTAGCAGAGGGCCGAACAACTCGACATCGGGCCGTTCGGTCATTGCAGTCACATCGATGATCGCGGGGGTGAGGAAGGGTAAGCCTTTTTTCGGGCGAACCATATGTTTGATCGGTTTGCCGCCATGGCTCATCAAATAGAGGAAGCTCTCGGTGAGGCCGTCGGCAGTCGGATTGTCGATGACCGGCCCCATATAGGGGGTGGGATCGGCATGGGGATGGTCGACGATCAGTCGGTCGGCTAGTTTTTTCACCTCCGCGATCAGCGCATCGGCGAGGCTTTCCTTGACGATCAGGCGGCTGGCGGCGGTGCAGCGCTGGCCGCTCGACAGAAAGGCGGACTGGATCACCAAGGCGGCGGCGGCGCCGATTTCCGGCGTATCCCAGACCACCAGAGGATTGTTGCCGCCCATTTCGAGCGCCAGTATCTTGCCCGGCTGGGCGGCGAACTGGCGGTTGATGGCAATGCCGGTCTGCGCCGATCCGGTGAAGAGGATACCTGCGACATCGCTGTGGGCGGCCAGCCCCTTGCCTTCGTCCGGGCCACCCAGCAGCAATTGTATGGCATCGGCCGGTACGCCGGCTTCGTGATAGAAGCTGACCAGCATCTCGCCGACGGCTGGCGTCTTTTCCGAGGGTTTGAAAATGACGGCATTGCCGGCGAGCAGGGCGGGGATGATGTGGCCGTTGGGCAGGTGGGCCGGGAAATTATAGGGGCCGAGCACCGCCATTACACCATGGGGCTTGTGTCGAACCGACTGGCGGGCGCCCAGATTGGCCTCCAGCCGGCGCTGACCGGTACGATCGGAATAAGCGGCGACCGAAGTATCGACTTTGGCCATGACGGCGGCGACTTCGGCGCGGGCATCCCATAGCGGCTTGCCGGTTTCGCGGGCGATCAGGTCGGCCAGCTTCTCCTCATGGGCGCGCACGACATTGACGAAGCGACGCAGAGTTTCAATGCGATAGGCAATGGGTTGGGCGGCCCAGCGCGGCCATGCCGCGCGCGCGCGCGTGACGGTGGCTTCGACGTCACCGGTTTCGCCCTGCCATAGCAGCGCACCGGTCGCGGGTTCATGGGACGTCAGCACGGCGGACATGGAGCAGGATATGGCTGAAAATGGTTAACGAAGAAAGAGCGGGACAGGATTGGCCTTCCTTGCGTTAGGCGAGAGGAGCGGTTCCGCTTAACTTCGCATATTTCCTGCATATTTTGAAATTTAGGAACATATGTTGGAAATTATAGAAGGTGATGGCCGCTTTCCGGTGATGCTCTGGGGCAGTATGGCGAAGAGCTGAAAAGTAGGACAGCGGATCAATCCATGCCGAAGGACCAGGCATGGCCGAACTGGATGTAGAAGACGAAGCCACCCGGCCCATAAGCGAAGTCCATGCCGGCATCGAGGCCGAGTTTGCGCGCCAGCTTGTAGCGGAAGCCCGCGCCGCCGGCCCAGACGTCGCCCGAATCCCGAAAGATCCGACGGTCGCCACCATCGGTGGTGCCATAGCCGCCAAAGCCCAGCAGCGACCAGCGCGGGCTGACCTGCCAGGTCAGTTCCAGTTCGGTGCTAAGGACGGTGGAGCCCTGATATTCCTGGGCCTGGACGCCGCGCAGATTGATGGCGGGAGCGAAATAGGCCGGGAAGTCGCCGCGGATCATGTTGAGGTCGAACTTGTAGCCAAAGCGCAGATCGGACGTGAACTTGTCGAAACTATAGGCTTCGACATTATAGGTTTCAAAATCACGCTTGCTGCCAAAGGCGTCGCGGTCGAATTTTGCCTCGACATAGGCGTTGGTGCCCCGGGTCGGCGTCACCGGATTGTCGCGATTGTCGAAGTGGAAACCGGCACCGAGTGCGCCGGTCTTCATCGTCCGGTTGAAATCGTCGGCAAAATCGTCGGGCAGACCGGTTATGTCGATCCGGGACTGGAGCTTGCGAAAGTCAAACAGCGGTCCAAAGGAAAAGCGGTCATCCTTGAGATGCCAGAATGCTGAACCGAAAATGCCGTATTTATAGTGATTTGTATATTCCAGGCCTTCAGGCAGGAAGGCCGGGAAAGCGTCGAGCGTGATCTTTCCATGGCCGATGCCGATGCGATAGTTGAGACGCCCGTCAAAGGCATAGCCGGACCGGAAGGCGCCAATGCCGTCAGACCCGTTGCCGGTCTTGAAGGCGGCAACGGCCGTCTTGGTGATCTGTCTGGGATGGTCCTTATCGGCGGACAGGAAGGCTGCGGCCAGGCCGAAGCCGCCATCCACGGCTGGTTCGGTAATGATGATCGGAACCGGGATGAAGCCGCCCTTGGCCAGGAAGTTCGAGAAATCGAGGCCATGATCTTCCTCGTCGATGAAGCGGCTGAAAAAGCCCTTCTTCTGCGGTGTGATCACGGGGTCTGCGGAGGCGGGGGCCGCCTGGCCATCGGGCGGTGGCGTGGCTGGCGCGTCTGCCGCCAGCGCAGCATTGGCCTTGTCGGGAGTGTCCGCAGCCTGTTGCGCAAGGGCGGGCAGGCTGGTGCCGACAGTTGACAGCAGCAGCGCGGCAGCCGGCATACGGATGCGGAATGACTTGGCCATGCAAACCCCTGTCTGCGTTTTGATGGTGGCAGGCTAGGGAGTGGCAACAAGGGAGGCCATCGGGGTAATCCCTGCCCGGGCCGGCATAAAGCCCGGACGAGGGGCCGGGTTAGACGCCGTAGCGCAGGGTCATTTCGGCACTGCGCCGGGCTTCTTCGCCCAGGACAGAGGCATGTGCAATATGGGCAGTGTCGGGATTGCGCAGCCGCGCCAGCAGGAACTGGCCGAAACGCCATTCATCAAGGTCCGATTCCGCGTTGATATGGCCGCATTCGCCGGCATCGGCGAACTGGCTGCCCCAGAATTGGGCAAGGCGGCGCGCGTTGGCAAAGGCGATATAGGGGTCGTCCCGGCTGGCGACGACGATCGAGGGGAAGGGAAGCAGGTCTTTGGGCGTCGGGCCAAAGCCGACCAGCCGGCGATCGACCGCGCCGCTGTCCACTTCGGGCGGTGCGACCAGCAGAGCGCCGACCACCTTGTCCCGCAACTGTCCGGTTTCGAACGCTGCCCACCAGGTCACCGCATGGCAGCCCAGGCTGTGCGCGGCGAGGATCACCGGACCGTCGATCCGGGCAATGGCATGGCCAAGATTGGTAATCCAGGCGTTGCGCCGGGGTGCGTCCCAACTGCCCAGTTCGACCCGATGGCAGTCTGGAAGCGCCTTTTCCCAAAGGCTTTGCCAGTGGCCCGGGCCGCTGTTCATCAGGCCGGGGACGGTCAGGATCGTGGGGGTCCGGTCATCCGACAGGGGGTGAATGGTCATCTGCGCCTCCAAATCTGCAGCATGATAATATCACTACTGTTTTGATTGACAATATGGCTTTTCTGGCGTGCGGCGAAGCCGGGGTGAATTGTTGTATGTGAAAAATGCCAAATATTGTAATTTAAGACCCACTATCCGCGTTTATTTCATTCAATATGACCGCCCGGCGTGAAATGAACCCCGATTTATCGGGCTTTCGGCAAATTGGCACGACCCCTGCAATGCTCCTGGCATGACCCGATCGGGGGTCATGGATCGAGATTTCAGGGAAGGAATTTGCTCATGAAGACCATCGCCATCATCGCCGCCGCTGCCGCCATGACCGTTGCCGCCGCACCCGCCTTCGCTCAGCCGGAAGGCAAGTTCGGCAATGCCAAGGTCAGCTATGAAGAGAAGACCGACCGCTATTGCTTCCGCGAAGTGCAGCCCAACTCGCAGGTTCCCAGCGTCGATTGTCGCAGCAAGCAGGATTGGGCCGACGCCGGCCTGACCATCAGCCGCAAGCCGGCCGTCCAGTTGGCTCAGCGCTGAGAGCGGCGCGTTCGTTCGACAGAAGATCAGGGAAGGAATTTGCTCATGAAGACCATCGCCATCATCGCCGCCGCTGCCGCCATGACCGTTGCCGCTGCGCCCGCCTTCGCCCAGCCGGAAGGCAAGTTCGGCAATGCCAAGGTCAGCTATGAAGAGAAGACCGATCGCTATTGCTTCCGCGAAGTGCAGCCCAACTCGCAGGTTCCCAGCGTCGATTGTCGCAGCAAGCAGGATTGGGCCGATGCCGGCCTGACCATCAGCCGCAAGCCGGCCGTCCAGCTTGCCCAGCGTTGAGGCGCTACGCCTCCCGGCGACATCCGGCCGGGAGGCTGCCCAGATGGGGCAGATTTTGCGACGGATCGCGGCAGGGCTGCGATCAACCCGGGAACGACCCTTTGTCCATGCCGTTGGATCGATGGATGCGGCCCGCGCATGGTTATCACGGGGCGGCCTGCGACCGATGGAGCGTCCCGTCCCGCCTTCAGGGGCAAAGGCGGGACGCTTTTTCCGTGTCGCGCTGCTGCGGGCTGCGACAAGCGGCCGGATAGGTCCGGCTTCTTCCTGAAAATTGGTGGCGGGTCTCGACCTGAAATCGACGCGACAGTCGAAGTTCACAGTGTCGTGAGGCTGATTCCAGCGAAATGCGCCGGCCACGCGCCTGTGCCGCACCGACGACGCGCCTGTGACGCGACACCCGCCCGGAAATCGGGTCATGGTCCCGCGCCGCTGGCGCGACAGCGGGGCGACAGTGACGCGACGCCCATGCGCCAGTAAGCCTTTGTGGAGCGACCGCGAGAGGGCGTGAAGATCGTGCGATTGATCCATGCCCAAGGGTAGATCAGAGACCGCCCGAGTAGGAAAGCTGAGTTATGCGGTCTGGAAACGACCATTTATTGCCATTACGGCAAGGGCTGCGAATTCCTCAAAGCTGTCATTGATCGAGATGGAAGATCGTGGAACATGACACGATGAGCGAAAGAGCCACGATCATTGCAGATAGTGTCATCTATTATCACGAGAACGACGAAGCGACCTTCTTCGGGTGGCTTGATCGGATGGAGGTCGTATCTGATTACGAGGGCCGAGGCACCGCTCTTCTCATCCGGCTTGCCCGCACTCCAACCGATGATGACCTCTGGGAACTACTCGCATTGCATCAGCGATATGGGATCGACATGCGGCAGCTGGCGTCCTTCCAAACCGCCGCAAACGCTGAATGGTTTTGCGCACCGGACACATATTGGCATCAAGCTGTATTTAGCCCAGCCGTGCCGTGATCGACCATTCTTTGCCGTTCCACGGCTCATTTGTGCTTCCCGCTTGCTGACATTCGGTGAGCAAGGCAGCATGTCGCAATGACCATCACACCGGCGATCCTTGCTCAGCTTCCGCTGACCGATATTGATGCGGTCATCTTTTACAAACTGGATGAAATTACCACCGACCTCATCTGCTGCGACGTCGTAATTGCCGGTCGCGTATGGACCTTTCATGAGGAAGCAAAGGGTTGGAATGACCTAACAGCCCATCTATCGGCACTTCCGGGCTTTCGAGCCGATTGGTATGAAGCCGTCGTCAAACCTTCCTTTGAGGCAACCAAGACGGTAGCGTTCGACCGGCGCTGACGACCATTATCGGCCATTTGCATGCCCTATGAACGTCCCCAAATGAGGAAGTCTATAAATGCAAACAGAGCGAGCCAGCCCACAAGTATGAAGTGGAATGCTACCGGACTTTCGTTTTTATTGATCTGAGTTGCCGATCCCCCAGCAACCGGCAATCTCAACGTCCGTCCGTGCATCAGCATATCGATAATACAGGCCAACTGGGCAATGACCACGGCTAAGAAAATCCACGACATTGTGGGTATATAGCGTTTTGGTGGCAGCCTCTGCAACGTCCGCTTAACACACATCGTTCGCTAAAACCGACAGTCCGCTCACCACCCAAATCCGTCATTTAGAAGAAGTGGGATGCCAGCCTTCGCTGGCATGATGGGTTTGAAGCACAGTCGCTGATCCACCCAATTCGACCACTCGATCAGGGGCGCGACAATTGCTTTGCCGGGTTTGGGCCTTTCTCAGGGCAGTGCCGGCGCGTCCCCATGGGCCTCGCCCATGCGGCGGATGGCGGCGACCTTGGCGTGGAGCGGGGACCAGTCGTCGGACTGGTCGATCGCGCTCCAGATCGCCTCCACTTCGTCAATGTGCATGGAGCAGGGGGCCTCGTCCGACCAATAGGCGTGGTCGCGAGCGCCGGGGACGGGCGGGTGATCGGCCAGCCTGTCGCGCAGTTCGGCCCAGATCGGCTCGTTGTAGCGCGCCGGATTGCGGGGCGTGCCGCCGCGCCAGTCGTGAAAGAAGATGTCGATCGGCGTCGCGCTGGTCATCATCGCGCGCACGGCGGTTTCGGTCATGGCGGCGCTGTCCGCGCCTGGCTGGACGCCGAGGCGCCAGCAGAAGCGGCGCTGCATCGCCTGGGCATAGAGGGCGGGGAAGCGTTCGAGCTGTTCGATCAGCGGCGGCGCCTCGGTGAGTGGGCGCAGCGATACGGCGAGCTGGGCGACGTCCCAATGGATCGCCTCGGCCTGGCGGGCGAAGGCATAGAGGCCAGCATGGTCGAAATAGGCGGCGGTGAAATTCGCGTCCCACAGCGGCGTGAAGCGCCAGGGGCCATAGTCGAAGCTTTCGCCGGTCACATTGATATTGTCGCTGTTGAGCACGCCATGGACGAAGCCGGCGACCATGTAGCTGGCGGCCAGATCTGCGGTACGATCGACCACGCGGCCGAGCAGCTGGGCGGGTGGATTGTCGCCGGGTTGCGCCCCATAGAGGCGGGTCAGGGCATAGTCGGTCAGCCGTTCGAGCAGGCCATTATCCTCGATATAGGCGGCGCGCTGGAAGCTGCCGATGCGGACATGGGAATGGCTGAGGCGGACCATCGCCGCGCCGCGCGTGGGCGAGGGTTCGTCATTGCGCTCCAGTGCCTCGCCGGTCTCGATGATCGAGAAGGTCTTCGACGTGTTGACGCCCAGCGCCTCCAGCATCTCCGTCGCCAATATCTCGCGCACGCCGCCCTTGAGCGTCAGGCGGCCGTCGCCGAAGCGGCTATAGGGGGTCTGGCCCGATCCCTTGGTGCCCAGGTCGAGCAGGCGGCCGTCCGCGTCGCGGAGCTGGGCGAAGAGAAAGCCGCGGCCGTCGCCGATGTCGGGATTATAGTTGCGGAACTGATGACCATGGTATCGCAGGGCGAGCGGCTGGGGGAGAGTGCCGGGCAGGGGCGTGAAGCGGCCGAAATGGGCGATCCACTCGTCGTCGCTCAGATGATCGAGGCCGACGGTGGCGGCGGCGCGGTCATTGCGGAAACGCAACAGGGTCTGCGGAAAGTCCGCGGCACTCACCGGATCGGCGATGTCGGGCATCAGCGCGGTGATTTCCGTTGCGGGGCTGTAATTGGCGGCTTGCGGCTTGTTGTCCATGCGGCGATATGGGGGAGCATGGGCGGAAGGATCAAGCTTGACCGGCTATAGTGACGGATATTGGTGGTCCCCCGATGGACTGCGGCTGCATTATCGCGACTATGCGGGCGGCGAGGACGGGCGGCCGCCCCTGCTGTGCCTGCCGGGGCTGACCCGCAATGCGCGCGATTTCGAGCCGCTGGCGCAGCGGCTGGCGGGCGAGTGGCGGCTGATCTGCCCGGATATGCGGGGGCGCG
The DNA here is from genome assembly GCF_000281715.2 of Sphingobium sp. AP49. Lineage (NCBI taxonomy): Bacteria > Pseudomonadati > Pseudomonadota > Alphaproteobacteria > Sphingomonadales > Sphingobiaceae > Sphingobium > Sphingobium sp. AP49. Next base: position 2,791,642 of record NZ_CP124576.1, on the reverse strand, counting down.
CGGAAAGCGCCTATGCCAAGGATCCGATGAGCTATGTGCCGCTCACCTATTTGCAGGATATCGGTCGGTTGCTGGCGGACCTGGCGATCACCCGCTTCGTCGCGGTCGGCACGTCGCTGGGCGGGATCATTACCATGCTGATTGCCGCGACCCATCGCGAATGGCTGGCGGGCGCGGTGCTGAATGACGTCGGGCCGACGCTGGACGAGGCGGGGCTGGACCGGATTCGCGGCTATGTCGGCGTGGGGCAATCGCACCCCAGCTGGGTTCATGCAGCCCGCGCGCTGGAAGAGGCGAACGGGGATGTCTATCCGGCCTATGGGCTGGAGCAATGGCTGGCCATGGCCAAGCGCCTTTATCGGCTGAACAGCGGCGGGCGGATCGTGCTCGACTATGACATGCGCATCGCCGAGCCGCTGCGTGCGCCCGGTGGCGAGGCCGGTGTCGACATGTGGCCGGTAATGGCCGCGTTCCAAGGCATTCCGACCCTGTTGCTGCGCGGCGACCGGTCGGACCTGCTGAGCGAACCGACGGCGGCGCGGATGGCGCGCGAGGTGGGGGCGAGCGCCGAACTGGTGACGGTGCCCGATGTCGGGCATGCGCCAGCGCTGGACGAGCCGGAAGCGGTGGCCGGGATCGACCGCCTGCTGGAGCGCGTGCTGCGTGGCTGATGGCGGCGGCGTGCAGCGGGGCAATCCGCCGCGCATCCTGCATATCCATGGCAGTTTCACTTTGGGTGGCAAGGAAGCGCGTTCCATCCGGCTGATGAACATCTGGGGTGACAGGGCGCGACATAGTATCGTCAGTGCCGCGCCCGAGGCGCTGGGCGCTCGCACCGCGATCGAGCCGCAGGTGCCCGTCGATTTTCCTGCTTCGCCGGCTTTTGCCGGAAGGCCGGGGCTGGCGCGGTTTCGCGCGATCGCGCAGTTCCTGACCGGTTATGACCTGGTGCTGGGCTATAATTGGGGGGCGATGGACGGGGTGATGGCGCACCGGCTGTTCGCCCGGTCGATGGGCCTGCCGCCGCTGATCCATCATGAGGATGGCTTCAACGCCGATGAGGCGGCGGGGCTGAAGCCGCAGCGCAATCTCTATCGCCGCATGGCACTGAGCCGGGCGCAGGCGCTGGTGGTGCCGTCGGCGCGGCTGGAGCAGATCGCGCATCGGGCATGGAAGCAGCCGGCGGGCAAGGTGCATCTGATCCGCAACGGCACCGATGTGGCGCGCTATGCCGAAGCGCCGGCGCCCGATGCGATACCGGGGCTGGTGTGCACGCCGGGCAAGCTGCTCGTCGGCACGCTGGCGGGGTTGCGCGCGGTCAAGAATATCCCCCGACTGGTGCGCGCGGTGGCGGCCCATCGCGAGCGGCTGCAACTGGTGGTGGTGGGCGAGGGGCCGGAGCGCGAGGCGATCCTGGCCGAGGCAGCGGCGCAGGGGCTGGACGATATCTGCCTGGCGGGGTTCATGGCCGATCCCTGGCGCTTCGTCGGCCTGTTCGACATTTTTGCGCTGTCGTCGGACAGCGAGCAATTTCCGATCTCGCTGGTGGAGGGAATGGCGGCCGGGTTGCCGGTGGCGTCCACCGATGTCGGTGATGTCGCCAACATGGTTGCCCCAGCCAATCGGCCCTTCGTTGTGGCTGATGAGCGGGAGCTTGCGGATGCGCTGGGGACATTGGCGGCGGACGCGGAATTGCGTGCCGCGCTAGGCGCCGCCAATCGGGCGCGGGCGCAGCGCGATTTCGACGAAAAGACCATGGTCGACGCCTATGCCGCATTATATGGCGGGGCTCTGGCCAGCCCATATATTTTGCGCTAGGGCGCGCGATATTCGTCATCCCTGACAAGAACTGTTATAGGACGACATTTCGCCGGTCTGGGGAGGCCGGTCATTTTTCGCGGGAGAAGTCGTTGTTCAAGGGTTTGAAACCCATCGTCTATGGTGGCCGTGAAGTCTGGCCGCTGGTCGAAGGTGGCAAGGGTGTTGCTGTTTCCAACCATGCCAGCTCGGGCGCCTGGGCGGCTGCCGGGGGCATTGGCACGGTATCGGCGGTCAATGCCGACAGCTATGACTCCATGGGCAATATCATCCCGCAAATCTATCATGGCCGCACCCGTCGCGACCGCCATGAGGAACTGATCGCCTATGCCATTGACGGCGCGGTCGAGCAGGTGAAGCGCGCCTATGAAATTGCCGGCGGCAAGGGCGCGATCAACATCAACGTGCTGTGGGAAATGGGCGGTGCGCAGCGCGTGCTGCACGGCGTGCTGGAAAAGACAAAGGGGATGGTCGCCGGCGTCACCTGTGGCGCGGGCATGCCCTACAAGCTCAGTGAAATCGCCGCCTCCTACAATGTCAGCTATCTGCCGATCGTGTCGTCGGGCCGTGCCTTCCGCGCGCTGTGGAAGCGGGCTTACTCCAAGGCGTCGGAATGGCTGGGCGCGGTGGTCTATGAGGATCCCTGGCTGGCCGGCGGCCACAACGGCCTGTCGAACGCGGAGGATCCGCGCGCGCCGCAGGATCCCTATCCGCGCGTGCGCGACCTGCGCGCGACCATGCGCGAGGGCGGTATTTCCGACGACGTGCCGATCGTCATGGCCGGCGGCGTATGGGCGCTCAAGGACTGGAACGACTGGATCGACAATCCCGAGCTGGGCGCGATCATGTTCCAGTTCGGCACCCGTCCGCTGCTGACCCAGGAAAGCCCGATCCCGCAGGATTGGAAGGACCGGTTGATGCAGCTGGAGCCGGGCGACGTGCTGCTGCACAAATTCTCCCCCACCGGCTTCTACAGCTCGGCGATCCGCAATCCCTTCCTGCGTTCGCTCGAAGCACGGTCGGATCGCCAGATCCCGTTCAGCACCGAGCAGGCAGGCGACCATACCCATCAGCTCGACGCGGGCGTGAAGGGCAAGAATTTCTGGGTGACGGTCGGTGACCTGCTGCGCGCGCGCGAATGGGTGGGCCAGGGCTTCACCTCCGCGCTCAAGACGCCGGACAATACGCTCGTCTTCGTGACCGAGGAAGAGAAGGCCGAAATCCGCAAGGACCAGACCGATTGCATGGGCTGCCTGTCGCAGTGCAGCTTCTCCAGCTGGATGGACAGCGAGACCAATTCGACCGGTCGCCTGGCCGATCCGCGCAGCTTCTGCATCCAGAAGTCGTTGCAGGAATCGGTCCATGGCGGCGACCTGGACAAGAATCTGCTGTTCGCCGGCCATGCTGCCTATCGCTTCAAGCAGGACCCCTTCTATTCGAACGGGTTCGTGCCGACCGTGAAGCAACTGGTCGACCGCATTCTGACGGGCGACTGATGGCAGCGGACATTCAGGGCTTGGCGGTGCTGCATTATGACACGCCGCATTTCGACGTGGTACGGCCGGGGCAGTTCGTGCTCTGCGCCGTATCGGGTGTGCGAATCGACCTCGACGACCTCAAATATTGGAGCGCCGAGTTTCAGGAGGCCTATCGCGGGCCGGAGGAGGCGACGGCGTCCTTCCTGCGTCACCGCGGCGCAGCATTTCGCTGATCAGCGGTAAGTGTTTGCCGATATTCGGCTTTTTGGAAACGTTCGATTAGTTGAATGATTGCTGTGCGCTGCAGCGAAAATTTCAAGATGGGGCGATTTCCATTCATCGCTCCAGCGGCACGGCTTGTCGCGAGATTGCTGTTCCCACACGCACTTATCTGATGTATTCTCCCTCAACAGGCGGCGCAGATCGTCTTTTGGGTGAAGGATGTGTCAGATGTCTCGTATTGATGTCTTCGGTGATCGTATCTGTCTTGTGAGCAGCCTGCTGATCCTGGGCTGGTTCATTTACAACGTGTCCTTCTAAACAGGGCACGACCGGAAAAGGTAGCGCGGTTCTTTTGGCGGTATAAGTCGCTGGATGCGCTCGACTTTTTTTAGTATTTGCGGGATTTCTCTTTCCTTTCGATAGCGGTATCGACTGGCAATTGCTGCCGGAACCGATATGAACGCCGGGAATGTCTTTTAGGGCGTCCCCGGGGCGTCCGTTCACGCCAGTCATGGGAGTAACCCGCCGTGAAAACCCGCGCCGCCGTCGCTTTTGAAGCGAAGAAGCCCCTCGAAATCGTCGAAGTCGATCTGGAAGGCCCCAAGGCGGGTGAAGTCCTGGTCGAGATCATGGCGACGGGCATCTGCCATACCGACGCCTATACGCTGGACGGGTTCGACAGCGAGGGCATCTTCCCCTCGATCCTGGGTCATGAGGGCGCGGGCATCGTCCGCGAAGTGGGTGCTGGCGTCACCAGCCTGGTGCCGGGCGACCATGTCATCCCGCTCTACACCCCCGAATGTCGCCAGTGTAAGTCCTGCCTGAGCGGCAAGACGAACCTGTGCACCGCGATCCGCGCGACGCAGGGCAAAGGCTTGATGCCGGACGGCACGACCCGCTTTTCCTACAAGGGCCAGCCGATCTTCCATTATATGGGCTGCTCGACCTTCTCCAACTTCACCGTCCTGCCCGAGATCGCGCTGGCCAAGATCCGCGAGGACGCGCCGTTCCAGAGCAGCTGCTATATCGGCTGCGGCGTCACCACGGGCGTGGGCGCGGTGATCAACACCGCCAAGGTGCAGGTGGGCGACAATGTCGTGATCTTCGGTCTGGGCGGCATCGGCCTCAACGTCATCCAGGGCGCGCGCCTGGCCGGTGCGAACAAGATTATCGGCGTCGACATCAATCCCGATCGCGAGGAATGGGGCCGCAGGTTCGGCATGACCGAGTTCCTCAACTCAAAGGGAATGAGCCGCGAGGAGGTGGTCGCCGCGATCGTCGCGATGACCGATGGCGGCGCGGACTACACGTTCGACGCCACCGGCAACACCGAGGTGATGCGCGTGGCGCTGGAAGCCTGCCATCGCGGCTGGGGCACCAGCATCATCATCGGCGTGGCCGAGGCCGGCAAGGAAATCAGCACCCGTCCGTTCCAGCTGGTCACGGGCCGCAACTGGCGCGGCACGGCCTTTGGCGGGGCCAAGGGCCGCACCGACGTGCCCAAGATCGTCGACATGTACATGACCGGAAAGATCGAGATCGACCCGATGATCACTCATGTCATGGGGCTGGAGGACATCAACAAGGGGTTCGATCTGATGCATGCGGGCGAGAGCATCCGCAGCGTCGTCGTCTTCTGAACCGATAACCCAACAGGAGAGTGACCATGTTCAGCCATGTGATGGTGGGATCGAATGATCTCGACGTTTCCCGCGCCTTTTATGATGCGCTGTTCGGTGCTGTCGACGGCAAGCCGGCGATGCAGGACGACAAGGGGCGGCTGATCTACATGCATGACGGCGCGCTGTTCATGGTCACAAAACCGATCGACGGGGAAGCCGCCTGCCATGCCAATGGCGGCACGATCGGTTTCCGCATGACATCGACCGAGCAGGCCGATGCCTGGCACGCGGCCGGGGTCGCGGCGGGCGGCACTGCTTGCGAAGATCCGCCGGGCGTACGCGAAGGCGGTTTCGGCAAGCTTTATCTCGCCTATCTGCGCGATCCCGCCGGCAACAAATTGTGCGGCCTGCATCGGATCGGCTGAGGAAGGAAGTACGGGTGGAGACGGTTTCGACCAACAAGGCCTTTGGCGGCATCCAGGGCGTCTATCGCCACGCCTCACGCGAGACGGGGACGGCGATGACCTTCTCCGTCTTCGTGCCGCCGCATGAACCCGGCGCGAAGCTGCCGGTGGTCTGGTATCTTTCCGGCCTCACCTGCACCCATGCCAATGTGACCGAGAAGGGCGAGTTTCGCCGCGCCTGCGCGGAACTGGGCCTGATCTTCGTTGCGCCCGATACCTCGCCACGCGGCGAGGGGGTCGCCGACGATCCGGACGGCGCCTGGGACTTCGGCCTGGGTGCAGGCTTCTATGTCGACGCGACACAGGCGCCCTATGCGGCCCATTATCGCATGTGGTCCTATGTGACGCAGGAATTGCCGGCGCTGATCGCGGAACAGTTCCCGGCCGACATGGATCGCCAGTCGATCATGGGGCACAGCATGGGCGGCCATGGCGCGCTGACCGTTGGACTCACCTATCCCGAGCGCTATCGCGCGGTGTCGGCCTTTGCGCCGATCGTCGCGCCGGGCCAGGTGCCCTGGGGCGAGAAGGCGCTGGGCGGCTATCTGGGCGACGACCGCGCGGCATGGCGCAAGCATGATGCGGTCGCATTGATCGAGGATGGCGCGCGGATCGATGCGCTGCTGGTGGACCAAGGCGCGGGTGACAGCTTCCTGGAAGGGCAGCTACGCCCCGAATTGCTGCGCGCGGCCTGCGATATGGCGGGTATCGATCTCTCGCTGAATTTGCGCGAGGGCTATGACCATAGCTATTATTTCATCTCCAGCTTCATGGACGATCATCTGCGCTGGCACGCGGCGCGGCTGGGCTGATGGCGGGCCGTCCGGGCAAAGCCCGGATGGTCGCGCCCCAAGATAAGCTATTTTGCCTTTCTCTACTTAATGAGTAGATAGGATGCCGAGCGTTTCGCTTCGCGGCTTTTGAAGGATGTCAGCTTGCTCCGCGTCACCAACGGCTAAAGCGCACGGTACCCAAGCGACAACGCCCGGTTTCGTGTTCCTCCCGCACAAGGAGAAGACGATGACCCACAAGCCCGTTCGTACCCGCCAGCAGCGCTTGCCCAAGAAGGCGCAGATCCATATCCCCCACAGCAGCTGGTCGCGGGTCGTGCCTCATCGCAGCGGCGAGGCCGTGCTGGCGCCGGACGATTTCTGGACTCGGCTGGGGCTTTAGCGCCGGAACGGATGCCGCGTCGTTCGGCGCTCTTACCGGAACACCACCGTCTTGCCGCCATTGCGCAGCACGCGCCGGTCGGCGAGCCAGCCGACGGCGCGGGCCAGCACCTGGGCCTCGATATCGCGGCCGATGCGGATCATGTCGTCGGCGGTGGCGCGATGGTCGACGCGCTCGACCGCCTGTTCGATGATCGGCCCTTCGTCGAGGTCGGCGGTGACGAAATGGGCGGTCGCGCCGATCAGCTTGACGCCGCGCTCATGGGCGCGGTGATAGGGGCGGGCGCCCTTGAAGCCGGGCAGGAAGCTGTGATGGATGTTGACGCAGCGGCCCGCCAGCCGATCGACCAGATTTTCCGACAGCACCTGCATGTAGCGGGCGAGGATCAGATATTCCGACCGGCTGCGATCGAACAGGTCGAGCAGGGCGGCCTCCTGCGCGGCCTTGTCGCCATTGGGCGGCAGCTCATGATAGGGGATGCCGTGCCATTCGGTGATGCGGCGCATGTCGGGATGGTTGGACACGACGCCCATGATGTCGACCGCCAGCGTGCCGGTCTGCCAGCGGTGCAGCAGGTCGGCGAGGCAATGAGAACCCTTCGACACGGCGATCAGCATGCGCGGGCGATCGGCGGCCTCGGTCAGGCGCCAGTCCATGGCGAAACGGGTGCCGATGTCGGCAAATTCGTCGCGCAAGCCGGCGGTGTCGAAGCGCATGCCGGTGTCGGTCGCCTCGAACGCGACGCGCATGAAGAAGAGGTCGGCCTCGCGATCGGCATATTGCTGGCTGTCGGTGATGAAGCCGCCCCGTTCGGCGAGGAACTGGCTGACCGCCGCGACGATGCCGACGCGGTCGGCACAGACCAGGGTCAGTATCCAGGACGGGATGGTCTTGTCGTTCACGGCATCGCCTCCAGCAATTCAGCGCAGGCGTTGCCTCAAGCTGGAGCCGCGATCAAGCCTTGGCGCTGGTCATGGCAAAGATGCCGGTGGCGTTACCGGTGTCGAAGGCAAGGTCCAGCTTGCCGGTGTCCGGGTCGATATCGCGGCTGATGAATTCGTAGAAGGAACCCGGCACGTTGCGCAGCTCGCGATCGGCGAAGAGGCGTTCGACGCTGTCGGCGCGGAAGGCGGTCTGGCGCACGCGGCCGGTCGCGGAGATTTCGAGCTTGGGCTTCATCGGCCGGTCTTCCGCCTTGAGGCGATCGGCCAGCGCGGCGACATCGGACACGCGATCGGTCGCATGGTTGAAGGCATTGCCTTCGGTCGCGATCCAGGCGGCTTCGTTGGAGCGGGAGAGCAGCAGCTCATAATCGGCAAAGGCCGGCGGTTCATGCTGGCGGTCGAAGGCGGAGACGATGATGGGCAGGGCGGCGGCGGCGGCATCGAAGCCGACCGGTTCGCCGGCGGCGTAGCGATCCAGCAGCGCGCGGGTAGGGGCGTCGAGCGGGTCGCGCGATGTGCCGAAGATGCGGGTCGCGGCCGCACCAAATTCCCCGTCAAACCGGTCGACATGCAGTTCGGAGAGGAAGAATTGCGGGATCGCCTCGGGCGCGTCGAGATGGACATAGGCGCGGCCGGTCATCTTGAGGCGATCGAGCGGATAGAGGGCGGCCAGGCGATAGCCCAAGGGCAGGAAGATGCGGGTGAAGGCATCCTCGCCGGCGGGGAGGGCGCCGGTCGGTCCCTCGGCAAAGCGGATGGTGCGCAGCGCGCCATGGTCGAACAGCACCCGGCCGCCGCGCGCCAGCGTGTCGGCGACATAGGCCGCGCCGCTCGGCACCCGTTCCAGCAGGTCGTGGAACAGGATGACGTTCATCGCCATCGCAAAGGCGGCGCGCGAGACGGTCGGGCCAGTTTCGGCGAGCAGTTCGGGATCGATCGCCAGTGCATTGAGCGCGGCATCGCCGGCGTCCGTGCCGAGCGCCGATTGGACCAGGGCGGCGATGCTTCCTTCATTCTGCGACGACATAAGAACGCTCCACGATGACAGCGCTCTTATCGCAGGATAGGGTGGGTCGCGCAAATAGGGAGCTGTCATCACTTGATGCGGAACTGGAATGGATAGGGCGCGCAAATGGCTGCCGCCGATGAGCGCGCTCAACAGTTTCGACGCGGCCGCGACCCATGGCAGCTTCTCGCGCGCCGGGGTGGAGGTGGGGCTGACCCAAAGCGCGGTCAGCCGCCAGATCGCGTTGCTGGAGGATTGGCTGCAGACCCCCCTATTCGATCGGGTCGGGCGGCGGGTGCAACTGAACGAGGCGGGGCAGGCCTATGCCGAGGAGATCCGCCCGGCGCTCGACCGGATCCGGCGCGCGACCCGGCGGGTGGCGGCGCGGCGGGCGCAGGGGGCGCTGCGGATCGCGACCCTGCCCAGTTTCGGCATGCGCTGGCTGGCGCCGCGCCTGCCGGGCTTGAGTGCGCTGCATCCCGAACTGGTGGTCGACTTTGCATCGCGATCCGACCCGTTCGATTTCGCGCAGGAGGAATTTGACGCGGCGATCCATTATGGCCTGCCGGAGGAATGGCCCGGCGTGGCGCAGGATTATCTGTTCCGCGAACAGATGGTGCCGGTCTGCGCGCCGGACTGGCTGGCGGCCAATGTGCTGCGGTCGCCCGCTGATCTGCTGGGCAAGCCGCTGCTGAGCCAGAGTTCGCGGCGCGACGCCTGGGCGCGCTGGTTCGCGGCGGCGGGCGTCGAGGCGGGGCCGTTGCCGCAGGGACCGGCATTCGAGCATTTCCTGATGCTGGCGCAGGCCGTGGTGGCTGGCGCGGGCGTGGCGTTGATCCCCAGCTTCCTGATCCGGCCGGAGCTGGAGGCGGGTAGCCTGGTCATCCCGTTCGACCGGCCGCTGTCGAGCGAACAGGCCTATTATCTGGTCTATCCCACGGGGCTGGGTGGCCATCCTGGGCTGGCGCGGTTTCGCGCCTGGATGCTGGCGCGCGCGGAAGAGGATTAATCGTCCGCGCTTTGCCTCACATTTTCTTGGGCATGCAGTCCGAACCGGCCGCCTTGATGCTGTTGCACAGGCGAGCGGCGTCGGCACTGCTGGCGATCGGACCAGCCTGAAGCCGGGTGACGGTGCCGGCCTTTACCAGATAGGGTTGATAGTTCGACAGGCCGTTCACCTTGCGGTTGAGTTGACTCCACAGTGCGCGGGCGCGGGCTTCATCACCAAAGGCGCCAAGCTGGACGCGCCAGTTGCCCGATGCGGCAGGGGCCGGTGCGCGCGCCGGGACAGGTGCGGCCTTGATCGGTGCCGGCTTTGCCGGAGCCGGCGATGCCTTGGAGGCGGCCGGTTGCGGTGCGGTTTTTGTGGGTGGCGGCAAAGGTGGCGCTGCAGCCAGCACTGTCGGCGCCGGAGTCGAGGCCGGTACGGCCGCGCTGCGCACCGGGGAGGGGGCGGCGCGGGGCGCATCGACTGGCGTGATGTTGGCCGCCATGGCGTTTTTCTTTTCGTCTGCCTCAAGATTGGCAGCCAGGGCCAAGCCCTGCTTGCGCTGCGCTTCGGGAATATATTTGTCCATCTGTTGCAGGCTGCTGGACGCCTGGGGCAGACCCGATGCGGACGCGCGGGTCATGAGTGCATAGGCGCGCACCCAGTCCTTGCCGACCATGTCGCCGTTGAACATGGCGGTGCCGACAATATATTGCGCCCGCGGTTCGCCCCGCGTCGCGGCGCGCTGAAGATAAGGCATGGCACCGGCGCGGTCGCCTTGCTGGAACATGAGGAGGCCCAGATTATCCTCGGCGCGGGCGTGGCCCTGCGCAGATGCCTTGCGATACCAATCCATTGCGGTCGAGAGGTCTGCGGGGACGCCGCGGCCCAGCTTATAGGCCTGGCCGAGATTGAACTGCGCATCGGCATCGCCGGCATTGGCAAGGGGGCGCCATTCGCCGATAGCCTTGCCATAATCGCCCTGCTGCCAGGCATCGACGCCGGCCTTGACGTCGGCCAGGGCCGGCAAGGCCATGCCCAGTACCGTTCCGAGCGCGACCGCTCCCCAGATACGCTTCATATCCATGCTCCAGACCGAAAGGTTCACCCGCCGATATCGCGAAATAAGGTTAATGGGTCCTTAGCATTGATGCCATCTTATCAAGGATATGGCCAATGATCGCATGTCGAGGAGGCATGCTCATCAGTTAACCGAATTTTAGGCGCCGTCATGGCAAGCCCGTCAGGAACTGGATTTACCTGGGGGAAGGCGCGTGCGCATATTGGCATTGGCATCGCAAAAGGGCGGATCGGGCAAGACCACCCTGTCCGGTCATCTGGCCGTGCAAGCTCAGCTTGCCGGCGCGGGCCCGGTGGTCCTGATCGACATCGACCCGCAGGGCTCGCTTGCCGACTGGTGGAACGAACGCGAGGCGGAATATCCCGCCTTCGCCCAGACGACGGTGGCGCGCCTTGCCGCTGATCTTGAAATCCTGCGTCAGCAGGGCTTCAAGCTGGCCGTCATTGATACGCCGCCGGCGATCACCATGGCGATCCAGAGCGTTATTTCGGTTGCCGAACTGATCGTCGTACCGACCCGTCCCAGCCCGCATGATCTGCGCGCCGTTGGCGCGACGGTCGATCTGTGTGAACGTGCAGGCAAGCCCTTGATCTTTGTCGTCAATGCGGCGACGCCCAAAGCGCGGATCACGTCGGAGGCCGCTGTCGCCCTGTCGCAACATGGCACGGTCGCACCGGTCACCCTGCATCACCGTACCGATTTCGCGGCATCGATGATCGATGGCCGTACCGTGATGGAGGTCGATCCCAAGGGGAAATCGGCCGCCGAGGTAACCGGTCTGTGGACGTATATCTCCGATCGCCTGGAGAAGAATTTTCGCCGCACGGTCTTCTCCGTGCCTCAGGGCAGTGTCGGCGTTGCTGCCGCTGCCCGTCCCGCAGGCGGTGGCTTTGGCCGCCGCGTCGTTGGCCAGTAAAGGAAGCAGGCACCATGGCTGAAGCCAAACCGATCGCCTCGCTGACCTCCGGTCTGCTTGCTCGCAAGGGCGCTGCGACGCCCGCCATGCGCCGCCCGATGCTGGGCTTTGGCCGTGCCGTCAACGGCGGCATGGTGACCGAAGACCTGGGTTGGAATGATATGGGCTTTGACGTGCCGACGCACGATGAGGAGCCAGGCGAGGCGATACCGCCTGCCGCGACCGGCCTGACGCCGATGACCGCCATGGTTTCGGTTCCGGCGGTCGTTGCCGAGCGCGAGGAACTGGCTGAACGCATCGCCAACGCGGTGCCCAATGCGGTTGCGCCGCCCAAGGCGGCAGAGCCTATGGCTGCGCCGATCAAGGTCGCAGCGCCTAAAGTCGCCAAGCCGAAGGTCGCGCTGTCCAAGACGGTGTCGATGGCTGGTGCATCGGGCCGCAAGGCGGCCTTCACCTTGCGGCTGGATGCCACCCGGCATCTCAAGCTGCGATTGGCCGCTGCGATCACCGGACGATCGGCACAGCAGGTCGTTACCGAATCCTTGGACGCATTTCTCGACGGCCTGCCCGAGATTGACCGGCTGGCCCAGCAGGTGCCGCACTCACGCGGCGAGCACTGATTGAAGGGGTGGGTAGGCAGATGAAACGCACGGCATTTGGAAAGGCAGCCCTTTCCTCTTTGGTGGTTGCGACCACGATGGTGGGATGCACGGGGGCGGCGTTCCGTTCCCACAGCGCGGCAGTGAGGCAGGAAAATCCGGACAAGTCCGTGACTGCTGCTGAAAAGGCGCTGGTTGCGCGCGATGGCGTGCAGGCAGTGCAGGCCGCCGAGGCTGCCGTGCGGGCCGCTCCCAATAATGCGAGCTATCGACAGCTGCTGGGGCGGGCCTATGTGCTGGAGGGGCGCTTTGCCTCAGCCGAGACGGCCTTCACCGATGCCATGACCCTGGGTAACAGCGACGCGCGGACCATTGTCAGCCTGGCGCTGGTGCAGGTTGCGCTGGGCAAGAGCGATGCGGCACGAAGCCTGCTGGCTGCCAACACAGATAATGTGCCGGCTGGGGACTATGGCCTGGCGATGGCCATGGCCGGCGACGCGACCGAAGGTGTGCGGATCCTGTCGGCCGCGATCCAGGATCCGTCGGCTACCGCGCGTACGCGCCAGAATCTGGCCTATGCCTATGCGCTGGCCGGCCGCTGGAAGGATGCGCGTTTGGTCGTGGGCATGGACCTTGCACCACTGGCTGCCAATCAGCGCATTGTGCAGTGGGCCGCGACGGCTGAACCGAGCCTGGCGCCGCAGCGTGTCGCTGCGTTGATGGGCGTTAGCATTGATGCCGCCGATGCCGGTCTGCCCGCTGCCCTGGCGCTGGCGCCTGCTGCGTCGGACGCTGCCCCGACCGCTCTGGCGGAAGCGGCGCCGGAGGCTGCGCCGGCACCGATCGCCGATTTGCCGAACCCGGTGCAGACGGCCGCTGTCGAGGTAACCCCGACTGCGACCCTCACGACACGCATCATTGAAACTGCCGTACCAGCCTCGACGCCGGCGGCGAAGCCTGCGGCCGTTGTCGCGCCCAAGGCTGCCTCCAAGCCGGCCCCGGTGCGGACAGCTGCGAAGCGGGACTTCATTGTCGAAGGCCCCGCAGGCAAGGCCAAGCCGGTGAAAATCGCCAAGGCGACGACGGTTGCTGCGCCAGCGGCGCGGATGCAGCAGGTCGCCTTTATCAAGCCGGTGACGACGGGCGCGAGCAACTGGGTGGTCCAGTTGGGTGCCTATGCCTCACCGGCGATCGCCAAGGACAAGTGGATGTCGATGGCGCGGGTCAACGATCGGATTGCCGCCTTCCCGGTGCTGACCAGTCAGGCGACGGTCAACGGCAAGATCTTTCACCGTCTGGCCATCAGTGGCTTTGGTAATCGCGCCGATGCACAGACGCTGTGTCAGTCGATCAAGGCACAGCGCGGCCAATGTTTCGTGCGCGAAGGCGCCCCGAATGCGATGCCGCAGCGCTGGGCTGTCGCCGCGCCGCGCGGTCGCCAGTTCGCGTCACGCTGATCCCTGGCGGCGCGCCAGCGCGCACCTTCACACGGCTATATTACGGGCTGCGTCGAAAGGCGTGGCCCGTACTGCATTTGCGCCATGTCGATGTCGGGGCAGGGCAAGGGCTGCAAGAGGCGCACGCGAGTCTATAGACAAGGCATTCGCGTAGATTGTTGGAGATGATCTGTTGTCCGACGCGGCAGTTGCGGCGTGGAAATTGGCTCCCCGAGTAGGATTCGAACCTACGGCCATTCGATTAACAGTCGAATGCTCTACCGCTGAGCTATCGGGGAGCAGTCCGGATTTCGCCGGACAGGCGGCGCATATGCAGCGGCTTTTGGCAAATGGCAAGAGCCAGTGTGAACATCGCGGCAAAAAAACAAAATGGCCTGATTCTCGGTCTCTGCGCGCTTGGATTTCATGCGCTTCCCTTGCGACCCAATCTACCGTTGGGCGGTGCAGGGAACAGAAATGCGGGTTGGAATGTTCTTCTCCCGTAACCACCCTGGGAGGCTGCCATGACCGAACATAATGCGAGTCCCGCTGCGGATCGGCTTTCCGATCAGCGCTTCAAGCAGGAACTTGCCGCTGCGCTGCCTCAATTGCGGGCCTTCGGGCGCGGCTTGTGCGGCGACCGGGATATGGCCGACGATCTTGTTCAGGAAACGATGCTGAAAGCCTGGGCGGCCCGCGCGCGGTTCGTCGCGGGGACCAATTTCAGGGCGTGGACCTTCACCATCCTTCGCAATCATTATTTCAGCCTCACCCGTCGTCGCAAGTTCGTCGGATCGTGGGATGATCTGGTCGCGGATCGAGTCCTTGCCGCACCAGCCGGGCAGGAGAAGGCGGCGGAACTGGCCGATTTGATGCGGGGGCTTGCACAACTTCCGGCACCCCAGCGCGAAGCGCTCATTCTGGTCGGTGCCGGTGGCTTCGCTTATGAGGAAGCAGCCGAAATCATGGGAACAGCCGTAGGGACGGTCAAGAGCCGGGTCGCGCGGGCGCGCGCGGCGCTTGAGCTGCTGATGGAGGGCGGTTCGCTTCAGACGGCGAGATCGGACTTCGAGGGCGAGCAAGGTAGCGTAGTCAGCATTTTTGCCTATCTGACCGCCATCGAGCAGCGGTTTGCCAGAAGCCGGCTGGGAGCGCGGACGACGCCTCTCGCAGCCGTTGCCTGACACATTATTCGCCAATATATGATCGCAAAATGGCGCGGTTTCAAACTGATGGGGCCGTTTAAAAAGACCGTCAGCGCGGGATGATTAACCCCATGGGCATGCGGCCTGTCGTTGGCGATGCAGGCCATATTGGGGCGGATCGAAGAAGCATCGGCCATGTCGCAGGCATGTCATGCCTCACATGTCATTTGTGAGATATTGGCTGCAATTTCAGACGGCCGCGAAGGGGCGGAATTATCGATTGCTGGAATGCAGTGCCTGCATCCCAGCAATCGCGATATTTCTCAGAAAGCCGTCTTCTCTTCCACATGACCTTCCACATCCGCGCGGTCGATCCAGAAGGTTCGGAATTTCTTGTCGGCCAGCAATTGCAATTGGTCGCTATTGTGGCGGGAGCCAGGTTGGCTGCTATTGCCGTAGCTCATCAGGCCCACGGCTTTCATCGGCGTGCCAAATTCGACCATTGAGACCCATGTCTCGCCATGGACGGGGGTGCGCTCGCCATTCTTCATTGGCCCCCAGGTGATGGTGCGGAACACGCCGGTATTGCCGAAACCGCCATTGGCCGGCACGCTGACGTCCCCGATATGGAAGCGGGAAACCTCCCCGAACGGCCGGTCGATCGCCCCATAAAGCTGCTTCGTCTTCGCTACCGCGTCCTTCAGCATGGCGACGGCCATCGCCGGGTTTTTCAGGCCGCGGGGCGTTTCCAGCGGGTCGTCCAGCGTCCATTTGACGGCATAGTTGGACTGGTCGGTGAAATTCCTGGGCGCAAAGAGGCCGGCCCAGGTCTCGAACAGCAGCGCGGCGCGGCTGTCGGGTTCGAACCGATGGTCCCAGCCCTTGAGCAATGTCGTGGCGGCCTGCACATCGGCATCGTTCGATCCGGCGGCTGCCGCCAGCAGGTCAGGCAGCATCCGTTCCGCCATCAGCGAGGTGGTGGTCAGCTTGCGCGACACGAAATCGTCGAAGCTGATCTTGGGCGTCTGGCTCATCAGCTTGACCGACATCTGGGCGCGCTGGCTCATCGGCCCGACCGGCGCGACATAGGCGGGGAAGCTCTTGGGATCGAGCGCGCGGGGCCAGGTGGCCAGCCATGGCGGATCATTGGCGTTCTGGACGAAGCCGGTCGCCGGATCGAGCAGCTTGGGCATGTCATCATAGCTGTGGACATCCTTCCACAGCGTGGCCGACGTATCGCCCGGGACGGGGGCGGACCAATATTTGAGATCGCCGCTTTCATGCTTGGGCAGCAGGCCATTGTCGAGATAGAGGATATGGCCGGCGCGGTCGGCATAGATGATGTTGAACATCACCACCTGCATCTTGCGCAGCGCCTTTTCGAACGCCCCCCAGTCGCGCGCCTTGCCCATCTCCAGATATTGTTCCAGCACGCCTGGCCGGTCGAGCCCGGCGACCTTGAGCGCAACCGTCGTCTTGCCATCGGGCAGGGTGAAGACCGGGCCATGCACCGTGCTCTTCTGTTCGAAGCTGACCGTCTTCAGCGTGCCGTCGGCCTGCCTGACCTTGTAGCTTTTCGTGACGGCCTTGAACGGCAGCGTCTTGCCGTCGAAGCGATAGCCACCGCCCTCCAGCGTCAGCTTGTAGCTGGTGAAGCCCTGCATCGTGTTGACGGTATTGGTGAAGCCCAGATCATTGTTGAAGCCGAAGCGCAGCACCGGCAGGCCGACCTGCGTCGCGCCGTAGATGGCCAGGCCCGGCGCGGTTATCTGCGCCTCATAATAGGTCAGCTGACTGGGCGCCCAGGGCAGATGCGGGTTGGCGAGCAGCATCGCCTTGCCGCTGGCCGAGCGCGACGGCGCAACCGCCCAGGCATTCGAACCGCCCGCCTCGTTGATCGACGGGTCGGTCAGCACCTTGCGGTCGGACGCGATATAGCCGAAATTCATCAGCCGCTGGGCATGGGCGATGATGTCGACACCCTTGAGCGGCAGGACGACCTTCACCTCCGGCGCGATCTTGTCGGGATGGGCGGCGGCATAGGCATTTATCCCGGCCGCAAAGCCTTCGAGATTTTTCTGCATCTGCGGCGTCTGCTGCCTGAACCACTGGATGGACCGGGCAGGCACGTCATTGGCGACCAGCCATTTGTCCTGGCTTTCATATTTCTCGCCCCAATATTCGGCGGCGCGGGCACGGCTTTCGCCATACATGCGCAGCAGCAGATTGCCGTGGCTCTGGGCCTGAGCATAGCCAAAACCATAGAAGCCGCCTTCCTCGGTCTTGGCATAGATATGGGGTACGCCAAAACTATCCCACAGGATTTCGCCGCCACCCCAGGTCGTGGAAGGGGCCGCGACCGAGGCCGTTATCGCCGAGGATGCGGCCAGAGCCGCGAGCCATATCGTCATGTGGCGCATCGCCGTCATTTCTCCCGTCAGTGTAGAAAATGCGCCGTTCCTATGGGGAACGGCGCTTTATAGGTGATGGATCAGAAGCTCAGGCCGACGCGGCCATAGTAGAAGCCGCCGGTGAAGCCGATCGGGGAGGTTCCAGGGTAAAGGCCCTGGCCAAGCGTCGCGCTGACGTCGCTGGCGCGATTTTCATCGGGATAGACGTTGAAGATATTGTTCGCGCCGATCGCGATATTGACCAGCGGCGTGACCTGCCAGCTTGCCTCCAGGTCGGTGATCCACTTGGCGCCATAGCTGCGATCGTTCGGATAGGTGGTCACGCCGTTGCTGGTGACCCCGTTCTGGTAGGATTTGAAGCTGCCAAAGCGGGTCAGTCGCGTGGACAGGGTGAAGTCGCCCATCGTGGCCAGGTTGCTGATCGACAACTTGGTCTGGGGAAGATTATTGGTCATGTTGCTGCGGCGGGCGCGATCGAACAGGACATAGTCGCTGCCCAAGGCGGCAAGTTCCGGCGGATTGTCGATGATATGGGTGATCTTGGTCTTGTTATAGTTGAAGCCAAGGTTCCACTGCATGTTCACCGTATCGAACAGGCTGTGCCTGTAGGAGGCGACGACATCGACGCCGCGCGTGCGGGTATCGATGGCATTGGTATAATATTGCGCCGACAAGGTATTGGCCTGCGATGCCGGGATGCCGCTGGCGATCAGAATGTTGGAAATGGCTGTACCCGTCAGCGTGCTGGTGACGGTGATGCGATCATCCACGTCGATCTGATAGGCGTCGATCGTCAGGTTGAAATTGGGCAGCGGCGTCAGTACCACGCCGGCCGAGATGTTGAACGATGTTTCGGGCTGCAGCGGTTCTGCACCAAGCGCGATTGCCGCGGGATCATCGACGGCCAGCGTCTTGATCTGCAGCAACTGGTTGGGAACGCCGTTGACGGTGCGGAACTGGTTCGTCGTCTGGGTATAGATTTGCTGGGCAACGGCGGGTGCCCGGAAACCGGTATTGGCGGCCGCGCGGAAGGCGATCCAGTCGGTCGCTGCATAACGGCCGTTCACCTTCCAGATCAACGTATTGCCGCTGCCATCGTCATAATGCTCGAAACGGGCAGCCGCGCCGATCGTGATGTCCTTGTTGGGATCCCATGCCACGTCCGCATAAAGGGCATAATTGTCGCGCGACATATAGGCGGCATCCTCCGGCTGGAACCCGGCCGAGCTTTGCGCGCCCGGTGTCATGCCAGAAACGATGGCCGGGCCGACCGCATAGCTCGGCTCATCCCCGGCGAAGGTCTGGTAGCGTTCGTGGCGTTGCTGCGCGCCGGCTGAGACCTGGAGATTGCCGCCGCCGACATCATAGCCACGGGTCACGTCCAGCGAGGTAACGAACTCCGAGGATTTGAGCGTGCCGATATAGAATTCGGTCGGACTGAGTGTGCCCAGCGAGGGATTGAGCGTACCTTCTGACGACTGGCGCGCGCGATTGCGACCATAGCCGGTGGAGAAATCCCAATCCCAGCCCGCGACTTCGCCCTTGGCGCCGACGGTGAATTCGAAATCTTCCTCGTCGATCATGATGTGCGGGCGGTAGCCGCCGGGATAGATGCCCATGACATTGTTGATGTCCTTGGGATAACGATAGCTGTACCACAGGTCCGAGCGTCGCTGGCTGTAGGTGCCGAAGGCGTAGAGTTGGACACCGCCCAGATCATATCCCGCATTGAGCGCGGTATTGATGCTGCGCGAGGGCATGACGCCATAGCTGGTGGTAACGATTCTCTCGGTGCCGACCGCGGCCGCATCGCGCGGATCGAGCTGCCCGTTCACCAGCGGATAGAGGCAAGTCGTCGTCGCCGTTACCGAACAGTCGGCCAGCGGCAGTGCGCGGTTCGACATTTCCTGCTTCTTGAGATTGAGCGACAGGTTCGCAAAGCCGTTCGCGCCCAGCTTCATCCCGAAATTGAGATCGGCCTGATAAAGTTCGCCGTCAGACCGGTCGAAATTCTGGCCGGCGGTGAAATTGGCTGACCCGCCACTGCTGTCATCCTTCAGGATGATATTGATGACGCCGGCAATGGCATCCGAGCCATATTGGGCGGCCGCGCCATCGCGCAACACTTCAATATGATCGACGGCCGCAGTCGGGATCATGTCGAGATCGGCCGGAACCGAGCCATTATAGAGCGACGACACAGCGTTGATGAGCGAGGTTTTATGGCGGCGCTTGCCGTTGACCAGGATCAGCGCCTGATCGGGATTGAGGCCGCGCAGGCCGCCGGTCGCGATGACGGTGGAGGTGGCGCCGCCCGCCCGTACCGGCAGGTTGAAGGAGGGCACGAGCGTGTTGAGGGCCTGGAACACACCCGCCTTGCCGGTCCGGGTCAGGTCCGCGCCGGAAATGACGTCGATCGGCGTCGGGCTGTCGGTGACGGTGCGGGCCTGGCCACGCGACCCGGTCACGACGATCGCAGGGCCAGGGGCTTCCTCGGCGGCCGCGGTGCTGGCCTGCGGCACGGCGCTGGCCTGCATCGCGAAGGGAAGGGCGGTGACGCCCAGGCTCGCGACTTCGACGGCGCGGATCTTGTGCGCCTGGGCGCTCAGCGACAGGGCAATGACATTGTTGTTCGACAGCGTGATCTTCAGCCCCGATCCGGCGATCAGCCGCTGGAGGGCGACATCGGGTGTCATCTTGCCGTTGACCGACTGGGCATGAAGGCCGGCAACCTGGTCGTAGGGGAAGAGAAGCTGGATGCCCGACTGCTTGGCAAAGAGCGTCAGGGCCGTCTGCATCGACTGGGCCGGAATCTTGAACTTCGCCGGTTCTGCCGCTGCGGCCGATTGGGTGCTAAGGGCAACGACCGTTGCGACCGCGCACAGAGAAACGTTCCGAAAATTACGCGACATCATATCCCCCGTGAAATGATTGGGCTGCGAAATTATTTGCCCGTCGGTGGTGGATACGGAGGCCGATCGCGTTTCTGCTAACGACGCTTAAAAATATCTCATTTTTGTGACGAGAGGGCCTTCGTTATCGGTCTGGCACTGCCTCGACGCAGCGCCGGATCGGGCGCGCCGGAGAGGAGAATGATAAGTACAGGGGGACGAGCGTGGCTGTCGACGTGGACTCGATCAGGGCAAGGCTGGACTGGTTCAAGCAGGCCATCCTGCCGCATGAAGGCGCCTTGCGCTCTCGCCTGCGCCGGGTGGTGTCCCACCGCCAGGATGTCGACGACATCGTCGCAGAATGCATGACCCGTGCCTATGCCAACGGTGACATTCACCGCGTGCAGAGCGGCAAGGCCTTTCTGTTCCAGATCGCGCGCAACCTGCTGATCGATGAGGCCCGGCGCGAGAAGATCGTGTCGCTGGAGCTGGTGGCCGAATTCGACGTGCTCCAGACCGACAATTCGACCGAAGAGGCATTGCATGCACGAGATGAACTACGCCATCTCCAGGCCATTCTCGACACGCTACCTGCCCAATGCCGGCGGGCCTTCATCCTGCGCCGCGTCCATGAGAAATCGGTCAAGGAGATAGCAGAGGAGATGGAGCTGTCCGTCTTTACTGTGGACAAACATTTGACGCGCGCGGCTGTGAAGATAATGCAAGCCATCGGACAGTATGAGGGTTCTGGATTTGGATGGTCGCTACAGAAGCGCGGAGGACATGCAGGCGATCGAGGCCGAAGCGGCTCGTCTGTATCTTAACGCGCGAGCGAGTGATGCCCTCGAAGACTGGAACGCCGCCTATGCCTGGGTGGCGATCGACCCGGCCCATGGCTTCGCCTTTGCCAAGGCGGAGGTCAGCTGGGAACTGACCGAGCGACTGAATGAACTGCCCGCCAGCCAGCAGGACAGGCCCGCATCGCCTGCGAGTTTCTTGCCCAACGATACGGTCGTGGAGGAGCCCATAGCGGATGTCCGGCGGCCCCTGATCGGTCGTCGTGGTCTGCTCCTCGGCCTGGCGACCGCAGCAGCGGCGATTGGGGTGGCTTCCACCGTCGCCCTGCGCCTGCTGGGCACGGTTGACCATTATCGTACAGCCTTGGGCGAGACCCGCACGGTGCAACTGGCTGACGGCTCCCGCATTCATCTCAACACCAATAGCTCCGTCGAGGTCGCCTTGCGCGACGACATGCGGTCGATCACCCTGTTGAAGGGTGAGGCGCAGTTTGATGTCGCCCATGACGCCAAACGCCCCTTCATCGTCAACGCCGACGGGACGCTGGTGCGCGCCGTCGGTACGATGTTCAACGTGCGCCTGCGCGCCGATGTCACCGAATTGACCGTGATCGAGGGGATCGTGGCGGTCCGCAACGGCGACTCTGCCGTCCGTCGGATCGAAAGCGGGCGCAGCGCGGCTGTGCGCAGCGGCAGCATCGCCGTCACCCATCTGGAACCGGCCAAGATCAAGCAGCGCACCGCCTGGCAGGAAGGCATGGTGGAGTTCGAGGGGGACACGCTCGCCCAGGCGGTCGAGGAGTTCAACCGCTATCGTCCCACGCCGCTGGTGATCGGCGATCCGGCGATCGCCAGCCTGCGGGTCGGCGGCGCCTTCCGCCTCGACCGGTCGCAGGATTTCGTCGACGCACTCGAAAGCGGCTTTGGCATCCGCGCCGTTCCGGGCAGCGACAATTCGATAATTTTGGTGTCCGCCGAAGGCAGTTAGCAGAACGAGCGGGGCCGTCCGTATCAACGGGGATGGAACATGTTGCGTCTCTCTCCCCAGCCAGTCTTTCCCGCCAGGATCGCCTGAAATCCATCCTTGGCGGATCGATCGGCAATCTGATCGAATGGTATGACTGGTATGTCTATTCCGCCTTCACCCTCTATTTCGCGCCGGTCTTCTTTCCATCGGACGACAGCACCGCCCAGTTGCTGAATGCGGCAGCGATTTTCGCCGTCGGCTTCCTGATGCGGCCGATCGGTGCCTGGGCGATGGGCATCTATGCCGACCGCAAGGGGCGCAAGGCGGGCCTTACCCTCTCGGTCATGATGATGGCCGGCGGATCGCTGATGATCGCGGCCATCCCCAGCTATGCCAGCATCGGCGTCGCCGCGCCGGCCTTGTTGCTGCTCGCCCGCCTGATGCAGGGCCTGTCGATCGGCGGCGAATATGGCGCCAGCGCGACCTACCTGTCGGAAATGGCGCAGAGCGATCAGCGCGGTTTCTTTTCCAGCTTCCAATATGTGACGCTGATCGCCGGTCAGCTGCTGGCGCTCTGTGTCCTGCTGCTGCTCCAGCTGTTCCTCACCGAACATCAGCTGGAAAGCTGGGGCTGGCGGGTGCCGTTCGTGATCGGCGGGGTAATGGCGGTCGGCGTCTATCGCCTGCGCCGCGGGCTCAAGGAAACCGAAGCCTTCGAGGAAAGTGCGGCCATCAACGAACGGCCCCGCTCCAGCGGCCTCAACCTCATCCGGCAGCATCCGCGTGAAGTGCTGCTGGTCATGGCGCTCACCGCCGGCGGCACGCTCGCCTTCTATGCCTACAGCACTTACATGCAGAAATTCCTGGTCAACAGCGCCGGCTTCGGCCGCCAGACCGCGACCGCGATCATGGCCTCGGCGCTGTTCATCTACATGCTGTTGCAGCCCATGGCCGGCTGGCTGTCCGACCGCATCGGTCGCAAGCCGCTGCTGATCGGCTTCGGCGTCAGCGGCGTCCTGTTCACCACGGCGATCTTCACGGCGCTGGAGCGTGTCACTTCCTCCTTCGGCGCCTTCCTGCTGGTGCTGGGCGGCCTGGTGATCGTCACCGGCTACACCTCCATCAACGCGATCGTGAAGGCGGAGCTGTTCCCGGCCAATATCCGGGCGCTGGGCGTCGCGCTTCCCTATGCGCTGGCCAACACCCTGTTCGGCGGCACCGCCGAATATGCCGCGCTCTGGATGAAGCACGCCGGGATGGAAGGCGGCTTCTACTGGTACGTCACCGCCATGATCGCGGTGTCGCTGATCGTCTATCTGCGCATGCCCGACACGCGCAAAACCAGCCAAATCTGAAAGAAAGAGGGGAATATCCATGCCATCGCCGAACCGGTCGCTTTGCCATATCCTGCCGCTGATGCTGCTGTGCCAGCCGGCAATGGCGCAGGACGCTGCCTCGCCTGCCGAGCCGCCCTTCACCTCCATACAGCCAGGCGATTTCGCCATTGCCGGATCCTTGTCCAACAGCTGGGCGGACTTCGACAATGATGGCGACCTCGACCTGGTTGTCTCGCTCAAGGGCGGCAACATCCGCCTCTATCGCAATGACGATGGAAAGTTCGTCAATGTCGGGCCGCAATTGGGTCTCCCCACATCCGGCCCGGAAATGCGGGGCGTCGCCTGGGGCGATTATGATGGCGACGGCTGGATCGACCTGTTGGGCGGGGCGACCATGCCGGGGGAACTCAGCCTGGTCTTCCGCAATGAAGGCGGCAAGATATTCACCAATGTCGCACCCGAACTGGGCCTGACCATCCCCAACCGCTCCGCACGCCAGACCAGTTGGGTCGATTACGACAATGATGGCGACCTGGACGTCTATGCCGCCAATCGCATCGGCCCCAACAGCCTCTATCGCAACGACAATGGCAAGTTCGTTCCGGTCTCGGCCGGCACCGGCGTGTCGGATAGCCGGCCGACCGTGGGCGCCTGCTGGTTCGACTATAATCGCGACGGCTTTCTGGACGTCTTCCTGGCCAATCAGTCAGGCGCGACCGATGCGCTGTGGCGCAACAATGGCGACGGCAGCTTCACCGATGTCGCGCCCGAACTGGGCCTCGATAATCCGGGGCGTTCCAAGGAAGAAGGTGGGGTCGGTTGCGCTGTCGGCGACTATGACAATGACGGCAATCTCGACCTATTCGTGCCCAATTATGGCGTGAACGCGCTCTACCATAATAATGGTGACGGGACCTTCACCAACGTCGCCAAGGAAATGGGCGTGGGCATCGATAATCATGCCGTCGGTGCGGTGTGGGGCGATTATGACAATGACGGTTATCTCGACCTCTACGTCACCTCCTATCATGGTCCCCGTGACCAGCAGCAGCCCAAGGACAGCCTCTTCCATAATGAAGGGGGCAAGGGGTTCCGCCAGGTTCTGACCGAGACGTCGCAGCTCAATGTCGGCGACCATGGCGTGCAATGGGTCGACTATGACCGGGACGGCGCGCTCGACCTGTCGGTGATGCGTGGCTATACCAGCCAGGGCGGCCATTTCCTGTTCCACAATGATCTGGATCGTGCGGCCGCCAGGCGTAGCCTGTCGGTTACACTCCTCGACGCGAAGGGGCGTTTCACCCGCATGGGGGCGGAAGTGCGCCTCTATGACAAGGCCGGCAAGATATTGGCCACGCGACAGCTTTCGACTGGCGACGGCTATAATTCGGAAAATGCAGCGCCCTTGCATTTCGGGCTGAAGTCCATGGACGCGGTCAAGGTCGAAGTTACCTGGATGAGCACCAAGGGGCGCAAGGCCCAAACTTTGTCCAATGTGAAGCCGGCGCGCTTTGTGGGTAAATCGCTCATATTCAAGGAACAGTAAGTACGAGTGACCATAAAGGGCGATGCCCAATCCTGCATCGCCCCTGTCCCAAGCTGACAAGCACAGCAAGCGGACGTTCCGGATTCGGTAATTTCAAAATCGTTTCCGAATGACCGATTTGGGGCGAGGGCGGCAGCGGCTGCTACGCACCATATGCCGGCCATTTAACGTTGCGAACTCTGGTTCCGGCATAGGAGATTCACAGATATGCCATCACCGATTGGCCGAAGCGACCGGACCCGGACCATTTGCGACGATTTGGTTCGGTGGATTATTTTCTAATTTCTGGCCTTAGCACAACATGGAAACGGAGAAGCCGTCGTGAAAACGCCTCTCCGTTGCGACATCGCAATCGACACGTCAGCGCTCGTTCAATCATTAACGAATAAAAATCAATTAATTGGCGTAAAGTGTCGCAGTTTTCACTGGCTATTGTTCCGATTTTTGCCTGGAAAAGGGTCGATCTCAATTCTGGCGTTCACGCAATAGAGGGACAGGCCTACGCTTTGCCGATTGGGAAATTGCAATTTAACCGTCCGCAGTTGGGACCGAAAAATTTGGCTGCTGGACGACCGCAAAGCGGCGACGTCGTCTGAAGCCTTCTACCTGTGGCCGTCAGGGCCATAGGAAAAGTGTCATGGGATTTCAGAGTTTTATCCCGCTGCTCTCGAGCGGGTGTCTTGGAACGCTGGGCGCAAGGTCGGCGCGAAGCGGGCGCTGAAGCCTCGTCAGATATGGGCGATCCGTTTCTGTCTCGACCAGCATGGGCGGGTCCGGGACCGTGCCCTCTCTGATCTAGCCCAGACCGGTTCAGTTTGAATTGAGGACTGATGCCCGGGCTAGGCAGTTGAGACCTTCGCAAAGCGCCTGTTTATGCAGGCCTGCGACGAGGCGGAAAGGCGTGGATATGGCGGTTATGATTACTCAATGATCGGTGGATGAACGCCGCAATGCCTGCGATCCCGGCGTCGCGGGGAGGGACGGAGGCGCCAAATTGGATATGAACAAAAAAAGCCGCAATCCCATAGGATTACGGCGACGATGTTAGTGCGAAATCCGGCCAACCTGATCGCTTCATGGCCCAGGCGATTGAAAAACAGTCGGAATCTTAGAGCTGGAAAATTGTGGCTCCCCGAGTAGGATTCGAACCTACGGCCATTCGATTAACAGTCGAATGCTCTACCGCTGAGCTATCGGGGAGCAGCCTGGATTTCGCCGGGCAGGCGGCGCATATGCAGCGACCATCTTGAAATGGCAAGCGGCAAATTGCAGAAAATTACGCGATGAACTGCTCCGCCGCGATCCGATCGTCCAGCGTATGTTCCGGGTCGAACAACAGCGTCAGCGGCGTCGCGCGGTCGATCTTCACCTCGACCTGGGCTACGTCGCGGACTTCGCGCTGGTCGGCCACCGCGCTGACCGGGCGTTTTACCGGATCGAGTACCGTGAAACGGATCGCCGTGCTTTCCGGCAGAATGGCGCCACGCCAGCGACGCGGACGGAAAGGGCTGATCGGGGTCAGGGCGACGAGGCCGGATCCGAGCGGGAGGATCGGTCCGTGGGCGGACAGATTATACGCCGTGGATCCTGCGGGAGTCGCCACCAGCACGCCGTCGCACACCAGTTCCGGCAGGACGGGGCGATCATTGACCTGTACTTCCAGCTTGGCGGTCTGGCGGGTTTCACGCAGCAACGACACTTCGTTGATCGCCGGGATCGAGAAACGTTCGCCATCGATCGTATCGACCGTCATGCGGAGCGGATTGACCTTGAAGGTCTTGGCACTTTCGAGCCGTTGCTCCAGCCGTTCCAGCCGCCATTCGTTCATCAGGAAACCGACCGTGCCAAGGTTCATGCCGAATATCGGCAGGATGCGGCGCGATTCGAGCATGGCGTGCAATGTCTGCAGCATGAAGCCGTCACCGCCGAGGGCGATGACGGTGTCGGCCTGTTCGATCGGCACGAAGTCATAGGCTGCGCGCAGGCGCTCCTCCGCTGCCTTGGCTGCCTGGGTGGGGGACGCGACCAGCGCGCGTCGAGGCTCGTCGATCATCCGCCGGTAACGCTCATATGCCGTTGCACGGCTGCAGGCGAGGCGCCGGCCCCTATGCGAAAGTCATGACGGGCAGGCTTGAGCCGCAGGGACCGGTCGATCAGAGGCTCCACGGCGGCAATGCCCCCGTCACGAAACGCAGTCTTGAAATCGATATGATCCTCATGGCCCAGGCACATGAAAATCTTGCCCTCGCAGGTCATGCGCATTCGGTTGCAATCAGCGCAGAAATTGCGCGTCATCGGCGTAATAAGGCCGAGCCGCGTTTGCATGCCATCGACGGCATGATAGCGGGCGGGGCCACCAGTGCGCATGTCGACTGGCGTTAGGCGATGCTGGGTATCAATGGCGGCCGCGACCTTGGTCAGGGGAAGATAATGGTCGCTGCGATCCTCACCGGTATCGCCCAGCGGCATTGTCTCGATCAAAGTCAGGTCGAACCCCTGTGCGTTACACCAATGCAGCATCGGCAGAATTTCGTCCTCGTTGATGCCTTTCAGCGCAACCATGTTGATCTTGACCGCCAAGCCCGCCAGTCGCGCTGCAGCCAATCCGTCAAGCACCGCACGAATATCGCCGCCGCGGGTCACATGCGTGAAGCGATCGGTGTCCAGCGTGTCCAGGCTGACATTGATCCGCCGGAGGCCCGCCTCGTACAAAGCGTCGGCATGTTGAGCCAGTCGCGTCCCGTTGCTGGTCATGGTCAGTTCGTCCAAACCGCCACCCAAATGGCGGCCGATTCTGCGGACAAGATCGAGGATGTCACGCCGTACCAGAGGTTCACCCCCGGTCAAGCGGATGCGGCGAACCCCGCGCGCGATGAACAGGTCTGCCAGCAACGCGATTTCCTCCAGCGTCAGAACCTGGCTGCGCGGCAGGAAGGTCATGCGTTCCGCCATGCAGTAGCGGCAGCGCAGGTCGCATCGATCCGTAACGGAAATCCGCAGATAATTGATCCGGCGGCCCAGGCCGTCGGTCATGGGGGCAGGGGCAGGATCGACGATCGCCATGATGCTTAGCTAGGCGATGGGCAGGGTCGGTGCAAGCACGCCAGTTGCGGGATGTTGAAGAGGTCGGTAACCGGTTGCTGTTACAACAGCACGGCGCGGGTTGTCAGGGAGGCGTTACAAGAGTGAGCGGGCAGGCCGCCCCGGACGGGCAGCGTAGCATCTTCATCCTGTCGCCCGGCGATCGTGACCCCCTGTGCAGAGCAGCGCAGGAGGCGGGATGGCGTGCGATCGGCGCCCGGCGCGCAGCGGATGCGCCGCAGCGTTTCCTGCGCAGCGATGCGCAGATCGCGCTGGTCGACATGCGCGGCGGCGGCGGTGCGGCCAGATTGATCGCCCCGCTCGTGCCTGCGGTCGAGGCGGGCGGCTGTGCGCTGGTCGTGCTGGTCGAACCGGGGGCGCTGGCCATATTGCCCCAGCTGTTCGAGGCAGGCGCCACCCATTATATCACGGCGCCCGTCAATCCGGAGATATTGCGCGCGACGCTGGCATCGGCGCACCGGCTGGTGGAGCGGCTGGGCGGTGGAGCGATGCAGAGCCAGCGGGCGCAACGCATCAGGCGGGGCGACGCGCTCTATTGGGAAATGGACCGCGATGGTGCCGGCATGCGCTTGAGCGAGAGCCTGGCGCGGCATCTGGGTCTGGAAGGACGCCATCACGCTCCGTCCGTATTGATCGGGCAATTGCAGCGAACGGAACGCAAGGCCGTGTTCGCAGCCCTGGACAGCATGATGCAAACGGGACGGCCGGCTGCTTTCGCGCACGCCGTGCCTGATCGGCCGGGCAATCGCCTGGTGCATCATCTGCGCTTCGATGACGGGGCGGTGGCCGCGGACGTCGAATGGCTGTCCGACGAACAGGATCAGGATGTCACCAGCCGCGATAACCTGACGGGCCTGCGGTCGCGTCATGCCGCCCTTGACTGGCTGGACCGGCGATCGGGGCTGGCGACCACCGTCGTACTGCTCTCGATCAGCAATTTCGACCGGATGAACGCGGCCTATGGGCAGGTCGTGGGAGACGCGCTGCTGGGGCGGATCGCGCGGCGAATGGAGCAGATCGTTGACGAAGTCGCGGGTCATGCCATGGTCGCGCGGATCGCGGGTACCGAATTCCTGGTCGGTTTGACGGGCGATGCGGCAGCGGCTGAACCGGCGACCTATCTCGCGCGGCAATTGATCGGCGCGATCGGCCGACCGTTCACGGCGGGCGATCATCTGATCCGGCTGATCGCCCGCTGTGGCATCGCCCAGGCGCGGGCCGACGATGATGCGACCCAATTGCTGCGCCGGGCGGGCGCGGCGCTGGCCGATGCACGCCAAGGCGGAGGCGAGGGCATCCGCATTTTTTCCGCCGAGAAGCGCAGTCGCCAGATCGATGCCGACCAGTTGGAAACCGACCTGCGGCTGGCCTTGCACCGGGGCGAGATCGGCATCGTGTTCCAGCCGCAATATCCGGTCGATGACCATCATATCAGCGGGGTCGAGGCGCTGGCGCGCTGGAACCATCCACAACATGGACCGCTGGGGGCGGCGATCCTGTTCGGAACGGCCGAACGATCCGATTACATGCTGCCGCTCTCGGCCCATATCCAGGCTGAGGCGCTGCGTCAGGCGGCGGCCTGGCCGAGCGCGCTGTCCAATCTGCGCCTGTCGATCAACGTCACCGCCGCCGACATCGCCCAGCCGGGCTTCATGGCCGATTTTCTCGGCCTGGTCGATCGCAGCGGCTTTCCCCGGTCGCGGTTGACGGTGGAGATCACCGAAAGCGGGCTGATCCAGGATGTCGATGCTGCTGCCGCCTTGCTGACGGCGCTGCGGGCCGAAGGGCTGGCGGTCGCGATCGACGATTTCGGTACCGGCTATTCGAGCCTGGCCTATTTGAAGGGCCTGCCGCTAGACTATCTCAAGATCGACAGCAGCCTGGCCCAGGATATTGCCGGATCCGCGCGCGACCGGATCATCGTGCGGGGGGTCATCCATATGGCCAAGTCGCTGGGCCTGCGCGTCATCGCCGAGGGGGTGGAGACCGAGGAGCAACTCGACCTGCTCGCCCGGGAAGGGTGTGACTATTATCAGGGTTTCCTGCGTTCGGCGGGCGTCTCCACGCCCGAACTCATCGCCCTGGTGCTACAGGCTTAGTCCGACCCGGCCGATCAGCGCGGCGCCCGCATGGGCCGCGTCACGCCCGGCAATGTCGGTGTCGCTGTAACGCAGCTCCGCCGACCAGCGGCCACGATACCAGGCGATCGCCGCGCCATAATCCCAATAATCGCCACCCGGCCGCAGCCGTTGCGCGACGATCGGGTCGCGGTCCGACCCCGAACTATGGCCGATCCGGGCCGAGGCGGTGAGCGGCGTGCCGGGAATGGCGAAGGACGCGGCCGAGGAAAGATAGAGATTGTCGCCGCCGATCGCCGACTGGCGCGGGGCATATTGGGCGCCAAGGTCGATGCTGGCCGGGCCGATCAGGAAGCCGGCGCCCGCGCCAACCTCGCCATAGCCCTGATGATCGGCGCCGGGGAAAAGATGGTAGCGCGCGTCGAGCGACAGGCGCCAGCCGCCGAGTTGGTGGACATAGGAGGGACCAAGGTCGATTACGGCATCGGCGCCGCCATGACGGGCGCTGCCCCAGAGGCTGGTCGCCGCGCCATCGAGCGAGAACCCGTCCGTCACTGGCACGGACAAGGTGCCGCGCAGCACCGGGTCGCCATCGGACCAGCTAAGGCCGCGGCGGCGTTCGTCACTGGCGACCTCGATCGTGGCGCTGGGGCCGCTCGCATATTGGGCAGCGGCCGGAAAGGCATGGAGGGCGAGGCCAAGCCCGCCCAGCCATGCCATCGTCCTGGCGCGATCAGTTGGACGTCGATCAGTTCGAGGCAAGGGCGCGCACCTGATCCAGTTCGGCCAGCAACGGCGCGCGATCGGCCTGGGCCACATCAACCAGATGCGCCGCGATCTTGTCCTGATAGCGGGCGATGTTGCGCGCGCCGGTCTGGCGGCTGGCGGCGCAGGCGCCCGGTTCGCTGCCCGAAAACTGCTTGTCGCTCGACACGGTACGGGCCAGCGCCGGGCCATGGTCCAGCTTGCGGTCTACGACGATCGTGGCGGTCCACAGGCAGCGCTGATTGTCCATCCGGTTGGGCGTCTTGGCGCCGATGGTGCGGGTCTGGATCTCGGTACGGGCGGTGTAGGTGGCGCCGACCTGGCTGCCATGATGCTCGACCGACACATTGTGGGTCGCGGCGGCGGCAAGCGCCATAAGGATCAAACTCATCATATTCTCCTGCTATGACGCCGCGCTTTGTTGCCCGGTCGTCACAATCGCATGTAGGTTTCGACTGTTGCTGCTTCTTTTCCGGTTGATGATGAATGGCGACTTGGCGGTCGGATCGGCGGGCGCGCCGACGCGACAGTTGAAAGTTCAC
Organism: Sphingobium sp. AP49; assembly: GCF_000281715.2. Taxonomy (NCBI): domain Bacteria; kingdom Pseudomonadati; phylum Pseudomonadota; class Alphaproteobacteria; order Sphingomonadales; family Sphingobiaceae; genus Sphingobium; species Sphingobium sp. AP49. The sequence goes on along the minus strand of NZ_CP124576.1, from coordinate 2,760,314 downwards.
AGTGTCGATGCAGGGCGATTTCGGGCGTTTTGGCCGGGGTACGCGACGGTCAGGCGACGCCGAAGCGACAGTGAAGAGTCGGTGGCGCGCCTGCGAGGCGACTTTGAAGCGACAGTGAAGCGACAGGAATGCGACGGTTGCGGGCCATGATCTGGTGGCGCGTGCCGGGCGATCGGGGGTGGAATGGCCGGGCGAGCCTGGGCCGGGCGAAGACAGTGGGCGCGCGCGCATTGTTCCATCCGACAGGATAGATCAGAGAAAATCCAAATAGGAAAGGGATGGCGGAAGCCGACGACCTGGCCCGGACAGGGGGAAGCTGCTAGGCGCGCGCTCATTCTCTTTCGAGGCGGGAAGGCCAGCGATGATTCAACCAGGTGCGACGTTCAAGGACAATCTCCAGCTGCTGCCGCCGATCGACGGCATTGCCCGCATCGACCTGACGGATGCGACCGGCGCGGTGGTCGCCAGCATCGAGAACCAGCCGGGCAAGCAGGGCTCGCTGGCTGTCTATGCCTATTTGCAGCAGACCTTCGGCACGCTGGACGCGGTGGCGGCCGAGCATGGGCTGGCGGTATTTGCCGAACATACAGCCGATGCCCGCAATCGCCCCGGCGCGCACCCCAATGTCGACCGGCTGATCGCGATCGTTGAGGGTGGGGATGCGCTGGCGATCGGGGTGGTTACGGGCTGAGAGGCGCGCGCCCGCTTTGTGCGGGCGTCTATCTCCTGAAATCAGCCGGGCGCCTCATTCCGCCCGATCTGTCCATTCCAATCTTGTCTCACGTTCAAATTCCAGGGTGATTGCGGCATCCAGCTTGTCGAGCGCCCGGGATTTCGACGCGCGCCTTTCAGCCAGGGTCGCTTCGACTTCCCAAGCCTTGGCGGCAGCCATCGCGATCTTCCGGCGATTTTCCAGAGGGTCGTTGAGTGCCCTGGCGCGATGCAGCGCTTCCTGCTCCCTGCAATGAGCGGCTGAAATTTGCATGTGCCTTGCTCCCTACCGCTTCATGTTTTCAAGTCCGGCCACAATGCCGGTCTTGAGCGACGGCTTCGAGGCGTTGCCCTTGGGCTTTTCGGCCTTGGGCTTGCGAACTTCCCGATTTGATCTCTTTTGTGCTTTAGCCATGATAATGTCCTTTCAGAAAATCCGTCGGTAGGTTGTTCAGGCCGTCACGGTTTCGGGCATGGTGAAACGAAACGATATTTTCGGGGCAGTGTCCGCAACCTGATAGATATTTGCTGCCGGGGTCTGCAGATGCCGTTCCAGCAGCGACAATATGTCTGGATCTTCCTGAGCATCGAACTTGCGCGCGAAAAGATCCTTGCTGGATTTTAGCTGTTCCAGATCGGTTCCATCATAATTGCGCGGGCGCAGCTTTATGGCGCCGTCGGGTACCCAATCGATCATCCGCAGATCGTCATTCATGACCATGCCCTGATCGCGACTGTTCATCATGACGGTCTGGAAAAAGCCCTCATCGGCGATGAAGCTGTTGCGATAAAATGCCTTGAACCGGTCGGCCTGCGGGTCGTGGCAGACAAATTCGCAGAAACTGCGGGTGACGGCTTTCCATTGGGTGCCGATGAACGGCGTGTCGCCGCTCAGATAGGGGCGCTCCACGCCCGTTTCCCTCATCGCGCCATCCTCTTCCATGAACATGTGGCTGATCCGGTTCAGGGTGTCGGGCCGTTCCTTGCGCTGGTCGAGCGCGCGGATGAACTGTCGACCAGGGTTGGCGGCAAAGAATTGACGGATGTAATTCTGGCTCTTGAGGGGGAAGTCCTGGCCGGACAGGTTGATGTAATGGGACCAGCGACTGTCCATGGCGAGCAGGCAGGCCATGCCGCGCAGTTCGGCATCGACCAAGCTGTAGCCGCCCCATAGCGCATTTTCCGGCTCGAGCAGTTCCACGCCCTGATAGGGTTCCAGGAAGGCCGCAATTTCCTCCGCCAGTGCCGCGCCAGAACTTTTGTCTACATGGACAACATATTGATTACCGGGAAGATAAATCGCACTGAACAGGCGTTTGAACTGCGCGGGGTAACGGTGGACGAGCAGAAAATATGCGATCATCAGGCAGGCCTCATCGGCTTCGCCGATGCTCGGCTGTCAAATTCCGCGCACGGCGACGAGCATTTCCTGTCTCAGGAAAGCCAATCAAATGAATTTCTGATCGTGAAGAGACAGCGCTGGACGGAATTCCGATAAAATGGAAACACGGGCGCTATCGCTATTTGGGAATTGAGTGTCGCAATTACAAGGTGCCCCGCTGCACCTTAGTTTATTTTGCACAGAAAAGCTGTGTGCACTGGTGCAAAGCGGGCGGGTTTTTTCGTTGCGCAATTGGTAACCGGCTTAGGGTGTCGCAGCCCATCATTGCACCACGCCAATCCGCAATCGATCAGCATGGACGGCAACCTTGCACGCTGCCCCTGTTCATTCGTTGCGGCGTGCCACGCCACTTCCCGCATGGCAGGCCACAGGTAGCATGGGGCTGCGCTTACCCCGCTGCCTTGGCCAGCCCCTTCGACAATTGCAGCGCGCCGTTGAGGCGGGCGGCGGGGTCGGGCCAGGCGCGGGTGACGACCACCTTGCTGTCCGGGCGCAGGCGGGCGACGCCGTCCAGGCGCTGGACATAGGCGACCAGACCGGCCGGATTGGGGAAGCGATCCTCGAAGAAGCTGACCAGCGCGCCCTTTGGCCCGACATCGATCTTGGCGATGTTGGCCTTGAGGCAATTCTGCTTGATCTCGATGATCTTGAGCAGGTTCTGGGTCGGCGCGGGCAGCTTGCCGAAGCGGTCGATCAGTTCGGCGGCGAAGGCCTCCAGGCCCTGACGGTCCTCCAGCTCGTTGATGCGGCGATAGAGACCCATGCGCAGGTCCAGGTCCGGCACGAATTCTTCCGGGATCATGATCGGCGCGTCGACGCTGATCTGGGGCGAGAAGCTGTCGCGGCGTGGCTCGAGACCGGCGCCGCCGGCCTTGGCGTCCATGATCGCGTCCTCCAGCATCGACTGGTAAAGTTCGAAGCCGACTTCCTTGATATGGCCCGACTGCTCGTCGCCGACGAGATTGCCGGCGCCGCGAATGTCCAGATCGTGGCTGGCGAGCTGGAAGCCGGCGCCCAGCGTATCGAGATCGGACAGCACTTTCAGCCGCTTTTCCGCCGTTTCGGTGATGATGCGGTTGGCGGGCGTGGTGAAATACGCATAGGCGCGCGTCTTCGACCGGCCGACGCGGCCGCGCAGCTGGTAGAGCTGGGCAAGGCCGAAGCGGTCGGCGCGGTGGATGATGAGGGTGTTGGCGCTGGGGATGTCGAGGCCGGATTCGACGATGGTGGTGGAAAGCAGCACATCATAGCGCTTGTCGTAGAAGGCGGACATGCGCTCCTCGACATCGGTGGCGCTCATCTGGCCATGGGCGACGATCGGCTTCACCTCGGGCACCTCGGTGCGCAGGAATTCCTCGACCTCGGTCAGGTCGGCGATGCGCGGCACGACGAAGAAGCTCTGGCCGCCGCGATAATGTTCGCGCAGCAGCGCCTCGCGGATGACCACGCCGTCCCAGGGCATGATGTAGGTGCGCACCGCCAGGCGATCGACCGGCGGGGTCTGGATGACCGAGAGTTCGCGCAGGCCCGACATCGCCATCTGGAGCGTGCGCGGGATCGGGGTGGCGGTGAGGGTGAGGACGTGGACGTCGGTCTTCAGGGACTTGAGGCGTTCCTTGTGGGTGACGCCGAACCGCTGTTCCTCGTCGACGATGACGAGGCCGAGGCGCTTGAACTCCAGCCCCTTGGCGAGCAGGGCGTGGGTGCCGACGACAATGTCGATCGTGCCGTCGGCGAGGCCCGCCTTGGTCGCCTTCGCCTCCTTGTCGGGGACGAGGCGGGAGAGGCGGGCGATTTCCAGCGGGAAGCCGCGGAAGCGCTCGACGAAATTCATGTGATGCTGGCGCGCGAGCAGGGTAGTGGGGCAGATCACCACCACCTGCATCCCGGCCATGGCGGCGACGAAGGCGGCGCGCAGCGCGACCTCCGTCTTGCCGAATCCGACATCGCCGCAGACGAGGCGATCCATCGGGCGGCCGGCGCCGAGGTCTTCGATGACATCGCCGATCGCGCGGTCCTGATCGTCGGTTTCCTGATAGGGAAAGCGGTCGACGAAGGCGGGATAGCCGGCGGCGTCCGGCTCGGCGATCTCGGCCGGGCGCAGGGCGCGTTCGGCAGCGGTCTTGAGCAGTTCGCCCGCAATCTCGCGGATCCGCTCCTTCATCCGCGCCTTGCGCCGCTGCCAGGCCTCGCCGCCCAGCTTGTCGAGGCTCACGCCCTCGCTGTCGGAGCCGTAGCGGGAGAGGACTTCGAGATTTTCGACCGGCACATAGAGCTTGTCGCCGCCGGAATAGGAGAGGGCGACGCAGTCATGCGCGGTCTTGCTGACCGGGATCTGGGTCAGCCCCTCATAGCGGCCGATGCCATGGTCCATATGGACGACGAGGTCGCCGGGAGAGAGGGTGGCGAGTTCGGCGAGGAAGGCGTCGGCGCTCTTCTTGCGCTTGGCGCGGCGGACGAGCCGGTCGCCCAGCATATCCTGTTCGGTGAGGACGGCGACGTCGGGCGCGGTGAAGCCATGGTCGAGGCCGAGCACGGTGAGGACGGCGCTGCCGCCCGCCGCGGTGCCCAGCGCTTCCTGCCAGCTGTCGGCGGCGGCGAGGCGGGCGACGCCATGATCGGCGAGCAGGCCCGACAGGCGCTCGCGCGCGCCGGCCGAATAGCTGGCGATCACCACCTTCTTCTTCGTGCGGCGCAGGGCGTCGATATGCTTGCCGACCGCCTCATAGACATTGGCGTTCTGCGCGCGTTCGGGCGCGAAGTCGCGCGGGCCGTCGACCGCGCAGTCGAGCACGGTGGCGCTCTCGGGCTCGTGGAAGGGGGTGGTGGCGTGCATCGGCCAGCTGGCGGCGGCGGCATCCCACTCGGCGGCGTCGAGATAGAGGGCGTGCGGCGCGAGCGGGCGATAGGCGCCGGGATCGGCGGATTTCGCGGCGATGCGGTTGGCATGATAGTCGCGGATCGCCTCGAACCGGGCGTCGGCTGCGCCGACCACGCCATGGTCGCGGACGATGATCGCGTCATCGCCCAGATGATCGGTCAGCGGAACCAGCTTTTCCTCGAACAAAGGCAGCCAATGTTCCATGCCGGCGAGGCGCCGGCCTTCGCTCACCGCCTGATAGAGCGGGTCGCCGGTCGCGGTCGCGCCGAAGGTTTCGCGATAGCGGCCGCGGAAGCGCTTGATCGTGTCTTCGTCCAGCAGCGCTTCGGACGCGGGGAGCAGGGTGAAGCCGTCGATGCTGCCGGTGGTGCGCTGGTCGGTCGGGTCGAAGCGGCGCACCGTCTCGATCTCGTCGCCGAAGAAGTCGAGCCGCAGCGGCTGCTCCTCGCCGCCGGGGAACAGATCGACGATGCCGCCGCGAATGGCGAACTCGCCGCGATCATGGACCGTGTCGGTACGGACATAGCCGTTGGATTGCAGCATGTCGGCGAGGCGCGTGATCGCGATCCGCTCCTTGGGCGCGAGGCGCGCGACCAGCTGGCGGACGCGGAACGGGGTGAGGGTGCGCTGGGTGAGCGCGTTGAGGGTGGTGAGGACCAGTTGCGGCCCTTTTGGTTTTGCCTGGAGCGCATGGAGGCCGGCGAGGCGCGCGGAGGCGGTACGCAGCGAGGGGCTGGCCCGGTCATAGGGCAGGCAGTCCCAGGCGGGAATTTCGATGATCTCGATCTCTGGCGCGAAATAATGGGCGGTGTCGGCGACCGCGCGCATCAATTGCTCGTCGGAGGCGACGAAGACGGCGCGGGTCGCATCCGAACCATGGGCCGCGCGGGCGATGTCGGCCAGCAGCCAGGGCTGGAAGCCGGCCGGCACGCCGGACAAGGTGAGCGGCGCCTTCGCCTTCAGGATTTTCTGGAGATCGGTCATTTTATTTCGTCATTCCCGCGAAGGCGGGAATCCATTTCCCTTACCTTGCATTTTGGTGCTTGCGCCGGAGATGGATCCCCGCCTTCGCGGGAATGACTCCGTGATCAGTTCTCGATCTTGACGAAATCGAGCTTCAGAAACTGGTCCATCATCGGTCCTTTCCATTCGTCCGGCACGGGGATGGTGCCGAGCGCCCAGCCGATGATGTCGGCATCCTGTTCGTCCATGAAGCGCTCGAACCAGGCGATCTGCTCTTCGTTCCAGGTCGCATGGTAGCGTTCGAAAAAGCCGCCGACCGTATAGTCCGCCTCGCGCGTGCCCCGGTGCCAGGCGCGGAATTTCAGGCGACGCATCAGCGGGTTGTCGTTCACAATTTGTTCCTTTAACGGACGTGCCGAAACAGCCGATCGGATATTTGAATGACCGTCCCGGCTGCGTTAGAGAAGCCCAGATAGCCATGCGACCCGATATTCTCAATCCGCTCTTTGCCGAAATCTCCGCGCTCAAGGGCATTGGCCCGGCGCTGGCCCGTCCGCTCGAACGGCTGGGGCTGGCGCGGGCGGTCGATGTCGCCTTCCATCTACCGGTCAATTATGTCGACCGGAAGCTGATCGACGAACTGGACATGGCGGACGCCGGCAAGGTGATCGGCATCATGCTGACCCCGGTCGATTATCGCGCCAGCGGCAATGCGCGCGCGCCGTTCCGGGTGCAGGCGGTGGACGCCCATGGCAACGCCGTCTCCCTCGTCTATTTCGGCCGCAACAGCGCCTGGCCGCGCAAGTTGCTGCCACTCAACGAACCGAAATTCGTGTCGGGCAAGCTGGAAGCCTATGGCGACAATCTGCAGATGGTCCATCCCGACTATGTGCTGCCGCCCGAGGAGGCGGACACGGTGCCAGCGCGCGAGAGCGTCTATGGCCTGTCGGAAGGGCTGACCAACAACCGGATGCGCGACCTGGTGGGGCAGGCGCTGGCCCGCGCGCCCGAACTGCCCGAATGGATCGAGCCGAGCCTGCTGGCGAGCAAGGGCTGGCCGGCCTGGCGCGCGGCGCTGGAGCGTTTCCATGCCGACCCGACCGACGCCCAGGCGCGCGAGCGGCTGGCCTATGACGAGATTTTCGCCGGGCAACTGGCGCTGATGCTGGTGCGGCAATCGTCGCGGCGGCGGCGCGGCGTGCCGATCAGCGGCGACGGGCGACTGCGCGCGATGCTGAAGCTGCCTTTCGCCCCGACCGGTGCCCAGCGTCGTGCGATCGGGGAGATCGAGGGCGACATGGCGCAGGCGACGCCGATGCTGCGCCTGCTGCAGGGCGATGTCGGATCGGGCAAGACGCTGGTGGCGCTGATGGCGTTGCTGAACGCGGTCGAGGCCGGGATGCAGGGGGCGATGCTGGCGCCGACCGAAATATTGGCGCGACAACATTATGAGACGCTGCGCAAGATGGCGTCGGGTCTGCCGATCGAGATTGCGATCCTGACCGGGCGCGAGAAGGGCAAGGTACGCGAGGCGACGCTGATGGGGCTGGCCGATGGCAGCATCCATATATTGGTCGGCACGCACGCGATCTTTCAGGAGAAGGTGCAGTATAAGGCGCTGGGCCTGGCGGTGATCGACGAGCAGCATCGGTTCGGCGTGGCGCAGCGGATGATGCTGGCGAGCAAGGCCGAGCGATCGCCGCATCTGCTGGTGATGACGGCGACGCCGATCCCGCGCACGCTGACCCTGACCTATTATGGCGAGATGGACGTGTCGCGGCTGGACGAGATGCCGCCGGGCCGCCAGCCGATCCAGACTTTGGTGATGTCCGCCAACCGGCTGGACGAGGTGGTCGAGGGGCTGGCCCGCCATGTCGAAGGGGGCGGGCAGGCCTATTGGGTATGCCCGCTGGTCGAGGAGAGCGAGACCAGCGACCAGGCGGCGGCCGAGATGCGGGCCGAGACGCTGCGCCAGCGCTTCGGCGACCGGGTGGGGCTGGTCCATGGCAAGATGAAGGGGCCGGACAAGGATGCGGCGATGGAGGCCTTTGCCGCCAACCGCACCCAGATATTGGTGGCGACCACGGTGATCGAGGTCGGCGTCGACGTGCCCAATTCCAGCCTGATCGTGATCGAGGGGGCGGACCGCTTTGGCCTCGCCCAGTTGCACCAGTTGCGCGGCCGGGTCGGGCGCGGCGACAAGCCGTCGGTCTGCCTGCTGCTGCGCGGCAATGCGCTGGGCGAGACGTCGCGGGCGCGGCTGGCGCTGATGCGCGAGACCAATGACGGCTTCCGCATCGCCGAGGAGGATCTGAAGCTGCGCGGCGCGGGCGAGGTGCTGGGCACGCGCCAGTCGGGCGAGGCGGAACTGAAGATCGCGACGCCCGAACATGTGTCGGCGCTGGTGGATAGCGCGCGCGACGACGCCCATCTGCTGATTGACCGCGACGGCGGGCTGGACAGCGAACGGGGACAGGCGGCGCGGACCTGCCTCTATCTGTTCGAGAAGGATGCTGCGGTGGGATTGCTGCGCGGCGGGTGAGCGGCGCGGCCGCTCCCTTGACAGTGTTGCTCGCATAGGACACCCCGTGGCGATGACGCCAGAGCCGATCCAAAAACTGAGCCGACGCGGCATTGCGGTCGAGATCGCTGCCTTTGTCGGCTTCGCGCTGCTGGCCAAATATGGGTTGAGCCTGATCTTCTGGCGCTATGCTGGCCCCGTGTCGCTGCTGCTGACGCTGGCCTTGTTGACGCTGTATATGCGTGGTCGCGGACTGCGCTGGTCGGCGATGGGGCTGATCCCGCTGCCCGGATGGAAGGCCAAGCTGATGGTTTTGCCCAAGGCGGGGCTGACGCTGCTGGCCTTCGCCATCGTCGTTGCACTGGTAACGATCGTCGGGCCGGCGATTGGATTGGCGTTCCTGGCGAAGGAATCTGCGGGCGTGGCCGATCGCTGGGGCGCGGTGGCGGGGAGCTTGCCTCATTATCTGCTGTGGATCGGCATCGTGTGGAGTGCGGCGGCCTTTGGTGAGGAGATGTTCTTTCGCGGCTATCTCATCATCCGGCTGCAACAGATCCTTCCGGCCGGCCGGGCTGGCGCAACGCTGGCCGTCATCCTTTCCGCGCTGATCTTTGGCTACGGCCATTTCTATTATCAGGGGTGGCGGGGCGCGATCATGACTGGCGGGATCGGCCTGGCGTTCGGGGCGATGTTCCTGCTGTTCAGGCGCAATCTGTGGCCCCTGATTCTGTTGCACGGTGTCATCGATACGCTGACCTTTACCGCCATATTCATGCGGTGGAAGTAGCGACCGGGGAGGCGTTGATCCTGTCGGGTGTAGCGACAATCTCTGCTGCACCTGCGAAACAAAATGCGGGGCGGTCGCGTTGCCCCTGGCATGACCGACATCAGCCTGACCCATATCACGCCGATGGCCGCGCTTTCGATCGCGCTGTCGGTGGTCGTCGCCTTCGTCGTCCATTGGGCGCTCTACTGGATCGCGCTGCGGCTGGTGAAGCGCGCGCGGATCGAGCCTTTGTTGTTGCCGGCCATCTTCCAGCCGACGCGCTGGCTGGTGGTGTTGCTCGCGCTGGGGGCGGGGCTCAAGTCGATCGAGATGGGGCCGCGGATCGAGGATATCTGGTCGATCGGCGCGCGGATGGCCTTTGCGCTGCTGTTGGGCTGGCTGATCTTCCGTGCGATGCGGGCGGGCAAGGCGATGCTGGAAGCGCGTGCCGACATCAGCGTCGAGGATAATCTGAAGGCGCGGCGGCAGCGAACCAGGGTCGGCATCCTCTATCGCATCTGCCAGTGCATCGTCGGCTTCTTCGTGATCGCGATGATGCTGATCGCGATACCCGGCGTGCGCACGATCGGCGTGTCGCTGATGGCGTCCGCAGGCCTTGCGGCGCTGGCGGTCGGTGCCGCCGCGCAACCGGCGCTCAAGAATCTGATCGCGGGCGTCCAGATGGCCTTTTCCGAGCCGATCCGGCTGGACGATGTCGTCATCATCGAAGGGGAATGGGGGCGGATCGAGGAGATCAGGCTGACCTATGTCATCGTGCGCATCTGGGACGACCGGCGCATGGTGGTGCCGGTCTCCTATTTCCTCGAAAAGCCGTTTCAGAACTGGACGACGAAGACCTCGGACCTGCTGGGCACCGTCTTCCTCTATGTCGATCCGACCGCCGATATCGAGCGCATCCGGGCGCGCTTCGTCGAGGCGGTGAAGGCGAACGGGCGTTGGGACGGGCGGGTGGCGATCTTGCAGGTGACCGACCATCGCGCCGATGCGCTGGAACTGCGCGGGCTGTTATCGGCGCGCAATGCGGGGATCGCCTTCGACCTGCGTTGCGAGGTGCGCGAGGCGATGCTGACCTTCCTGCGGACGGACATGCCCGAGGCGCTGGTGCGCGGGCGCCAGCGCGTGGAAGCGGGCGATGGCTTTGCCCGGCTGGAGCCTACCAAGCGGTCCGGCGCGGGGGAATGAGCGCCATCATCGCATCATAGCTGGCGGCCGGGATCGGATCGATAAATTCCAGGCCGATGCGGCCATCCTCGATCCAGCGTATGTCGGCTGGCCGATCCTTGAGCAGCGGCAGCCAGACATGGGCGGGGCCGACTGCCGTCAACGCTTCCTCTGCCCGGCACATCAGTCCCAGCGCGGAGATGTTGATGATCCGCACGCCATGGGTGCGGCCATGGACGGTGATATGGCTGACCATGTCAACCAGGTCGCGCGACACGCGGCGCTGGTCGATCGAAGGATCGCGCGACCGCATGACATGGCCGAGATTGGCAAAAACCGAGGACATGGGTTTCAGCCTAGCGCCCGGGGAGTGGAGGCTTTCCTACCCGTTAGCGTTAACTTGGCTGAAACCCTGTTTACATTCAGGCGGTTACGAGGCCGTGTTTCTTGGCGCCGAAGCTCAGCTTGTCACCGGGCTTGAGCGTGACGGCAGGGTCGGTGACGACTTCGCCATTCACCTTGATCGCGCCCTCGGCGAGCTTGCGGCGGACTTCCTTGTTGGAGGTCGCAAAGCCAAGGCCGGTAGTCGCCTGGACTACGGTCAGTCCATCGGCGCCGACTGCGACGGTCGGCAGGTTGGCGTCCGATGCCCCTTCCTCAAAGGTCTTGCGGGCGGTTTCCGCGGCGGCGGTGGCCGCTTCGGTGCCATGGGCCATAGCCGTTGCTGCATCCGCCAGGATCTTCTTGGCGTCGTTGATTTCCGCGCCTTCCAGTCGCTCCAGCCGGGCAATCTCGTCGAGCGGCAGATCGGTGAACAGGCGCAGGAAGCGGCCGACATCGGCATCCTGGGTGTTGCGCCAGAATTGCCAATAATCATAGGCGGGCAGCGCGTCGGCATTGAGCCACACCGCGCCGTTCATGGTCTTGCCCATCTTGCCGCCGTCGGCGGTGGTGATGAGCGGGCTGGTCAGGCCGAAGACCTGGGTGCCATCGACCCGGCGCGACAATTCGATGCCGTTGACGATATTGCCCCACTGGTCCGATCCGCCCATCTGCAGCCGGCATTCGGCGCGGCGCGACAGTTCCAGGAAATCATAGGCCTGGAGGATCATATAGTTGAATTCGAGGAAGCTGAGCGACTGTTCGCGGTCCAGCCGCATCTTGACGCTGTCGAAGCTGAGCATCCGATTGACCGAGAAATGCTGGCCGATGTCGCGCAGGAAGGGGATATATTCGAGCTTGTCCAGCCAGTCGGCATTGTCGACCATCACCGCGTCGGTCGGGCCGTCGCCAAAGGTCAGGAATTTTTCGAACACCCGCTTGATGCTGGCGACGTTGGTGGCGATGACGTCGCCGGTCATCAGCTTGCGCGCCTCGTCCTTGAAGCTGGGGTCGCCGATCTTGCCGGTGCCGCCCCCCATCAGGACGATCGGCTTGTGGCCGGCCTGCTGCATGCGGCGCAGCATCATGATCTGGACCAGGCTGCCGACATGGAGCGACGGCGCGGTCGGATCAAAGCCGATATAGCCCGGCACCACCTGCCTGGCGGCGAGGGCGTCGAGCCCTTCCGCATCGGTCAACTGGTGGATGTAGCCGCGCGTGTCGAGCAGGCGGAGGAGATCGGACTGATAGTTGCTCATGGCGCGCGCCTGTAGCATTGAGACCGCCACTGTAAAAGAGGCGGAGTTTTCGATCATGTTGGCAATCGGCCTGATGTCCGGCACATCGCGCGACGGGATCGACGCGGCGCTGATCGAGACCGACGGTGAAGGGCAGGCCGAGGCGGTGGCCTTTCACGCCCAGCCCTATACCGATGATTTTCGCGAGCGGCTGGCCGCCGCCTGCGCGCGGGCGATGACGATGGACGCGCCGGGCGAGGATCCGCTGATCCGCGCGGTGGAGATGGACCTCACCAATTTCCATATCGATGCGATCGCCGACATGCTGGGGCGCAGCGGCCATGTGGCCGAGGATATCGGTGTGATCGGCTTTCATGGCCATACCGTTGCCCACCGGCCCGAGCGGCGCTGGACCTGGCAGATTGGCGATGGCGCGGTGCTGGCCGGCGCGTTCGGCATTCCCGTGGTTGCCGACCTGCGCAGCGCCGACGTGCGCGCCGGCGGGCAGGGCGCGCCGCTGATGCCGGTCTATCATCGCGCACTGGCGGCCGGGTTGGAAAAGCCGGTTGGCATTCTCAACCTGGGCGGGGTGGCGAATATCACCGCGATCGGATCGGACGGCGATATCGTCGCCTTCGATACCGGCATGGCGAGCGGCCTGATCGACAACTGGATGCAGGCGCATGGCGATGCGGCCTATGATGCGGGTGGCGCGACCGCCGCGCAGGGCGAGGTGGACGAGGCGCGGCTGGCGGCGATGATGGCCGATCCCTGGTTCGCCGCGCCGCCGCCCAAGAGCATCGACCGTGAAGCCTTCACCATCGCGCCGGTCGAGGGACTGTCGCTGGCGGACGGGGCGGCGACGCTGACCGCCTTTTCCGCGCAGGCGGTGGCGCGGGGCGTAGACCATCTGCCCGAACGGCCGGCGCGCATCTATGCGGCGGGCGGCGGCCGCCATAATGCGACGCTGATGGCGATGCTGGCGGCGCGCACCGGCGCCGACATCCGATCGGTCGACGAACTGGGCTGGGACGGTGACGCGCTGGAGGCGCAGGGCTTTGCCTATATGGCGGTGCGGCACCTCAACGGCCTGCCGATCAGCTTTCCCGGCACCACCGGCGCGCCTGAACCGATGACCGGCGGCGTGCTGTTCCAGCCCTGAGAGAGGGGGATGGGGCGACCGGGCGCCGCCCCTGATCCTTATTGCCGCAGGCGTTCGATCGCCTGGGCGAGGGCGACATAGAGCTTGCCCATGTCGGACGAGAGGATGGCGACGCCCAGAGCGTTGCCGTCGCGGGCCGACAGGATGATCCGCAGCATCGCCTCGAAATCGTGGATGTAGCGGTTCACATGCTCGCGGAAATCCGCGTCATTGTCATAGTGCAGCGCAATCTCGCGGGACTCGCCGGCGTCGAGCAGCTTGACCGCGCGCCGGGTGAAGACGCCGCGATCGCCCTTCAGATAGGCCGACCAATTGGTGTCGGTCACATCGTTGGACAGGATCTTGGCGACGTCGATCGCAGTGCTGTTGAGCGATTCGATCAACAGCGCGGAACGGCGCGAGAAATGGTCGCGGTCGCGATTTTCCGACACACGTTCGGCTTCTTCCAGTCGCTGTTCCAGCCCGGCACTGGTGTCGGCGAGGGTCAGCAACTGCCGGGTCAGGCGATCGGAGGCCTGATGCGCGGCACGCACGGCTTCCTCGGCCACACCCGCCAGCTTGGCGACCTGCGCCGCAACCTGATCGCCGATCGCATTCTGCATGGCCTCTGCGCTGGCATCCGCCAGTTCCTGCGCGGCGTCGGGGATGGCCCGGCCCAGCGCCTGGCGCGCGCGTTCGGCGGCCTGTTCGGCTGTGTCCTTGACGCGCAGCAGCGCGGTGACCAGCAAGGGGCCAGCGCCTTCCGTGATGCGGGTGGTATCCTCATGCGCGCCGTCGAGGGCAATCCGGAAGCGTTCCACCAGGTCGCGATTGGCCTCGATGCCACTTTGCGTGCTTTCAAGCCATTCGCTGAGGCGGCGGCCCTGGCCGCGCAGCATTTCCTCCGCCTCCTGCGTGCGGCCGACCAGCGCTTCGGAAATCGCCTCGAGTCGTTCCAGTTCGGGGGTGGCGGCCCCCAGCAGCGCGCGGCTGGTCTCCATGCGCGCGTCAAAGCGCTGCAGCGCCCCGGGATAGGTTTCGTCCAGTTCGCGGACGCTGGAATCGAGTGCGACCAGCAGGGTTTCGGCACTGCCGATCAGCTTTTCCGCAGTCATGCCACCGTCGGCAAGAGCCTCGTCGATCCGTCGCGTTTCCTCCGTCAACCGGGCCAGCGCTTCGGTGAGCCGCTGGCTGCGGGCGAGGGCATTATCCTCAAGCGCGGCGAAGCGTGCCTCCGTCTGGTCGATGGTCTGGTTGAGCGTGCCATGAAGCCCGGCCATCAATGTTCGCTGTCCCTCGACCAGATCATTGATCTGGTGCAGGCGGCTTTCCACTTCGCCGATATCATCCGTCAGGCCCGCGACCGTGTCGTTGCCGATCGCGGCTATGCTTTCGCGCGAGCGCGCGATCAACGCGTCGAGCGCCGCCGCCTGGCCGTTCAGGCCCGTATCGGTCAGCGCCATCATCTCCTGCGCCTGGGTCAGCGTAGCATCCAGCCGCCGGCGCAAATCTCCCTCGATCGCGCCCAGCTCATGGTCGAGGGTGGCGAGCGCGCTCTGGCTGGTGGCGGTGATGCCGGCCTGTGCCCGGGCCACCAGCGCCTCCAGCGTGGCGCGCTGCGTCGACAGCCCTTCCTGGGCGACGGCCATGGTATCGCGTACCTGGGCAAGCGAAGCGTCGAGCCGTTCGCGCAGAACCGCCTCGGCACTTTCGAGATCCTGCGCCAAGATGCCGAGTGCGCGCTCGCCGGTGCCGGCGATCCCCGCCTCGGCCCGTTCGATCAGGGCCGAAAGAGCAGCAGATTGCGCGTCGATATCCGCGCGGCTTTCGCCCATGGCCGTTCGCGCGCTTGCCAGCGTCGCTTCAATCCGCCCGGCGGCAATGTCGGCCAGGCCGTTGACCTCATCGGTCGCCGACCGGGTCGTTTCCTGAAGCAGGCCAAGCTGGCTCGACAGGCTCTTGGTCGCGGACAGGGTGCGCGCGCGCGCATCGTCGGACAATTCGCCCACGGCATGCAGCCGTGTTTCCAGCGTGTCGATCCGTTCGGCCAGCGCGCGCCCGTTGTCCATGATCTGCGCCGCCATGCGGGTGGCGCGATCCTCCAGTTCGGGCATGGCAGCGATCAGCCCGTCCATCCGCGCGACGAGCGCGGCAGCGGCCTGATCGGCCGCTTCGGCGCGGGTCGCCGTCGTCTGGGCGCGGCCCGCGATCAGTTCGGCCGACGCCTCCATATTGCTGCTGGCGGCAGCGCCATAGCTGTCGAGCAGCTCTGCCTGATCCTGCATGGTCTGGCGTGCCGCCTCCAGCCGATCGGCGATCCGCCCCAGCCGCAGCTCCAGCAAATCGGCCTCGGTTCGCAAGGCGCGCGCCGTATCGAGATATCGGCGGGATTCGGTCCGGCTGTTACGGACCAGGAGGATATAGGCGATACCGAGCAGGATCAGCGGGACCAGCAACGTGGCCACCAGCCCCGGCCACGCGCCGGGGCCGTCGTGCCATTGTCCCGAGACAAATGTGGCCCAGCCGGCAAAGGCGAGCCATGCGACTGCGGCCAGCGACAGGCCAATGCGCGCACGCAAAATGGTGGGTTCACCATCCGATCCCGCATCCGCTCCTTCGTCGATATCTAGAACTGCCTGTTTCAAAAGCAAAATGTCGTCCGCGCGCGACTCGTTGCCGGTCGCGGTCCCTTCGTCTCGCCAGAACTCGACGATTGTGCTGCCCCCACTCATGGGTCCTATCCTATCATCTTTTCCGCGTGCGGAAATGCCTTGTTACCAAAACTTAACGCAAGTCCGATAGCATCCGTCCCGATGTCTTATGATCCAGGCGCTCTCAATGCGGCATTGGCCGCTGCGGTCGGCGAAGATGCCGGGCTGATCGCGGACCTGCGTGTCGCTTTCATCGAAAGCGCATCGCGCCATATCGACTTGCTGGGGCGATCGCGGTGCGATGCCAATTGGGAACTGGCGGCCTGGCGCCTGAAAGGCCTGGCTGCGAGCTTTGGCCTGACGACGCTGATGGCACTGGCGGATGAAGCGGCCCAGGCGGCTCCGGGCGATCCTCGGGTGATCCAGCGCCTGCACACGGCACTGGCCGGCCTCCAGCAGTCCTGATCTGTCAAAAGCGTGAAGGCGTCGCTTGCGCGGAAGCGCCGGCCTTGCAAGAAGGTACCCATCACACAGAACGGGTCGGTTTCCTAACTTCATGACTTTTGCGGCCATCCTCAGCGCCAGCCGGGTTTCTGGCGATTCGCCATCCTCGCTGCGGGCAAGCCTGCACTTTGCGGGCCAGACGCTGATCGAATATCAGGCCCGCCAGGCGATCCGCGCGGGGGCCGATCGCATTCTGATTCTGGTCAGCGTCATTACCCCGGCTATCTCGCAGGCCGTGGACCGGCTGAGCGCCGACGGCATTCCGGTGGCGCTGGTACGCGACATGGTGACGATGGTGCGCGATGCGCCGCGCGACACGGATGTCCTGCTGGTTGCCGATGGCGCGATCGTGGCACAGCCGCATTTCGATGCGCTGGGCGGCCAGCATGGCAATGCTCTGCTGGTGACCGACGACAGCCGGGCGAGCGCGCCGTTCGAGCGAATCGACGCCGGGCAGCGCTGGGCGGGGCTGGTGCGCATCAGTCCGGCGCTGCTGTTCGGTACGCTGGACATGATCGGCGACTGGGATCTGGCGCTGACGCTGGTGCGTGCCGCCGTGCAGGGCGGTGCCGACCGCATCACCGTGCCGCAGGATGATTTGATGGAAGGGCGGGTCGCCCTGGTCGACAGCCAGGAGCAGGCGGACCTGGTGGCGCAGGCGGTGATGTCGACCGGCGCGCGGGGCATTTCCGCCAATCGCGGCGGTATCGAACATTATCTGTTCGGTCCGGCCGCGCGAATCATCGGCCCCGCCTTGATGCGTACGCAGGTGCCTGCGACCCAGATGCGGATTGCTTCGATCGCGCTGGGCGCGATCGCGCTGGTGCCGCTGGAATTGGCATGGCCCGCCGCAGGCCTGTGCCTGTTGTTGCTGGCGTTGCTGCTGGCGGAGGTCGCCGATCGGCTGGACGAGCTGGCGCTGCGCCTACCACCGCAGGGTGCGGTTGCTTTCGTCACGCCGGCTTTGGCGCTGATTGGCATCATGCTTGCGGGAACCGGCGTGGCGGCCGCCTATCTGGCTTTGTTGCTTGGCATATTGATGGTCGCCGATCGGTGGCGACAAACCGGCGGCGCTCGGTCATGGATGATTTTCACGCCGGGAACCGGCCTGTTCCTGCTGGTCGCCGCCGCGCTGGTGGGGGCGTTGCCGCTAGGATTTGACCTGGCGATGCTGTGTGCAATCGCGTCGGCAGGGGCAATCATTCTTTTGCGCCGCGAACGCTGATTTTCCTCGACAGGGTTTAGTGCATTTTAAGGACGTGTGGCTATGCTGCCCGCCATGAGTGCCCACCCGTTCCTTGCCGGATCCATAATGACGGACAGCTGGCCGATGGCACATGTCATGGCCGGCATGTCTGCCGTGCCGGTCGGACATGCCATCGATCTGGCTTTCTTCTTTCCGTTCGAGGAGCGCTCGCGCCACGATGCGCTGATCGCGGAGACGCGGCGGCACCTGGGGGGATGTCTGACCGCGATCGAGGCGGCGCTGCGCATTGCGCTGGCGGGAGAGCCGGCGGTGGCAGCCATATTGGCCCGCTGGCCCGACCCGATATGTTGGCCGACCATCTGTGCCCAGCCGACGCTGCTGGGGCCGGCACTGCTGGCGCATATGCAGATGCGCGCCGGCATCAGCCTGTTGCTGCGCCAGGTGGGCCATCCCGATGGTCCACGGCCTGAGGACCCGGAGGTCGATGCGATTCTCTCGCCCGACGATCCCGAGATCGGCGATGCGGTAATTGCGTTGTCGCTGGCGGAAGGGCAATGGCTTGCGACGGGTGGAGAACAGCAGCCGATGCGCCCCGACCTGCCGGCCGAACATTTTGCCGAACTGCTCTGGACCGCCGCGGCTTGCCTGGCGGCGGTGGTGCAGCGTGCGGCGCTGCAACCCGATGATGTGGTCATGGGCATGTTCGAGCGCGCCGGCTGGGCCTTGCTGGCGGGCCATGACGAAGCGACTGGACCCATTGCGGCAGCGGACCAGTTGGTGCGTCGCCTGGGCGACGGGGCGGATAGCGCAGAATTGCTGGGCGCGGCCCTGGGGCAGCGGCGTTTTCTGCTGTTCGCTGCGCTGGCCGCACGACGGCTGCGGCTGGCGACTGTGCAAGTCATCGACATATTGGTGACGGGGCCGGTTGGGCAAATCGCGACGCTGTGCCGGGCATTGGGCGGTTCGGGTAGCGATTATCGCCAATTGTTGCTGGCCTTGCGACCGATCCGCCCCGGCCTGTCCGATGCCGCGATCGTGCGGGAAGCGGATCAGTATCAGGCGTTATCCGACCATCATGCCGATGCCGTCGTCCGCGCCTTGCGCGCGCCGGCGGCTTTCCGCGCCAAGCTCGATCATCTGCGACACGTGACGGCCGGGTGAATATGTCGATCCATCCTGCCATTGTCCGGGCGACGGCCAGGGGGGACGGCACTCTTTTGAGTGCAGATCCGCCGTTGCTCGCCCTGCAGCAGGAGGCGGGAGGGGACCTGTATGGGCCATTGGCCATTCCCCAACTGGCGGCGATCGTCCGGCTGACGGCCCGGCTGGGCGTGACCGTGTCGCGCCCCATCGTCGCGGCGGCCGAGCGCGGCGACATCGACATGTGGGTTCGGGCGAGGGCGGATGACGGACCGGATGGGCCGACCATATCCTTGTCCGTCGTGGACTGGCACGAACGGACATCGGTGATCGCAGGCAGCGACAATGGCCGGCGCGAGGCGGACCTGGCTGCGCTTGCCGATGGCTGGACGTGGCAGATCGATACGCAGTTACGGTTCCAGATGGTATTGGCCGGGACCGACCCGCAAAGTGCCCTGCCGGTCGACCCGCCGCTGCCCGGAAGCCGTTTTTCCGGATATTTTCAACTGTTGGCCGATGAGGAGGGCGATATGGCCATCCTGCGCGGCTTTACGCAGCGGCGCGCGTTTCGCGAACAGATTGCGGCGCTGGCCAGCGATCCGGACAGCGAGGTGCGCTTGTCGGGGTTTCCCCTGTTCGACCTGGCCGGCCATCTGGTCGGCTATCGCGGCAAGGCTTGCCCGATCGAACGGGCAAGCGCGCCGCCACTGGCGGACAATGCGTTGCTGACATTATACCCGGCGGAATTTGGCAAGCGGCTTGACCGATCGCTGCGTCAGCCGCTTGGCCGCATCATCGCCAATGCCGATACCATCAGTGCGCAACTGGAAGGGCCGTTGCGGCCGGACTATGCCGGCTATGCCGGCGATATTGCGGCGGCGGGCCGTCACCTGATGGCGCTGGTGGACGATCTTGCGGACCTGCAGGCGATCGATCGCCCCGATTTTACGGTGATTTCCGAAGAGGTGGACCTGGCTGACCTGGGCCGGCGTGCGGCCGGCCTGCTGGGCGTCAAGGCACTGGACCGGCAGATCATGATTCACACGCCCGAAGCCGAGGCAATCCTGCTTGCCATGGGCGAATTCCGGCGCGTGCTGCAGATATTGGTCAATCTGATCGGCAATGCGATCCGCTATTCGCCCGAAGGATCGCAAGTGCGGATCGCTGTCGAGCGGGAGCATGGCCAGGCGCGGATCGCGGTGATCGACCAGGGGCCGGGAATCGCGATCGACGATCGGGAACGGATTTTCGAGAAATTCGAGCGCCTGGGCCGGGACGATCCGGGGGGGAGCGGACTGGGCCTGTATATTTCGCGCCGGCTAGCCAGGGCAATGGGCGGCGATATCGCCATTGGCGGTACGCCTGGCGAGGGCGCGCGCTTCATCCTGTCCCTGCCCGCCAAGGGCTGATCGGCGTCGGTCGCCGCGCGGCCCGGGGCCATGCCGATGGGCTGGCGCAGCCCCAACGAAAAACGGCGCCCGATCGGGCGCCGTTCCTCTTGTCTCTGATCTGGCGTCTTAGCGCTTGTCGACCGGGACATAATCCCGTTCGGTCGGGCCGGTGTAGAGCTGGCGCGGACGGCCGATCTTCTGCGCTGGGTCCGAAATCATTTCGTTCCACTGCGCGACCCAGCCGACGGTGCGGGCGAGGGCGAAGAGCACGGTGAACATTTCGGTCGGGAAGCCGATCGCCGAGAGGATCACGCCCGAATAGAAGTCGACATTCGGGTAGAGTTTCTTCTCGATGAAATAAGGATCGTTGAGCGCGATCTGCTCCAGTTCCTTGGCGACGTCGAAGATCGGGTCGTTGACGCCCAGCTTCTCCAGCACGTCCTTCGCGGTCTTCTGCATCACGGTCGCGCGCGGATCGTAATTTTTGTAGACGCGATGGCCAAAGCCCATCAGGCGGAACGGATCGTCCTTGTTTTTGGCGCGGGCAATATATTCCGGGATGCGATCGACGGTGCCGATTTCGCGCAGCATGTTGAGCGCGGCTTCGTTCGCGCCGCCATGGGCCGGACCCCACAGGCAGGCGATGCCGGCCGCGATGCAGGCGAACGGATTGGCGCCCGACGAACCGGCGAGGCGCACGGTCGAGGTCGAGGCATTCTGTTCATGGTCGGCATGGAGGATGAAGATCTTGTCCATCGCGTCCACGATCACCGGATCGGGCTCATATTCCTCGGCCGGGACCGAGAAGGTCATGCGCAGGAAATTGGCGGTATAGCTCAGATCGTTGCGCGGATAGACGAAGGGCTGGCCCACCGAATATTTGTGCGCCATCGCGGCGATCGTCGGCATCTTGGCGATCAGGCGGTGGCTGGCGATGCGGCGCTGTTCCGGATCGTTGATGTCGGTCGAGTCATGATAGAAGGCCGACAGCGCGCCGACGACGCCGACCATGATCGCCATCGGATGGGCGTCGCGACGGAAGCCACGGAAGAAGGCGGTCAGCTGCTCATGCACCATGGTGTGGCGCGTGATGGTGTTGGTGAAGTCTTCCAGCTCGGCCTTGGACGGCAGTTCGCCGTTCAGCAGCAGGTAGCAGACTTCCATAAAGCTGGACTGTTCGGCCAGTTGGCCGATCGGATAGCCGCGATGCAGCAGCACGCCGGCGTCGCCGTCGATATAGGTCAGGCCCGAATCGCAGCTCGCGGTCGAGGTGAAGCCGGGATCATAGGTGAACATGCCGGTGTTGGCGTAGAGCTTGCGAACGTCGATGACCTGGGGACCCATGGTGCCATCCAGAATGGCATAGTCCTTGGCCTCTCCGCCAACGGTCAAACTGGCATTATTATCCGACATGTTTTTCTCCTTAACTGCCGTCAACCGGCCACCGCGTGCCCTGCGGCGGTCAGTCGCTTCAAGCTTTCCTCTTTCCCCAGAAGGAAGAGGACATCAAAAATACCCGGCGAGACCGTGCGCCCGGTGAGCGCCGCACGGAGCGGCTGCGCCACCTTGCCCAGGCCAAGTCCCGCATCCTCTGCCACGCGGCGTATCACTTCATCGATCGCTTCAACCGTCCAGGACTGGACGGGGGAGAGAGCGTCGGCTGTCTTTACCAGCAGCGCGCGCGCAGAGACGTCTAGCAGAGCCGATGCCTTCTCGTCAAAATCGAGCGGGCAAGATTTGAACAGAAACTCTGCTCCCTCCGCAATTTCATTAAGCGTCTTGGCCCGTGGCTTGAGCGAAACCATCGCCTGGGTCAAAATATCGCGCTGGGCGTCATTCAGTTGCGTATCGAGACGCGACTCAACGCGCGGCGCGACCAGAGCGGCCAGGCGGCCATCGTCCGCCTCGCGCAGATAATGGCCGTTGAGATTTTCCAGCTTCTTGATGTCGAAGCGCGAGGGCGAGCGGCCGACGCCATCGATGTCGAACAGTTCGATGGCGCGCTCGATCGAGATGATCTCCTCGTCGCCATGGCCCCAGCCCAGGCGCAGCAGATAGTTGAGCACCGCTTCGGGCAGCATCCCCATCTCGTCGCGATAGGCGTCTACGCCCAGTGCGCCATGGCGCTTCGACAGCTTGGCGCCGTCCGACCCGTGGATCAGCGGGATATGGCCATAGACCGGTTCTTCCCAGCCCATGGCCTTGATGATGGCGAGTTGGCGGAAGGCGTTGTTGAGATGGTCGTCGCCGCGGATGACATGGGTGACGCCCATGTCATGATCGTCGACAACCACCGCCAGCATATAGGTGGGGGTGCCGTCCGACCGGAGCAGGATCATGTCGTCCAGCTCGGCATTCTGCACCACGACCCGGCCCTGGACCGCATCCTCGATCACCGTCTCGCCCTCACGAGGGGCCTTGATCCGGATGACGAAGGGCGCGCCTTCGGGCGCTTCCTCGGGTGACCGGTCGCGCCAGCGGCCGTCATAGCGCATCGGCTGCTTGGCGGCGCGCTGCTGCTCGCGCAGCGCGGCCAGTTCTTCCTGCGTCGCATAGCAGCGATAGGCATGGCCATTGGCGAGCAGCTGGTTGGCGACCTCGGCATGGCGCGGGGTGCGCGCGAACTGGAACATAGCCGGCTCGTCGCCGCCCAGGTTCAGCCATTCCAGACCATCGAAGATGGCGGCTACGGCTTCCTCGGTGGAGCGCGCGCGATCGGTATCCTCGATACGAAGCAGGAACTTGCCGCCATGATGGCGCGCGAACAGCCAGTTGAACAGCGCCGTGCGGGCACCGCCAATATGCAGGAAGCCCGTTGGCGATGGGGCGAAACGGGTCACCACCGGCTTGTTCAATCCCGTTGCACTTGCCGTCATATTCGCTGACATTCTTCCTGCTGATCCATGGATGCGACGCCCCCTAGCATGGCTTTTGAGCCACGACAAACGTCCGTTGGGCGGAGGACGGTGCGTATCGCGCACAATGGATTTGCGCGGATCGAACAATGGTTGGAAGTGGAGCGCGAGCAGCTGGCGCTGTGGGTGCCGGTGGCGTTGGGCGCGGGCATTGCCGCCTGGTTCGCGCTACCCGCTCAGATGCACTGGCTGGGCTATTGTTGCGGGGCGCTGGGCTTGGCCTGTCTCGCGCTGTTGCTGCCGGCTGGCGCGCGATTGCGGCACATCTTGGTCACCGCCGGGGTGCTCGCCTGCATCGGTTGCCTGCTGGTCTGGGGCAAGGCGATATGGCTGGGGCAACCGCCGCTGGCGCGTCCCATATTCGTACAGGTGACGGGCGAGGTGACCGCGATTGCCCGACTGCCCGCGCAACAGATGGTGCGGGTGGGGCTGCGGCCGATTGATGCGCCTGCGCTGCCGGCGGCGATCCGGGTGAATATCGCCGATGCAGATGTGCCTCCGGCCCTGGGCAAAGGGGCGATACTGCGCTTTCGGGTCCGGCTGATGCCGCCCGCGCCACCCAGCGTGCCGGGCGCGTTCGATTTCGCCCGGCGCGCCTATTTTCAGGGGATCGGAGCGACCGGGCGAGCGCTGGCGCCGGTCGAGGTGGTGGCGCCGGCGCGTGAGGGGCCGACGCTGCGGGCGCGGCTGTTCGATCATATCAGCGGACAGGTGGCAGGCGCACCGGCGGGGATTGCGGTGGCGCTGGCGACCGGCGATCAGGGCGCGATTGCCGAGGCGGATGCGGAGGCGATGCGGCGCAGCGGTCTGGCCCATCTGCTGTCGATCAGCGGGCTGCATGTGACGGCGCTGATCGGCGCGGTGATCTTTCTGTTGCTGCGGCTGCTGGCGCTGATCCCGCGCGCAGCGCTGGACTGGCCGCTGATGCTGATCGCTGCGGGCGGGGGGGCGCTGGCGGGGATCGGCTATACGCTGCTGACCGGGGCGGAGGTGCCGACGGTGCGATCCTGCGTCGCGGCGCTGCTGGTGCTGGGCGGGCTGGCGCTGGGGCGCGAGGCGATCACCCTGCGGCTGGTCGCGACCGGGGCGCTGGTGGTTCTGGCCTTCTGGCCCGAGGCGCTGATCGGCCCGAGCTTCCAGATGAGCTTTGCCGCCGTGGTCGCGCTGGTGGCGCTGGGCGAGCATCGCCGGTTCAAGGCGTTCGCGATGGCGCGGGACGAGCATTGGTCGCGCAAGGCCGGGCGGACGGTGGCGGCGATGCTGATGACGGGGCTTGCCATCGAACTGGTGCTGGCGCCGATCGCGCTTTTCCACTTTCACAAGGCTGGCTTGCTGGGCGCGGTGGCCAATCTGGTCGCGATCCCGCTCACCACCTTCGTCATCATGCCGCTGGAGGCGCTGGCCCTGTGCTTCGATCTGGTCGGGCTGGGCGCGCCCTTCTGGTGGCTCACGGCCAAGGCGATCGCGCTGTTGCTGGCGGTGGCGCATGGCGTGGCGGCCAGCCCGATGGCGGTGATGCTGGCGCCGGCGGTGCCGGGCTGGATTTTCGGGATCATTGTGGTGGGTGGCCTCTGGTGCCTGCTCTGGCGCAGCCGTTGGCGCTGGCTGGGGTTGGCGCCGGTCATGATCGGCCTGATCGGCATCGCATTGCTGGCGCCGCCCGACATAATAGTGACCGGCGACGGGCGGCATGTCGCGGTGCGGACGCCGGCGGGGGCGATGGCGCTGCTGCGCGAGGGGGCGGGCGATTATGTGCGCGACGTGCTGAGCGAGAGCGCGGGCTATGATGGGACGCTGGAGGCGATCGCGACGATGAAGCAGGCGCGCTGTTCGACAGACCTGTGCGCGGTGACATTGCCCCGGGGTGGGCGCGATTGGCGTCTGCTGGTGACGCGCAATGCGATGCTGGTCGATCGGCCGATATTGGAGCGGGATTGCGCAGCGGCCGATATCGTCATCAGCGACCGGGGGCTGCCCTGGTGGTGCCGGCCGCGCTGGATGAAGATCGACCGCCGGCTGCTGTCACGCACCGGCGGCCTGTCGATTGGCCTTGAACGCGGCAAAGTTCACACCGTCCATCGGCCCGGCGACGCGCATCCGTGGATCGTGCGCCGCCGGCCCCGACCAGCCGGTCAGTTGTAGCGGCGCAGCAGGCCGGCGAGCTTGCCCTGGATGCGGACCTGGCGCGGATCGTAGATCTGCGGTTCATAGGCGGCATTGGCGGGATCGAGCCGGACCCGGCTGCCTTCGCGGCGGAAATATTTGAGCGTGGCTTCGGCATCGTCGATCAGGGCGACGACGATCTGGCCCTCGCGCGCGACATCGGTGCGCTGGATCAGCGCGAAGTCGCCGTCGAGAATGCCGGCCTCCATCATCGAGTCTCCGGAGACTTCGAGCGCATAATGATCGCCCGAGCCGAGCAAGGCGGCGGGAACGGACAGCATGGTGTGGCTTTCCATCGCCTCGATCGGGACGCCGGCGGCGATGCGGCCGTGCAGCGGGATTTCGATCACGTCATTGGCGGCGGTCGGCAGCAGCACGGCCGGCGCTGGCGTCTTGGGCACCGCAACGGCCGGGGCGGGGGGGCGGTGCATCGCGTCAGGCAGCTTCAGCACCTCCAGCGCGCGCGCGCGGTTGGGCAGGCGGCGGATGAAGCCACGCTCTTCCAGCGCGTTGATCAGGCGGTGGATACCGGACTTGGAGCGCAGGTCGAGCGCGTCCTTCATCTCCTCGAACGAAGGAGACACGCCGCCTTCTTCCAGCCGGGTCTGAATGAAGCTCAGCAATTCCTGCTGCTTGGGCGTCAACATCGGCGATCCTCCATGGAACGAATGAAGAACGCATAGGAAACGGAAAGGGGCAAGTCAAGCGCCTAAAGCGGTACAGCGCTTTAGGCTCAGGAGGAGAGCGGCAATATGTCGACCCAATCGCCGCTGACGGCTGGAGGTGCCCCCGCAGGGCGCCTGATGAGGCAATCCGCCGTCGCCATGGCCGCGGTGGCGGCGCTGTCCTGCGCGGTGACCGACACGATGCCGTTGGCGGAATGATAGGCGCGCAGATAGTCATCGCGTTCCTCCGTCGCGGGCAGCGGCGCGGCCAGGCGGGCCTGCACGATCGGTGGCAGTGGCGTGCGCGATCCGGCGAGATGGCGGACCAGCGGGCAGAGGAACAGGGTACCGGTGACGAAGGCGGAGACCGGATTGCCCGGCAGACCGAGGAAGGTCGCATTGCCAAGGCGCCCGGCCATCAGCGGTTTGCCCGGCCGCATCGCGATCTTGTAGAAATCGAGCGTGCCGCCGGCGGCGGCGAAGGCGGGGCGGACATAGTCATGGTCGCCGACCGAGGCGCCGCCAGTCGAGACGATGATGTCGGCCTGTGCCGCCTGTTCCAGCGCCCGCGTCATGGCGGCGAGATCGTCGGGCACGATGCCGAGGTCGATCACCTCGCAGGGCAGCGCGGCGAGCAGGGCGGCGAGCATCGGCGCGTTGGAGGAGGGGAGGAAGCCCGGCGGGGTCGGCGCGCCGGGCGGAACCAGTTCATTGCCGGTGGACAGCAGGGCGACGCGGGGCCGCGCGCCGACGGGCAGGCTGCCATGACCGCCCAGCACCGCAAGCGCGATCTGGCCCGGCGTAAGGCGGCTGCCGGCGCCGACCAGCGGTGTGCCGGCGCGGAAATCGGAGCCGAGCGGGCGGACATGTTTGCCGGGCGACAGGGTGCCGTCATGCGCGGTCAGCTTGTCGCCGTCGCGCGTGGCATTTTCCTGGATCAAAATGACGTCCGCGCCGGCCGGCAAGGGGGCGCCAGTGAAGATGCGGCAGGCCTGGCCCGGTTGCAGGGCCGGGACATCGGCATCGCCCGCGCTGCTGGTGGCGATCACCTGCCACGGCCCCGCGCCTTCGGATGCGCGTACAGCATAGCCGTCCATCGCGGAAAGGTCGGCCCATGGCTGGTCGCGGAGCGCGGCGACGTCAGTGGCGAGCCAGCGGCCCGCGCAGGCGGTAACGGGCACAAGTTCGGTCGGCAGCGGATCGGCGAGGGCAAGGAGCCGCGCCTGCGCGTCCGCGACCGGCATCAGGCTCATCGGCCGGCATGCTCCGGCGCGGTCCAGTCGCCCGACTTGCCGCCGCGCTTGGCGAGCAGGCGAACATCGCAGATTATCATGCCCTTATCGAGCGCCTTGGCCATATCATAGACGGTGAGCAAGGCGGCGGTGGCGGCGGTCAGCGCCTCCATCTCCACCCCGGTCTGGCCGGCGGTGCGCGCGGTCGCGGTGACGGTGACGCCATCGTCGTGGAGGGCGAAGTCGATGGTGACGGCGCTCAGCGGGATCGGATGGCAGAGCGGGATCAGTTCGGCGGTGCGCTTGGCCGCCATGATGCCGGCGACGCGGGCGACGGCCAGTACATCGCCCTTCTTGACGAGGCCGGCGGCGATCGCCTGCGCAGCGTCGGCCGCCATGGTGATGCGCCCGGCGGCCACCGCCTCGCGCGCGGTCACCGCCTTGGCCGAGACATCGACCATGCGGGCGGCGCCATCCTCGTCCAGATGGGTGAGGCCGGTCATGCGCCGGTCAGCAGGTTGCGGGTCGCCGCCTCGACATCGGCCTGGCGCATCAGCGTCTCGCCGACCAGGAAGCAGCGCACGCCATGATCGGCCATGGCGGTGAGGTCGGCATGGGAGCCAAGGCCGCTTTCGGCGACGAAGGTGCAGCCGTCGGGCGCCTTGCCGACCAGTTCATAGGTGCGGGCGAAATCGACGCTGAAATCGCGCAGGTCGCGATTATTGACGCCGATCAGGCGCGAGCGGAGCTTGAGCGCGCGTTCCAGTTCGGCCTCGTCATGCACCTCGATCAGGGCGTCCATGCCAAGGCCGAGCGCGGCGTCCTCGATCTCCTGCATCTGGCCGTCGTCCAGCGCGGCGACGATGATCAGGATCGCGTCGGCGCCGAGCGCGCGGCTTTCGAGGATCTGCCAGGGATCGACGATGAAATCCTTGCGCAGCACCGGCAGGGCGCAGGCCGAGCGGGCGGCCATCAGATAATCGTCATGGCCCTGGAAATAGGGCTCGTCGGTCAGCACCGAAAGGCAGGCGGCGCCACCGGCGGCATAGGCGACGGCATGGGCCGGCGGATCGAAATCGGCACGGATCAGCCCCTTGGACGGGCTGGCCTTCTTCACCTCCGCGATCAGGCCGAAACCCGAGCGGGCGGCATCGTCCAGCGCCCTGCGGAAGCCGCGCGGCGGAGTCTGCTCGCTGGCGCGGGCGTGGAGCGACGCGATCGTGGTCGCGGCCTTGCGGCGGGCAACATCCTCGCGCTTGAAATCGCAGATTTCGATGAGCTTGTTGGTCATTGATAGGCAATCCAGCAATTGAGGAGCGCATTGGCAAGGCCGTTGTCGATCGCTTCGGCGGCCTGTTCGACGCCATCGCGGAAATCATGGGCGGCGTCAGCCACCACCAAAGCGGCGGCGGCGTTGAGCAGCACGGCGTCGCGATAAGCGCCGGCCTCGCCCTGGAGCAGGGCACGGAGCGCTGCGGCATTATGGGCCGGGTCGCCGCCGCGAATGGCGGTGACGGGATGGGTCGAGAGGCCCAGTTCGGCAGCGGTCAGGCGCCGCATCGCGACCACGCCGTCGGCCGTCACCTCGGCAATGTCGTTGCCGCCGGCGAGCGAGAGTTCGTCCAGCCCCTCGTCCCCCGACACGATCATCGCATGGGTGGCGCCAAGCTGGCCCAGCGCATCGGCATAGATGGGGACATAGGCGGGGCGGGCGATGCCGACGAGCTGGCGACGGACATTGGCGGGATTGGCGAGCGGCCCCATCAGGTTGAAGATGGTGCGTTCGCCGATCGACCGGCGGATCGGGCCGAGGCGTTTGAGCGCCGGATGGTAATTTTGCGCGAACAGGAAGCAGATGCCCAGATCCTTGAGCGTCGCTTCCGCCGTGGCGGCGGCGCGATCGAGGTCAAGGCCGAGCGCTTCGAGCGTGTCGGCCGCGCCCGCCTTGGACGAGGCGGCGCGATTGCCATGCTTGGCGACCGGCACGCCGGCGGCCGCGACCACCAGGCTGACGGCGGTCGAGACGTTGAGCGTATGATGGCCGTCGCCGCCGGTGCCGCAGACGTCGATCGTGCCGTCGGGCGCGTCGACCGGGATCATCCGGGCGCGCATCGCACGGGCGGCGGCGGCAATCTCCGTCGCGGTCTCGCCGCGCCGCGCCATGGTGACGAGAAAGCCGGCGATCGCCTCG
Organism: Sphingobium sp. AP49; assembly: GCF_000281715.2. Lineage (NCBI taxonomy): Bacteria > Pseudomonadati > Pseudomonadota > Alphaproteobacteria > Sphingomonadales > Sphingobiaceae > Sphingobium > Sphingobium sp. AP49. Next base: position 2,731,069 of record NZ_CP124576.1, on the reverse strand, counting down.
TCCGACAGGTCGGCGTCGAACAGCAGGTCGAAGGCGCGGGCGGCTTCGTCGGCGGCCAGGGGCGCGCTGGGATCGGGCAGGCCGGAATTGAGCAGAACGGTCATGGGCCAAGCCTTTAGTCCCGCCCACGCGCGAAAGTCGAGGGCGACATGCTATTTGCCCGCCAATTGGAATTTTGTTGCGTGGTCCGGCAATTGGCTTGACGTGTGGGGCTTGACGTGGGCGCCAAAGGGGCGTTGTCGGGGAAGCCATGCGCCGCCCCTGGTCGACCCTGTTCTGGAGCCTTGCCATCCGCCAGCGCCGTCGGTTGCGCGAGAGCGAGGCGGCCTTCATCCTGCTCGCCGTGCTGGCGGGCGTGGCGGCGGGCCTGATCACCAACCTGTTGCAGCTGATGGCGCATGGCATTCAGGAGCTGCTCTATGGCGTCAGCATCAACCGGCTGAGCGCGCTGGGCGAGATCCGCCATCCCTGGCGACTGCTGGGCCTGCCGCTGGGCGGGCTGGCGCTGGTGTTGCTGGCGCGGCTGCTGCGCCGCCGGCAAAGGCCGCTGATCGACGTGGTGGAGGCCAATGCCCTGCATGGCGGGCGCATCCCGATGGCCGACAATCTGGTGATCGCCGGGCAGACGGTGCTGTCGAACGGGGCGGGCGCCTCGGTCGGGCTGGAGGCGGCCTATGCGCAGATGGGCGGCGGCGTCGCGTCGCTGCTGGGCCAATGGCTGAAGCTGCGGCGCAATGATCTGCGTACCCTGGTCGGCGCGGGTGCAGGGGCGGGCGTGGGCGCGGCGTTCGGCGCGCCACTGGCCGGCGCCTTTTATGCGTTCGAGATCGTGATCGGCCATTATACGCCCGCCGCGATCGCGCCGGTGGTGGCGGCAGCCTTGAGCGCGGCCTTCGTGACGCGCGCTTTGGGCGTCGAGCCCTGGCTGATCGCGACCACGGCGGACCGGATATTGGGGACGGTGGACTATCTTCTCTATGCGCTGCTGGGCCTGCTCTGCGCGGGGCTGGGTATCCTTATCATGCGGATGGTGACCTTTGCCGAGCTGCGGGTGCAGGGCTGGACCTGGCCGGGGCGGTGGCGACCGGTGATCGGCGGCGTGCTGCTGATGCCGCTCGCCTGGTTGACGCCGCAGACGCTGTCGGCCGGGCATGGCGCGCTGCACCTCAACCTCATCCTGCTGCCCGACTGGACCGTGCTGCTGATGGTCCTGTGCCTCAAGATCGCGGCGTCGGTGATCTCGCTGAGCTTCGGCTTTCGCGGCGGGCTGTTCTTCGCGTCTTTGTTCCTGGGATCGCTGGCGGGGCAGATTTTCGCGCAGCTGATCGACCTTGTCGGGATCGGCTGGTCGCTCGACCCCAATGATGCGGCGCTGGTGGGGATGGCGGCGCTGAGCGTCGCGATCGTCGGCGGGCCGATGACGCTGGGGCTGCTGATGCTGGAAACGACCCATGATTTCCAGCTGATGGGCGTGGTGCTGACCGCGTCGCTGCTGTCGAGCGCGGTGACGCGGGAAATGTTCGGTTACTCCTTCTCCACCTGGCGGCTGCATCTGCGTGGATCGACCATCCGCAGCCCGCGCGACATTGGCTGGGTGATGAACCTGACCGCCGGGCGGATGATGCGGCGCGACTGGGTGTCAGTGCCCGATAGGATGAATGTCGGCCAGTTTCGCGCGCTGGTGCCGCTGGGGTCGGCGAGCAAGGCGATCATGATCGACGGCGCGGGCGGCTATCGCGGCATCGTGCCGACGGCGGCGGCCTATCGCCCCGAACTGGCGGAGGATGCGCCGATCGCGCCGCTGGCAACGATGGCCGATATTGCGCTGCGGGCCGACGCGGATATCCGCGCGATCCTGCCTTTGTTCGACAAGGCGGCGGCGGACGAGCTGGCGGTGGTGGACGAAAGCGGGCTGGTACTGGGCGTGCTGACCGAGAAACATGCGCGGCGGCGCTATTTCGAGGAAATCGAAAGCTCGCAAAGGGCGCTGTTCGGCGAGGGATAGAGCGCGCGGGCCGGGCTTGCATTGGCGGGGCAGGGCTGTAGAAGGCCGGCATTCGCATGGACCCGGTGAAATTCCGGGTGGCTATTCCGGCCGCCGATCCGCCGGACAACATCACACATGATTATCGAACGCGCCCGGAGCTGGCGCCATGTGACCTGATGTGGATTTTCGACATGACCCAATTTTTCAGCCGCTATCGCCGCCAATGGTTCAGCGACGCTCGGACGGCGCGCCATGACATCATGGCCGGCATCGTCGTCGCGCTCGCCCTGATCCCCGAAGCGATCGGCTTTTCCATCATCGCCGGGGTCGACCCGCGCGTCGGCCTCTATGCCTCGGTGGCGATCGCCATCACCATCGCCCTGATCGGCGGGCGGCCGGGGATGATCTCCGCCGCGACCGCCGCCGTCGCCGTGCTGGTCGGCCCGCTGGTGCGCGAGCATGGCGTCGAATATCTGTTCGCCGCCACGATCCTGATGGGGGTGGTGCAGATCATCGCCGGGCTGCTGCGGCTCGACCTGCTGATGCAGTTCGTGTCGCGATCGGTCATCACCGGCTTCGTCAATGCGCTGGCGATCCTGATCTTCATGGCGCAATTGCCGCAGCTGACGAACGTCGGCTGGCAGACCTATGCGATGGTGTTGGGAGGCCTGGCCATCATCTATCTCTTTCCCCGGATCACCAAGGCGGTGCCGGCGCCGCTGGTGGCGATCGCGCTGCTGAGCGCGCTGTCGATCGGCCTGGGCCTGCCGGTCCATACCGTCGGCGACATGGGGCGCCTGCCTGAAGGACTGCCGAGCCTTGCCCTGCCGCAGGTGCCGCTGACCTGGGACACGCTGCGCATCATCCTGCCCTATTCGGTGACGATGGCGGCGGTCGGCCTGCTCGAATCGCTGCTGACCGCGCAGATCGTCGACGACATGACCGATAGCGACAGCGACAAGCAGCGCGAATGCCTGGGGCAGGGCGGGGCGAATATCGTCGCGTCCCTGTTCGGCGGCATGGGCGGCTGCGCGATGATCGGCCAGTCGGTGATCAACGTCACGTCCGGCGGACGCGGGCGGCTGTCGACCTTCGTCGCTGGCGCCTTCCTGCTGTTCCTGCTGGCGGTGCTGGGGCCGTGGGTCGGCCGCATCCCGATGCCGGCGCTGGTCGCGGTGATGGTGATGGTGTCGATCGGCACGTTCAGCTGGGCCTCGATCGCCAATCTGCGGCGCCATCCGCCGACCTCCTCGGCGGTGATGCTGGCGACGGTGGTGGTCGTGGTGGCGACGCGCGACCTGTCGCTGGGCGTGCTGACCGGGGTGCTTTTGTCGGGCATCTTCTTCGCCGCCAAGGTGCAGCGCATGTTCGCGGTGGAGCTCAGCGTGGCCGATGGCCGGGCGACCTATCGCGTCACCGGCCAGATATTCTTCGCCTCGGTCGACCGCTTCACCCGCGCCTTCACGGGCGAGGAAAGCGCGACCCATGTGCGGATCGACGTGTCGGGCGCGCATTTCTGGGATATTTCGGGTGTCGGCGCGCTCGACAAGATCATCGCCCGGCTGCGGCGCGAGGGGCGCATGGTCGAGGTGGTCGGCTATAACCGGGCGAGCGCCGACATCGTCGACCGCTTCGCCCTGCACGACAAGACCGGGGTGGAGACGGGGGCGGTGCCGCACTGACATGCGGCCTGCCCCGGAGGCGGGCTTACGCTGCCTCGCGCTCGCGGACCGGGATGCCGGCGATCTTCATGAAATTGGCCAGCATGTCATGGCCATGTTCGGTCGCGATGCTTTCCGGGTGGAACTGGACCGAATGGATCGGCAGGGTCGCGTGGCGGAAGCCCATGACCGAACCGTCCTCGCTGGTCGCGTTGACCACCAGGTCGGCCGGAATATCCTCCACGATCAGCGAGTGATAGCGGGTCGCGGTGAAGGGCGAGGGGAGGCCGGCGAACAGGCCGGTGCCATCATGGCGCACCGGCGACGTCTTGCCGTGCATCAGCCCGCCGCGCACCACCTTGCCGCCGAAATGCTGGCCGATCGCCTGATGGCCGAGGCACACGCCGAGCAGCGGCGCGCCGGCATCGGCGCAGGCCGCGACCAGATCCAGGCTGACACCCGCCTCATTGGGGGTGCAGGGACCGGGCGACAGCAGGAAGGCCTTGGCCCCGCTCGACAGGGCCTGGCCCGCCGAGATGGCGTCGTTGCGCACGACCTCTACCTTGGCGCCCAACTCCATCAGATAATGGACCAGGTTCCAGGTGAAGCTGTCATAATTGTCGATGACGAGGATCATGGGACACAGCCTATAGGCGCGGATGACGATGGGGGGAAGGGGGCGAACAACGCCAGATCTTAGTGGACTAACATGTAAATTGCCCCTGGCGCGGCGAGCAAGCATATGACTGACCAGTGCTTCCAGGTCAGGCGGTCGATTTTTCTGAAAGCCAAGCCCGCCGTGAACGCCAATGTGCCAAACACCAAAAAGGCGCTTCGCAGAAGAATGGCATCGCCAGAGTCCGCCAGGATGCTGAGGACGATGGCTGAACAGACAGCCATGAAGGCGCTGAGAAACAGACAGCCGACGACCATGATACGTATCATGGAATCCCAACCCTGAGCTTGCGCATATTCGTTTGGCTTCATGCAGTCTGGCTACACATAATTGATGGCACGGAAAAGCAGACCGCTATCATTTGACTTTCGTCATTCCCGCGAAAGCGGGAAGCCATCACCGGACCTCGCGGCTGGGGTTATGGTGGGAGATGGATCCCCGCCTTCGCGGGGATGACGGTAAAAAAAGCTGGGATGACGATATAGGCAGAGGGCGGCAACGCTCGCCACCCATCCCTTAGCGTTTCTTGTGCTTGCCCCGGCTGCTGCCGATATGGCGGATGTTGGTGGGGCGGCCGCGGTGGATTTTCGGGCGGGTGCGGTCGCGTTTCAGCGGGCTGCCGCGCGGGGAAGGATTGTCGGGCAGTTCGAAGCGCAGCGCGCCGTTGATCGGATCGGCTTCGGCGAGGCGCAGTTCCAGCCGCTGGCCCACCGTATAGCGGTCGCCGCTTTCGACGCCTTGGAGTGCCTTGCCCGCTTCGTCGAAGAAGAAATGTTCGGCGCCCAGCGTCGATACGGGCACGAGGCCGTCGCCGCCCAGCCCCTCGACCGTGGCGAAGAAGCCGAAATTCTGGACCCCGGTGATCCGCGCCTTTACCACTTCGCCGACATGGGCCGACAGGAAGGCGGCGACATAGCGGTCGATCGTCTCGCGCTCCGCCTCCATCGCGCGGCGCTCATGGCCCGAGATCATCTCGCCGACCCGGCCCATATTCTCATAATCCTCCTGGCTGAGGGAGGAGCGGTCGGGGATCGCGTTGTCCTTGGGCGCGGGCAGTTCGAGATCATAGGCGCCGACCAGCGCGCGATGGACCAGAAGGTCGGCATAGCGGCGGATGGGCGAGGTGAAATGGGCGTAGCTGCCCAGCGCCAGGCCGAAATGGCCCATATTCTGCGGCGCATAATAGGCCTGGGTCTGGGAGCGCAGGATCTGGGTCATGATCTGCTCCTTCTCCTCCGACTCGCCGACCTTCTTGATCAGCTGGTTGAAGGTGGACGGACGGATCACCTGGCCAAGCGCGAAATCGATGTCGAAGGTGGCGAGATATTCCTTGAGCGCGACCAGCTTGTCGCGGCCCGGCGTTTCATGGACGCGGTACATGACCGGCGCCTTCTTCGCCTCCAGCGCCTTGGCGGCGGCGACGTTGGCGGCGATCATATAATCCTCGATCAGCATATGGGCGTCGAGCCGTTCACGCACGGCGACGCTGACGATCTTGCCCCATTCGTCGAGGACGACGCGCCGTTCGGGCAGGTCGAGCGCAAGCGGATCGCGCTTTTCGCGGGCCTTGCGCAGCAGCGCCCAGCAGGCCCAGAGCGGTTTCAGGGCCGGTTCGAGCAATGCATTATCCTGCTCGCCATCGATCGCCGCCTGCGCATTTTCATAGGCAAGGACGGCGGCGACGCGGATGATGGCGCGGGAGAAGCGGAAGCTCTTCACCTTGCCCTGCGCGTCGATCACCAGATGGCAGGCCATGGCGGCGCGGTCCTGCCCGGCGCGCAGCGAGCACATGTCGGACGAGAGTTGGTGCGGCAGCATCGGCACGACCAGGTCGGGGAAATAGACGCTGTTGCCGCGCTTGCGCGCTTCGCGGTCGAGCGCGCTGCCGGGGCGGACATAATAGCTGACATCGGCGATCGCGACGATCGCCTTGTAGCCGCCCTCATTGGCCGGGTCTTCGTCCGGCGCGGCCCAGACGGCGTCGTCATGGTCGCGGGCGTCGCTGGGGTCGATCGCGACGATCGGCAAATGGCGCAGATCCTCGCGCTTGTCCTCATGCAACGGCAGCTTCGATGCGGCGACCGCTTCCTCCTCCACCGCTTCGGGGAAGACGTTGGGGATGCCATGCTTGTGGATCGCGATCAGGCTGAAGCTGCGCGGGGCGAAGGGATCGCCGAGAATGTCGGTGACGCGCGCGCTGATCCGCGGCGGGCGGCCGGTCGGCTCGGCCAGGACCAGGTCGCCCTTCTTCGCGGTGCCGATGTCGCTGATCGGCGTATCCTTGCGGATGCGCTTGTCGACCGGGCGCAGCCACAGCTTGCCATCGGCCATTTCCTCGACCACGCCGAGCAGCATCTCGGTCGCCTTGGCCAGCTTCTTCATCGGATGGGCGATCCAGCCCTTGCCCGCTTCCTCGGTGCGGGCGAGGATGCGGTCGCCGATCGTCAGCGCGCCGCGTTTGCCCCGTTCGACCACGCGGATGCGGGGCGCGGGCTGGCCCTCGGCCTCCCAGCGTTCGGGGGTGGCGATCAGGGTGGTGTCGTCGACATCGACGATGCGCAGCACCGTCACCTTGGGCACGCCGCCCATCTTGTGGAAGGCGCGGGCCGGGCCGATGTCGATCAGCCCTTCGTCGGCCATGTCCTTGAGCAGCGCCTTCAAGGCGATCTTTTCCTGGCCTTTCAGCCCAAAGGCCTTGGCGATCTCGCGCTTGCCGGCGGGCTGGTCGGAGCTGGTGATGAAGTCCACCACCTCATCGCGGGTCGGGAAGCCGGCGGGGCGCACCTTGGTGCGCGCGGGGGCTTTCTTCTGTTTTTCGGTCGATGCCATGGTCCAGCTATAGGGGGGCGGTCGGGCGTGCGCCAGTGGCATGGCGGGATGGGAAGGGCGGATCGTTGGAACGGGCATGACGATATTGCTTTTGCCCCTGCTGCTGGCTGCCGCACCCGATGTCTCGCCCGACGCCCCGCCCGAGGCGCCGATCGCGCCGATCGACCGGACCAATGCCGAACATTATGTCTGGGGCGGCAGCAATGACGGCTGGCATCTGGTGAAGCGCGACGCAATGTCGGTGATCCAGGAACGGATCGCGCCGGGCGGGGCGGAAGTGCGCCATTATCATCAGCGAGCGCGGCAATTCTTCTATGTCCTGTCGGGCGAACTGACGCTGGAGGCGGGCGGTGTGACCCATGTGCTCAAAGCGGGGCAGGGGCTGGAAGTGCCGCCGGGCGTGCCGCACCGGGCGCAGAACAGGAGCGGCGCGCCAGTCGATTTCCTGGTCAATTCGACGCCCAAAAGCCATGGCGACCGGGTCGATGCGCCAGCGGAAAAATAGGAAATCGCCCGCTTAACTTCGCATATTTCCCGTACATTCTGAAATTTTGGAACAAATGTTGGAAATCTTGTTGCGGGATCGGGGAGGAGGGGGCTGTCGGTGGTGCGGGCGCAGGACATGGCGGCATTCTAGCCCGTCGGGCTGGCTGTAGGACAGGCTTGCAGCATGGCATGGCTGCGGTAGAGGGGCGGGATGCAGCTTCTTATCGATGGTGAGCTGGTCGATGGCGCGCGCGCGATCGACCTTGTCAATCCGGCGGACGGGCAGATCTTTGCCGCCGCGCCCTGTGCCGATGCGGCGCAGGTGGAACGGGCGGTGGCGGCCGGGCAGCGGGCCTTTGCCGGCTGGCGCGCGCTCGACTTTGCCGAGCGTGGTGCGCTGATTGCAGCGCTCGCCGATGCGCTGGAGGGCCGGGCCGAGGATTTCGCCGCGCTGCTGACGCAGGAACAGGGCAAGCCGTTGGCCGAGGCGCGGGGCGAGATAGAGGGGGCGGTGGCGGCGCTGCGCTATCATGCCGGGCTGCGGCTGGAGCCGGTGGTGCTGAAGGAGAGTGCGACCGAGCGCGTGGTCGAGCAGCGCCATCCGCTGGGCGTGGTGGCGGCGATCGTGCCGTGGAATTATCCGCTGCTGCTGCTGGCGCTCAAGCTCGCGCCGGCGCTGACCGCGGGCAATGTCGTGATTGCCAAGCCCGCGCCGACGACGCCGCTGACGACATTGATGCTGGGCGCGCTGGCGGCCGACATCTTCCCCGCCGGGGTGGTGCAGATGCTGGGCGATGCCGGCGATGTCGGGCCGATGCTGACCGCGCATCCGGGGATCGCCCATGTCAGCTTCACCGGATCGACCGCGACCGGGCGGCGGGTGATGGCGGCGGCGGCCGACACGGTGAAGCGCTTCACGCTGGAACTGGGCGGCAATGATCCGGCGATCCTGCTGGACGATGCCGATGTCGCGGCGGTGGCGCCGATCCTGTTCGACGGGGCGATGGGCAATGCCGGGCAGATTTGCCTCGGCGTCAAGCGCATCTATGCGCCGCGCGCGTTGATGCCGGCGCTGGGCGCGGCACTGGTCGAATGCGCGGAGCGGGCTGTGGTCGGCGACGGCCGGGCAGCGAGCACGACCATCGGTCCGGTGCAGAATGCGGCGCAATATGCGCGGCTGGTCGATCTGCTGGCGGAGGCGCGGGCGCAGGGACGGGTGCTGCATGGCGGCGCGCCGATCGAGGGGGACGGCTATTATATTGCGCCGACGATCGTCACCGACCTGCCCGACGAAGCGCGGCTGGTGCGCGAGGAGCAGTTCGGGCCGATCATCCCGCTGCTCGCCTATGATGACGAGGCGGAACTGGTCCGCCGGGTGAATGACGGTCCCTATGGGCTGGGCGCGTCGGTGTGGACCGCCGATGCGGCGCGCGGGCAGGCGATGGCGGCGCGAATCGACAGCGGGCTGGTCTGGGTCAATCGGCTGTTCGACCTGCCCTTCGACGTGCCGATCGGCGGCGCCAAGCAATCGGGCATCGGCCGGCACCAGGGGCTGGCCGGGGTGGAGGAATTCACCCAGATCCGCATCGTCAACGCCGCGCTGGGCTGAGCGGAGGAGCGCGCAGATGACCGAGATATTGCTCTTTTCCTATGGCACGCTGCGGCTGGCGGAGGTGCAGATGGCGCTGTTCGGCCGGTTGGTGCAGGGGGAGCCCGACGCGATGCCGGGCTATCGCCAGCGCATGATCGAGATCAGCGACCCGGACGTGATCGCCAAGAGCGGCACGCGCTGGCACCCGATGGTCGAGCCGAGCGACGATGTTGAAGATGCGGTGGAAGGGACGCTGTTCCGCCTGACCGAGGCGGATGTCGCGAGCGCCGACGCCTATGAGGTCGACTATGTCCGGCGCGAGGTGCTGCTGCGGTCGGGGCGGCGAGCCTTTGTCTATGGCGACAAGGGGGCGTGATCAGGCGGCGCTGATGACGTCGGTGCGCGCGAAATTTTCGCCGATGAAGAGCAGGGGGCAATCGCGATCCCGTGCCAGCGCATAGCCGAAGCAGTCGCCGAAATTGAGCGCGGCGGGATGAAGGCCCTTGCCCCATTGCGTGTAGGCGGCGGCAACCCGGCGGGCATCTTCGGGCGTGACCGGGGCGACCTCCACGCCGAGGCCATCGATCAGCCTGGCTGCCTCTGCTCCGACGGCGCGGCGATCGGCGACGATCAGCGTTTCCGCCAGCGTGCCCGCTGACATCAGCAAAACGTCGCTTCCCGCGATCGCGGCGATGCAGCGGTCCGCTTCGGGCTCGTCGAGCAGGATCGCCATGATCGCCGACGTATCGATCACGATCATTCGGGCAGGCCCGTCTCACCATAGAGAAAGTCCTGGCTGCGGGCGGCGTCCGGCCCAGCGGCGGGGCGCGCGGCCGCGCGCAACTTTTCCATCAGTGCGCGTCGGCTGGCACCGTCAACAGGTTGGCGGATGGGGACGAGGCGAACCGCTGCCTGGCCATGGCGGGTCAGGATGACCTCGTCTCCGGCTTCTGCGCGCCGGACGAGATCGGTCAATTGGCCCTTTGCTTCTGAGACGGAAATGCGCATCGAAAAGCTCCTGGTGGACAAGCTTAAATATGGACCATTATATGGTCCAAATCAAGATTTCGGCCAATGGAAGGGGATGCGGCTGTCGCCCGTGAGCTGGCCCTCCGCGTCGAAGCGGCGTTCCAGGGCGAGACCGGCGCCGTCCGGGGCGATGGCGAGGATGCTGCTGCAGCGGGTGCCATAGATGGGATTGCGGATGAAGATGGGGGAGAGGGGCGGTTCCAGCGGGGCGTCGGAGGGCGTGGCCGGGGCGATGCCGGTGGCGGGCAGGGTTTCGCGGCGTAGCGCATCGAACAGGCTTTCCGGATCGGTCGCGCCGGCGACGAGCCATTGCAGCATCGCCGCCTTGAGCGCGAGCGTCTTGGGCCAGGGCTGGTCGAGCGGGCCGTTGGAGAGGCCGTAGAGGCCGGGCGCGAGCAGGCTGCGCTGAGGCTCGGGACGGTTGGTGAGGAAGATGAGCCGGTCGCGGTCGGCGAGCAGCAGGTTGAACGGGTTGAAATCGTCGAGCGTCGCCGCATGGGGATCGGCATAGGTGCCGGTACCGGCCAGCAGGTCCGTGACCAGCGCGCCGCGCGAGGCGCGGTCGGGCAGGGGATCGCCGAAGCCGCGCAAATTGGTGATGACGGCGGCCCGGCCCTGTTCGTCCGCGCCGAGCCAGGTGCCGCCCGATTGCAGGTCGCGCCCGGCGATCAGCCCCGGCCGATCGTCCCAACGGGTCATCGCGGCGGCGGGGCGGGCATGATATTCGTCGCGATTGCCGATCAGGACGAGCTGCCAGCGCGGGTGCGCCCGCCAGGCCAATGCCACGATACACATATTGCCGCCTCCTTCACGCAACACCGGCTTGATAAATCACGCGGTCGCCGCCATATAGGGGGTGCCGGGTTCGCCCGGCTATGGTGATAAATCGTGTCGTATAATAGACGCAGCGGACCCGGGGGCAGTACCCGGCGGTTCCACCACATGTCCCGGAAGGTCGCAAGGCTCGGCGGGATGTCTGACGGGGCCGAACTAGGATCGACGTGTGTTCAAAGGCGATGCTTTTACCCGGCCCGTGTAAGCCGTTAAACTGTGCAAAACTCACAAGTGCCAACGATAACGAAGCACTCGCCATTGCAGCGTAATTGAGGGCCTCACGGCCTGACATTATACTAAAATAGCGCGGTTGAACCCACCGGGCAACAGAAGGGAATTCAGCGGCCCCCGGAGGCGCCGGGCAACAGAAGCCTCCGGACCCTTTCCCATTTCGATGATCTGAGCGGCTGGGCGTGCACCGGTCATGCACGCCTATATCGCGATTCGAATCGCCGGTTGAAACCGGCCAATCATTCGATTACGCTTTTATGACACTCTTGTGTAAAACTTATAATTCTCTGAAATTAAACGAATAAAAAACAAAATCACGGTCCCTTGCTGATCTTGCTCCAACGTCATCAAAGTGAAATACTTCTGGCTATGTTGGGAAGTTTTTTCAGGAGAAATGAGATGGTGAAAGTCGCTGCGATTCTCGGTCTCGCGGTGGCTGTGGCTGCCCCGATGGCCGCTTCCGCCCAGCAGGCGGGTTCGGTCGAGGTCGGCCTGCCTGATGGACGCCTGGCTGCCGCCGCGCTGAGCCAGGGGGATTTTGCCCGGGCCGAGCGCCGGCTGACGGCTGTGCGTCCCGATGCCGCCAATGACGCGGCGCGTCTCATCAATCTGGGCAATGCCTATGCCGGCCTGGGTCGCATGGTCGATGCGCGCAATGCCTATCAGGCAGCGCGCTATGCGCCGGAGGCCATGCTGGTTCTGGCGGATGGCAGCGAGGCTTCGTCGCGCGATATCGCGATCAAGGCGATGGATCGGCTGCAGGCCAGCTACGCGATGCGCTGAGACCCGTTTGGAAAATGCGCGAAAGAGCGCATTTTCGATGCGGATGCGCCAGCGGCGCATGTCCAAACAGACTCTAAGGCGCGCAAATCCAGTCTTTGATGCTTGAAAAGGGGCGCTGCCGGTGGGTGGCGCCCCTTTCCATGTCACCTATTTGTCATCAATGTCTCTGAAATGTCATTTTAGAGACATTGATACGTCATAAAATGAAAATGAGGCTGTCATTTACGGCGCCTACCTGCCGCTTCCGAGGGCGACAGGGGGCGTTGTCCGATTCGAGTTCCCCCTTGCGCTCCGCATTTCAACAAACCCGGTGTCCAGCCGGAGCGGAGACGACATGGCCAAGATCAACCGTATCCATACCATCCTGATGGCGGGCTGCGCCTGCGCCGCGCTGAGCGCTTGCGGCGCCGACGACATCGCCTCGCCGGGCGAAGGCACCATCGTCATCCCGACCCCCACGCCGACGCCGACCCCGACGCCGACCCCGACGCCCACGCCGACGCCCACTGCGGTGACGCCCGCTGCAGGCTGCCCGACGATCGCCGGTTCGGATCAGCTGGTCGACCAGGGCACCATCACCAACACCGTCACCGGCGACGCATGGCGCAACTGCGCCTTCCCGGCGCGCTTCAGCAGCTCGACCGCGATCACCAAGACCGCCGGCGTGATCTATTCGCTGCCCGGTCGCGTCGATGTCGGCACCGACCAGGGACCGTCCAGCACCAATACGGTCGCCACCCTGACGATCGATCCGGGCGTGGTCATCTTCGCCAGCACCGGCAACGCCTATCTGGCCGTCAACCGCGGTAACAAGATCAACGCCGTCGGCACCGCCACCGCGCCGATCGTCTTCACCAGCCGTGAAAACGTCCTGGGCACCGCCACCGACCAGTCGTCGGGCCAGTGGGGCGGCGTCGTGCTGCTTGGCCGCGCCAAGATCACCGACTGCGCCGCGCCGGCCGCCGCGCCGGGCACCGTTGCCTGCGAGCGTGACACCGAAGGCACCAGCAACGCCCTCTATGGCGGCGCCAACGACGCCGACAATTCGGGCCGCATGTCCTATGTCCAGATCCGCTATTCGGGCTTCGTCCTGGCCGACAGCAAGGAATTGCAGGGCCTGACCCCGTCGGGCGTCGGTTCGGGCACCGTGATCGACCATATCCAGGTTCACAACAGCTCGGACGACGGCATCGAAGCGTTCGGCGGCAGCTTCAACATGAAGTATCTGGTGCTGACCGGTAACGAGGACGACAATCTCGACACCGACGTCGGCTTCCGTGGCACCGCCCAGTTCATCATCTCGGCCCAGCGCGAAGGCAACAACATCGGCGATACCTTCCTCGAAACCGACTCGAACGGTTCGACGACGGCGACCAACGCCGGTGAAGACGCGCTGCCGCGCCAGTATCTGAAGGTGGCGAACTTCACCCATATCCAGCGTTCGAACACCGGCGACGACGGTGCGGCGATGCTGGTCCGTGGTGGCGCCGACATCGCCCTGGTCAACGGCATCATCGTCAGCCCGAACCAGAGCTGCCTGCGCATCAACAGCGCCGCGACGGTGCGTGACGCCGACGCCACGCTGCAGGACGCCGGCAAGCCGCGCTACATCTCGGTCGTGATGCAGTGCAACAGCACCCCGTACAAGGGCACCGGCGGCGTCGACGTGGCGCTGGTCCAGTCGATCTTCGAGGCCGGCCCGAACAGCACCATCAGCTACACCCCGTCGCTGACCAGCCTGTTCATCAACGGCGCGACCGAAACCGCCCGCACCGCCGTCGATCCCAAGACGATCGACGCGGCCTTCACCACGACCGCTTATATCGGCGCGGTCAAGGACAGCAGCGACACCTGGTATGCCGGCTGGACCTGCAATTCGGTGAGCGCCAGCTTCGGCAGCACCAGCAAGGCCTGCACGGCGATCCCGACGACCTGATCGAACGGACCTGACCTCAATAGGGGCGGGGGAGCGTGCATGGCCGCTTCCCCGCCTTCTTTGCACTGAATTTCTGAGGGGAACCTTCATGTCGATGCCGCTGAGCATGGCCCGCCTGCTCCTGATTTCCACCGCTTTGGTCGCGCCGGCCGCGATGGCGCAAACCACGCCCGCAGGCGAAGCCGGCGGCGCCGTCACCCCGTCGGGCACACCGACCGCGCAAGAAGAGGCCGATGCCCAGTCGGGCAATGTCGACGTGTCGATCCCCGGCGCCGACATCATCGTCACCGGCCGCCGCACCAGCAACATCTCGCAGGCCGCGCCGCAGGTGGTGAACGTGCTGTCGGCCGCGGACATCAAGCGCACCGGCGAAGGCGACATCGCCGGATCGCTGCAGCGCGTGACCGGCCTGTCGGTCGTATCGGGCGGCTATGTCTATGTCCGTGGCCTGGGCGATCGCTATTCGCTGGCGCTGCTCAACGGTTCGCCGCTGCCTAGCCCCGAACCGCTCAAGCGCGTCGTGCCGCTCGATATCTTCCCCACCAGCGTGATCGCCTCGACCCTGGTGCAGAAGAGCTATTCGGCCAATTTCCCCGGCGAGTTCGGCGGCGGCGTCATCAACCTGACGACCAAGGCGATCCCGACCGAAAGCTATCTGGAACTCACCGTCGGCAGCTCGGCCAATACCGAGACGTCGGGCCAGATGGGCTATACCTATTATGGCAGCAAGTCGGACTGGACCGGCTTCGACGACGGTTCGCGCGACACGCCGCCGCTGCTCAAGCAGGCCTTCGCCAGCGGCGTACCCTTCTCCAACATGGACCGGTCGGACCTGCAGGCGATGTCGATGCAGCTGCTCAACAGCGACACCACGCTGCTGCAGCGGACCAACAGCCTGCCGTTCAACTTCAACGGTACGATCAATGGCGGCACCGCCGTCGACATTGGCAGCGACGCGCGTCTGGGCGTGATCGCCACCGCATCCTACAGCAACAAGTGGCGCACCCGCGCCAACCTGCAGCAGGCGTCGATCGACCTGACCCAGGAAACGCCGGGCAAGAGCGCCGACCAGGTGATCACCGACAATGAGGTGACGGTGAACGGCCTGCTGGGCCTGGGCCTGGAATGGGGCGACCAGAAGGTCCGCTGGACCAACCTCTATATCCGCGACACGCTCAAGCGCGGCCAGCTGTCGGTCGGCTATAATGACGGTGCCATCCAGGGCGCCGACTATATGACGCAGAATACCGCCTGGTATGAGCGCCAGCTGATCGACACCCATGTCGCCGGCGAGTTCAAGCTGACCGACGCGCTGAGCCTCGATGCGCGCGGTGGCTATTCCAACTCGCAGCGCGAAGCGCCCTATGAGCGCGAGTTCGTCTATGTCCGCACCAATCGTGACCTGGTGGTCGATCCGGTCGGCGACCGCTACATCAACGCGCTCAATCGCCAGCGCGGCGATGCGTCGGTCACCTTTAGCGACCTGAACGAGGATCTGTGGTCGGGCAGCGCGGACCTGAGCTACAAATTCTCGCCTGATTTCTCGATCACGGCGGGCTATGCCTATACCGACACCAAGCGGACCTCGTCGCGCTACGAGCTGCATTATGACGCGACCAACCTGCCGATTTCGGTGCAGCAGGAGCGTCCCGACTATCTGGTGTCGGACGCGACGATCCAGCTCTATGACCTGACCATGCTCGACTTTTCGGGCAATTATCCGGTCTATGACGCGGCTCTGCGCGTCCATGCCGGCTATGGCCAGGTTCAGGCCGAGCTGTTCCCGGGCCTCAGCGTCAACGCCGGTGTTCGCTTTGAAAGCGGCAAGCAGTCGGTGACCGGTATCGATGTCTACAATACGGGCGACCAGCCGACCAATGTCATCGAGAAGGACTATTGGCTGCCGGCGGTCACGCTGACCTATCAGCTGCGCCCCGACATGCAGTTGCGCGCCAGCGCCTCCAAGACGGTCGCCCGCCCGCAGTTCCGCGAGCAGATCGCCCAGCCCTATGTCGACACGGAATCCAACCGCACCTATCGCGGCAACCCGTTCGTGACCGACAGCGAGCTGTGGAACGCGGAAGTGCGCGGCGAATGGTATATGGGGCGTGACGAGCGCTTCACCCTGGCCGGCTTCTACAAGAAGATCGACAATCCGATCGAAACCTACACCACCATCAACGACGTCTATGCGGTGACGACCAGCTTCGCCAACGCACCCGAGGCGCAGCTTTATGGTGCCGAGGTCGAGCTGCAGAAATATTTCCCGCTCGACGGGATGTCGGGTTCGGACTTCTTCCAGAGCCGCCGCGTCGTCCTGATCGGCAACTACACCTATACCCAGTCGAAGCTGAAGGTCGGCGCCAGCGACACCACCATCCCCTATACCTACACCACCGGCGACCTGCCGCTGGCGTCGGACTATTTCCGGGATGGCGCGCCGATGACTGGCCAGTCGGACCATCTGGCCAATCTGCAGATCGGCCTGGAGGATACCGACAAGCTGTCGCAGCAGACGCTGATGCTGACCTATGCCAGCGACCGCGTCACCAGCCGCGGCCCCAACCAGCAGCCCGACATCAAGGAACGGCCGGGCCTGACGCTCGATTTCGTGGCCCGCCAGGGGGTCAAGTTCCCCGGCGGCATCAACAGCGAGATCAAGTTCGAGGCGCGTAACCTGACCGGCCGCAAATACCAGGAATTCCAGGAACTGGACGGCAACCGGGTCTATTATAACCGGTACAAGATCGGCACGACCTTCGCGCTGGCGATGACCGTCGCCTTCTGACATCGCGCGCCCGGGCAACCGGGGGCGGCCCAACGAAAAGAGCCGGTCCGCAGCGATGTGGGCCGGCTTTTTCGTGGATGGGCAGAAGTGGCGATGTGTTGCTCTGAAAAGGCCAGCCTGAGCGTGTCGGTTATCCGGATCTTTCGGCAGGCTTAGGAGAGGCTTCCGTCAGGATGACGCCGGGAGTGATTGGCAGGCAGCGACCATTTGTTGCAACTCGTTTGGTAATTCGAGATCGCCAATTGCGGACAAAACCTGACGCTGCAATATATGTGTTACGGCGTTAGGCCGCCTAATCCATTTGCTTGTCCTAGCGAGGTTTTAGTGGCTAGATTGGCGCTTATTTTCGTATTTTGTATCGCTCCATTATCCGCCAGTGCGAGAGAAGCGAGCCCTATGATCCGAATTAGCTTTGCCGAGGACTGGATGAAAAAGCCTCCGGAAGTCGTAAAAGGCAGCGGCACTTGGCGGAATTTTTCCAGCAATAACACGGCAGAATCAGCGCTATCTGAAGCAATTTTGCGCTGCGGCCAAAAGCGATTCAAGTGGGACGCAATAGGTTTCGGCCATGGCAATTCAATGCTTATCGATAATGAAGCTGGGGCGATGGCGAGAATCAAGTGTGCTGCTGCTCTAGTGCCTTTCTCTTTAGTTATCGAACGGTGAGACGCCGGGTGGCAGGTGGTGAGAGTTTATCTAAAAAGCCAAAAAGCCGGCCGTCCGCAACCCACCCATTCCCGCCCTTCCTTCTTTCTCCTCCGCGCTCTTCGCGGCTCCGCGCGAATAATGAATCATGCGGAGCCGCGAAGAGCGCGGAGAAAGGGGTATGAAGAACTGCCAAAACAATCTGGCGCTTAGCCACCCCAACTCCGTCACCCCAGCGAAGGCTGGGGTCTCAGGCGGTGGCAGAAAGAGGCCAGCCGTCTTGCGCTATCCGTTTATGTCGCGTGCGCCTGCCTGAGATGCCAGCCTTCGTTGGCATGACGGGATCAGGGGCATTCCGGACCCCACCCATCCTTGCCATCGGATCATGACCGGTCGCGTGCTCGGGCACTCATGTTGCTTAGCCCCAGGGGCGTTCGCGATACCATTTGGTGATGACATGCTTGACGCCGCTGCGCACCTTCATGCCGTGGTGGATGCTGGCGGGATTGTAGCTGTCTGGATCGAGGCGATTGTTCCAGGCGAGCAGCTTGCCGGTTTCGGGCTGGACCGTCTTGCCGATCTTGGTGAAGCGGGTGGCGCCGCCGGCGGCCGGTTCGTTGAGATAGACCATCAGCGTCCAGGTGCGGTTGCCCGCGACCGAACAGAATTTCTGATAATCCGGCCCCTTGGGCTCGAAAT
Source organism: Sphingobium sp. AP49 (assembly GCF_000281715.2). Lineage (NCBI taxonomy): Bacteria > Pseudomonadati > Pseudomonadota > Alphaproteobacteria > Sphingomonadales > Sphingobiaceae > Sphingobium > Sphingobium sp. AP49. The sequence goes on along the minus strand of NZ_CP124576.1, from coordinate 2,712,894 downwards.
AGTCGGTATGCGCCTTGAACTCCTGGCCGACGGCATAGCGCTGGCCCTGGATCGGTTCGCCATATTCGCTGGCGATACCGGCAAAGGCATCGAGCCGGGCGTTGATCGCCGCGACGACCGGGTCGCCATGGTCGAGGTCGCAGGTCTCGCTGGTGCGGAAATAGCCGTCGCCATTGGCGTCGGCGATGGTCGATGGCCGGCGTTGGGCGTCGATCCGTTCGATGAGCGCCGCGCATTCGACCGGGGTCAGGAAGGCGCGCTGGATGAAGAGGGTCAGGTCTTTGCTCGGCACGCGCTGGATGCGCGGATGGGCGGCGATCCAGGCGGGATCGGCATCCGGTGCGGCGGGCGGCGAAAGCAGATCGGATGAGGTCATGGCGGTTTCCGCGATAGACGGCGCAGGCCGCCGGTTTCCGTGCTTTAGCTATCGCTCGACCTGCGAAATGCAAGTGTCGTCGCGCGCCTGTTGTTCGTGTCATATTTGCGTAACATAACCGTCATCTAGCGGTAAGACGGATTGCTTAGCAGGCGGGCGAACCAAGGGGGGTATTTCGGCTCATGCGTGTGCCGTTCGGCGACAAGATGCAGGGATGGCGGCGCTTTGCCCGTCCGGTCGACTGGCTGGGGCTGGTCGAGAAGCTGTTGATGGCCGTGCTGGTGCTGCAACTGGCACGCCTGCTGTGGGTGCTGCTGACGCCGGTGGGCGCCTTTGGCCCCTGGGAGGGGCGTCAGGCACAGCTGCTGTCGGCCAGCGCGCGGCAGGCGCTGTTTGCGAGTTTCGACCCCTTCTTTCGCAGCGGTGCGCCGCAGGCGGGCAATGGCGTCGTCACCTCGCTGGCGCTGACCCTCTATGGCGTACGGCTGAACGAGGGTTCGGGGCTGGGGTCGGCGATCCTGGCGACCCCGGACGGCGTGCAGAACAGCTATGCCGTGGGCGACGAGATCATACCCGGCGTGGTGCTGAAAGCGGTCGCCTTCGACCATGTGACGATCGACCGGGGCGGAGCGGAGGAGCAGGTGTTTCTCGACCAATCGCAGCCCGCGCCCGAGGCAGGCGGGGAAGGCGGCGCGCCGCCCGCGCCTGCGCCGGGGCAGGGCGTGCCCTCGCCGGTGCCGGGGCGCGACAGCCCGACCGCCGACAGCATCAAGCGCGACATCGGCTTCACCCCGCGCATGCAGAATGGCCGCGTGACCGGCCTGATCCTGACGGCCAAGGGGCCGGGTTTCCAGAATGCCGGCTTCCAGCCGGGTGACATCATCAGCCAGGTCAACGGCCAGCAGATCGGTTCGGCGGGCGATCTGGCAACATTGCAGAACCAGATCGTGCCCGGCGCGCGTGTCTCCCTGACCGTAGAGCGTGGCGCCGCCGTCGCGTCCATCAACCTGATATTGCAAGGCCAATGACCAGAGATTTGCTCCAATATTCCGCCGCGCTCGCGTTGATCCTGGCCGCGCCGATGCTTGCCCCCGTGCCGGCCTTCGCACAGCAGACGCTGAATGTGCGCGACGCCGATATCCGCGCCTTCATCCAGGATGCCGCGCGCGTCACCGGTCGCACCTTCATCATCGACAATCGGGTGCAGGGCAAGGTGTCGGTGGTGACCGACCGGCCGCTGTCCAAGTCGGAATATTTCGAGATCGTGCTGTCGACCCTGCGCGCCAACGGCCTGGTCGCGATCCCCGCGCCGGGCGGCGCCTATCGCGTCCAGCCGGCCGACGGTGCCGCCGGCCAGCCGAGCGCGGTGGGCCGCGCGGCCACTCGCAACAGCTTCGTCACCGAAGTCTTCCGCCTGCGCTCGGTCGATGCGGCCAGCGTGCTGGAGACGCTGCGCCCGCTGATCAGCAAGGAAGGCACGGTCACCGCCAATCGCGCCGGCAACAGCATCGTCGTTGCCGACTATGCCGACAATGTCGCGCGCATCCGCCAGGTGATCGCCCGCGTCGATCGCGACACCAGTTCGACCCAGATGGTGATGCTGAAAAATGCCGGCGCGCGCGAGATCGCGACATCGCTTCAGGCGCTGGTCGCCGGCGGCGGGGGCGGCGAGAATGGCGCGCCAGCGGCGGCCAGCGTGGTGCCGATCGACAGCAGCAATGCGATCGCGATCCGGGGCGACGTCAACACCGTCACGCGCCTTGCCACCATGGCGCGGGAGCTGGACCGGCAGGCGGCGAGCGGTACCGAGATTCGCGTCTACTGGCTGGAACATGCCGATGCGGAGAAGCTGTTGCCGGTGTTGCAGCAGCTGATCGGCCAGTCGAGCAGCACGCCCGTCACCTCGTCGGTTCCGGCCGCCGGAGCCAGTGGCGGCAGCGGCGGCGGCGCAGCCCCGGCGAGCGCAGCGGCAGCGCCGGTCGTGGCCGCCTCTACCGGATCGAGCGGCAGCGGCATTTCCACGCGCGGCCCGGCGATCGTCACCCGCTATGAAGGCGCCAATGCGATCATCGTTGCGGCGAACAGCGACGTGCAGCGCATGCTGGGTGAGACCATCCGCCAGATCGACACCCGCCGCGAACAAGTGCTGGTGGAGGCGATCATCGTCGAGATCAGCGATGCGGCGGCCAAGAAACTGGGCGTGCAGTTCCTGCTCGGCAGCACATCGACCGGCTTTGCCGCGACCAATTACAGCAATGCCTCCCCCAGCCTGATCACCATCGCCGGTGCCTATGGCGCCACCCAGCTGGGTACGACCAAGACGACCGTGGTGGCGGCCGATGGCACGACCACGACGACCGAGACCCAGACCAACAGCGACCTGGCCAACAGCCTGACCCAGGCGGCGGTCGACAGCCTGGCGGGCGCGACCGGCATTATCGGCGGCCTGGGCACCCAGATCGGCAAGAACGGCATTTTCGGGGCGATCATCAATGCGGTGAAGTCGGATACCGAGAGCAACCTGTTGTCCACGCCGTCGGTGATGACGCTGGACAATCAGAAGGCGTCGATCCTGGTCGGCCAGCAGGTGCCGGTGACCACCGGCGAAGCGCTGAGCCAGAATTTCGACAATCAGTTCCGCACCGTCCAGCGCCAGGATGTCGGCATCAAGCTGGAGGTGAAGCCGCAGATCAACACCGGCGGCGCGATCAAGCTGTTCCTGAAGCAGGAAGTGTCGAGCGTGGCGGGGCCAGTCAGCAATTCGAGCAGCGACCTCATCATCAACAAGCGCGAGATCGAAACCACGGTCACGGTCGATGACGGCGAGATACTGGCGCTGGGCGGCCTGCTGGACGATAATGAGCGCAAGACGATCGAGCGCATCCCGCTGCTGTCCGACATTCCGGGCATTGGCGAACTGTTCAAGTCGCGCAGCAAGAGCCGGACCAAGACCAACCTCATGGTCTTCATCCGGCCGACCATCCTGCGCACCAAGGAAGACGCGCAACGCCTGACCCAGCAGCGCTATGGCTATGTGCGCGGCATGCAGTTGCAGCGCAGCCCCGACAGCGAGCCGACCATCGACGAGCTGGTGCGCGACTATATGGGGGCGCAGCCGCCGATCGCGCCCCAGCCCGGCGACGTCGTGGTCGAACCGCAGGCTGGTGTGCCGGCAACGGCGCCGGCGCCGGGACAGGTCCAGGTCATCGAACCCACGGTGCGGCAGTCGAGCGGCGTCGTCCGCCCGGTCGACCTGCCGCCAAGCGGAGAGCAGAAGTGAGCGAACTGGAGCAAGGGGCACCGTTGCCGTCGGTTCTTCCACTACGGCCGGTCGATATTCCCTACGGCTTTGCCCGCAAGCATGGCGTGGTGATGCTGCCGCAGGATGGCGAGCGACTGGCGATCGCGATCCGCGAGGGCAGCGATCCGCGCGTGCTGCTGGAGGTGCGCCGCCATCTCGCCCGCAGCTTCGACGTGCGCTTTGTCGAGGCGCCGCAGTTCGACCGGCATCTGTCGGACCATTATGCGATGGATGGCAGCGCCGCCGCCATGGCTGGGTCGATCGAGATGGGCGCGGACGAGCTGGACATTCTGGCCGCCGACATTCCGACCGCCGACGATCTGCTCGACAGCGCGGACGATGCGCCGGCGATCCGCCTGATCAACGGCATCATTGCCGAGGCCGCGCGCCAGGGCGTGTCGGACATCCATATCGAACCCTATGAGACCGGCCTGGTCGTACGCATGCGCGTCGACGGCGTGCTGCGCGAGACGCTGCGCATGCCGCCCCATGTCGCGCCGGTGGTGGTCAGCCGCATCAAGGTGATGGCGCGGCTCGACATCGCTGAACGGCGCGTGCCGCAGGATGGCCGCATCGGCCTGACGCTGGGTGGCAAGCTGCTCGACGTGCGCGTTTCGACCCTGCCGAGCCGGGCGGGCGAGCGGGTGGTGCTGCGTATCCTGGACAAGGAAAATGCCGGCATCACGCTCGACCTGCTGGGCATGACCGGCGCGCCCGACCGCATCTTCCGCGAGGGGCTGGGTGAACCGAACGGTATCATCCTGGTCACCGGTCCGACCGGTTCGGGCAAGACGACGACGCTCTATGCGGGGCTGCGCAACCTGAATGATGGCAGCCGCAATATCCTGACCGTCGAAGACCCGGTCGAATATGCGATGGAGGGCGTCGGCCAGACCCAGGTCAATGCCAAGGTCGGCCTGACCTTCGCCGCCGGGCTGCGCGCGATCCTGCGTCAGGATCCCGATGTCGTCATGGTCGGCGAAATCCGCGACCGCGAGACCGCCGAGATCGCGGTGCAGGCGTCGCTGACCGGCCATCTCGTGCTGTCGACCGTCCACACCAATGACGCGGTCGGTGCGATCACCCGTATGCGCGATATGCGGGTCGAGCCTTTCCTGCTGGCCTCCACGCTGCGCGCCGTCGTCGCCCAGCGTCTGGTGCGGCGGCTGTGCCAGCATTGCCGCGAGCCGGTGCAGGCCGACAAGTCGGCGAGCGCGCTGCTGGGCTTTGATCCGGGCACCATCATCTATCGGGCGCGTGGCTGCGACGAATGCAGCGGTACCGGCTACAAGGGCCGGATCGGCGTGTTCGAGGCGATCCGCGTCGACGACACGATCCGCCGCCTGATCAACGATGGCGGCGATGAATCGCTGATCGCTCGCCATGCCTTCCTGAATGCGCCGAACCTGGGGTCGGCCGCGCGCGCGCTGGTGCGCGACGGCCAGACCACCGCCGAGGAAGCGATCCGGGTGTCGCGCCGCGACGCGATCGAGGCGGAAACCATCGCCGATGGCTGATTTCGACTATGTCGCGATCGACCCGGCGGGCAAGGAACGCAAGGGCAGCGTCAAGGCTGACAGCGTCGAAGAGGCGCGGGTCAAGCTGGACACGCGCAAGCTGTTCGTCGTCCGGCTGGAGGCCGGTGCGGCAGACAAGGCGCGCAAGCGGGCCGGCCTGTCGCTGCGCGCGCCTAAGCTGTCGGCCAAGGAACTGACGCTCTTCACCCGGCAGCTCTCCACCCTGGTCCAGGTGAGTCCGCTGGAAGAATCCCTGCGCACCATTGGTCGCCAGAGCGAGCAGGATCATGTCCGCGCGATCGTGGGCAAGGTCCATTCGGGCGTGCTGGAGGGCCGGCGGCTGGCCGATGCGCTGGGCGCGGAGCCGAAAAGCTTTCCCGCCCTCTATCGCGCGATGATCTCGGCCGGCGAAAGCTCCGGCAGCCTACCCACCATCATGGAGCGATTGTCGGAACTGATGGAGCGGCAGGCGATCATGCGCTCCAAGGTGCTGACCGCGATCGCCTACCCTTCCGTGCTGGCGACCTTCGCCGTGTTCGTGGTCGCGGCGCTGATGATCTTCGTCGTGCCCAAGGTGGTCGAACAGTTCGACACGGTGGGCCAGCAATTGCCGCTGCTCACGCGGATGGTGATGGCTATTTCCGCCTTCCTGGCGGGCTATTGGTGGCTGTTGCTGATCCTGATTGGCCTCAGCGCCTTCGGCTTCTGGCGCGCGCTCAAGATCGACAGCTTCCGCTATCGCTTCGACGCGGGGCTGCTGGGCCTGCCGGTGCTGGGCCGGCTGATCCGCGACCTGCACGCCGCGCGGATGGCGCGCACGCTCTCGACGATGGTGGCGAGCCGGCTGCCGCTGATGGAGGGTCTGTCGCTGACCGCCAATACCGTGCATAATCGGGTACTGCGCAAGGCGTCGGACGAGATTGTCGAGGCGATCCGGGGCGGTGGTAGCCTGTCGGCGGCGTTGAAGCGGGCAGGGGTGTTTCCCCCGCTGCTGGTCTATCTGGCGGCGAGCGGCGAGAGTGCCGGGCGGCTCGACACGATGCTGGAACGCGCGGCCGATTATCTGGAGCGCGAGTTCGATGCCTTCACCTCGACCGCGCTCGCCATGCTGGAGCCGATCATCATCATATTGATGGGCGGCATCGTCGCCGTCATCATCCTGTCCATCCTGCTGCCGATCCTGCAGCTGCAAAGCCTGACCGGGGCTTGAAGGAGTAGAATATGCTGAAGTTGAACAAGATCCGGGCCGCGCTGATCGAACGAGAGGCACAGCATGCCCCCCGCCGTTCCGCCGAAGACGGCTTCACGTCTGCGAGGCGTTCCGCCGAACACGGCTTCACGCTGGTCGAACTGATGGTCGTGATCGTCATCATCGGCCTGCTGGCGACGATCGTGGCGATCAACGTCATCCCCGCGACCGACACCGCCCGCGTCGAGAAGGCCAAGGCCGACATTTCGACCATCGAACAGGCGCTGGAGCAATATCGCCTCGACAACCTGACCTATCCCGCCGCGTCGGACGGGCTGCAGGCGCTGCTCAATCCGCCCGCCTCGCTGGCGCAGCCGCAGCGCTATCGCCGCGGCGGCTATATCAAGAAGCTGCCGCAGGACCCGTGGGGGCGCGCCTATATCTACACCGTGCCGGGCAGGAAGGGCGCGTTCGACATCAGCTCGCTGGGCGCCGATGGCCAGCCGGGTGGCGAGAATGAAAATGCGGACATCTATTCCAGCGAACTGTGAAGGCGCGCGCCTTCCGCGGGCCTTGATGGCCGGACGGTGGATGACGGTGGCTGACCGGCGGATTTCTCCTGCCGTCATCCTGACGAAAGTCAGGATCCATTCGGCGCTGCGTCGTGAGCGGAGCGCCGAATGGATCCCGGATCAAGTCCGGGATGACGGCGGTGAGCGGGACGGCCGTTCCGCCGAACACGGCTTTACGGCTTTGAAACGTTCCGCCCAACAGGGCTTCACGCCTTTGAAGCGTTCCGCCGAACACGGCTTCACGCCTTTGAAGCGTTCCGCCGAACACGGCTTCACGCTGATAGAACTGATGGTCGTGCTGACGATCATCGGTTTCATTTCGGCTGCCGTGGTGATCGCCATTCCCGATCCGCGCGGGCGGATCGTCGATGATGCCGATCGCTTTGCCGCGCGCGTAGCCGCCGCGCGCGATGAAGCGGTCGTCACCGCGCGCCCGATGGGTGTGTGGGTCTCGGCCTCGGGCTATGGCTTCCAGCGCCGCGAGGGCGGCCAATGGGTGCCGATGGAGGAAAACCCCTTCGTCAGCACCAACTGGAAGACCGGCACGCGGGCGCTCGTCGGCAAGGATGGCCGCCAGCAGATCGCCTTTGACGGCACCGGCCTGCCCACCGATCCGCTGACCATTACCCTGGCGCGCGAGGCGGAGCGGGTGCAGGTCAGCGTCGACATGGCCGGAAAGGTCGCGGTCGGTGGTTGATCGGCGGCCCTTTTCTTCCGTCATCCTGACGAAAGTCAGGATCCATTCGGCGCTGCGCTTTGGAGCGTTTCGCCCAACAGGGCTTCACCTCTTCTATGGGTTCCGCCCAACAGGGCTCCACGCCCGGCGATGGAGCGCCGAATGGATCCCGGATCAAGTCCGGGATGACGACGGTGATTGGGGTAGGCGTTCCGCCCAACAGGGCTTCATGTCTTTGAAGCGTTCCGCCGAAAACGGCTTCACGCCTTTGAGGCGTTCCGCCGAAAACGGCTTCACGCTGCTCGAAATGCTGGTCGCGCTGGCGGTGTTCAGCCTCGCGGCGCTGGCGCTGGTGCGGTTGCAGGGGGTGACGCTGCGCACCGCCGCCGATCTCGACAGCAAGGCGCTGGGCCAGATCGTCGCCCGCAACCTGATGGTCGAGGTAGAGAGCGATGTCGCTCCGCCCTCCGTGGGCGAGGAGGATGGCGAGGTCGAGAATGGCGGTCGCCGCTGGCACTGGACCCGCACCGTCAAGGCGACCGAGGACAAAAGGCTGTTGCAAGTCGATCTGGTGGTCGACGGCCAGCCGGGTGCGTCGCCGGTGGTGCTCAGCTTCCTGCGGGAGGTGGAGTGATGAGGCCGGAGAAGCCACAACGGGGACGGGATGAACAAGGTTTTACCCTCATCGAGCTGCTCGTCGCGCTGATGATCTTTGCGATGCTGGCGGCGGCGGGCGTGCTGCTGCTCGGCAACAGCGTGTCGGCGCAGGCGCAGGTCAAGGCGCGGCTGGACGACATGGCGGCGATCCAGCGGGCTGCGGGCGCGCTGTCGGCCGATCTGGGGCAGGCGGTGCCGCGCATCAGCCGCACCGAGGCGGGGACGCTGGCGCCGGCCTTCTGGGCGCATCGCGATGGCGAGGAACAGCCGGTGATGCAGTTCGTGCGCGGCGGATGGGACAATCTTGGCGATCTGCCCCGGCCGTCCTTGCAGAAGGTCGAATATTGGGTGCGGCAGGGCCGGCTCGAACGACGCGGCTATGCCCAGATCGACGGCGCGGCGGGTGACGAGCCGGCGGCGCTGCTCGACCATGTCGAGGAGGTGACGCTGCGCTTCCGCGATGGGGAGGGCGAATGGCGCGAGGATTGGACGCCGGGCCAGCCCGACCTGATGCCGCGTGCGGTGGAAATGATGGTGACGCGCACCGGCGAGCCGCCGGTGACGCTCCGCTTCCTGGTGGCGCCCGGTCCCAAGGAAGCGCTGCCCGAGGATATGGAGGCGGCCAATGCGGCGACCTGATCCCAACCGTCCCGAAGAACGCGGCGCCGCGCTGCTGACCGTATTGCTGCTGGTCGCGGTGATGGCGGTGGTGGCGGCAACCGCGCTGGAGCGGGTGGCGCTGGCGACGCGGATGACCGGCAATGGCGGCGCGGTCGACCAGGGGCGGGCCTATGCCGATGCCGGCATGGTGATCGCGCGGCTGAAGATCGGTGACCTGATCGCGGCCAGCCCCGGCAAGACGACCTTGGCGGGCAACTGGATGGGCACGCCGCAGGCGATCCCGGTGCCCGGCGGTATCGCGACGGCGAGGGTGACCGATGGCGGCAACTGCTTCAACCTCAACAGCGTCGTCGCCGGCGACAATGAGAATAACCTGAAGGTCCGTCCGGTCGGCGTATCGCAATTTCAGGGACTGTTGCAGGCGCTGGGCATCGATGCGCGCCAGGCGCAGGCCGCCGCCGCTTCGCTTGCCGACTGGATCGACACCGACAGCGCGCCCCAGCCGGGCGGCGCGGAGGACGAGACCTATGCCCGCGCAGCGCGGCCCTATCGCACGGGCAACCGCTTCATGGTCGACGCCAGCGAACTGCGCGCGGTGAACGGCATTACGCCGGCGATCTACGATCTGGTGCGGCCCTGGGTCTGTGCGCTGCCGACGTCGGATCTTTCGCCGATCAATATCAATACCTTGCTGCCCGATCAGGCGCCGCTGTTCGCGATGCTGCTGCCCGGGCAACTGAGTATCGCCCAGGCGCGGCAATTGCTGGCGCAGCGACCGGCGGACGGCTACGGCAGCACGGTGCAATTCTGGGCTATGCCCTCGCTGGCGGGGCTCAGCCCGCTCGCCGAGGTGGCCGAACAGGTCAAGTTGACGACGGGATTTTTCAGAGTGGATGTGTCGGTGAATGTGGGGGGAACCGAGATAGTGGAGCGCGGCCTGATCGATGCGCGACAGCAGCCGGTGGTGCTGTTGCGGCGTGATTGGGGGGCGGGCGCATGAGCGCAGCCGATGCCCTGATCCTTGCCCTGCCCGAAGGGGCGGAGGACGCGCCGACATGGATGCGTGTGGTGGATGGCGCGATCGTCCAGACCGGCACGGGCGCCAACTGGCTGGCTGCCTGTGGCCTGGCCGCGCTGCCCGACAGGGCGCGGGTGATGCTGGTGCCACCGGCCGCGCTGGTGGCGCTGCACTGGGTGTCGCATCCCGACCTGCCCGCGCGGCAGGGACGCGCTGCTGCGCGGCTGGGCGCGCTGGCCGGCGCGATCCTGCCGTCCGACCAGTTGTTCGCCGCCGCCGACGAGAATGACGATCCGGCCCGGCCGCATATCGTGGCGGTCGCAGCGCGCAGCGACATGCAGCATTGGCTGCTCTGGGCACAGCATCATGGGCTGGACCCGGACATCATCGTGCCGGCCGCGCTGCTGCTGCCGGAAAGCGATAATGGTTTCGTATCCGGAATGATTGCTGGAATGCCGGTCTTGCGCGGCCCGGACATGGCGCTGACCGGCGACATGGCGCTGCCCGAACTGATCGGCAATGCGCCGGTGCGAGCGGTCGCAGCCGAAGAGATCGATGCGCAGATCGTCGCCGCGCTCGATGCGCCGCCGATCGACCTGCGCCAGGGCGATTTCGCCAAGCGGGTCAGGCGGCAGATCGACGCGCGGGTGCTGGGCCGGATCGCGATCTGGTGCGGGCTGATCCTGCTGGCGAGCCTGCTCCTCAGCCTGGTGACGTTGGTACGGCAGAATGTCGCCGCCAGCCAGGTCGATGACCAAAGCCTGGGCCTAGCCCGGCAGGTGCTGCCCGATGCGAGCGATGTGATGCAGGTCGAGGCGGAGATGGACCGGCAACTCGCTGCGCGCGGAGCTGGCGCCTATGCCTTCACCGCGCCGGTCGCCGGCCTGATGAGCGCGATGCAGGATGCGCCGGGCGTGTCGCTGACGTCGCTGTCGCGCGATCCCGACGGCATGCTGCGCGCGACGCTGGCCGCGGCCAAGGCGGATGACATCAACATCGTGTTGCTGGCGCTGCAGGCGGCCGGTTACACGATCACGGCGACCCCGTCCCAGGATCCGGGCGGGCGCACGCTGGCAGATATTACGGTGCGGTCATGATGGACAGGATGAAAGCCTATTGGACCGAGCGATCGCCGCGCGAGCAGTGGATGCTGGGCGTGATGTTCGCGCTGCTGGCGGTGGTGATATTGTGGCTGGGCGTGGCGCGGCCGCTGACCCATGCGCAGCGTTCCGCCCGCGAAGCCTTAAGCGAAGCGACCGATCGCAATGCGGCGATCCGCGCCAAGGTGAAGCTGCTGAAAGCTTTGCCGCGCAGGCCCGCGCCGACCGGCCCGGCCATCCCGATCGAGCAGTTTGTCGGCCAGAGTGCGGGCGAAGCCGGGTTGACGCTGGAACGGGCGCAGCCGCAGGGCAATGACCGGATGGAAATCGCCATCGCATCGGTTCGTCCGACGGCGATGATGAGCTGGATCGCCGGGCTGGAGGCGCAGGGGCTGCGCGTCGAGACGATGAGCGCACGGCCTTCGCCGACGGCGGGCAGCGTGTCGGTACAGGCGGTGCTGGTGCGGGGAGGCGGCCAATGAAGGGTCTGATCCTGTCGCGCCGGATGCGCATCATCCTGATCGCGTTGTTCATATTCGGCCTGATCGTCTTCCTGCCGATGCGGGTGGCGCTGGGGCTGGCGCAGCTTGACCGGCTGGGCCTAGCCGCGCGCGAGATACGCGGCAGCGTGTGGAGCGGGCGGATCGACCAGCTGATGCTGGGCGAAATGCCGATGGGGTCGGTGCGCGCCGGCCTGTCGCCGCTATCGCTGCTGGTCGGCCGGGCGCGGTTCGACATTGCCCGGACCAAGGGCCAGCCTGACGATATACAGGGTGCGCTGACCGTCGGGCTCGGCCGGATCGGCATCGACGATGTGACAGGGGCGGTGCCGCTGGGCCGCACCTTCGCGCCGCTGCCGGTCAGCGGGCTGATGATGGAGGATGTCAGCGGCTATTTTTCCGGCGATGTCTGTGGCCATGCCGAAGGCCGGGTGCGGGCGCGGATGGCGACGCAGATTGTCGGGCTGAACCTGTCGCAGGGGCTGTCGGGTACGGTCGCCTGCGATGGTGACGCGCTGCTGCTGCCGCTGGTCAGCCAGTCGGGGATGGAGAAGATCAATCTGCGCATCTGGCGGTCGGGCCGCTATACCGCCGAAATGCGGGTGGAAACCGCTGACCCGGCGCTGGCCGGGACACTGGGCCAAGCGGGCTTCGCCACGGTCGGTAACGCCTATGTGCTGAAGGTCGAAGGGACGCTGTGATCGATCCCTGGGCGGCCCTGGTCGGCGCGGTCGCGGGCGCGATCGCGGGCAGCTTCCTTGCCACCCTGATCCTGCGCTGGCCGCAGGGGCGGGGCGTGATGCGCGGCCGGTCGGCCTGTGACGGCTGTGGCCGGATGCTGGGGCCGATCGATCTGGTGCCGATGCTGAGCGCGCTGGTGCAGCGCGGCCGATGCCGGACCTGTGGCGCGGCGATCGATCCGCTCCATGGCCGGGTGGAGGCGGGCTGCGCCATCATCGGCGCGCTGGCGCTGGGCTTCGTGCCGGATCTGGGCGGCATCGGCTGGGCGCTGCTCGGCTGGATGCTGCTGACCCTGGCGCTGCTGGACTGGCGCCATTTCTGGCTGCCCGATGCGCTGACCCTGCCACTCGCTTTCCTCGGCTTCACCCTGGGGCTGTGGACCACCGACGTCGCGCTGGTCGACCGGGTGATCGGCGCGGCGGCGGGCTATCTGGGGCTGCTGGCGATCGCGCTTGGCTATCGCGCGCTGCGCGGGCGCGAAGGGCTGGGGCTGGGCGACGCGAAGCTGCTCGGCGCGATCGGCGCCTGGCTGGGCTGGCAGGCGCTGCCCTTCATCCTGCTGATCGCGGCGTTGCTGGGGCTGGCGGGAGCGCTGGTCGCGCTGGCGCTGGGCCGGGCGGTGCAGGGGCAGAGCCGGGTGCCGCTGGGGACTTTGCTGGCGATCGCGACGCTGCCGGGCTGGATTGTGCGGGGGCTGATCTAGAGAGTGACGAGATTATCTAGGCCGGGTGGGTAAGTTCAGACGGGCAAATACGACCATTTTTAGACATTGATAGCCAACTGTTGAGCCGCCATAACCGGACGATATGAACGCAGCTATTTTCCTGCTGGCTGGGGCGGTTTTATTTGCTGCGCTGCTAGCGCGCGGCCTTATAGCTGGGCAAATGCCTTCTTACGGTCTCTCGCCTATGCGCCAAGGGGAGCCGATGTTGTATTGGATGTATGCAGGGCGACTAACCGCACTGGCGCTTATTTTTGGGTTAGCCGCAATCAGCATGTGGCACTGACCAAAATTGCTCCGTTCCAGACTGACACCAGGCAGTCCGCTTCCCACCCATTTCGGCCGTTTGACAGGTGCCCGATTTCCCCTCGCTGCCTATTCCCGCAATCGCCTGGCCACCAATGGCGCGACCTTGGCGGTGATGCGCTGGACGCCTTGCGGGTTGGGGTGGATGCCGTCGGGCAGCAGCAGGCTGCGCTGGCCGATCACGCCGTCGAGGAAGAAGGGGTAGAGCGGCACGCCATGCTTCTTCGCCAGGTCCGGGTAGATCGGGTTGAAGGCGGCGGCATAGTCCGGCCCCATATTGGGCGAGGCCATCATGCCGGTCAGCATCGCGGGAATGCCGCGCTTGGCGAGTTCGGTCAGGATGGCGTCGATATTGGTCCGGGTCGCCTGTGGGCTGAGGCCACGCAGCATGTCATTACCGCCCAGGCCCACGAGGACCAGGTCGGGCTTGCGCGGCAGGCCGTCGAGACCGAAGGCGAGGCGGGCGAGGCCATCGGCGCTAGTGTCGCCCGACACGCCGGCATTGACAACATGGGCCTTGATCCCCTGTTTTGACAGGGCTTGTTCAAGGATGGGTGCAAAGCCCTGATCCTGCTGAAGATTATAGCCGGCATAGAGGCTGTCGCCGAACACGACGACCAGCTTGCCATCAGCGATTGGCTGTGTCGCCTTCGCTGTCATGTTCGCTGCATTATCGGCGGCGGCGGGAAGCGCCTCTTGCTTCGTTGGGGAACAGGCGGCGAGCAGTTGGACAAGCAGCAGCGAGAACCCATATAGCCGGAAACCGTTCGCCAAGGAGCCTTCCTTCTTCATGCATGCGACCATCGATGCCCCCCATATCGCGATCCAGGCGCGCAATGTCACCCTCTCGCTCGGCAACACGCAGATATTGAAGGGCATCGACCTGGATATTCGTCGCGGCGAGAGCCTGGCGATATTGGGCGCGTCGGGATCGGGCAAGTCGTCGCTGATGGCGATCCTGTCGGGGCTGGAGCAGGCGAGCGGTGGCACGGTCAGCGTGGCCGGCGTCGATTATCGCGCGCTCGACGAGGATGGGCTGGCGCGGGCGCGGCGCGGGCGGATCGGCATCATCCTGCAATCCTTCCATCTGTTGCCGACGATGACGGCGCTGGAAAATGTCGCCGTGCCGCTGGAACTGGCGGGGCTGGCCGATCCGTTCGAGCGGGCGGCGCGGGAATTGACGGCGGTGGGCCTGGGCCATCGCCTGTCCCATTATCCCGCCCAGCTATCGGGCGGCGAGCAGCAGCGCGTGGCGATCGCCCGGGCCATGGCGCCCGATCCGGCGATATTGTTCGCGGACGAACCCACCGGCAATCTGGACCAGGCGACCGGCACGGCGATCATCGACCTGCTGTTCGCCCGGCAACAGGCCAGCGGCGCGACCCTGCTGATCATCACCCATGATCCGGCGCTGGCGGCGCGGTGCGACCGGACCGTCGAGATGCGCGACGGCCAGTTGAGCGGCGAGGTCGCCGCGTGACGACATTGGGCTGGGGGGCAAGCTGGCGGATTGCGCGGCGCGATCTGCATGCCGGGTTCCGGGGGCTGCGGCTGCTGTTCGTCTGTCTGTTCCTGGGCGTGATGACGCTGGCGGCGATCGGCAGCCTGACCAGCGCGATCACCGGCGAGATTGCCGGGCGGGGGCAGGCGATCCTGGGCGGCGATGTCGAGATCGCGATGAGCCAGCGGCTGATGGATGCCGGGGATCGGCAGGCGATCGCCCGGCTGGGCAGGGTGAGCGAGACGGTACGGATGCGCGCCATGGCGCAAAAGGCCGGGGCGCAGCCTTTGCTGACCGAACTCAAGGGCGTGGACGACGCCTATCCGCTCTATGGCGCGCTGACCCTGGCGCAGGGACGCTATGCCCCGCTGGCGGCAGACACTATCCTCATCGGCCCGGCGCTGGCGCAGCGGCTGGAACTGAAGCCGGGCGATCGATTGCGCTATGGCCAGGCGGATTTTTCCGTCTCTGGCATCATCGCCGATGAACCCGATCGGGTAGGCGAGGGCTTTACCCTGGGGCCGGTGGCGATCGTCTCGATGCAGGGTATGGAACGCACCGCGCTGGTCCAGCCGGGTAGCCTCTATCGCGCGAAATATCGGCTGCGCCTGCCTGCCGGCAGCGATGCCCAGGCAGTGCGCGAGCGGCTGGAGCAGCGCTATGCGGCGCAGGGTTGGGAATATAAGGATCGCGATCGGGCGGCGCCGGGCACCAATCGCTTCATCGAGAATATGGGCCAGTTTCTCTCGCTGATCGGCCTTGCGGCGCTGGTGATCGCGGGGATTGGCGTGAGCAACGGCGTCGCATCCTATCTGGCGATCAAGCGCGGCAGCCTGGCGACGCTGAAGGTGCTGGGGGCAACATCGGCCGATATCGCACGCATCTATATGCTGCAGTTGGGGGCGGTGGCGGGATTGGCCATCTTTGCGGGGCTTGCCGCGGGGGCTTTGTTGCCGCCATTGCTGGTCGCGCTGGCTGGTGGGATGCTGCCGGTCCAGCCCGGTTTCCAGCTGCATCTTCTGCCGCTTCTGACCAGTGGCATATATGGCGCGCTGATCGCGCTGATCTTCACCCTGCCGCCGCTGGCACAGGCCCGGACCGAGCCGGTCGCCGCGATCCTGCGCGCCCTGATCGCCCCGCGTCGCCGGATCGACCGACGCACGGTGATGCTGGTCGGCATGGCCGTTGCCGTCCTGATCGCCATCACCCTGTTGACGGCGCGCGCGCCGCTGTTTGCAGCGGCCGTGCTGGGGGCGGTGGCGGGAGTGCTGCTGTTGCTGTTGCTGTTGGGGCAAGGCGTGCGCCTGCTGGCCCGGCGGGTGCGGCGGCCGCGGCGTCCCTTGTTGCGGCTGGCGATCGCCAACCTGTATCGGCCCGGTGCCCAGACGGCGGCACTGGTCGTCGCGCTCGGTCTGGCGCTTACCCTGTTCGTGACGCTGGCTGGCATCCAGACCAGCGTGCAGGCGGAAATTGCCCGCACCGTGCCGAAACGGGCGCCCAACCTCTTCGTGCTCGACCTGCCCGCGACCGGAGAGCCGCAATTGCGGCTGCTGGCGGCGCTGCATGCTCCCGGCGCCGAACTGAATATCGTGCCCACCCTGCGCGGGACGGTCACCGCCTATGGCGGCAAACCGGTCGTGGCGCTGAAGGAAAAGCCGGAGGGCGCCTGGATTTTGCGCGGCGAGCGCGGCGTGACCTATAGCGAGACCCTGCCCGCCGGCAGCGAGCTGGAGGCCGGCCAATGGTGGCCCCGGGACTATGCCGGGCCACCGCTGCTGTCGGTAGACGCCGAACAGGCGCATGCGCTGGGCGTCGGCGTCGGCGACAGCATGACCGTCACGATATTGGGCCGGCCGATCGAGGCGCGGATCGCGTCGCTGCGCAAGGTCAACTGGGACACGATGGGATTCAATTATATGCTGGTCTTCTCGCCCAACACGCTGGCCGCCGCGCCGCACAGCCTGACCGCGACGATCACGATGGAGAAGGGGCGCGAGGCGGCGATGACGACTGCCTTGCTCGCCGCCTTCCCCGGCGCGTCGGTGATCGAGGTGGGCGAGGTGATCGGCCAGGTATCGGCGCTACTCGACCAGATGTCCGGGGCGATCCTGGCGGCGGCGTCGGTGACCATATTGGCGGGGGTGGCCGTGCTGATCGGCGCGATCGCGGCATCACGCCAGAGCCGCAGCTACGACAGCGTGGTGTTGAAGCTGCTGGGGGCGACGCGCGGTCAGATATTGGGCGCGCAAGCCCTGGAATATGGACTGTTGGCGCTATTGCTGTCGGCCATCGCCTTGCTGCTGGGAACGGGAGCGGCCGCCTATGTCGTGGTCCGGGTCTTCGATTTCGGCTGGGCGCCCGACTGGCCCGTCATGCTGGCGACGCTGGCGGGCGGAGCGGTGTTGACGCTGGGCATCGGTCTGGCCGGCTCCCTCCCGCTGATGTCGGTGCGCCCGGCTCGGGCACTGCGTCAGCTATAGCCTATTGTTTGGGCATCTTCATATAGAGTGGCAGGCTGAGGCTCAGGAAGAAGGCTTCGCCTTCCAGCCGGTTGGTGGCGTCAAATTCCTTGAAAGCGCGCAGGCGGAAGGTCGCGGGAGAGCGTCCCATCACGACGTTGAGCGCGGCGGTTGCGCCGACGCCGGCGATCTCGCCCCGAAAGGCGCCAAGACGTGCGCCGGCGCCCGTGTCATCGCTGATCTGCTTGAGCCAATAGCCCTGGACGCCCATCGAGAATTTCTTCGACAAGGCCTTTTCCACCGCGCCTTCGAGGTGGAACTCGTTACCGCTATTATAGTCGGTATAGTCGTTCTTGCCGTTGAAGGTGACGCCGCCCTTGCCCGAAATGTCCCAGCCTGACGCATCGTCATGCCAGCTGAGCGCCAGCGAGCCGTCAACCGCCCAGCGGTGAAAGGCGAGATTGGCCAACTGGTCTTCGCGATAATGGCCGATCGGGACGTTGACCAGCGTACTGGCCTGGATGTTCAGCTTGCCTGCCTTCCAGCCGAGCATGACCGTGCCCACCGGATCGCCGACGACGAGCGCCGAATCATGGACATTGATGCTGCGCTGGTTCCCGAGAGGACCGGTAATGACGGCGTTGACGTCGAGCATCGGTGCGCCCACCGGGACGATCGCGCCGATCGCCAACGTGCCACCCAGGAAATTTGTCGATGGAACCGCAAGGGTCGTGAGGAAATCCCCGACGATCGTCGCGTCCAGACCCGCAACGACGTTGCCGCCGACGACGAACTGCTTGTCGGCGCCTGCACTGCCATTGTAGATATAGACGCTGTCGTCGAAATATACGCCCTCCAGCGGCGGCATGACCGCCGTTCCCGGACCGCCGGAACCCAGCAGGTAAAGACTGCTGCCTCCTTCCGAAGCATGGGCCGTTCCGCACAGTGCGGCCAGCGGCAGGGAAGCGATGGTGAGACAGGTCTTCAGATGATGATACATGGCTCTAATACCCGTTGGCCCCTGCGGGGATGAAAGTCGGGCAATCATCTCTTGTGCGGGGGCAATGGACCATCGGGACATTTCCCGACATTTCCCGGGATTGGTCGCATGCGTCGCGGCGCCGATAATTATGCTAGATGTTTCCCTATCCGGCGATAACCAAGCTTATCCCTCGCTTGTCACGTGGGGCTATGGCAGGGTTGCGTCCGATCAAGCGGCATGTGCCTGTTCGTTCAGCATAGGCCGGTGACGAGAAAAATGGGGAGGACGGCGGCGGATGGGGGTTATCTTGCGCAATGCTCGGGGAAACCCGCATTGTGTCCTGCCGCAGCGCCGCGATGATGGCTGTCTGCCCCATGGCAGACCGCACTCATCGATTAACAGGGGTTAGATCATGGGAAGGCCATTACATCGGATACTGATTGCCGACGACCATGAGGCCCTGAGGCAGGGGGTCCGGACGTTCCTGGAAGCCCATGACCACTGGCAGATCGTGGCAGAGGCATCCGACGGGCATGAAGCGCTCAAGGCCGCGCGTGAGACCCAGCCTGATATCGCAATTCTCGACTATTCCCTGCCGTTGATGAATGGCCTGGAACTGACGCGCGCGCTCAAGCATGAATTTCCGCGGATCGAAATCCTGATCTATACGATGCACGATCGGGAGGATTTGCTGGTCGAAGTGCTGCGGGCCGGCGCGCGCGGTTATGTGCTCAAGTCCGACAATGGCCCGCATCTGCTGTCGGCGGTGGAAGCGCTGGCCGTTCGCAAGCCCTATTTTTCGGCGGCCATTTCCGAAACGCTGCTCGACCATTTTGTCAAAAGCAGCATGGCCGGGGGCAATGTCGCCACGCTTACCCCGCGTGAGCGGGAGATCGTACAGTTGATTGCCGAGGGCAAGATCAACAAGCAGATCGCCCATTTGCTCGAAATCAGCGTGAAGACGGTGGAAACCCACCGCGCGGCGGCGATGCACAAGCTGAAGCTTGGCACCACCGCCGAACTGGTGCGCTATGCGGTGCGCAACAATATCGTCGAACCCTGAACCGCGCCGCCGTCAGGCGGCGACCAGTTCGCCCTCGCCATAATAGGCGCTCTCGTCGAGAATGCCCTCGCGCTTGGCGACGATCACGCCGACCAGCACCTGGCCCGCGACGTTGACGGCGGTGCGGCCCATGTCGAGGATCGGGTCGATCGCCAGCAACAGGCCGGCGCCTTCGAGCGGCAGGCCGAGCGTCGAGAGGGTCAGCGTCAGCATCACGATCGCGCCGGTCAGGCCAGCGGTCGCGGCCGAGCCGATGACCGAGACGAAGACGATCAGCACATAGTCGATGAAGTGCAGCGGGATGCCATAGAAGCCCGCGACGAAGATCGCCGCCAGCGCCGGATAGATGGAGGCGCAGCCGTCCATCTTGGTGGTCGAGGCGAGCGGGATCGCGAAGGCGGCATAGCCCTTGTCGACGCCCAGCCGCTCGGTCACGGTCTCGGTCACCGGCAGGGTGCCGACCGACGAGCGCGAGACGAAGGCGAGTTGGATCGCCGGCCAGGCCTTGGCGAAGAAGGGGCCGGGTTTCAGGCCATTGGCGATCAGCAGCAGCGGATAGACGACCAGCAGGACGAGGCCGAGGCCGAGATAGATGGCGGCGGTGAAGGTGCCGAGTTGGGCCAGCGCGCTCCAGCCATAGGTCGCGATGGCGGTGCCGATCAGCGCGGCCGAGCCGATCGGGGTCAGGCGGATGACCCAGCCCAGGATCGCGCGGACGACGGCGAGCAGTGAGCGGACGAAGGAGAGGAAGGGCTCCGCCTTGTCGCCGACCTTCAGCGTGGCGAGGCCGACCGCGATCGAGATGACCAGCAATTGCAGGATGTTGAACGAGATGCTGGTGCTGGCGCTGCCGTCGGTGATCTTGGTGCCGGCCGACAGGGCCAGGCTATTGCCGGGGACGAGGCCCTTGAGGAAATCGAGCCAGCCGCCGACCGAATCCGCCTTGCCCATGGCAAGCGCGGTGCCGTGCAGGCCCGCACCCGGCTGGACGATGAGGCCGATCGCAAGGCCGATGCTGACCGCGATCAGCGCGGTGATCGCGAACCAGAGCAGGGTCTGGCCGGCGAGGCGGGCGGCATTGTCGAGTGCGCGCAGATTGGCGATCGACGCGACGATCGCGGCGAAGACCAAGGGCGGCACGATCGCCTTCAACAGCGAGACGAAGATCGATCCGACCGTCTTGAGCGTGGTCGCCAGCCAGTTGAGGTCGCCATCGGGGCCTGCGCCGATCTGGCGCGCGACGAGACCAAGGGCAAGGCCCACGACCATGCCGAGCAGAACCTGGAAGCCGAAGCTGCGATAATTGAGGGCCATGATGGCTTTATTCCTTTGGACGACCGGCGCGCTATATCGGATGGCATCGGTCCGATTGCGCGCAAGCAATTCTTTCAAGGGGTTCAGTGCGGATAAGGTGGCCCTCTTTCCGCGCGCCGTCCGATCAAACGCATGGAACGACGCGATCCGCTATGCCACAATCGCCGTACGGGTCCATAAAGGAGTATAAATATATGCAATTGCGGGGGATATTGCTGGCGGGGGCGATGCTGGCCGGAGGGGGCTGGCAATGCCGGTTGGCGCACAGGCGGCAGCGGATGCGGGCGTGGCCAAGGAGATTCTGAAGAAATCGGTCGCGTTCAGGACGGTCGAGGGCGCGGGGCAGGTGCCCGGGCTGGCCGCCTATTATGCCTCGGTGCTGAAACAGGCGGGCTTTGCCGACGCCGATATCGTCATCACCCCGATGGGCGAGACCGCGACCCTGGCGGCGACGATCAAGGGGCGTGATCCCAGCCTGAAGCCCATGCTGATGATCGGTCATATGGATGTGGTGGCCGCCGATCGCGCCGACTGGACGCGCGATCCCTTCGTCCCGGTCGAAGAGGATGGCTATATTTTCGGGCGCGGGTCCGAAGATAACAAATATGATGTCGCGATGATGGTCGCGACGCTGGCGCAGCTCAAGAAGGAGGGCTGGACCCCGCGCCGCACCGTCATCCTGCTCTTGTCGGGCGACGAGGAAACCAACATGGTCACCACCAAGGCGCTGGCGGCCAAGTACAAGGATGCCGAGCTGCTGCTGAACGGCGATGGCGGTGGCGGCCTGCTCGACGAGAGTGGCAAGCCCGTCCTCTACCAGTTGCAGGCGGGCGAGAAGACCTATGCCGATTTCGAGATCGGCTTGACCGATCCGGGCGGTCATTCGAGCGCGCCGACGCCGGGCAACCCGATCTATCGGCTGGCCAAGGCGATCGACCGGATCGCGGCCTATCAGTTCCCGCCGATGATCAACGAACTGACCAAGGCGTCGCTCAGCCTGTCGGCGCAACGGATCGGCGGCGATGTGGGAGAGGCGATGCGCCTCTATGCCGCGACCCAGGATCCGGCCTCTGCGGAACTGCTGTCGAGCCGACCGGAATTTGTCGGGCAGGTCCGCACCACCTGCGTCGCGACCATGCTGTCGGGCGGCCATGCGCTCAATGCGCTGCCGCAAAGCGCCAAGGTCAGCGTCAATTGCCGCATCTTCCCCGGCGTGAAGATCGACGACGTGAAGGCGCAGCTGGTCAA
This sequence comes from Sphingobium sp. AP49, assembly GCF_000281715.2. Lineage (NCBI taxonomy): Bacteria > Pseudomonadati > Pseudomonadota > Alphaproteobacteria > Sphingomonadales > Sphingobiaceae > Sphingobium > Sphingobium sp. AP49. Next base: position 2,691,032 of record NZ_CP124576.1, on the reverse strand, counting down.
GGTGGTGGATGATCAAAGCGCGACCTTCACCACGCTCAACGACCCGACCGGAAGCGATGCCTCGCCATTGCGCGACGATGTGGTGAAGGCCGTGGCCGCCGCGATCAAGGCGCGCTCGCCCGCGATCACGGTGATGCCGGGCATGTCGGCCGGCGCGACCGACAGCCTCTATTTCCGCGCGCTGGGCGTGCCCAGCTATGGCGTCTCCAGCCTGTTCATGAAGGCCGAGGACGGCTTTGCCCATGGCCTCAATGAACGGGTGCCGGTGGCGGGCATTGCCGCCTCGCTGGCCCAGTGGGACAGCGTGGTGCGGGCGCTGGCGAAGTAACGGCTATCCTTTCCGTTCGGGCTGAGCGAAGTCGAAGCCCGACACTGAGCGAAGCGAAGTGGCCTTCCGATGGTGGGCCGTGCCCTTCGACTTCGCTCAGGGCGAACGGATGGATATCAGCCCCGCACGGCCACCGCATTGGCGGCCGAAAGGACGGCCTTGACCGAGGCGGTCGCGACGTCGCTGTCGGTGCCGATGCCGAAGACGGTGCGGCCGTCGGCGGTGCGGCATTCGACATAGGCGGCGGCGTTCACGTCGGTGCCGGCGCCGATGGCGTGCTCATTATAGTCGGCGACGTCGAGGACCACGCCCAGTTCGTCGCGCAGTGCGGCCAGCACCGACGAGATGAGGCCGTTGCCGCGACCCGAGATCGAGCGCTCACCGCCTTCATGGACGATCTTGCCGGTGAAGATGCGGTCGCCCGCGCTGCCGCTCTCATGATAGTCGATCAGGCTGTAGGCCTGGTCGCCAGTCTGGTGATAATAATTGTCGAACGCGGCCGAGATGTCGGCGGCGTTGAGTTCGCGGCTCGACTGGTCGGCCAGCGCCTGCACCACCTTCGAAAAGTCGGCCTGCATCCGCTTGGGCAGCTTGTAACCCTTGTCCTGCTGCAGCACCCAGGCGACGCCGCCCTTGCCCGACTGCGAATTGACGCGGATCACCGCTTCATAGTCGCGGCCCAGATCCTTGGGATCGATCGGCAGATAGGGGACGTTCCAGAACAGGTCGTTGCGCGCTTCCTGCGCGGCAAAGCCCTTCTTGATCGCGTCCTGATGCGAACCTGAGAAGGCGGTGAACACCAGTTCGCCGGCATAGGGGTGGCGCGGGTGGACGGGCAGCTGGTTGCAATATTCGACGGTCTGGATGACTTCGTCGATGTCGCTGAAGTCCAGTTCCGGGTCGATGCCCTGCGTGTACATGTTGAGCGCGACGGTCACCAGGTCGCAATTGCCGGTGCGTTCGCCATTGCCGAACAGGCAGCCTTCGACGCGGTCGGCGCCGGCCATGATGCCCAGTTCCGCGGCGGCAACGCCGGTGCCCCGGTCATTATGGGTGTGCAGCGAGATCACCACGCTGTCACGGCGCGAGATGTTGCGGCAGATCCATTCGATCTGGTCGGCATAGATGTTGGGGGTCGCGCACTCGACGGTGGCGGGCAGGTTCAGGATCAGCGGCCGTTCCGGCGTCGGCTGCAGAATGTCCATCACCGCCTCGCAGCATTCCAGGCTGAAATCCAGCTCGGCGGTCGAGAAGGTTTCGGGGCTATATTCGAAATGCCAGTCGGTGTCGGGCATGCGCGCCGCATTGTCGCGCAGCAGCTTGGCGGCGTTGATCGCGATCTGCTTGATTTCGGGCCGTTCCATCTGGAACACGATGTTGCGCCAGGCCGGCGAGATCGCGTTATAGACATGGACGATCGCCTGTTTCGCACCGCGCAGGCTTTCGAAGGTGGTGGCGATCAGGTCTTCGCGCGCCTGGGTCAGCACCTGGGGCATCACGTCGTCGGGGATCGCGCCGTCCTTGACCAGGCCCGAGATGAAATCGAACTCGGTCGCGCCGGCGGCGGGGAAGCCGACCTCGATCTCCTTGACGCCAACCTTGACCAGCAGGTCGAAGAAGCGGCGCTTCTTCTCCGCGTTCATCGGGTCGATCAGCGACTGGTTGCCGTCGCGCATGTCGGTCGACAGCCAGCGGGGCGCCTTGGTGATGACCTTGGAGGGCCATTGGCGATTGGGCAGGTCCACCTGGGGGAAGGGGCGGTATTTCTGCGAAGGATCGGTCAGCATCATGGGATCAAACTACTTCCTGGCACGGGACGCTATTGCGCGCTCCCGGGGTACGACTTGACTGTGATGAATGCCCTTAGGCGGATCGACGCTGCCCTTAGCCGGAAGGCAGCACAAAAGCCACGCCTAAGGGCGTGTAAGTCGTAGCAGGGTAAGAAGCGCGACGCTCTGCATGATGCTGTCCCCATAACCGCAGACAGGGGCAGGGGTAAAGCCGTTTCTTGCGAACGCGGCGTCAGGTGCGACGGAAAATTGCGTCGATGGTGAGGTCGACCTTGTCGGACACGAAGGGGCGGCCAAAGCCCATGCCATATTGGCTGCGCTCGACAGTCATGCTGCCGCTGAAATGGAGGGTGGCGATGCCGGGCGCTTCGTCGGGCGTGACGCCGGTCAGGCGGACGGATAGGGATACCGCACGCGTCTGGCCGTGCATGGTGAGTTCACCCGGAATGATGGATGCACTTGCGCTGCCCGCGAGCGGCGCTTCCCTCGCGACGAAGCGGACGGTCGGAAATCGGGCCATGTCGAAAAAGCTGTCGCCCTTCAACATGGCGTCGGTCGATGCGTCGCCGGTGGTCATCTTCTCGATCGGGAAGCGGATGTCGACATCGGCGCGATCCGGATGAGCAGGGTCGATCACGACGCCCCCTTCGGGCTCAACGAAATCCCCTGCATAGCTGCCGGCCAGTGCCTTCACATGGAAATGCACCTTGGTCGCCTGGCTATCGACCAGATAGCGGCCGGGGCCGAAGAGGCTGGATGCCTCCCCGGCCGGGGCAGCCGCCGCCGGCGCGCACGCGATCAGGCCCAGAAGGAGGATCGCGCGGGCCGGGCGGGGGATCATCACATCACTTCTGGAAGGCGACGATGATCTTCAGTTCGATATCGTCGCCGACCATGGGCACGCCATAGCCCATGCCGAAATCGCTACGCTTGATCTTGCCGGTCGCGACGAAGCCGACATTTTCCTTCTTGTTCATCGGGTTGGCGCCAGCGCCATAAAATTCGGCGTCCAGCGTCACCGGCTTGGTGATGCCCTTGATGGTCAGGTTGCCGCTGATGTCGGCCCCGGTGGCGCCATCCGGCTTCACGCTGGTCGACACGAACTTGGCGGTCGCGAACTTGGCTGAATCGAAGAATTCCGGCTTCATCAGATGCTCGTCGAGTGCCGGAATGCCGGTCTTGAGATTGGCGACGGGCACATCGATCGACACCTTGGAGGCGGCGGGGTTCGCCTTGTCGAGGGTCAGGGTGCCGGTCGGCTGGGCGATGACGCCCATATTGTTGGTGAAGCCCATATGATCATAGGCGAAGACGATCTGGGTGTGGGTCGGCTCGACCTGATAGGTGCCGCCAGTAACCTTGGCGACATCCTTGGTGCCGGGGGCGGCTGCGCCCTGGGCGATCACGACGGTGCCACCGGCAACAGCGATCAGGGCCGCGGCGGGAATGAGATATTTGCGCATGGGAAACGCTCTCCAAAAGCATTCAAGGGACGAGGCACAGAATATGCCACGTCCCTCGATTGTTCCAGAGGCGTAACCGGAAACGGATCGTTCCGTTTCCGGTGCGCGAAAGGCTTAGTTCTTGTCCTTGTTGACCAGCTTGTTGGCGCCGATCCAGGGCATCATGGCGCGCAGCTGCGAACCGGTCTTTTCGATCTGGTGGGCGGCAGCCTGCTTGCGCGAAGCCTTCAGTTCCGGCTGGCCGGCGCGGTTGTCGAGGATGAAGTCCTTGACGAAGCGGCCCGACTGGATGTCGGCCAGAACGCGCTTCATTTCCTTCTTGGTTTCCTCGGTGATGATGCGCGGGCCGGTCTTGATGTCGCCATATTCGGCGGTGTTCGAGATCGAGTAGCGCATGTCGGCGATGCCGCCTTCATACATCAGGTCGACGATCAGCTTCAGCTCGTGCAGGCACTCGAAATAGGCCATTTCCGGCGCGTAGCCGGCTTCGACCAGGGTTTCAAAACCGGCCTGGACCAGCGCGGTGGCGCCGCCGCACAGCACGGCCTGCTCGCCGAACAGGTCGGTTTCGCATTCCTCGCGGAAGTTGGTTTCGATGATGCCGCTGCGGCCGCCGCCGACGCCCGAAGCATAGGACAGGGCGATGTCATGGGCGTTGCCGGTCGCGTCCTGATGGACGGCGATCAGGCAGGGGACGCCGCCGCCGCGCTGATATTCGCCGCGCACGGTGTGGCCCGGACCCTTGGGCGCGATCATGATGACGTCGATGTCGGCGGGGACTTCGATCAGGCCGAAATGGATGTTCAGGCCATGGGCGAAGGCGAGCGCGGCGCCGGGGCGCAGATTGCCCTTGATGTCGGCTTCATAGATGGCGGCCTGGTGCTCGTCGGGCGCCAGGATCATCAGCACGTCGGCCCACTGGGCGGCTTCCTTGTTCGGCAGCACCTTGAAACCGGCGCCTTCGGCCTTCTTGGCGCTGGGCGAACCGGGGCGCAGTGCGATGGCGACATCGGCAACGCCGGAGTCGCGCAGATTCTGTGCATGGGCGTGGCCCTGCGAACCATAGCCCAATATGGCGACCTTCTTGCCCTTGATCAGGCCGATGTCCGCGTCGCGATCGTAATAAACCTTCATTGGAAAACCCCTTCTCGTCCCCCCATGCAGGGGGCGTTAGACAATAGTGGTGGAAAGAAACGCCGCCTGTGACGGCGCGGAATGGAATGTCAGGCCGGCTCCTTGCCGCGGATCAGGCCGGCGACGCCGGTGCGACCGACCTCGACCAGGCCGACCTGGCGCATCAGGCCGACGAAATTGTCGATCTTCTCGGTCGTGCCGGTGATCTCGAAGATGAAGCTTTCGATGGTGGTGTCGACCACCTTGGCACGGAACACATCGGCCAGGCGCAGGGCCTCGATCCGGTGATCGCCGGTGCCGGCGACCTTGACCAGCGCCAGTTCGCGCTCGACGAACGGACCGGCGTCGGTCAGGTCGGTCACCTTGTGCACCGGCACCAGCCGGTCGAGCTGGGCGATGATCTGGTCGATCACCTTGGGCGGGCCGTTGGTGACGATGGTGATGCGGCTGATTGCATGGTCGTCGGTAATGTCGGCCACGGTCAGGCTGTCGATATTATAGCCGCGTGCGGTGAACAGGCCGGCGATGCGGGCCAATATGCCCGCCTCGTTCGACACCGTCAGCGACAGGACGTGCCGCTCGCTCTGTTCTTCGTGGATATGCATCAGATGCTTGCCCCGTTATCCATATCTGCGCGCCCGTCCTTGTCGTCGTGGCGCTGCGAAATCATCGCCGCAAAGGCGAAATGCCAATCTCCATCCTGCCGGTGGGCGAGGCGAACGGGGAAACCCGCCACCGCGTCCAGCATCCGCGAAAGATGCTCGCCCACATAGCGCGGGCTGACCAGCAAGGTGCCGAAATGCCGCTCGTTGAAATCAAAACCCTGATCGAGATGCACTTCCCATTCCTCATTGTCGGGATCGACATGATCGATGGTCCAGCCGGTCAGTTCGGCCGACCCGGCGCTGCGCTCGAAATCCCAGGGCTCCGTCACATGGATGCGGAGCTTCAGATGTTGCGTCACGCTCCGACCCTTAAACCAGCGCCTTGGCCTCGTCCGACATGACACCCTCGATCTGGTTGGGATCGAGCAGCATGTCGGTATGGGCTGCGCCCGACGGGATCATCGGGAAGCAGTTGGAGAGCTTTGCCACGCGGCAATCGACGATCACGGGGCCGTCGGTTTCCAGCATCTGGCGGATGCCGGCCTCCAGTTCCTGCGGTCCTTCGATGCGGATGCCGGTCCAGCCATAGGCTTCGCCCAGCTTCACGAAGTCGGGCAGGCTGTCGGAATAGCTGTTGGAATAGCGGCTTTCATAGGTCAGTTCCTGCCACTGGCGGACCATGCCCATATATTCATTGTTCAGGATGAAGATCTTCACCGGAAGGCGATATTGGGTCGCGGTGCCCATTTCCTGGATGTTCATCTGGATCGATGCGTCGCCGGCGATGCAGATGCTGATGCTGTCGGGATTGCCCATCTGCGCGCCGATGGCGGCAGGGAAGCCATAGCCCATGGTGCCAAGGCCCCCGGATGTCAGCCACTTGTTCGGCTCTTCAAAACCGAAATGCTGGGCGGCCCACATCTGATGCTGGCCGACTTCGGTGGTGATGATGATGTCCTTGCCGGTCGCGCGGGTGGCCTTGTAAAGGTCCGCGATCGCCTTTTGCGGCATGATCTCGCTGCCGCTGTCGGGATAGGACAGGCTCTTCTTGGCGCGCCATTCGGCGATCCGCGCCCACCAGGCCGACAGGTCCGCCTTTTCATGGCCGCGCTGCTTCCACAGGGCGATCATATCCTCCAGCGCGCTGCCGACATCGGCGACGACCGCGACATCGACGTCGACGATCTTGTTGATCGAGCTGCGGTCGATATCGATATGCACCTTGCGGCTGTTGGGCGCGAAGGCGTCCAGCCGGCCGGTGACGCGATCGTCGAAACGCGCGCCGATGCAGATGATGAGGTCCGCCTGGTTCATCGCCCAATTGGCTTCGTAGGTGCCGTGCATGCCCAGCATGCCGACCCACTGGTCGGAGGATGCGGGGAAGGCGCCCAGGCCCATCAGGGTCGATGTGACCGGCGCGCCGGTCATCGCCGCCAGTTCGCGCAGCAAGGCGCTGGCCTGCGGACCCGAATTGATGACACCGCCGCCGGTGTAGAAGATCGGCCGTTCCGCTGCCGCCAGCATCTCGACCGCCGCGTCGATCGCGCTGGCATCCGCCTTGGTCTGCGGATGATAGCTGGCATGGACCTTCAGTTCCGGCCGGGCATAGGGCGCGGTCGCGATCTGGACATTTTTGGGAATGTCGACGACGACCGGGCCGGGGCGGCCGGTGGTGGCGATGTGGAATGCCTCATGGACGACGCCGGCCAGCTTGGCAGGGTCCTTCACCAGATAATTATGCTTGGTGCAGTGGCGCGTGATGCCGACCGTGTCCGCTTCCTGGAAGGCGTCGGTGCCGATCAGTTGCGTGGGCACCTGGCCGGTAATGACGACCATCGGGATCGAATCGAGCAGCGCGTCGGTGATGCCGGTGACGGCATTGGTCGCGCCCGGGCCGGACGTGACCAGGACGACGCCGGGCTTGCCGGTCGAGCGGGCATAGCCCTCCGCCATGTGGGTCGCGCCCTGTTCATGGCGTACTAGGACATGCTTGATCGTGGGGTGATTATAGAGCGCGTCATAGATGGGCAGCACGGCGCCGCCCGGATAGCCGAACACAACTTCGACGCCCAGATCAACCAGGCATTCGACCAAAATGTCCGCGCCGCTCTTTTCGGCCACGATGAAACTCCTCTTTTTTAAGATGCTGGCTCGCGGGTCTGCGCCGTCGCGCCCGCATTGGCAAGGCGCCTGCCTCTAGAGGACATAAAATGCGTGGTCAACCCCTATTGTTGTAATTTAATTGCCAATTCATTGGTAATTTCAGCATCAATCGGTCTTCTTTCGCGGCGCCAGTCCTGCGGCGGCTGGTTGGAGAACCAGGTATATTGCCGCTTGGCATATTGGCGGGTGGCGAGCTGGCCGCGGGCCATCATGGTGTCACGATCGCTGTCACCTTTGAGCCAGGCGGCGATGTCCGGCACGCCGATCGCCCGCATCACCGGCAGGTCGGGATTGAGATTGCGCGGCAGCAGGGCCTCCACTTCGGCAACGGCGCCCTGATCGATCATCTGCGCGAACCGCCGGTCGCAGCGCTCGATCAGCCAGTCGCGCGGCGGCAGCAGGATCATCGGGGATAGGCTGATGCGGTCGGCGATGCCGCCCTGCTTGTGCTGCTGCCATATCTTCAGCGGCTTGCCGGTCGATCGCACCACCTCCAGCGCGCGGGCAACACGGGTGGTGTCGGCCGGGGCGAGGCGGGCGGCAGCCTCCGGATCTTCGATGCGCAGCGCTTCATGCGCCTGCGCCACCGGCATGGCGCGCACGGTGGCACGGATGTCGGCGTCGATGTCCGGCACCGGCGCGATGCCGTCGAGCAAGGTCCGTATATAAAGGCCGGTGCCGCCGACCAGCACGGGCAGCTTGCCGGCCGCATGGGCCGCATCGATCTCTGCCCTGGCCTCGGCCGCCCAGCGCGCGGCGGAGCACGCTTCCGCTCCGTCGATATGGCCGAACAGGCGATGGGGCACGCCGCCCATTTCCGCTTGCGACGGGCGGGCGGACAGGATCGCCAGGTCGGCATAGACCTGGCTGGCGTCCGCGTTGATGACGACGCCGTCGGCGATCTGGGCCAGGCGGACGGCGAGCGCGCTCTTGCCGCTGGCGGTCGGCCCGGCAATAAGCGCGACCGGTGGGCGGGATTCGCCTGTTTCTGGTTCGGAGTTTGACATGTTCGTCGCGACCTTAGTGGCAGTTGAGACCCTGAAACAGGCGGATATTGCCGAAGCGGCCGGACGGCTGGCCTCTGCCGGCTGCGCCCCGGTCGATAGCGTCTGGCTGGACGAGGGCAAGGCGGCGGATATTTTCTTTGGCAGCGATCCCGTTACCGCCCGCGCCGCGCTGACCGACATTGGCGACCGCGTCGACGTGATCGTGCAGATGGCGGCAGGGCGCGAGAAGACGCTGCTGATCGCCGACATGGATTCGACCATGATCACGGTCGAGTGCATCGACGAGCTGGCCGATTATGCCGGGATCAAGCCGCAGATCGCCGAGATCACCGAACGGGCGATGCGCGGCGAACTGGATTTCGAAGGTGCGCTGCATGGCCGTGTCGCTCTGCTGAAAGGATTGCCCGACAGCGCGATCGACCAGTGCCGCGAGGAGCGGGTGGTGATCATGGGCGGCGCGCGCGAACTGGTGCGCACGATGAAGGCGCGGGGCGCCCGGACGCTGCTCGTGTCGGGGGGATTCACCCGCTTCACCGGGCCGGTGGCGGCGGAAATCGGCTTCGACGTCCATGTCGCCAATGTGCTGGAGATCGCCGATGGCGCGCTGCTTGGCACCGTCACCATGCCGATCGTCGATGCCGCGCGCAAGCGCACCGAACTGGAGGCCGCAATCGACGGCGGCATCGACCGTGCGCTGACGCTGGCGGTGGGCGACGGCGCCAATGACATTCCGATGATCGAAGGGGCGGGGCTGGGCGTCGCCTATCATGCCAAGCCCAAGACCCGCGCGGCGGCGGCGGCCGAGATCATCCATGGCGACTTGTCGGTGCTGCTCTACGCGCAGGGGATCGCTTCGGCCGACTGGGTCCGCGACTGATCCCATATGTCCAACGGCTGGGCGCGCTTGAGGCACGTCCTGCCGTCATTGCACAAGGGTAATGGATTCCATTTCGCCCCTGAACCGTTGTCGTCGCACTGCATCCCGGCAGTGGGTCCAATTGGCGTCGCGACAGGATCGGGACGCACAGGGAGATGATATGAAAATCCAGACAATGGCGCTGGTCGCCGGTAGCCTGCTGGCGCTGAGCGCCTGCTCGAAAAATGATGCGCCGGTGACCAGTGCGCCGCCGCTCGGGCCGGGTGCGATCGCCGGTACCGTGGCCGCCGACCGCAATGGCGATGGCTATGTCGACGGCTATTACACTGCCGATGGCATCTATCACCCGGTCCAGGGTCCGCCCTGTCCGCCGCCACCGCCGCCGCCGGCACCGCCCCGTTCCGGAGAACGCGGCTGAGCAATCCTTCTTTCCGGGCGCGGCAGTCCCGCCGCGCCCCCCGAAATCCCGCTTTCCTGATCCTCGCCGCCCTGATCGCCGGTTTCGTGCCGGGGATGGTGGCTGCGCAGCCGGTTGCCAGTGAGGCGGCTGCCCGCTCCAGCGTGGCCGCTGAAATCCGGTCGGCAGCCAGCGGCAAGCTGCGCGATTTCTATGGCACGCGCGGCTATTGGCCATTGTGGAGCGAGAAGGGCAAAATACGCGCGGATGCAGTCGAAGCCTTGCTGGCCCTGCTCGACAGTGCGGACCAGGATGGCCTGAGGCCACGCGACTATGACGCCAAGGGCCTGGCCCGCGCGATCAAGGAGGCGGATGTCTCGGGCGATCCCAAGGCGCTGGCACGGGTGGATGTCGCCTTGTCGAGGGCGCTGGCAACCTATGTCGCCGATGTGCGCCGGCCTTCCAAAGCGGTGAAGATGCGCTATCTCGACCCGGAGGTGGAACCGCAGACGCCCGACGCGGCCGAAGTGCTGCGCGCGGCTGCGGTGGCGCCTCAGCTTGCCGCCTATATCGAGAAGGCGGGCTGGATGAGCCCGACCTATATGAAATTGCGCGCGGTGCGCGGCGTCTACGAAGCGCGCTGGGGCGGGCTGCCTTCGGTGAGCGTCCCGACCGACGTCAAGCTGCGGCCGGGTGGATCGAGCGGCGAAATCGCCATCCTGCGCCACCGGTTGGGGCTGGCGGACGGCGTGGCCTATGACAAGGCGCTGGCGGCGAAGGTCAAGCAGTTCCAGGCCGACCATGGCCTGGGGGCGGACGGCGTTGCCGGCGTCCAGACGATCGAAGCGCTCAATCGTGGTCCGGGCTATTATGGCCGGATATTGCAGCTCAATCTGGAGCGGGCGCGGCTGCTGCCCGGCCCATGGGTTCGCCATGTCGAGGTCGATGCGGCTTCAGCCCGGCTCTATTATTACAGCGGTGGCGAACTGGACGGATCGATGAAGGTCGTGGCCGGCGCCAAGGAAAGCCAGACGCCGATGATGGCGGGCATGATCCGTTATGCGACGCTCAACCCCTATTGGAATATTCCGCCCGACCTGGTCGAGCGCAAGGTGGCGCCCAAGATCCTGGGTGGGGCGACGCTCAGGAATATGCGTTATGAGGCGCTGAGCGACTGGACCGCTGACGCGCAGACGCTGAACCAGAGCGAGATCGACTGGCAGGCGGTGGCAGCGGGTCAGCGCGAATTGCGCGTGCGCCAGTTGCCGGGCGGCAATAACGCCATGGGGAAGATCAAGTTCATGTTCCCCAATGACCTGGGCATCTATCTGCACGACACGCCCGACCGGGGGCTGTTCACGAAGCCTGTGCGCCATTTCAGCAATGGCTGCGTCCGGCTGGAGGATGCGCAGCGGCTGGGTCGCTGGTTCTTCGGCAAGGCGCCGACGGCGGACAGCGATGCGCCCGAACAATATGTGCCGCTGCCCCGACCGGTGCCGGTCTATCTCACCTATCTGACGGCGATACCGACGGCGGACGGGGTGCAGTTCCTGCCCGACGATTACGGACGGGACGGGGAGTAATTCCCCGTCCTGCCGATTTAGTGGATGCCGGCGACCATCCAAAGCGCCATGGCGACCATCATCACATTTTCGGTGAGCGACACGAAGCCGAGTGGGACATTGCTGCTGCCGCCGACGCAGGCGCATTTGAGTTCGCGCTTGTCGATATAGACCGCCTTGAACACCGATATCGCGCCGATGCCGCCGATGAACAAGGCGACCGGGATCGACAGCCAGGGGGCAAGGCCGGTCAGCATCAGCGTACCCGCGCCCAGTTCCAGGAAGGGATAGGCACGGCCATAGGGAATGACGCGGCGGGCGAGCAGGTCATAGTTCAGGAACATGGTCGCGAACTTGTCGACATCCTGCAGCTTCAGCATGGCGAGCAGCATCATGGCGATGGCGATGAACCGCTCCAGCATCAGCAGGCCGACCAGCGGCGCCAGGGTCAGCCAGTTGATCGCCAGCGCCAGCAGCGCGGCGACGGCAAAGACGGTCAGCACCGGCACATAGCTGGTCGCGCCGGGGACAGGCACCTTGAGGCCCAGGAAGCGACGCAGATCGTCATGGCCGCCGATCCGCTGGCCATCGATGAAGATTTGCGGGGTGGTCTTCACGTCATGCTGCGCCTTGAACGCATCGGTCTCGGCGCGGCTGGTGAGGGCGTGATCTTCGACCCGATAGCCATGGCGGCGCAGCAACCAATGTGCCTTGAGGCCATAAGGACAGACATGGCCGGGCATCACCATGCGATAGAGTTGAGCGACCTTTTCCGGTCCTTGGGGCATTGCATCGTCCTTGTATCGAGTGCGATGCCCCTCATATAGGGTCTGTACCATGGTACGGAGTCAAGGCATGAGCATGACGATTTCCGCACTGGCCCGCGCGGGCGATGTCGGGGTGGAGACGGTGCGTTTCTATCAGCGACGCGGCTTGCTGGATGCGCCCGATCGGCCCGAGGGCAGCGTGCGTCGCTATGGCGAGGGGGATGTGCGGCGACTGCGCTTCATCCGGTCTGCACAGGCAGCGGGTTTCACGCTGGAGCAGATTGGCGAGCTGTTGAATCTGGATGCGGGGCAGGACCGTAAGCGGGCACGAGAGCTCGCGGCGACGCAGATCGCGGTGCTGGATCGGCGTATCGCGGACCTTAGTGCCGCGCGCAGCGCACTGGCGCAACTAGCCCATCAGTGCGAATCGTCAAAGGAGGGGCCATGTCCGATCATCGGCGCCTTCGAGGTCGGCCCTCAGAAATCATCGTCCTGACGTGTCTGCTTCTGCGCCTTCATCCGGCGCAGCATTTCGTTGCGTACCGACAGGGTCGGGTCGCCCGCACGCAGATTGGCGCGCATCAACCGCCGCCGTTCATTGATGACCTGCCAGATATCTTCCGGAGTCTCGCCTTCGGCCATGTCCGTCCGCCTCTTTTCCGTTCGATAGGAGAGGCCTGAATATCGGTTTCGTAACGATCGATCCGTGAGCATGATCACGTAAATAGGCATTTAACGTTGTTAATTCAGTTATATGCAACCGAGGTGATAGGCTTGGCCCGCTGCCTGGCAGGCAGCAACTATGTAGGGCAGCCAGCGTCGATGATCAGAACATCATGCCAAGGCCGATGATCGCGACATTGGCGTCGGGTTCGCCACTGTCGACAAAGAGGCGCTTATATTCGAGCTTGACGTAAATCGCCTCGCTCAAATTCTGCTCCCAGCCGGTGCCCAGACCGATGGCATCGCCACATTCACCACAATCCTTGGATTGCCAGTTGAGGCCCGCGAAGATCTTGCTTCTGGGCAATAACTCCGCGCCGATGCGGCCGCCAATGCCCCAGGCGATGCGGGTATCGTCCGCCAGCAGCTTTTCGGCCGTGCCCTCGACGCCAACGAAGAAGCGCTCATCAAGGTCGATATCATAGCCGACAGCGATGCCGGCAATGGCGTCGGTTGCCTCGTCATTCCAACTCACCCCGCTGGTGAGTTCGACATAAGCTTCGTTCGCAAGGGCGGAGGGGCTGGCACAGGCAAGGGCGGCGGCGAGCGGCAAGATGACATGGCGCATGAAAATAGCTCCGTGATGATCAGCCATGGCTGCATCCGGCAGGAAAGGCTGTCAATCAGGGCCAATAATGGCATGTTTTATCAGAAAATCATTTAATATCAGAATATTGCTTCAATATTCCATGATCTTCCGTAACTCGGGATTTTCCCTGAACGGGCTGGCATGCCGGTTTAGTTTCTCACTGGCCGGGCTGCGACCGGAAAAATGCCCATTCCTCCACAACGCGTCCGTCGGGCAAATGGCAATAGCCGCTGTCCCCGCTGGTGCTGTTGCGGATTTCCAGTCGGCCACCCTGTTCGACGCAATAGGCCGACGCCGGATTGGGCATGCCGATGGCCGGCTTCGGCGCGGGGGCAGCCTGGCAAGCCGCCAGGGGCAGGAGGGTGATGATCGGGAAGGGCTTCATCCTTTTCTCCTGCGCATTCATTGCGCGGTGTGGCGTCCGTTCACTCCAGTCCGGCGACCAGGCCGTCGATCGCGCCCTGGAGGATGTAGCTGGCAGCAAGCTTGTCGACCAGTTCGTCGCGACGGGCACGGCTGGCGTCGGCTTCTAGCAGGGTGCGGGTGACCGCCTGGGTCGACCAGCGTTCGTCCCAGAGCAGGACCGGCAGGCCGATATCCGCGACATTATGGGCGAAGGCGCGGCTCGCCTGGCTGCGGGGTGAATTGGTGCCGTCAAGATTGAGCGGCAGGCCGATGACGATCCCCTTCACCTGCTGCTGCGTCATGAAAGCTTCAAGCGCTGGCTTGTCCTTGCTGAACTTGCCGCGCGTAACGGTGTAGGCGGGGCTGGCGATCGACCATTGGGCATCGCACAGGGCAAGGCCGATCGTCTTGGTGCCCACATCCATGCCGATCAGGCGGCCCCCCTCGGGCAGGGCTGCACGAAATAGCGCGCGATCCGTCGTGACAAGTTTCATGTATCTCCCGAACCTGATCGTTTGAGGAGGAAGCGCTCTGCGCTTCCGCCGATAATGTGAATCAGGTTCTCTTCCTTGTTTCTAGACCTTGATCGCTGCAAGCCGGCCCGACTTGCAGCGATCAAGGTCTAGTGCGTCTTGGTAAAGGCCGCCAATCGCTGGCGGGCGTCGTCGCGCACATTGCCCCAGAACAGACTATAATCATAGACGTGATAATTGTTGCCGGGCAGCGTGTAGGGACCCATGTCGACTGGCTCGCCGATCATCAGTACGCCGCTGGTATCGCAGCGGGCGGGCACCACGCCGGCGACGAGGTGTGGCGGCTTGTCGCCGGCGCGGGCATCGAGCGTGCCGATATTGGCGCTGGCCGGCGCATTGCCGTTGAAGGTGCCGGTGATCGGATTGGTGCAGAGCATGTGCGTGCCCTTGCGCGGCTGGCCGTTGAGGCCGGTCTTGCGCTCGAAGCTTTCGACGACGGCGGAAGGGTCGGCCGGTTCGGCATAGCTCTGCCAACTGACGATGCAGTGCGACTGGTCGCGCTTCGCGCAGGCCGGGAAGCCGAGCGCGGGCAAATCCGCCTCGATCGAGATCGGCCAACCCACGGCATAGATGGCCGCGACCCGGGCAGCGACCGGCTTGCCCGACACTTGTTCGCGCACCAGCTGGAGCAGATGGCGCGAGCCCTGGCTATGGCCGGCAAGGATCAGCGGGCCGGTGGGATTGGCTTTCAGGAAAGCGGCGAAAGCCTGGGTTACGTCGCGATAGGCGGCGGCGAGCGCCTGGTCACCCTCCGGCCCGGTGGTGAGGAAGGCGCCGTAATTGGCCTGGCGATAACGTGGTGCCCAGACATTGCCGGCCGCGCTAAAGGCACTGGCCTGGCCCGAGACGAAGCGGCGCGCGGTTGCGTTGGCTTCGGCATCGTCCAGCGGCGCATTCCAATGCGCATTGCCGAGCGGTGTCACATAGCTGGTCGGGTGGATGAAGAAGATCGCCGCCTTCTGCTCCATCGGCGCGAGATGTGCCGCGCCCTGCGGCGTCCAGCGGGCAGGATTGTCCTTGGCGATGTCGGGGCGAGCGATCCACATCTTCGGATCGTCATAGGCATTGGCGGGCAGTGGCTGGAGCGGCTGGAACGCTTCGCGCGGGACCATCACCGCGCGGATCATCTGCGTGCCCCAGACGCGGTAGGCGAGCAGCATCACGATCACCAGCGCGATGAGGCCGACCACAATATAGAGGAATTTGCGGGCCACTTGCTCTCGTCTCCATCCCTGCGCGGGAGCGTCCCGCCTTCTTGCCGCCTGTCTGGCCCAAGCGGCGCGGCCATGCAAGATGGACGGATGACGCAGGTGGCACTTGAAGCGGGCAGGAGCGGGTGCTAGCGGCTTGGCCCATGTCGATAGACCTTCAGACCGTGAAAAAGATCGCCAGCCTCTCGCGTATTTCGGTGACCGACGCCGAAGCCGAGGCCATGGTGCCCGAACTCAACAATATCCTTGGCTGGGTGGAGCAGCTGGGCGAGGTGGACGTGACCGGCGTAGAGCCGATGACGGCCGTCATCCCCAACCATCAACGGCTGCGCGACGATGTCGTCACCGACGGCAATGTGCGTGACAAGGTGCTGGCCAATGCGCCGCAGGCCGAACATGGCTTTTTCGCGGTGCCCAAGGTGATCGAATAATGCCAAATTCTACAGACAAGAACGCTTTGACTGATCTGACGGTCGCGGAAATCCGCGACGGCTTCCGCGCGGGCGATTTTTCGGCGCGCGAAGTGGCCGAGGGCTTCAACGCCAATGTCGCCGCCGCCAAGGCCTTGAATGCCTTTATTGTGGAAACGCCGGAAAAGGCACTGGCAGCGGCTGACGCTGCAGACAAGGCGAAGGCGGCCGGCGAGACTCTGGGCGCGCTGGCGGGCGTGCCGATCGGCATGAAGGATCTGTTCTGCACCGAAGGCACGCAGACCACCGCCGCGTCGCACATGCTGGAAGGCTTCGTGCCAACCTATGAATCGACCGTGTCGGGCAAGCTGTGGGCCGCGGGCGCGGGCATGCTGGGCAAGCTCAACCTCGACCAGTTCGCCATGGGTTCGTCCAACGAGACCAGCTATTATGGCAATGTGATCTCGCCCTGGCGGCGCAATGATGGCGGCAACGCCGCGCTGGCGCCGGGCGGGTCTTCGGGCGGTTCCTCCTCGGCCATCTCTGCGCGGCTCTGCCCGGCGGCGACCGGCACCGACACCGGTGGCTCGATCCGCCAGCCGGCCGCCTTCACCGGCATTTCGGGCATCAAGCCGACCTATGGCCGCTGCTCGCGCTTCGGCATCGTCGCTTTCGCCAGCTCGCTCGACCAGGCCGGGCCGATGGCGCGCACGGTGCGCGACAATGCGATCCTGCTGGAGGTCATGTCGGGCTTCGATCCCAAGGATTCGACCAGCCTCGATCTGGCCGTACCCCAGTGGGAAGCCAATTTGTCGAGCGATCTCAAGGGCAAGAAGGTCGGTATTCCCAAGGAATATCGCCCCGATGGCCTGAACGCCGAAATCTCCGCCATGTGGGATCGCGGCATCGAATGGCTCAAGGACGCCGGCGCCGAAGTGGTGGACGTGTCGCTGCCGCATACCAAATATGCGCTGCCGACCTATTATATCATCGCCCCGGCCGAAGCCTCGTCGAACCTCGCCCGCTATGACGGCGTGCGTTATGGCCAGCGCGACCTGCCCGATGGGGCGGGGCTGCAGGACATGTATGCCGCGACCCGCGCGGCCGGCTTCGGCCCGGAAGTGAAGCGCCGCATCATGATCGGCACCTATGTGCTCTCGGCCGGCTTCTACGACGCCTATTATACCCAGGCGCAGAAGGTGCGGGCGCTGATCGCGCGCGATTTCGAACAGGCGTTCGAGACGTGCGACCTGCTGCTGACGCCGACCGCGCCGAGCGCCTCCTTCGCGCTGGGCGAGAAGCAGGCCGATCCGCTGGCCATGTATCTGAACGACGTCTTCACGGTGCCGGCCTCGCTGGCCGGGCTACCGGCGATGGCGATCCCGGGCGGGCTGGATGCGGCCGGTCTGCCGATCGGCCTGCAGGTGATCGGCAAGGCGCTGGACGAACAGACCGTGCTGAACGCGTCGCTCGCCATCGAAGAGCGGGCCGGGTTCACCGCGCGGCCGGACAAATGGTGGTAAGCTAGGCAAGAGGCCCCAGGGACGGAGAAGCCATGTTCAGACCGGGCGGTTTTCGGGAACGCAATGTCGAAGTGCTGCGGGAGGCGCAGGCGGCGCTGAACGTCGCCTTCGGCGCGATCCTGAGCGCCTATGTCGGCAATTCGCTGACCGACATCGACAATCGGCCGTTCGACCATGTACTGCTGGCCAAATTCTTCGTCCTGATCGCGCTATTCATCCTGGGCCTGTGCGTGGGTAACGCGGTGATCCTGCGCGGCGAGTTCGGGATGGGGGGCTTTTTCCTCGCCATCGCGCTGGTCGCTGCGCTGTTTGCGCATCATGCAGGCGCGCAACTGGGCTTCGAGGTCATCGTCCTGCGCCTGCTGACCGCCTGCTGGGTCATTGGCCTGCTGGGCAGCAATGCCGTCCTGACCACGATCAACTATATTCATCATCGGAACAGAAAAAAATGAGCAGCTATCGCATCCAGGGCGCAACCGGCGAGTGGGAGGTCGTGATCGGCCTGGAAGTCCACGCGCAGGTCACGTCCAACGCCAAGCTCTTTTCGGGCGCGGCGACCGCGTTCGGCGCGGAACCGAACACGCAGGTCTCGCTGATCGACGCGGCCATGCCCGGCATGCTGCCCGTGCCCAACCGCGAGTGCATCCGCCAGGCGGTGCGCACCGGCATGGCGATCGACGCCCAGATCAACAAATGGTCGCGCTTCGACCGCAAGAATTATTTCTACGCGGATCTGCCGCAGGGCTATCAGATCAGCCAGCTCTATCACCCGATCGTGGGCGAGGGGCAGATCGAGATCGTTCTGGACGAAAAGAATCCCGAAGCCAGCACCAAGGTGATCGGCGTCGAGCGCATCCATGTCGAGCAGGACGCCGGCAAGCTGATGCACGACCAGCATCCCACCAGCTCCTATGTCGACCTCAACCGGTCGGGCGTGGCGCTGATGGAAATCGTGTCGAAGCCGGACATGCGTTCACCTGCCGAAGCAGGGGCTTATCTCTCGAAGCTGCGAACCATTCTTCGCTATGTCGGCTCGTGCGACGGCAATATGGACCAAGGCTCGATGCGCGCCGACGTCAATGTCTCCGTGCGTCGCCCGGGGGAGGAATTTGGCACCCGCACCGAGACCAAGAATGTGAACTCGGTCCGCTTCGTGATGGCCGTGGTCGAGCATGAGGCGAACCGCCAGGTCGATGTGCTGGAGGCCGGCGGCAAGATCGTGCAGGAAACCCGGCTCTATGATCCGGATCGGAACGAGACCCGTTCGATGCGGTCGAAGGAAGATGCGCATGACTATCGCTACTTCCCCGATCCCGACCTGTTGCCGCTGGAACTGGACGATGCCTTCCTGGAGGCATGCCGCCAGTCGCTGCCCGAACTGCCGGACGCGAAGCTGCGTCGTTATGCGCAGGATCTGGGCCTGTCCGCCTACAACGCCGCGACCCTGACCGCCGACGCCGACACGGCGCGCTGGTTCGAGGCGCTGCTGGCCGAAGGCGCGCGCATCCAGAAGAAGAGCGAGAGCGAAGTCGCCAAGGCATCGGCCAACTGGCTGCTGTCGGAGCTGTATGGCGCGCTCAACCGCATTGGCAAAAGCCTTGAGGAAAGCCCGGTAAGCCCCGAGGAAGGCGCTGAATTGCTGGCGCTGGTGGCCGATGGCACGATCAGCGGCACGATCGCGAAGCAGGTGTTCGAGATCATGCTGGAAACCGGCGACAAGCCCGGCAAGATCGTCGAGGAAAAGGGCCTGAAGCAGACCAGCGACACCGGTGCGATCGAAGCGGCGGTGGCCAAGGTGCTGGCCGACAATGGCGACAAGGTCGAGCAGTATCGCGGCGGCAAGGAAGCGCTGTTCGGCTTCTTCGTCGGCCAGACGATGAAGGCGATGCAGGGCAAGGCCAATCCCCAGGTCGTCAACGAACTGGTGAAGAAGGCGCTCGCCGGCTGAGGCCAGGACGTCAATCGACGGAAAAAAAGGGGTGATGGCGATGCCATCGCCCCTTTTTTCTTGGCCCATTGCCATATCATCGGGCTTTGCTGCACGGGACAGTTGCGGGGACGAAAAAGAAACGCCGCATGAAAAAGGGGCGTTGCTCGGGTGAAACCCATGCAACGCCCCTCTTTTTTGCCCTGGCGCTCCTTGGGGAGGAACATCATGCCATGGCGCAACTGGCGGACCGGGAGGGTCTGTGGGGTGTGGCCCGCCAATTCATGAGTGAGACGTCACAGGACGAAGTTTACCGTCGCCCTAAATGAGATCGCCACATGACTTTGTTGTTGTTCGGCGCCGAATTCACCGCCGACCCGGAAGGTATCGGTGCCGCCATAGAGGCGGGCGCGGCCGGTCCAGCCATTGGTGCGCTCGTCAGCGACCAGGGTGAAGGCGTCGCCATCCTTGAAATAGGCGACCGTGTTGCCGAGCGAACCGCCGATGATCTGGCGACGGCCGCCTTCCAGCTCGATCCGTGCCCAGCCATCCTCGCGATTGAGGCTGCCCAGTTCATAGCCGACGGACACGCTGCCATTCGCGGTCAGTTCGTCGCTGGTGCGGCTCATCACGGTCAGGTCATAGGCATCGCCGCCGCCAGTCTCGCTATAGCCGTCTTCCTTCAGGCGATAATAGTCGATGCCGACGGACGGACGCAGGCTGAACCGGTCGAACTGCAGCTGATAGGAAAGGCCGCCGGTTGCCGAATAGAGCTGGCCGGACCAGTCGCCCTTGGCGGTACGCAGCACATCGTCGATCTGGAAATTGCGGGTGCCGTTGAAGTTGATCTGTGCCGCCGATGCACGGGCGAAGGCCTGGAGCGGACCCCAACTGCCGCGCCAGTGCGCTGCCAGTTCATACTGATCGGAATCGACGGCATTGTTCGAGCTGTCGCTGTTGTCGCTGCCATGGATATAGGCGAACGAGCCGCCGAAGGCGCCCAGATCGGTCAGATATTCGACGCCGCCGCCAGCACCCCAGCCATTGATATCGTAGGACGCGGTGTCGCCCAGGCTCTTGGAACTGCCGAAGGCGACCTGTTGGAGCCAGAAGCCGAGCCTGCCATCCTTGGTGCGATAGATGCCGTTGGGATCGGACAGGATCCGCGCCGTTGCGCGCGAACCGGCGGTGACGGCCTCGAATGTGCCACCGGCATGTTCGGGCAGCATTTGACGCAGCGCAGCGTTCAGCGTTGCGCCATCGGTGATCCCCAGATAGGCGCCGGCGACTGTGCTATCGTTATCGAGGGCATTGAAGATTGCGGAATAAGCCCTTGAGAGCGATCCAGTCAGGCCCAGTTCCGACGTCGTTTTGGCGGCGATGGACAGGGTGACATCGCCGGTCGTGCTGTCGCCCGAGACGCTGCCCTTGAACATGTAAGGGAGCAGGGTCTGGCTGTCGAGCGCGGGGCTGCCGGACAGCGATCCGGCGCGGACGATCACATAATCGCCCTCAGAGCCCCCGACCTGGGTAAGCGCCACCTTGACCTTCGATCCGCTGGCGAAGCTGGCCGCCCCGGCTACATCATAGACGGTATGGCTGCCGTCCGCGCCATTGATGGTGACGCCCAGGGTCGAACCCGAACTGGCGCTGAGCGAGGCGAGCGCGACCGACCCGGTGTTGGAGGCCGCCAGCGTCCCACCATTCAAAACCAGCGCGATATTGCCGCTGTTGCTGATGGCGCCGCTGTAGCTGGATGTACCGCCGAGCGTCATCGTGCCTGCGCCGCCGCCGAAATCGAGCGCACCCGCCATTTTGGCGGTATCGGCCAGGGTGAGGACGGCGCCGGTACCGGCATAGCTGACATTGCCGGTCAGCGTCGAACTGCCCGACAGGGCCAGGCTGTTGTTGCCCGCGCCCAGGTTCACATTGCCGATGATCGTACCTGCCGACACCGTCATGACGTCATTGCCGGAACCCAGCTTGATAGTTCCGGTGATGTTGGGCGCTGCCGCGGTGGCAGAGGCCGCGGCCTGGGTCAGGGTGACGCCGCTGCTGTTGGCGCTAAGGTCGATCGCGACATTGGTGAGGCCGCCTGCCGCGCTGATCTTGCCGGTGTTGCTGAGGCTGGTGACGGTTCCGGCGCTGTCGAGGATGCCGATCGCGCTGCCCTTTTCATCGTCGAGGGCGAGGGCGCCGATCGCGCCGCTGACCTTGATCGTGGTGACATTGGCACCGGCATCGATCACCAGAGCGCGGGCACTGGTGTTGGCGAGCGATGCGCCGGTGGCGCTGACGGTGCCGGACACCTCGACCGTCGGCACGGTAGCGCCCGATCCGAGGCGCAGGCCGGTGGCGTTGCTGTCATAGGAAGTGGCAGCGACCGAGCCGGCGATCAGCATGCCCTTGGCCACCGTGACGTCGCCGCCAAGACCACCAATAACCATGCCGTTCGCGGACACGCCGTCATAGATGCCGTAGCCGCCGATCGCGCCGCGCACGACGATGCCGTAGCCGCTGCTATCGGCCGCGACCACGCCGATGCTGGTGTCGGCATCGGCCGCACCGACCTGAACCGCCGCCGCCGAGCCATAGGTAACGACCTGGGCAGTGGTTTCGGTGGTATCGGTCAGGCCGTCATCGTCAATGTCGGTGTCATCATCATCGTCATCGTCGCTGGCGGTGGGCGGCACGTCGAAGATCACGCCGCCGCTGACATTGCCGGCGATGACCAGCGCCGATCCACCCTGTAACAGGTCGTCGGCGTCAAGCTTGGTCACGTCGCTCGGACGGGTAGTGTAGCGATAGCCGGTGCTGATCAGTGTGCCCTGAATCTTCAATGCGCCGCCGATGTCGCCCAGCAATGCAACGGCGGTGCTGTTCGCACCAACCGTGTTGATCGCACCCCGAATGGTGGCGTTGCCGCTGATGTCGTTGGCCACGACACCATAGCTGTTGTCGCCGACCACGCTGGTCGATCCATAGGTCGACAGATTGCCGGTCAATGCGGAATTGATGCGGATGCCGGCGGAGTTGTTGCCCTCGATCGTGATCGTGCCGCTATTGTCGACATTGCCGATATGAGCAGCGCCGGCCGCGACCAATATGCCGTTCTTGTTGGTCTGCTTGGAGAAGGGACCGTCAAGATCGCCATCGCTGTCGCTGTCGGTCGCGGTATAATCCTCGTCCAGCGTGATCGTGCCGCTGTTGGTGATGTTCCCGGTCGTTCCCGCCGAGGCGAGGATGCCGGTCGCGTTGTCGACGTTGGAAATCTTCAGCGTGCCAGCGTTGCCGACATTGTTGTTGCTGTCCATCGTGATCGCCGTGCCGCTGGTCAGCGTGATGCTGCCAGCCGAACTGACGGTGATGGAATCAGGGGCGCCGGAGGCGGCCGTGGAGGTCTTTACGGCGGTGGTGGTCGATGAACCGATGGTGGTTTCCGCCGCGGCGTCGGTAGCCACCAGGGCAACCAGGACCGGAGCGATGGCCGTGCAGGCCAGCAAATGTCGCATGATGTCTCCTCTGAATGCCACGCCGTTTGATGGGCGCGTACATGCCGCATGGACGGCACCGTCCGGGCTGTCCCGTCAGGGAAAATGCGAAGCAGCAGCGTCGGGAGGGGATTTAGAAGGCGAAGTCGAGGCCGAGGCGCATCGTGCGGGGGCGCAGCGGGGTATAATAATCGGTGCGCAGGTCGAACGGGGTGCCGAGCGAGAAGCGATTACCGTCGCTGTCGAGAATGTTGGTGAGCGCCAGCGATAGTTCGAGCGGGCCGCGCGCTACCGAAGCCGACAGGCTGGTATCGACATAGTCGCCCTGGGTACGGCCCAGGATCGGCCCGACGCCCAGGCGCGACTTGCCGATATAGCGGGCCGATGCCGATAGATGCAGGCGCATGGCGTCGCCCAGCGGCGCGCGATAGTCGGCAGCCAACCGACCGCCCAGATTGGCGACATTGGGCAGGGTCAGCGATCGCCCTTCATATGACAGCGCCCGCACGAACTGGGCCGGCTGGGTCAGGCGGCTATCATTATAGATGATGCTGCCATCGAGGCTCAGGCTTGGCAGTGGGCGAAGGGTCAGGCGCCCCTCCACCGTATAGATACGTCCATCGCCGATATTGGCGGTGGTGGGCAGGCCGATCCGGTCGGTGACATCGGCCTGGATATCCTTCCAGTCGGTATAGGCGACATTGCCGCTGATCGCGATTGGATCGCGCCCCGGAACGCCCTGACGGAACCCCAGTTCCAGCGTCGAGATACGATCGTTGCGGAAGAATTGGGCGCGCTGGTCGTCGACTGCGAGGCCGCCGGGGCGGAAGCCCTGTTCAAACCGGGCATAGAGGGTGAGGCCCTTGACCGCGTCGCTGAGCAGCGAGACGGAGGGGAGAAAGATGGTTTCCGACCGGTCGGCCTGCGCCTCGACCCGGGCGAGGTCGGCGACCGCCGAAAGCATGGCAACCGGGTCGATGGCCTCGCCGGTCAGGCGGCTGTTGGTCAGGCGGCCGCCGAGGGTGGCGACCAGGCCCTTGAACGGCTCGAACGAGGCTTCGCCGAACAGGGTAATTTCCTTGATCCGGTTGCGTACGCCGGTCGCGGTAGCAGGGCGACCGCGGCCATAGAGCGGTACGCCGGGCAGGATTTCGACTGCGGGAGCGGCAAGCGCTCCATAGCTGATCAACGAGCGCTGGATGCTCGATGTGCTTTCGAGATAGGAGGCGCCGACCAACCAGCCCAGGCCATTGTCGAGATCGCGCACCAGCCGATTTTCGGTTGAGAATAGCTCGACCTTGTTGCGCTGGCGGAACAGGGCAGGCGCGCCCTCTGGCTGGGTTGCGTCATAGCTTTCGGACAGGATGTTGCGGACATAGCCCGTGGATGAGACGAAACGAAGATCGTCCCATTGATGTTCGATCCGGGCGTTGGCCAGAACATAGTCGGCATAATAGGGCTGCGCGACGCTGGACGCCCGCTCCAGTCGGCCGACTTCGCGGCTGGCATATTGGGCGTCGTCGCCTTCGATATGTTGATAGGCGGTGCTGAGATCGATGGTCCAGTCGTCGCTTGGCGCGATGCGCAGGGCCGCACGCCCACCATAGGTGCGGGTGCGGTTGACGTCATCCTTGTCGCGCAGGACATCGTCGATGTAGCCGCCTTCCTGCATGCCATAGCCCACGACACGCAGCGCAATCTTCTCGGCCAGGATCGGCAGGTTGAGGATGGCGGACAAATCGCCGCCCGGATCGCCATGCTGGGTTGCCGACAGGCCGGTCGATATCTGGCCGCCGAAATTCGCAAGGTCGGGGGCGTTGGGGACGATACGGATGATACCGCCCAACGATCCCGCGCCGTAGAGCGTGCCCTGGGGGCCTTCCAGTACCTCGACCCCGCGTACGTCGTACAGCTTCAGGTCGGGGTCGGGGGCGGCGTAGTTGAGCCGCATGTCGCCCAGATATTGGCCCGTCGTCGCCTGGGTCGGGCCGGCCACGCCGGAATCGGCGATGGCGCGGACGAACAGCTTGTTGCGGCCGGCACCTGCATGGGTCGAACTGAGGCTGGCGACGCGGGTCAAGATGGCGGCAGTGCCCTGGGCGGCGTCAGCGGCGGCGAAGAATCCGCCATCGACCGCTTCCACCATGCCGGCATAGCGGGGGAGCGGTGTATCGCGCTTTGATGCTGTGACGATGATTTCCGCCGTCGCTTCTTCCGCGACGGGCAGCAGGCGTGCGGCCGCCGGCAGGGGCGGCGCCGTGCCGGTGAGCATGGGCCGGCGACGGACGATCCGCCAGCTGCTGTCGTCAATCCGCCGCGCGTTTGCGCCGCTGCCCTTCAGCAACCGATCCAGTGCATCACGGGTCGACATGCGGCCCTTGATCGCCGGGGTCGGAATGCTGGCCAGCGACTGGTCCGACATGCCTATGCTGGCGCCCGTCTGACGGCCGAGCGCCACCATCGCCTCGCCCAGGCGTCCCGGGGCGAGGTCGATTTGCTGTCTGTCTGCCGCTTGCGCTGGCGATGCGGCCGTGATGGCAAGGGCGGTGACGAAAAGGGCGTCAGTTCTGCGGCCCATTCCCTTCCTTCAGCAGCCATCCATTTCCTTGTCGGATGGCGGACAGGCCCATCAGGGGGGCTGCAGTGGCGAAGAATCGGGCAGGATCCCGCTCCAGCCGGATGGTGCCGGTAAAATGCGATGCGCCGGCGCCGGGGGTTACGGACAGTCGGATGCCCAGCGACCGGGCGATGTCCTGGCTAATGTCGCCAACGGCGGCATTGCTGTAGATCAGCTGGCCCTGGCGCCAACTGGCGACCGCCTGTGGGGCAACGTCCATGACACGCAGCCCGTCGGCACCATCGCTGAGCGCACGGCCGGCAGGCAGGGCGATGGCTTCGGCCTGCGGATTGTAGATGACCTTGCCTTCGGACACACCGATGCGGGTGGCGTCGCCGTCATGGACAATGTTGAAGACGGTGCCGGCATCCTCGAACACGGCGTCGCCCACGGTCACGCGGAACGGATCGGCGGCGTCATGGCGCACGGTGAAGGCGGCTTCGCCTGCATCAAGCGCGGCAAAGCGCAGATTCTTGCGATCGAGGCGCAGGGTGGTGCCGCCGTTCAGTTCGATCTTCGTGCCGTCGTCCAGCGCGATGCTGCGCGTTTCACCCGGGCGGGTGGTGATGCTGTAGATATCGCTGCGGTTGAGCAGGCCGACCGAGATGGCGGCGACCAGCGCGGCCGCGATCGCGCCGCCGCCGATCCAGCGCAGCGGGCGCCGATCGCCGACATCATTGGCGGCAACGGGCATGACGACGGGTTCTGCCGGAACCATGTCCGCCAGGTCCGCGTCCGCCGCCATCAGCGCATCATAGGCGGTCGCGCGGGCGGGATCGCCCTCCAGCCAGATGGTGAAGGCGTCCCAGTCGTCAAATTCGGGATCGCGCGTGCGGATCACCCACCCGAGCGCCTCCTCATTCATCATGGCCTGTGCCCTGTTCATTTCTTGCCCCTTGAAGAGCCAGACGCCGCCGATCCGCTCATTCCGTATCCAGACTTTGCTTGAGCGCGAGCATCGCCCGATAGGCCTTCTGAAGATCCTTTTCGACCGTGGTCAGGCTGACCCCCAATTCCTCCGCGATCAGCCGCTGGCCGACCCCCTCTATGCGGAAACGGCGGAACACCAGTTCGACGCGAGGGCCAAGATCGGCCAATATGCCACGCGCCTGTTCCAGCCGCTGATTGAGGATCATGCGTTCGTCGACCGCCAGGTCGTCATTCGGGTCGGCCATCACGCCGCCGGCCCCTTCGGCCCAGTCCTGTTCGCGCCGTTCGCGCCGGGTGGCGGAGCGATAGCGGTCGAGCATCAGATTATTGGCCATGCGGTAGAGATAGGGCAGCGGATCGGCGACCGGGCCAAGATCCTTGGCCTCCAGCTTCATCCACATGTCCTGCAACAGATCCTCTGCATCCTCGCCGGCCCCGCGCGCACGCAGGAAGCGCAGCAGGGCAGCGCGGTTCTGGAAGAAGATAGCAGAAAGGCCCGTGGCCATGCCTGTGGTGCGTCCGGTATTGGCGATCAGGCGGGTTGCCATAGAGGGATGGATGGGGTCTTGGCAATGGCAAGGCGCGGATCGACCGGTCATGGCCCGAAATCATTTACCTGGCGTGCGGCTTGCTCTAGCTCGTTCCGCCTATGGCAGGAGCGGACATGGCGACAGCGAAGGTAACGGATGCTGCGGCGGCGCGCGCGGCGGGGATGGACCCCGATCGGCTGGATGCGCTGGTCGATCATCTGGACCGGACCTATGTGCAGAGCGGCAAATTGCCCCATATGCAGATGCTGGTGTCGCGCGACGAGGTGCCGTTGCTGTCGGTCAGCCGCGGGCAGGCGCGCGCGACCGGCGAGCCGTTGCGAGCCGATGCGCTGTTCCGCATCGCCTCCATGACCAAGCCGGTCACCAGCGTCGCCTTCATGCGATTGGTCGAACAGGGCAAGGTGGCGCTGGACGATCCGGTGACCGACATATTACCCGAATTTGCGGATCTGCGCGTCGGCGCAGACGGGGCGAGGCGGCTGGCGCGGCCGATGCGGATGATCGACCTGCTGCGCCACACATCGGGCCTGACCTATGGGCTGCAGAAGCAGACGCAGGTGGATGCGCGCTATCGAGAACTGGGGCTGGACGAGTTTCAGCAGAAGCGGTCTTCGGACGAGTTCATCGCGGCGCTGGCCGGCCTGCCGCTGGAATTCTCGCCAGGCGAGCGCTGGAATTACGGCGTGTCGACCGATGTGCTGGGCGTGATTGTCGAGCGGTTGGCGGGGCAGGATCTGGAGCGCCATTATCGCGAGCAAATCTTTGCGCCGCTCGGCATGCAGGACACGTTCTTCACCATTCCGGCGGACCGGATCGATCGTCTGACCGATGCCTGGCGGCTGGAGGGCGATCGGTTGAAGCTCAAGGATCGCGGCGCGCGCAGCAGCTGGCGACGCAAGCTGCGCTTCCGATCGGGCGGGGGCGGGCTGATCTCCTCGACGGCCGACTATCATCGCTTTGCCCGGATGCTGCTGCGGGGCGGCGAACTGGACGGCATGCGGCTGTTGCAGCCCGAAACGGTGGCGCAGATGCGGACCAATCATCTGCCAGGCGGCGGCGATCTGGCCAGCATGTCGCAGGCGATGTTCAGCGAAGCCGACTATAGTGGCGTCGGTTTTGGCCTGGGCTTTGCTATGACGCTGGCGAACCAGCAATTTTATTGGGGCGGGGTGTTCTCGACCTATTTCTTCATCGATCCGGTCGAGCGGCTGATCGGCTTGTTTATGACCCAGCATCTGCCGTCCAGCACTCATCCGGTCCGGGCGGAACTGCGCGCCGGTATCGGAGGCGCCATCATCGAGCGCCGGGGCCGCGCCTGATCGCTGCGAAGCGCGCTGAAAAGACGCGGAATAGCTCATGTTGCGCTGCAAAAAATGGATTGGCATGGCGAAGCGCGCTGTGCCATCATCGCCTGTGACTCATATAGGGGGATCCCGGCCATGAATCTCAAGGGCGAGACGAAGCTTCCCAAGCCGGCGCCGCGGCAGGTCGATCCCGAGGTCCTGGCGCATGAGATTGTCGAGCGATTGACCTATCGCATCGGCAAGGATGCCAAGGCTGCCAAGCCGCACGACTGGCTGCATGCCGTCATCCTCTCCATCCGCGACCGGGTGATCGACGCCTGGATCGAGTCCACCCACAAGACCTATGAGGAACAGGGGCGCCGGGTCTATTATCTGAGCCTGGAGTTCCTGATCGGCCGTCTGATGCGCGATGCGGCATCCAATATGGAAATGCTGGACGATCTGCAGGCCGCACTGGATTCTCTGGGTGTCGATCTGGACCTGATCGCCGCGCTGGAGCCCGATGCGGCGCTGGGCAATGGCGGCCTGGGACGGCTGGCGGCCTGCTTCATGGAAAGCATGGCGACGGTCGATATCCCCGCCTATGGCTATGGCATACGCTATGTGAACGGCATGTTCCGGCAGGAGATCAGCGACGGCTGGCAGGTGGAATTGCCAGAAAACTGGCTGGCACATGGCAATCCCTGGGAGTTCGAGCGGCGCGAGGCGAGCTATGAAGTCGGTTTCGGCGGGCGCGTCGACCCGGCCGAGTGCGAGGATTGCGGGCCGCACCAGATGAATTGGCGTCCGGCGGAACGGGTGATCGCCACCCCCTATGACACGCCGATCGCCGGCTGGCGCGGCAAGCGGGTCAACACGCTGCGCCTGTGGGAGGCGCAGCCGATCGACCCGATATTGCTCGACAAGTTCAATGCCGGCGACCATCTGGGCGCGCTGTCCGAAAGCAACCGAGCCGAGGCGCTGACCCGCGTGCTCTATCCCGCCGACAGCTCGCCGGCGGGGCAGGAGTTGCGGTTGCGGCAGGAATATTTCTTCTCATCGGCCTCGCTGCAGGACATTGTCCGCCGGCATATGCAATATTTCGGCAGCATCCAGACGCTGCCGGACAAGGCGGCGATCCAGCTCAACGATACCCATCCGGCGGTCGCCGTGGCGGAACTGATGCGTATCCTGCTCGACGAGCATGGACTGGATTTCGACGAGGGGTGGGACATTACCCGCCGGACGTTCAGCTATACCAACCACACCTTGTTGCCGGAGGCGCTGGAAAGCTGGCCGATCCCTTTGTTCGAGCGGCTGCTGCCCCGCCACATGCAGATCGTCTATGCGGTCAATAGCCGGCTGCTGGGCGAGGCGCGGCGATCGGGTCAGTTCGACGACCGAGGAATCGGCACGATATCGTTGATCGACGAGGGCGGCGAGCGACGGGTGCGGATGGGCAATCTTGCCTTTGCCGGATCACATAGCGTCAATGGCGTATCGGCGCTGCACACCGACCTGATGAAGGTCACGGTCTTTGCCGACCTGCACAAGCTCTACCCGACGCGCATCAACAACAAGACCAACGGCGTCACCTTCCGCCGCTGGCTGATGCAGTGCAATCACGGCCTGTTCGAGCTGATCCGCGAGGCGATCGGCGATCGCTTCATGGACGATGCCGAAGCGCTGCGAGAGCTTGACAATTTCGCCGACGACACGGCGTTTCAGGAACGGTTTCTGGTGGTCAAGCGGGCGAACAAGGTCGCGCTCGCCGACCTGCTGCGCAAGCGGATCAATGCCCGGATCGACGCGGACGCGCTGTTCGACATCCAGATCAAACGCATTCACGAATATAAGCGCCAACTGCTCAACATCATCGAAGCGGTGGCGCTCTATGACCAGATCCGGTCGCATCCGGAAAAGACCTGGGTGCCCCGGGTCAAGCTGTTCGGTGGCAAGGCGGCGCCCAGCTACCATAATGCCAAACTGATCATAAAGCTGGCGGGCGATGTCGCCCGCGCGGTCAATCATGATCCGTCGGTGCAGGGGCTGCTCAAGGTGCAGTTCGTGCCCAATTACAATGTCTCCATGGCCGAGATGATGATCCCGGCGGCCGACCTGTCGGAACAGATATCGACCGCCGGCATGGAGGCGTCGGGCACCGGCAACATGAAGTTCGCGGTCAATGGCGCGCTGACCATCGGCACGCTGGACGGTGCCAATGTCGAGATGCGCGACCATGTCGGTGAAGAGAATATCATGATCTTCGGCTTGACCGCGGCGGAGGTGAACCAGCGTCGGGCGGAAGGCTATAACCCGCGTGACGTGATCGAACAGAGCCGGGAACTCAGCCAGGCGCTCAATGCGATCGCCAGCGGCGTCTTCTCGCCAGACGATCCCAATCGGTACAAGGATCTGATCCAGGGCATTTACGACCATGACTGGTTCATGGTGGCGGCGGATTTCGACAGCTATGCAGCGGCCCAGCGCCAGGTCGATACGATCTGGCAGGATCAGGCCCTTTGGGCAAAGAAGGCGATCCACAATGTCGCGCGGATGGGTTGGTTCTCATCCGACCGGACGATCCGGGAATATGCCGCCGATATCTGGAAGATGGGATGATAGGAATGGCCGCAATCGGCGGAGACGGGAGATAGGAGCGTGCTGACGCCGGAGCAGATCGACCGGCTGGTCGAAGGGCGGGATGCCGATCCCTTCGCGACGCTTGGCGTGCATCCGGCTGATCCCGGTTTTACCGCCCGCGTCATGCTGCCCGATGCGGTCAGCGTCAGCGCACAGACGCTGGACGGCAAGCCGGTTGGCGAACTGGCGCGCGTCCATCCCGACGGGCTGTTCGAGGGTAAGGTCAAGGTCCGCAAGCGTCAGCCATTGCGCTATGAGGCGCATTATGCCGATGGCGGCAGCTATGCGACGATCGATCCCTATGGCTTTGGCCCGGTGTTGGGGCCGATGGATGATTATTATTTCGCCGAAGGATCCCATAAGCGGCTGTTCGAGAAGCTGGGCGCCCACCCGATGGAGCATGAAGGGGTCGCCGGCACCCATTTTGCGGTCTGGGCACCCAATGCCCGGCGCGTGTCGGTGGTCGGCGACTTCAACCGCTGGGACGGGCGGCGCGCGGCGATGCGGCACCGGCAGGATGCGGGCGTGTGGGAAATCTTCCTGCCCGAAGTCGGCATCGGCCACCCCTATAAGTTCGAGATCGTCGGGCCGGACGGTGTCGTGCTGCCGCTGAAGGCCGATCCCTACGCCTTCCGGTCTGAACTGCGGCCATCCACCGCATCCATCGTCGCCGGTCCACCCGCGCATGAGTGGGGCGATGCGCGCCACCGGGCGCATTGGGAAAAGGCAGATGCACGACGCCAGCCCATTTCCATCTACGAGGTCCATGCCGGGTCATGGCAGCGCGACGAACATGGCGACTTCCTGCATTGGGATGCGCTTGCCGAGCGGCTGATTCCCTATGTTGTCGGCATGGGCTTCACCCATATCGAATTTCTGCCGATCAGCGAATTTCCCTATGATCCAAGCTGGGGCTATCAGACGCTGGGTCTGTATGCGCCGACTGCGCGGTTCGGCGATCCGGCCGGGTTCGCCCGCTTCGTCGACGGCGCGCATCGGGCCGGTGTTGGCGTCATCATCGACTGGGTGCCGGCGCATTTCCCGACCGACGAGCATGGGCTGGCCCAGTTCGACGGGACGGCGCTCTATGAACATGCGGATCCGCGCAAGGGATTCCATCCCGACTGGAACACAGCGATCTATAATTTCGGGCGGCGTGAGGTGGCGGAATATCTGGCCAATAATGCGCTGTTCTGGGCCGAGCGCTATCATGTCGACGGCCTGCGGGTCGATGCGGTCGCGTCGATGCTGTATCTCGATTATTCGCGCAAGGCCGGGGAATGGATACCCAACGACCATGGCGGGCGCGAGAATGTCGAGGCGGTGACCTTCCTGCAGAAGATGAACAAGGCATTATATGGTACCCATGGCGGGATAATGACCATTGCCGAGGAATCAACCAGCTGGCCCAAAGTATCGGCGCCCGTCGATCGAGGCGGTCTGGGCTTCGGCTTCAAGTGGAATATGGGCTTCATGCACGACACGCTGCGCTATCTGGCGCGCGAGCCGGTGCATCGGAAGCATCATCATGACGACATCACCTTTGGCCTTCTCTATGCTTTTACCGAGAATTTCGTGCTGGCGCTGAGCCATGACGAGGTGGTGCATGGCAAATCGTCGATGCTGCACAAGATGGCCGGCGACGATTGGCAGAAATTCGCGACGCTGCGCGCTTATTATGCCTTCATGTGGGGCTATCCCGGCAAGAAACTATTGTTCATGGGGCAGGAATTCGCGCAGCGGGCGGAGTGGAGCGAGGAGCGGGCGCTGGACTGGCACTTGCTCGATCATGCGCCCCATCATGGCGTGCAACTGCTGGTCGGCGACCTCAACCATCTCTACCGCTCACGCCCGGCGCTGCATGCGCGCGATTGCGAGGCGGAAGGGTTTGAATGGGTGCTGGTGGATGGCGCCGCGGACTCGGTCTTCGCCTGGCAGCGACGCGCGCCGGGCTATGCCCCGATCGTCGTCATCAGCCATTTCACGCCGGTGCTGCGCCACGGCTATCGCATGCGGTTGCCGGCCGGCGGGCGCTGGCGCGAGATACTCAATACGGATGCAGGCGAATATGGCGGCAGTGGCGCCGGCAATATGGGGGTGGTCGAGGCCGATGAGGAAGGATGGGCGAACATAACCATCCCGCCCTTTGGAACCTTGATGCTGGAACTGGACTATTGATACCGACGGACGCGTGCAGGCGGTCGCGGGCACGAGAGGAGCCATAATGCAACAACGCAACCAGCCGATCGCGCGTGACGCCATGGCCTATGTGCTGGCCGGTGGTCGTGGCAGTCGGCTTGCCGAGCTGACGGATCGCCGCGCCAAACCGGCGGTGCATTTTGGCGGCAAGGCGCGGATCATCGATTTCGCGCTGTCCAACGCGCTCAACAGCGGCATCCGCCGCATCGGCGTGGCGACCCAGTACAAGGCGCATTCGCTGATCCGCCATTTGCAGCGCGGCTGGAATTTCCTGCGGCCCGAGCGCAACGAGAGCTTCGACATATTGCCCGCCAGCCAGCGTATCTCCGAAAGCCAATGGTATGAGGGCACGGCCGACGCCGTGTTCCAGAATATCGACATCATCGAAGCCTATGCGCCGGAATATATGGTCATCCTGGCCGGCGACCATGTCTACAAGATGGACTATGAGCTGATGCTGCAGCAGCATGTCGACAGTGGTGCCGATGTCACCGTCGGCTGCCTGGAGGTGCCGCGCAAGGAGGCCGTGGGCTTTGGCGTGATGCATGTCGACGAGCAGGATGTGATCACCGCCTTTGTCGAGAAGCCCAAGGATCCGCCGGCCATTCCCGGCCAGCCCGACATGGCGCTGGCATCGATGGGTATCTATGTCTTTCGCACCCGCTTCCTGATCGAGCAATTGCGCCGGGATGCCGACGATCGAGACAGCAAGCGCGATTTCGGTGGCGACATCATCCCCTATATTGTGAAGCACGGAAAGGCCGTGGCCCACCGCTTTTCCAGCAGTTGCGTGCGCGCCGAAAGTGAACTGGTCCCCTATTGGCGCGACGTCGGCACGATCGATGCCTATTGGCAGGCCAATATCGATCTGACCGACGTCGTGCCCAGCCTGGACCTTTATGACAGGAGCTGGCCGCTCTGGACCTATTCGGAGGTGACGCCACCGGCCAAGTTCGTCCATAATGAGGAGGGACGACGCGGGGCCGCGACATCGTCACTGGTGGCGGGCGGCTGCATCGTGTCGGGGTCGTCGCTGCATCGCAGTGTATTGTTTTCCGGCGTGCGGACCCACAGTTTCTCGTCGGTCACCGAAAGCATCATCATGCCCGATTGCGAGGTCGGACGCGGCGCGCGACTGCATAAATGCGTGGTCGATTCCGGTATCATCATCCCACCTGGGCTGATCGTCGGGGAGCATCCGGAAGAGGATGCGCGTCGTTTTCGACGGACCGATAGCGGCATCTGTCTGATCACTCCCGCCATGATCGAGCGGCTGGTGGAATGAAGCACGGGATGGCGATCAAGCTGCTGTCGGTTGCGTCCGAAATCTATCCGCTGATCAAGACCGGAGGGCTGGCCGATGTCGCCGGCGCATTGCCGGGCGCGCTGGTGGGCCATGACGTCGAGACCCGGACGCTGGTGCCGGGCTATCCGTCGGTATTGTTGCGCGCAGGTAAGGCCAAGGTGGTGCGGCGTTATGAGGCCCTGTTCGGCGCGACGGCGACGGTTCTGGCGGCGCATGTCGATGGTCTGGACCTGCTGATCCTGGATGCGCCCGATTTCTTCGCGCGCGAAGGCGGCCCCTATGGCGATCATGCGGGCAATGACTGGGGTGATAATTGGCGGCGTTTTGCAGCGCTGTCGCGGGTCGGCGCGGACATTGCGGCAGAGGGGATCAAGGGCTGGCGCCCCGCCATCGTCCATGCCCATGATTGGCAGGCTGCTATGACTGCCGCCTATATGCGCTTTGGCCCGGCGCATGGGATTCCCAAGATCGTCACCATTCACAATCTTGCTTTCCAGGGGCGGTTCGGTGCGGACATTTTCGGTCAACTGGGCCTGCCGGCGGAGGCGTGGGGCGTAGATGGCGTCGAATATTATGGCGGCACCGGCTTCCTGAAGGCGGGATTGGTGTCGGCCGATGCGATTACCACGGTCAGTCCGACCTATGCCGAGGAAATCCGCTCGCCGATGAACGGCATGGGCCTCGACGGCTTGATCAATGGACGGAGCGACCGGCTGCACGGCATATTGAATGGCGTCGATACCGATATCTGGAACCCTGCGGAGGATGAACTGATCGCCAGGCGATACAGTGCACGCGGGTTGGGAGGGCGCAGCACCAATCGTAAGGCACTGGAAAAACGGTTCGGGTTGCAGCGCGACGATGCACCGATCTTCGTCATCATCAGCCGGCTGACCTGGCAGAAGGGGATGGACCAGATGGTCGGTGCGATCGATCATCTGGTGGGGCTTGGCGGGAAGCTGGCCGTGTTGGGATCGGGCGACCATGCGCTGGAGGGCAGCTTCCTGGCCGCAGCCGACCGGCACCGCGGCCGGGTGGGCGTGCAGATCGGCTATGACGAGCCGTTGTCGCACCTGTTGCAGGCGGGTGGCGATGCGATCCTGATCCCGTCGCGGTTCGAGCCATGCGGCCTGACCCAGCTTTATGGCCTGCGCTATGGCTGCGTGCCGGTTGTGGCGCGGGTCGGGGGGCTGGCCGACACCGTGATCGACGCCAATGAAGCGGCGGTCAATGCCGGCGTGGCTACCGGCATTCTATTTTCCGCAGGCGATCCGTTGGCCCTGTACGGGGCGATCGCACGGTCAGTGCGCCTGCATGGCGATCCGGACGCGTGGCAGGCGATGCAGCGGGCGGGGATGCGAGCGGATTTTTCCTGGACCCATAGTGCCGCGCGCTATGCCGCGCTCTATCGCGATCTGCTGGATCGAGCGGCGGCATGAGCATGGGCGGGTTCGGGCCGGTGGTCGATGCCGCCGGAACCCGCTTCTCGGTCTGGGCGCCGGACGCCACGCAGATGTGGCTATGCCTGTTCGACGCGGATGATGCTGAAAGGCGGCTGCCGATGGCGCGGGATGCCGATGCGCTATGGCAGGTTCATGTGCAAGGGGCTGGGGCTGGCACGCGCTATGGCTTGCGGGCCGATGGCCCTTATGATCCCGACGGGGGCCTGTGGTTCGATCCCGACAAACTGCTGCTCGACCCCTATGCGCCGGCGATCGATCGGGCCTTTACTTATGATCCCGCGATGGCGGCGGCGCGTGGCGAGGGCGCCGATACGGCGCCGCTGATGTCGAAGGGGCTGGTCACGGGGCCAGTGCCGGCGGTCGATCCGCATCCGCCATGTTTCCGGCCTGGCGGCCTGATCTACGAATTGCAGGTGCGCGGCTTTTCCATGCTGCATCCCGATGTGCCTGAAGCGGAGCGTGGGACGATCGCTGCGCTCCGCCATCCGGCGATCATCGAACATCTGCAGCGTCTTCATGTCGCCGCGGTCGAGTTGATGCCGATCAACGCCTGGATTGACGAGCGGCATCTGGGGCCGTTGGGCCTGACCAATGCCTGGGGGTATAATCCTGTCAGCTATTTTGCGCTCGATCCCCGTCTGGCGCCCGGCGGCATGGCGGAATTGTGCGATACGGTGGCGGTTCTGCACCAGGCGGGGATCGGCGTGATCCTCGACATGGTGTATAATCATGACGGCGAAAGTGACAGGTCAGGGCCTATTCTTTCATTGCGCGGGCTGAATGCGCGCGGCTATTTCCGGCATGAACCCGGCGGGCGGCTGATCAACGATACCGGCACCGGGAACAGCGTGGATTGCAACCAGCCGATGGTGCGGCGGCTGATCCTGGATTCGCTGCGCCATTTCGTCACACAGGCGGGAATCGATGGCTTCCGCTTCGATCTGGCCCCTGCGCTCGGGCGGCTGGACGATGGCTTCGATCCGGATGCTCCATTGCTGGCGGAGATGCGCGCCGACCCGATATTGGGCGACCGTATCCTGATCGCCGAGCCATGGGACATCGGCCCGGGTGGCTATCAACTGGGGCGTTTCGGCGAGCCATGGCTGGAATGGAACGACCGCTATCGCGATGACATGCGTCGCTTCTGGCGGGGCGATGCCGGGATGGTGGGGGCCTTTGCGACGCGACTGGCCGGATCGTTCGACATTTTCGGCGGAGAGAGGCGAACCCGCAGCGTCAATTTTCTGGCCGCCCATGACGGTTTCACCCTGGCCGACTGTACAGCCTATGAACACAAGCATAATCGCGCCAATGGCGAGGATAATCGGGACGGCCATGGCGAAAATCTGAGCTGGAACAATGGCGTCGAGGGCATGAGCGGTGACCCGGTCGTGCAAGCCGTACGACGACGAGACGTGCAGGCGCTGTTATCGACGCTCTTCTGTTCGCGGGGGACGATCATGCTGACCGCTGGCGACGAGTTTGGCCGATCGCAGCAGGGCAACAATAATGCCTATGCCCAGGATAATCGGCTGACCTGGATCGATTGGGTGGGGCGGGACCGTGCGATCGAGGCCCATGCCTTTGCGGCGGCGGACTGGCGCGCCGAATGCGATGAACTGCACGACGTTACGCCGTTGCGCGATGGCGACGTCGATTGGCTGGACGAAGCCGGGCATCCATTGCGCATCGCGCAATGGGAGGATCCGGCGCGACGGCGGCTGGCATTGCGTTTCCGGGCATCGGGCCTGGTCATCTGCGTCAATGGATCGGGGGAGGATTGCCTGTTCGAGTTGCCCGGGGGCAAGGCTGTTGCCGTGCCGGCGCGCAGTCTTCTGCCTCAGCAGCCCTGAAAATCCGGCGGGCGCTTGTCGCGAACGGCGGCAATCCCCTCGCGATGGTCCTGCGTGGTTGCGAGCAGTGGCTGGATGAGGAATTCCTGCTCCAGAAACTGGTCGAGCGAGAGGCTGAGTGCGCTCCCGAACTGGGCTTTGGCCATGCCGGTCGCCAGGGTTGGACCGGCCGCCAGCGATCGAGCGAGGTCGCGCGCGCGTGGCATCAGCGCGTCGCTGGCCACGAGTTCGAGCACCAGGCCGAGCGATAATGCCTCGGTGCCGTCCAGCGTGCGGGCGGAATAGACGATCTCCTTCGCGCGCATGACCGGGATCAGGCGGGCCAGCTGCCAGATGGCGCCGGCGTCGGGGGCATAGCCGATCTTGCCGAAAATCTGGGCGAAGCGGGCGTCGGGGGTGGCGATCACCAGGTCGCAGGCCAGCGCTAGGCTCCAGCCCGCACCGACGCAGGCGCCGTCCACCGCAGCGATGGTCGGCTTGCGGATGGCGGCGATCGCGCGGATCATGCGATGTAGCCGGCGCATGCGTGCCAGGAAGGCGACTGTGCCGGGTTCGCCCATCTCGCCTGTGTCGGCGCCCGAGCAGAAATGGCCACCGGCACCGGTCAGGATGATGGCGCGCACATTGCCGTCATCGGCCAGTTGCTCGAAGGCCAGGGCAATGTCCTGCCGCATCGCCATGGTAAAGGCGTTGCGCCGTTCCGGACGATCCAGGGTCAGGATCGCGACCGGACCATCATAGGAGACATCGACGTTCATGTTTGCTTTTCCATGAGAAAAGCCATTGCCCTCTCTCCAATTATAATCTTTGGTGCAATATTATGCGGAGGTGTGAGCGAGTCAACCGCTCGGCCGTTGACTCCCGTAAAAACCTGCACCATGGTGCAATATAAAGAGGCGCGGACAGGGGCGCACGGAAAAGGATAGAACCATGAAGGGAAGAGTGTCGACGGTGGCGGCGAGCCTGGCGCTGGCAAGCGGGCTGGTCGCCTGCGGGGCGGACAGCGCGGCGCCGGGTGGCCCGACCGCCAACTGGTCCAGCTATGGCGGCGACGACAAGGAGCAGCATTATAGCGCGCTCGACCAGATCAGCGCCGACAATGTCGGCAAGCTGGGTCTGGCCTGGTCCTATGACATCGACACCTATGACAGCTATACCCAGCCGCTGGCGATAGATGGCGTCCTCTATTTTGCGGTCGGCCTGTCGGTTGTCCATGCGCTCGACGCCAAGACCGGCAAGCTGTTGTGGCAATATGATCCCGACGTGGTCAGCGCGCCCGAGGCGAAATGGCGGATGCGCGCCGGCTGGGGCACGCGCGGCATCGCCTATAAGGATGGGCTGATCTATACCGCGACGCGCGAAGGCCGGTTGATCGCGGTCGATGCCAAGACCGGCAAGCCGCGCTGGTCAGTCCAGACGCTCGACGAGGCGGAAAACGGCTATATCACCGGCCCGCCATGGGTCGCCGGCGACAAGATTGTGGTCGGCTTTGGCGGCGCGGACTACAGCCCGACCCGCGGCTATGTGACCGCCTATGATGCCAAGACCGGCAAGAAGGCGTGGCGCTGGTTCGTGGTGCCCGGCGATCCGGCCAAGGGCTTCGAGAACAGGGCGATGGAGGCGGCGGCCAAGACCTGGACCGGCGAATGGTGGAAGTTCGGCGGTGGCGGCACGGTGTGGCACGCCATGGCCTATGACGCCAAATATGATCGCATCTATCTGGGTACCGGCAATGGCTGGCCGTGGAACCAGAAGATCCGATCGCCCGGCGGCGGCGACAATCTCTATCTCGCCTCGATCGTGGCGATCGACGTGAAGACCGGCGAATATGCCTGGCACTATCAGGTGAACCCGGAAAACAGCCACGATTTCAACGATGCGATGGATATCGAACTGGCCGATATCGAGATTGGCGGCAAGATGCGGTCGGTGCTGATGCACGCGCCCAAGAATGGCTTCTTCTATGCGCTGGACCGCGAGACCGGGAAGTTCATTTCGGCCGGCGAGTTCGCCAAGCAGAATTGGGCCAAGCGGATCGATCCGGTCACCGGCCGGCCCGAGATCAATCCCGAGGCGCAATATCCGAACGGCAAGCCGTTCATGATGTACCCCTTCCCCAATGGTGCGCATGGCGTCCAGGCGATGGCGTTCAGTCCCAAGACGAACATGAGCTATATTCCGGTGATGGAGGGCGGCCGCGTCTTCGTCGATCCGGCCAATGTGAAGGACTGGACCTACAAGCCGGGGATGATGGTCAATACCGGGCTGGGCGCGCCGCCATCCGACATGGTGGCGCCACCGGCCGTCAGCAAACTGGTCGCCTTCGACGTGCCCAACAACAAGATTGCCTGGTCGATCCCGCAGCCCGGCGTGTTCAACGGCGGCATCATGGCGACCGGTGGTGGCCTGCTGTTCCAGGGCACGAATGACGGCAATTTCAACGCCTATTCAGCCACCGACGGGCGCAAGCTCTGGTCCTTCCCGGCACAGAACGGCATATTGTCCGCGCCGATCAGCTATACGGTCGGCGGCAAGCAATATGTGTCGGTCATCACCGGTTTCCGCAGCAGCTTCCCCAATGTGCCCAATTGGGATTATCGCCAGCAGCAGCGCCGGGTGCTGACTTTCGCGATCGGCGGCACCAAGGCGCTGCCCAAGTTCGAGCCGGTGGACGAGCCGATCCAGGATGATCCGGCCTTCACCGTCGACGCGGCCAAGGCCAAGGTCGGCGGCGGCATCTACAATAGTAGCTGCATCATCTGTCATGGTGCGGGCATGATGGCGGGCGGCGCCGCGCCGGACCTGCGCAAGTCGGCGGTGCCGCTGGACGCGGAGACGTTCAAATCGGTGGTGCATGACGGGGCGCTGATGGCGCGCGGCATGGGGGCCTTCGATCAGTTGAGCGATGCGGACCTGGAAGGCCTGCGCCACTATATCCGCCAACGTGCGCGGGAAACCGCGCCAAAGACGAACTGACCTCCCATGGCATCCGTCCCCTGGTGGCGGATGTTGCTTTGCCCCGCTTCCTTTTGCGAGGAGGCGGGGCTTCTTGTTCGTGCCGGAGTAGGGCTTGCGCAAAGCCATGCTGTGCGGCATCAAATTTGCACGTTCATGCAATTGCGCTATGATCGACGGTTATGTGCGCCTGCTGCGGGCGCCTGGGGGAGGATGAGCGAAGTTGACGACGGACAAGGACATGGCTGATCTCAAGGAAAATGGCGATCGGCCGCAGACCTATTCCAGTCCGGCGATCATCGAGCGACGCCGCCGGATTTTGGAGGAGACGCGCAAGGTGATCGCCGAGCAGGGGATCGCGGCGCTGAGCATGAACGAGATCGGCCAGCGCGCGGGCGTCGCCAAACGCACGCTCTACAACGCCTTCCAGACCCGTGAGCGCATGATCGCCACCGCGATCCAGGAATATTTCGACGAATATGTCAGCCGCATCGTCTATTCCAGCCCGCCTGGCACGATGCAGCATAATCTGGAGCGGATGATCTCGGTCGTCCAGCGCAACCGGAAAATCCGCAACTATATCAAGGCGATCATGGCGCTCTATTTCAGTTCGGATGTCGATCGCGACATCTGGACCGCGATGCACTCGCCGGCCATCCATCATAACAAGCAGTGGATCGAGGCGCTCGACGCCACGAAGCAGCTACAGCCCTGGGTGCAGGTCGACAAGCTGGTCGATGATCTGGTGCGCTTCGAATATGCGACGATCAACGATTGGGCGCAGGGCCGCATTCCCGATGACGAGGTGATCGTGCGGCTGGTCAGCAGCTATCTGGCCTGCTTGCTCGGTTCCCTGAAGGGGGCTGCGCGCAAGGAAGTCGAAGCGCTGATCAAGGATGTTGCCGAGCGTGGGATGGAGGCGCTGCCGATGTCGCCCAAGACCAAGACGAAAGCGGCATGAATCTGCACCATGATGCAAATTTTCTTGCATCATGGTGCGCGCCTCGTCTAGGCATGCCCCAGGCCTAATATGGGCATCAGCATGGGAGAGTGAGATGAGCGCGCCGAGCGAAGACCCCGAACTGTTGTTCGAGCTACGCGCGGATGGCGTGGCCATCATCACCCTCAACCGGCCGCACGCGAAGAACACCGTTTCCTTCACCATGTGGGAGCAGTTTTCCGCTGCGCTCGACCGGCTGGAAAATGCGACGCCGGCACGGATGCTGATCCTGTGTGGCGCGAACGGCTATTTCAGCAATGGCGGCGACGTAAAGCTGCCGCCGGCGCGGGGCGAGGGTGCGTTGCGGCTCGCCGCTCGGCTGGAGATGGGGCAGCGGATCATCCGCCGGCTGCGCGCGCTGCCGATCCCGACCGTGGCGGCGGTGGAGGGTGGCGCCTTTGGCGTCTCCTGGAGCCTGGCCATGGCCTGCGACATGATCTTCGCCGCCGACAATGCGCGGTTCGGTGCGCCGTTCCTGGATTTCGGGCTGGTGCCCGATGGCGGGGCAGCCTGGTTCCTGACCCGGCAATTGGGGCGGGCACGCGCGGCCGAGATCATCTTTTCGGGACGGACATTGGAGGCGGCCGAGGCATTGAGCCTGGGGCTGGTCAGCCGGCTGGTGCCGCCGGGCGAGGCGGTCGCGCAGGCGCTGGCGCTGGGCGCGACGATTGGCGGCGGCAATGCCCATGCGGTCGAACTGACCAAGCGGCTGCTCGACCAGGCGGAGAGCGGCGACCTGTCGGCCAATCATGCGCTGGAACTGGTCTATTGCCATACCTGCCAGGCGGGGGAGGAAGTGCCTCGCGCCCGCGCGGCATTCAAGGCACGCGCAGCGGCGAAGGCTGCCGCGAAGGTCGCAACTGGGGCGAAGGAATAAGTCATGCAGTTCGACATGCGCAGCCTGCCGATGGCGACCCGCTACAAGATCGTCAATTCGACCATCACCCCGCGCCCGATCGCGTGGATCACCACCAAATCCGAAGCGGGCGTGGTCAATGCCGCGCCCTACAGCTTCTTCAACTGCGTCGGCACCGAGCCGCCGCTGGTGGCGCTGGGCCTGCTCAAGGAGCCGGTATCGCGTGGCCTGAAGAACACGGCCGCCAACATCATCGCCACCGGCGAGTTCGTCGTGAACCTGGTGTGCGAGGAGGATGCCGAGAAGATGAACCATTGCAGCGTCGATGCGCCGGCCGATGTCAGCGAGATCGACTATGCCGGGATCGAGACCGCGCCGTCGGTGCTGGTCGCGCCCCCGCTGATCGCCAGCAGCCCGGTCAGCTTCGAATGCCGCAAGGTCGCGGCGATGGACATCGGCACGATGCAGACGGTGATCATCGGCGAGATCGTCATGGCGCATATCCGCGACGAGTTCATCACCGATCGCGAACGGGTCTATTTCGATACGCCAGCGATGAAATTGATCGGCCGCACCCATGGCAGCGGCTGGTATGTGCGCAATGGCGACAGTTTCCAGATGGACCGGCCGCGTTATGATCCGGCACGGCTGACGGGCAAGGAATGAATTTGAACCCATAGTGCAATATTGCTTGCGCTACCGGGAAAAAGCGTGTCTGTTTCAAGGGAAAGGTCGGAGGCGCGATTCCGCGCACTATCGGCCAGATCCGAACAAGAGGCGGCGCAGACCGCCGAACAGGAGTGCGTGATGCCCGGCCCTCTGGACCATCTTGTCGTTATCGAGCTGTCGACCGAAATGCCGGTCGCGATCGCGGGCATGTTGCTCGCCGACCATGGCGCCGATGTGCTGAAGGTCGAGCCCAGGGGCGGCGCCTATTTCGCCCATGAACTGACCCGCAAGAGCTGGGACCGGTCCAAGCGCAGCGTCGAGCTGGACGCGGCCGATGCGGACGACCGGGCGGCGCTGCGCGGGCTACTGAGCGGAGCAGACATCTTCATCCATGCGCTGGAGGAAGGGGAGGCGAAGGCGCTAGGCCTGGACGGTGAGAGCCTGGCGCGCGACTATCCGGGGCTGATCGTGTCGGCGCTGACCGCCTATGGCGCGGACACGCCCTTTGCCGACCGGCCGCGCGGCGAAGGGCTGGCGGCGGCGCTGCTCGGCACGATGATCGACAAGTCCAGCCCGTTCCGCGAGGGACCGGTCTATCTCGGCCATCCCGCGCTCCATTATGGTCAGGCGTTTCTGGGCGTGATCGGCGCGCTGACGGCGATCCGTGCGCGGCGATCGACGGGCAAGGGGCAGAGGGTGGAATCCTCGCTGCTCGACGCCATGCTGGCCCAGTCGCCGATGAACAACTGGTGGCAGGAAGAGGGGATTTCCTACATCAAGGCGGGGGATTCCGGCGCGGTCGACCGCTTCGGCCGGACCCGACTGGTGACCGGCATGTTCGAATGCGGCGACGGCCTGTTCCTGCAGATCCATACCGGCGGCCAGGGCGGCTTCAAGGCGGCGATGGACCAGCTGGGCTTTGGCGACCGGGTGTCGGTGGTCAAGGGTGCGGCGGAAATGTCGGTGCCATTGAGCGATGACGAATATCATATCGCCCGCGTCGAGATTTTCGATGCGTTCAAGGCGCGCCCGCGCGCCGAATGGATCGCACTGTTCCAGGCGGCCGATGTGGCGGCGCTGCCGGTGCTGGAACCGGCCGAAGTATTGCTGGACGAGCAGGTGGAATTTGTCGGGCAACGGATCGCGCTGCCGGACGCGGAGTTCGGCACCATCTATCAGGCCGCGCCGGCGGTGCGGTTCGATCGCACGCCCTGCGCCGCGCCGCGCCCGGCGCCGGCGATCGGCGCCGACAATGGCGCCTTGGCCGACCTGATCGCGCGTAAGCGGGGCGAACTGGCGGCGGCGGGCAAGCCGCTCGACCGGCCGCTCGAAGGCATCAAGGTGGTGGACTTCTCCTCCTTCTTCGCGGTGGGCTTTGGCGGGCGGCTGTTGTCGGACCTGGGCGCCGACGTCATCAAGGTGGAGACCCCGGACGG
The DNA here is from genome assembly GCF_000281715.2 of Sphingobium sp. AP49. Lineage (NCBI taxonomy): Bacteria > Pseudomonadati > Pseudomonadota > Alphaproteobacteria > Sphingomonadales > Sphingobiaceae > Sphingobium > Sphingobium sp. AP49. The sequence goes on along the minus strand of NZ_CP124576.1, from coordinate 2,646,366 downwards.
CGACCAGATGCGGCCGCTGCCCGACTGTTTCGACGCGGCACAGCGCGGCAAGCGCGATATCGTGCTGAACCTCAAGCAGCCCGAGGCGCTGGAGGCGGCGCTGAAGCTGGTGGGGGAGGCCGATGTCGTCACCCATAATCTGCGCCCCGGCAAGGCCGACAAGCTGGGCATCGGCTATGAGGCGCTGTCGAAGATCAATCCGCGCCTGCTCTATGTCTATCTGCCCGGCTATGGCTCCAAGGGGCCGAAGTCGCTGCTCAAGAGCTTTGCGCCCTTGGTGTCGGGCTGGACCGGCCTGCTCTACGAAGGCGGCGGCGCGGGCAATCCGCCGACCCGGTCGGTGTTCGGCAACGAGGATTATAATAACGGCTTTCTGGGCGCGGCGGGCATATTGATGGGGCTGGAGCGGCGCGCGATCAGCGGCGTCGGCGACTATATGGAGATACCGCAGCTCCATTCGAGCCTGTGGACCACATCCGAGCATTTTCTGGATGCCGACAAGCAGGTCGTCTATGGCTTCCGCCTCGACAAGGATCAGGCGGGCTATAATGCGCTCGACCGGCTCTATCGCACCAGCGACGGCTGGATCTGCATAGCCTGCCGGCAAGACGGGCGCTTCGCGGCGCTGGCGCGGGCGGTGGGACAGGCCGGGCTGATCGAAGATCCGCGCTTTGCCTCGCCGAAGGAACGGTCGCTGCATGACGCGGCGCTGCTGGCGGCACTGGCGCCCTGGTTTGCCGACAGGACAAGCGCGGAGGTCTTCGCCCTGCTCGATGCGGCGGGCGTGCCGTGCGAGATACCGGCGGCCAAGAGCTGGGTGCGCGAGGCGCTGTGGCAGGACTGGGCGGTGGCCAGCAACCGGGTGATCGAGAATTTCGATTCCATGTATGGCCATGTGCGCCAGTTCGGCAGTTTCATCCATATGAGCGACACGCCGGGCCATGCGCGCAAGTCCGCGCCGCGTCTGGGCGAGCATACGCGGCAGATATTGGCCGAGATCGGCTATGCGCCGGGCGCGATCGACGCGCTGATCGACAGCGGCAAGGCGATGCAGGCGGCGGACGTGACCGGTCGCATCGTGTCGCGCGTCTCGGCCGCCTGAACCAACAACAGATATTAGGGAAGAGGAACCCAAAGGGTGCAGTTGAACCTTCGTTACGACATGAACCGGCCGGATTTCGGCGCGCCGCATCCCGTGCTTTACCGCACCGCGATCGAGCAGGCGCAATGGGCCGATAAGCTTGGCTTCACGCAGGTGTTCCTGGCCGAGCATCATGGCGCGGAGGGCGGCTATTGCCCGTCCTCCATGGTGCAGGCGGCGTCGATCCTGGGGGCGACGGACACTATCGTCGCGCATCTGTCGGCGCTGGTCGTGACCATGCACGATCCGCTGCGGCTGGCCGAGGATCTGGCGGTGCTGGACAATATCGCGCCCGGCCGTGTGTGGCTGACCGCCGGCATGGGCTATCGCCCGCATGAGTTCGAGATGTTCGGCAAGGACATCAGCAAGCGGCTGGCGATCATGAACGAGGCGATGGCCACGCTGAAGCTGGCCTGGACCGGCGAGCCGTTCGAGTTTCGTGACCGCACTGTGCGGGTGACGCCGGCACCGGCGACGCCAGGCGGCCCGAAAATCTATATGGGCGGGTCGACCGACAAGTCGGCGATCCGCGCGGCCAAGGGCGGCTATCAATATTTCCCCGGCCATCCCGACCTGTTCACCCTCTACAAGGAAGAGCGCGAAAAGGCCGGGTTCCCGCCGCCGGAGGAGCTGCGCAAGCCGGCCGCGAGCTTCCTCTATGTCTCCGACGATCCGGACCGTGACTGGCCGCTGGTGGCGCCGCATGTCGCCTATGCGACCAACGCCTATGCCGAATGGGCCAAGGAGCGCGGCACCGGCCAGACCCGTTACCAGCCCGCCGAAACGATCGAGGGGCTGAAGGCGATGCCGAACATCAAGCTGCTGACGCCCGACGAATGTTTCGAATATCTCAAGGGGCTGGGTCGGGGCACCGCCGTCACCTTCCACGCGCTGCTGGGCGGGCTGGACCCCGAAGTGTCGTGGCGCAGCCTGCGCCTGTTCGAGAAGGAAGTGCTGCCGCGCCTGCGCGCCGAGCCGGGCCTGCTGGAAAATCCGGGAGAATGAGCATGGAAGAACGCAATCGTCGCGGCACGCTGGCCGCCATGCTGGCGCTGCCTATCGGCATGGCCGCCGCCGCCGAAGCATCGGCCGCCGCGCCAAAGGGAAAGGCGAGCGGCATGGACATGGCCCAGCGGCTGGACATCATCGAGTCCAAGCAGGCGATCACCGAACTCCTCTATGCCTATGCGCGGGCCAATGACCGGGCGGACGAGGCGCTGCTGCGATCGCTGTTCTGGCCGGAATCGACGCACAAGCATGGCAAGTTCGAGGGCAAGTCGTCCGATTTCGTCGGCTTCGCGTTCAAGATCGTGTCGACGCTCAAATATGCCTGCCACCACATCACCAATGTCTCGGTCGATGTGAAGGGGGACAAGGCTTTTTCCGAATGCTATTATTTCGCGCAGCATCGGCGCGACCGCAAGGAAGGCGGAGGCGAGGAGGATGTCTTCTTCCAGGGCCGCTATCTCGACGATCTGGAACGGCGGAACGGGGTGTGGAAGATCATCCGTCGCCGGGGCCTGTCCGACTATACCTCGCCGCCCGAACCCGCGCAGACGCCCTATGCCGACTGGCCGGCGGGGCAGCATAGCGAGAAATATCCGAGCGACGATTATTACAAGATGCGCCAGCAGTTTCTGGGTAGCTGATCCGTGCGGGCGCTGATGTGCGAGGCGCATGGCGCGCCCGAGCAACTGGCGTTTCGTGACGTGCCCGTGCCCCAGCCGGGGCCGGGCGAGATCAGGCTGGCGGTGCGGGCGGCGAGCGTCAATTTCCCCGACGCGCTGATGATCCAGAACCTCTACCAGACCAAGCCGCCCTTGCCCTTCATCCCCGGCGGCGAGGCGGCCGGGGTGGTCGATGCGATCGGCGAGGGCGTCAACGGCTTTCGCATCGGCGACCGGGTGGCGGCGATCCCGTTCCAGGGCGCCTTTGCCGTGCAGGCAGTGGCGCCGGCTTTCCGCACCAGCATCATTCCCGATGCGATGGAATTCGACGTCGCGGCCGGTTTCACCATGGTCTATGCGACGGCGCTGCACGGGCTGCGCCAGCGCGGGCGGTTGCAGGCCGGCGAGACGCTGCTGGTGCTGGGCGCGGCGGGCGGCGTCGGGCTGGCGGCGGTGGAGATCGGCAAGCGCATGGGGGCGCGGGTGATCGCGGCGGCCTCCAGCGCGGAGAAGCTGGATCTGGCGCGGGCGCATGGCGCGGACGAGACGGTGAATTATGCGCAGGTCGACATCAAGCAGGCGGTGAAGGCGCTGGCGGGGGAGCGCGGCGTCGATGTGATCTTCGATCCGGTCGGCGGCGATCTGGCCGAGCCGGCCTTCCGCACCATGGGCTGGGACGGGCGCTATCTGGTGGTCGGCTTTGCCGCCGGGAGCATTCCGGCGATCCCGTTGAACCTGCCGCTGGTGAAGACGGCATCGATCGTCGGCATGACATGGGGGATGCACAGCCGGCGCGAGCCGGACATCCATGCCGCCAATATGGCGCAGCTTTATGACTGGTATGAGCAGGGCGGGTTGCGGCCGGCGATCGGCGCGCGCTTCGGCTTTGACGAGAGCCGGGAGGCGATCCGCTGGATCATGGACCGCAAGGCGCAGGGCAAGGTGGTGATCGAGATGGGCTGAGCGCGAGAGCGGGAGGACATGAGATCAACCGATGCTCGCAATGACGAGTCTTTCTTATCCGGCCGGCCAGTTGGCGAGTGGGGCGCCGGCGATGGCGGTGCGGGCCTGGACGATCATGCCCTTGCCGCGCGAGACGACATAGAGCGTGCGGCGATCGGGCCCGCCCCAGCAGAGATTGGTCGGCATCGCGATCTTTTCGCCGGCGGGATCGTGGAGGATGTCGATCTGCCGCCCCTGTGGCGTCAGCGCGACCAGCCGGTTGGAAAAGGGCAGGGTGATCCAGAGATTGTCGGCCATGTCGAAGGCGATGCCGTCGCAATAGCCCAGCGCCGCCTTTTCCTGCGGCGGCAGGGCGAGGATCGCCTTGACCGTCTGGTCGGGGACGACGGTGCCCAGTTGCGGGCCGAAATCCTGCGGGTCGGCAAGGGTGCCGTCGGCGTTGCGGCGCCAGCGGCGGATGCGGCCTTCGGCGGTCAGCGAGGCATAGAGATGGCGTTCGTCCCGGTCGAGGCAGAGGCCGTTGACCCCGCGCAGGGCGCGCGCGACGATCGCGGCGCTGCCGTCGGGCCGGACCAAGTAGATGAAGCCCGCCGGCGTGGTGGTGCCGATATTGGCGACCGGACCCCAACTGCTGTGGGTGCAATAGATGCTGCCATCGCGCGCGGTGGCGGGACCGTTGGAGGCGACGAGCTGGCGGCCCTCCAGTTCCGAGACGAGGGTTTCGACCGCGCCGGTTTCGAGGGTGATGCGCTGGAGCGGGCCGGGCTGCTGCTTGAGCAGGCCCATATTGGCGACGATCACGCGGCCCCGCGCATCGACGGCGACGCCATTGGCGGCGAGCGGGGCGCCGACCTGCCGCAGCGGCTGTCCCGGTGCCAGCACGCCGATCGCGCCGCCGCTGTTGGACAGGAACAGGCGGCCGTCGGGCGCGCTGGCGACACCCTCGGCATGGTCGAGGCCGTCGATGACCAGGCTGAAATCCGCCGGGGTCAGGGGCGTCGGAACCGTGGAGGCACGCGACGGGCCGGCGCGGGTGCAGCCGGCGAGCGCCATCGCCGCACTGCCCAGCATCGCTGTGCGCCGGTCCAACTGCATCTCAGCGAACCGGCGCAAAGCCGGCGATGCGGTGATCGCCCGCCTCGACCGGGCGGAAGCGCAGGCGCATGTCGCAGGCCGGTTCCACGCCGTCGTCGTCGACCAATATGCCCGCAATCCGCACGCCCGGCGCATCGTCCGGCTCGAACAGGATGACGGTGTAGGGGACTTCAGCCTTGTGGTCGCCGGGCAGCAGGCTGCGGATCACGGTGGTGAAGCTATAGGCCTTGCCCTCCGGCGAGACCGGACGCCATTCCAGCACGGCATCGGGCTTTCCGGGGACGACTTCGGGCGGATACCAGACCCATTCGCCGGTTTCGGCGTCGGCGGTGATGCGCAGTTCGCCGGCATCGAGGCCGTCGTAGAAGCCCTGGAACAGCGGGTCTTCCAGATGGACGGGATAGATGGGAATGCCCATGGTCAGTCCCTCGCAAGGATGGTGGTGGAATGATTATTGCCGCCCAGGCCAGCAACGGCGCAGAGGCGCGCGTCGGGCACCTGGCGGTCGCCCTCCTGCCCGCGGAGCTGTCGCACGGCCTCGATCAGCAGGTTGATGCCGGGGACATAGCCGCCCGACATATGGCCGCCGCTGGTGTTGACCGGCATCCGGCCGCCCGGTTTGGCATGGCCGGCGGCGTAGAAGCGCGCGCCTTCGCCGCGATCGCACAGGCCCAGCATCTCGGTCTGGACGATCGCCGAGATGGAGAAGCCGTCATAGACCTGGGCGAGGTCCAGATCCTTGGGATCGACGCCGGCCATCGCATAGGCCTGTGCCGCCGAGTCCCAGCCGGGATAGTCGAAGGTGCAGGGCTTCTGCGTGAACAGCACGCCATGGGGGTAATTGTTGTAGCCAATGCCGACGCCCTGCACCGATATCACCGGATGGGGCAGGTCACGGGCGGCCTCCACTGCGCTCACCACATAGGCGCCGCCGCCATCGGTGGTGAGGCAGCAGTCGGCGACGCGCAGCGGGGTCGAGATCATCGGCGTCTGGCGATAGGCGTCGAGGTCCATCGGATCGCGCTTCTGGGCGCCGGGGGTCAGCGCCGCCCAGGCGCGGTAGGTCATCGAGACCGAGGCCAGTTCCGCCTCGCTCATGCCGAATTCATGGGCGTAGCGATTGGCCATGGTCGCGAAATAGGTGGGCTGGCCGAAGAAGCCGGCGGGCATTTCCAGCCCCGCCTTTTGCGGCTCGCGCGCGTGGAAGCCATAGACGCCACCCGGCTTGGTCGATCGGATGGCATAGGGGACGAGGACATGGCGGGCGAGCCCGGCCTCGATCGCGAGCTGCGCCAGCCGCAGCGCGTCGCCGGTGGTGGCCGTGCCGCCCGCCGTGTCGGCGACGGCGGTGAAGCGCCGGGTGGCGGCGCCGATCGCATGAGCGACCTCCTCCGACGGGTGGCCGACATATTTGTTGCTGACATGGCCGTCGATATCGGCGGGGGTGAGGCCCGCATCGGCGATCGCGGCCAGGCTGGCGCGGGTCATCATCTGCATCACCGTTTCCTCGCCCTTGCGCAGGAAAGCGGTTTCGCCAATGCCGGTGATGGCGATCTTGTTGCCCTTCATCATGCGTCCTTGAACCCCTTGCCCTGTGCCACCAGTCGTTCGATCAGCGGCGATGGGGTGAAGGCGGCGCCATGCGCGGCCTCCAGCGCCTTCAGCCGGTCGAGGACGGTGGGAAGCCCCTGGAGATCGGCCCAGAACATCGGGCCGCCGCGATATTTCGGCCAGCCATAGCCGGTGATCCAGACGATATCGATGTCGGACGCGCGCGAGGCGATGCCTTCGTCGAGGATGCGGGCGCCCTCATTCACCATGGCGAAGAGGATGCGATCCTGGATTTCCGCGTCGCTGACATCGCGGCGGACGATGCCCTGCTTCGCGGCGAAATCCTCGATCACCTGCATCGCGACCGGCGAGGGGGTCTGCTTGCGGTTCTCGTCATAATCGTAGAAGCCGCCCTTCGTCTTCTGTCCGTGCCGGCCCATTTCGTTGAGGATTTCGCGGACATTGGCGGAGCTGGTCGTCTTGGGGTTCCAGCCGACATCAAGCCCGACCAGATCGCGCATCTGGAAATGGCCCATGGCAAAGCCGAAATCATACAGCACCTTGTCGACCGCCCAGGGCGTGGCCCCTTCGAGGATCAACTGGTCCGCCTGTGTATTGCGGGCGGCGAGGATGCGGTTGCCGACGAAACCATAGCCATTGCCGACCAGCACGCCGATCTTGCCGATCGTCTTGGCGAGCTTCATGGCGGTGGCGATGATTTCCGGCTTGGTGTCCCTGGTGCGGACCACCTCCAGCAGCTTCATGACATTGGCCGGCGAGAAGAAATGGAGGCCGGCGACGCTGTTCGGCCGGCTGGTGGCGGCGGCGATATCGTCAATGTCGAGATAGGAGGTGTTGGTGGCGAGGATCGCGCCCGGCTTGGCGATCCGGTCGAGCCTGGTGAAGACCTCGCGCTTGACGTCGATCTGCTCGAACACCGCTTCGATGATCAGGTCGCAATCGGCCAGATCCTCCATCGCGATCGACCCGGTGAGCAGGCCCATGCGGGTGTCGACATCCTCGGGCTTCATCTTGCCCTTCTTGGCGGTCGTCTCATAATTGCCGCGTATGATGCGCAGGCCGCGGAACAGTGCGTCCTCGTTGGTTTCGACCAGGGTGACGGGGATGCCGGCATTGGCGAAGTTCATCGCGATGCCGCCGCCCATGGTGCCGGCGCCGATGACGCCCACCTTGGCGATCGGCAGGATCGGGGTGTCGGCGGGCAGGCTGTCGACCTTGGCGGCTTGACGCTCGGCGAAGAAGACATGGCGCTGGGCGGCGGACTGGCTGTCGGCCTGCAGTTCGTTGAACAATTGCCGCTCGAAGATCATGCCGTCGTCAAAGGGCAGTTCGAGGGCCGCCTCGACGCAGCGGATGATCGCTTCGGGGGCGTTGAAGCCACGGAACTTGCGGGCATTGGCCTTGCGGAAATCGGCGAAGATTTCGGGCTTGCCGCGTGCCTCGTCCAGTTTCTCGGTGCGGTCGCGGACCTTGAGCAGCGGGCGGCCTTCGTCGAGCACGCGCTGGGCAAGGGCGATGGCGTCGGCGCGCAACTGGCCTTCGGCGGCGAGTTCGTCGATCAGGCCCATTTCCTTCGCCGCCCTGGCCGAGACCGGGCCGCCGGCGGTCATGAGGTCGAGCGCCTTTGCGACGCCGACGATGCGGGGCAGGCGCTGGGTGCCGCCGGCGCCGGGCAGTAGGCCCAGATTGACTTCGGGCAGGCCGCATTTGGCCGAGGGCACGGCGATGCGATAATGGGCGACGAGCGCGAGTTCCAGGCCCCCGCCCAGCGCGGTGCCATGGATGGCGGCGATCACCGGCTTGGTGGCATTCTCCACCACCAGTTGCAGGTTGCGCAGCGTGGGTTCGACCGGCGGCTTGCCGAATTCGGTGATGTCGGCGCCGGCGAAGAAGGTGCGGCCTTCGCAGATCAGCACCATCGCGCCGACCGCCGGATCGCCGATGGCGGTTTCGACCGCGCTGGCGACGCCCTGGCGCACGGCGTTGGAGAGGGCGTTCACCGGCGGCGAATTGACCGTGATGACCGCGATGGAGCCTTCCACCGCATAGGTGACGACGTCATTGACCTTCATTCAAGCCTCTGTGCGTTTGGGCGCCCGGCTGACCGGCGGATTGCGCGGCCAGCACCTGACGGGCGCGTTGGCGGAAATAATGCTGGAGCCCGGCGATCTCTTCGTCGGTCAGTTCCTGGAAGCGCGGCATGCCCCGTTCGCGCAGGATGCCGTTGTGCAGCACATCCTTCATGCTGGCGGTGTCGAGCGGAACGCCCGACTGGAGCAGGTCCGGCGCGGCGCCGCCGGACACGGCGTTGGCGCCATGGCAGATGGAGCAGCGCTGGCCAAAGACGGTGGCGCCAATGGCGGCCCTGGCGGGATCGACCGTGAAGGCAGGATCATCGATCACCGGCATGTCGACGGGATCGACCTTGGGCAGCGCCGCCTTGCCATCGAGGGCGAAGGTCAGGACGCGCCATTGCTGGGTGCGATAATTCCATTCGCGCGGCAGGCCGATGGCGCTGGGGAAGCGGGAGCCGGCGATCACCGTCACATATTGTTTGCCGCGCGCGCGATAGCTGATCGGCTGGGCCATCACGGCGGTCTGGGCATCGAACGACCAGAGCGGCTTGCCGCTGGTGGCGGCATAGGCGACGAACTTGCCGCCGGCATTGCCCTGGAACAGCAGATTGCCGGCCGTGGTCGCGGTGCCGCCGCCGCCGCGCAGGCCGGGCATCGGAATGCGCCAGGCCTCGCTCTGCGTCACCGGGTTCCAGGCGAGCAGGAAGCTGGTGGCGGGGCGATCGGGCGTGACGCCGGGCGGCGGCGCGCCGGTGCCGACGCTGATGCGCTGGCCGTCAAGATGCTTCCAGCCCTTTAGTGGTTCGGCCGGGTCGATATAGACGCGGCCCTGATCCATCGTCGGAATATAGACGAGGCCGCTGCCCGGATTGAAGGACATCGCCTCGATATTATGGGCGCCGAAGGGCGAGGGATAGACGATCGCCGCCTTGCCGCCGGGATAGCGGGCGGCGGGGTTTTCGATCGGCCGGCCGCTCTTCACGTCGATGCCGCTGGCCCAGTTGACCGGCACGATGTTGCGGGCGGAGATCAGTTTCCCGGTGGCGCGGTCGATGACGTAGAAGAAGCCGTTCTTGGGCGCGTGCATCAACACGTCGCGTTCCTGCCCGTCGATCTTCAGCCGGGCGAGTTCCATGTCCATCGCCGAGTTGAAGTCCCAGGTTTCGCCCGGATTGGTCTGATAGTGCCAGACATATTCGCCGGTGTCGGCATCGAGCGCGACGATCGAGCAGAGGAAGAGATTGTCGCCGCCGCCCGGGCTGCGGATCTTCTGGTTCCAGGGCGAGCCATTGCCGACGCCGATATAGATGCGGTTATATTTGGGGTCATAGGCCATGGCGTTCCAGGCGGTGCCGCCGCCGCCATATTTCCACCATTCGCCGGTCCATGTCTTGGCGGCCATCGCCATCGCCTTGTTCTCGAAGCCGAGTTTCGGGTCGCCGGGCACGGTGTGGAAGCGCCAGAGCTGCTTGCCGGTCTTCTGGTCATAGGCGGTGACATAGCCGCGGATCGGGGCGAAATCGGCGCCGCCATGGCCGATCAAGACCTTGCCGTTGAACACCCAGGGCGCGCCGCTGATATAGCGTTCGTCATCCTTGCCGATGGTCTGGGTCGACCAGAGCTTGTGCCCGGTGCGGGCATTGATGGCGATCAGCCGGCCGTCGATCGTGCCGACATAGACGGCGCCATTGTCATAGGCGATGCCGCGACTGCCCCAGGCGCCGCGCATCTTCTTGTCGGCGGCCTTCCAGCTTTGCGGATCATAGGTCCATAGTTCATGGCCGGTTGTGGCGTCGACCGCGTGAACGACGCTGTAGCCCGAGGCATAATAGAGGATGCCGTCGACCGCGATCGGTGCGGTCAGGCTGGAGCCGCCGCCGTCGATATCCTGATACCAGGCGAGGCCGAGCCGGCCGACATTGCGGTCGTTGATGTCCTTGAGCGGGCTGTAGTGATTTTCATCGATGCCGCCATAGCCGGGCCAGTCGGTGCCGTCGCGCCGGGTCTGTCCGGAGGGCGCGCAGGCAGCGAGCAAGGCCAGAAACGGCAGAGTGAGGGACGCAAGACGCATGAAGATCAGCCCCCGATCGTCCGGTCGGACGGCCAGAAGCGCTGACGCAGCGCCTTCTTGTTGACCTTGCCCATGATGGTACGGCCGATGTCATCGACCATCTCGTAGCCGCGCGGGCATTTATAGCCGGCGAGGCTGGCGCGGCAGAAGGCGTTGAGTTCGTCGGCGGTCGGCGGATCGGACGGGTCGCGCGGGATCACCAGCGCGCGGGCTTCCTCGCCCATTTCTGCATTGGGGGCCGCGACCACGGCGATGTCGGCCACCTTGGGATGGCGCAGCAGCACATGTTCGGATTCCGCCGGATAGATGTTGACGCCGCCCGACACGATCATGTCGGACACGCGATCGGTGATGAAGAGATAGCCTGCATCATCGACATAGCCCATTTCGCCCAGGGTGAAGATGCCGGGCGCGATATGGGCGGCGGCGGTCTTTTCCGGGTCGCCGCGATAGACGATGCCATGGCCGCTGGTGTCGCGGAAATAGACCTGGCCAACCTCGTTGGCGCCCAGCACCGTGCCATCATCGCCATAGATGACGGTTTCGAACGGGGCCAAGGCGCGGCCGACCGATCCCGGACGCTCCAGCCATTCGGGCGAGGTGATGAAGGTGGTGGAGCCGGCCTCGGTGCCGCCATAGGCCTCCACCAGGACCGGGCCGAACCAGTCGATCATCGCCTGCTTGACGGCGCGGGGGCAGGCTGCGCCGGTATGGGCGAGGCGCTGGATGCTGGAGACGTCATATTTAGCGCGCACTTCTTCCGGCAGGGCGAGCATGCGCTGGAAATGGGTAGGGACCATGACCGATCCGGCGACCCGATATTTCTCGATCAGGGCCAGCGCCCTTTCCGCGTCGAAATGCTCGACCGTGATGAGGCTCATGCCGCCGAAGACGTTGCGCGCCATGCCGAGCGGGCCGGTATGATAGAGCGGGCCGACGGCGATACCGGGCGAGGGCGTGATGCGGGCACGGACCGTTTCCGCCAAGGCCTGCACCGTGGCGACGCGCGGGAAATATTGCGGCGGGGTCTCGGTGGCCTTGGGCCGGCCGGTGGTGCCGGAGGTATAATGGAGATGGGGCAGCGGTGGCATGCTGGGGTCAGGCTCGGCGGTCGAGGCGGCGGCAAGCCATTCTTCCCAATGGATCACGCTCTCATGATCGGGGCAGCGCCAGCCGATGACGGTGGCGACGCCGGCCTCGGCCGCGGCGGCAAGGCCCGCCTCCATCGTTTCCGGGCCGACCAGCAGGGCGACGGCGCCGCTGTCCTTGAGGATATAGGCGGCCTCCGACGGGGTGAGATGGAAGCTGACCGGGACGCTGGAAATGCCGGCCTCCAGACAGGCAACATAGGCGATCACGGTTTCAGCGCTGTTGGGCGCGAAGACGGCGACCCGGCGTTCGTGCAGGTCGAGGCCGTTCAGGGCATTGGCGGCGCGGTTCAGCCGATCATCCAGTTGCAGCCAGTCGAGCGAGACACGCTCGTCGGTCAGCGCCATGTCGGTGCGACGGTCGGGCGCGACAGCCTGGAGGGTGAGTGACATCAGGCGTCCTTTCAGGCGGCCGGCGCGTGGACGGCACGCGCGGCGATGGTGGGGGCGAGGTAGCGCAGGGCCATACGGAAGGAGAGGAGGGCGACGACCGAGCAGACGGTGACGACCACCGCCAGCGACTGGCCCAGCGCGGCTTCCGACCGGAAGACATATTGGGTGAGCGCGGCGACGATCGCCGGGCCGGCGCCCAGGCCCAATATGGTGAAGACGAAGAGGAAGAAGGCCAGCATCCGCGCGCGGATCGTCGCCGGTGCGATCAGCCCCATGATCGAGGAGACATAGACCATGAAGGGTACGGTGATGAACTGCGCCACGCAGTAGCAGACCAGGAAGACATAGACGTTGGTGGCGAAGAACATATAGGCGATCACCGGCAGGAAGCCGAGGATCAGCCAACTGTAGAAGCGCAGATGGGCGTCCTTCATGCCGCGCACGAACAGACGGTCGACGATCCAGCCGTTGATCACCAGCGACACGGCCGACACGATGTTCATCAGGCTCAACGCCACGCCATATTGCACTGGCTTCCAGCCGAAATGTCGTTCGATATAGGCGGGCACCCAGTTGGTCATCGAATAGCCGCACATGGCGAGGCAGGATGTACCGACCAGCATCAGCGCCAGCAGCCGCCAGTTCTGGCGCACGAAGCCGGCGATCGCGCCCTTTTCCGCGACCGGGCGCGCGGCCCTGGTCGCGCCGCGGCGGCCCGGTTCGGGAAAGGTGAAGACCAGCAGGGCGATGAGCAGGCCGGGCACGCCGACCATCATCATCACCAGCTGCCAGGGCTGGGCCGGGCCATGGAAGGGAATATGGATGCCGCTATGCGCGGCGGCGAAGGCGATGGCGACGCCGCCCAGGGCAAATGCCGTCGCAGAGCCGACCTTGCCGGCCATCTGGAAGGTGGAGGTGGCGCGGGTCAGCAGGCGCGGCGGGAAGGCGTCGGCGATCAGCGAATAGGCGGCGGGCAGCAGCGCCGCTTCCCCCACGCCGACGAAGATGCGGCCGACCAGCAGCGCCTCATAGCTTTGCGCGAAGCCGCAGGCGGTCGTGGCGACGGCCCAGAGCGCGACGCCGCCGAAGATGATCCAGCGGCGCGAATAGCGGTCCGCAGCCCAGCCGAGCGGCAGGCCGAAAATGGCGTAGAAGATGGCGAAGGACGTCGAGGTGATCATGCTGACCTGCACATCGCTGAGCAGCAGATGCGCCTTGATCGGCGTGACCAGCATCGACACGATCAACCGGTCGACCCAGGACAGGACATAGAGGCCGAACAGCACCGCCACCATCCACCAGGCGGTGCCCAGTTGCTGGGTATCGCGGCCGTCCGGGGCTGTTTCCTGGCTGGTCATCAGCATGATCCTTCCCTTCGCCCTCTTGCGTCTCTCAGCGTTGCGGCAATGCGTTGAGTTCGGCGATCTTGAGCTTGCCGAGCTGGGCCATGTGGACTTCGTCCGGCCCGTCGGCGAGGCGCAGGTAGCGCGCATTCATGAAGGCGGCGGCAGGCGGGAAGTCGCTGGCCATGCCGATGCCGCCGAACACCTGCATCGCCCGGTCGGCGACCGTCTGGGTCATGCGCGGGGCGACGATCTTGATCGCGGCGATCAGATCCTTGGCGACCTTGTTGCCGTGACGGTCCATCGCGTCGGCGGCCTTGAGCGTCAGCAGACGGGCCTGTTCGATCTCGCAGAAGGACAAGGCGATATCCTGGCGGATGCTGCCCTGGTCGGCGAGCTTGCGGCCGAAGGCGACGCGGCTGTCGACGCGGCGGGCCATATATTCGAGCGCGCGCTGGGCCTGGCCGATGAGGCGCATGCAATGGTGGATGCGGCCCGGCCCCAGACGACCCTGGGCGATTTCGAACCCGCGCCCTTCGCCCAGGATCAGATTTTCCTTTGGCACGCGCACATCCTTGAAGACCATTTCGGCATGGCCGCCGGGCGAGTGGACGGCGTTCATCACGTCGAGCGGGCGAACGATCTCGATCCCCGGCGTGTCGGCCGGGATCAGGATCTGCGAATGCTGCTGGTGGCGCGGCCGGTCCGCATTGGGGGTGCGGCCGAGCAGGATATAGATTTTGGTCAGCGGATCGAGTGCGCCCGAAATCCACCATTTGCGGCCGTTGATGACATAGTCGTCGCCATCGGCGACGATCGTCGTTTCGACATTGGTGGCGTCGGACGAGGCGACGCCTGGCTCGGTCATGACATAGCAGGAGCGGATATCGCCCGCGAGCAGGGGCTTGAGCCATTTTTCCTGCTGCTCGGGCGTGCCGTAGCGGGCGAGCACTTCCATATTGCCGGTATCGGGCGCGGAGCAGTTATAATATTCCGACGATCCGATCACCCGGCCCATCAGTTCGGCCAGCGGCGCATATTCGAGGTTGGTGAGGCCGGGGCTCCATGTCCCATATTCATGGGGCAGGAACAGGTTCCACAGGCCCGCTTCCTTCGCCTTGGCCTTGATCGTCTCGGTGCCCGGCCAGCGCTGCCACAGATGGGCGGGATCATGGTGGAAATGATCCCGTTCCTTCTCGATCGGATAGACATGGGCGTCCATGAAATCGGTGAGTTGCGCCCGCAGCGCCTGCACCTTGTCGGAATATTCGAAATCCATGCGATCGGTCCTTTTGGGAAATGGGGCTAAGGCGGGCAGGGGATCAGGTCAGCGTGAGGCCGCCGTCCACGATCAGCGTCTGCCCGCAAATATAAGTGGAGAGGGAAGAGGCGAGGAACAAAGCGACCCCCGCCATCTCGTCCACCGAGCCGAAGCGGCCGAGCGGGATGCGCGACAAGGCGCGGTCGCGCCGCTCGTCATTGTCCATCGTCACCTTGGTCATCTTTGTGTCGACCAGGCTGGGGGCGATGCCGTTGACGCGGATCCCGTCGCCCGCCCAGGCGATGGCGAGCGCGCGGACCAGATTGACGGCGCCGGCCTTGGACGCGGCATAGGCGGGGTTGCCGAAGGTCGCCTTGAACCCGCCGATCGAGCTGACGACGATGACGGCGCCCTTGGTGGCGGCCAGCGCATCCCTGAAGCGGTTGGAGATGTGGAGGATGGAGTCGAGATTGACCGCCATCACCTTATTCCAGCCGTCGACCTCGAACTCCTGGCGGCGATAGAGGACGGCACCCTGCGAATGAATGAGGATGTCGAGCGCATCGAAGGGGGCGGGCGCGGCGGCGATCGCGGCGGGATCGCTGACATCGACCTGGGTATAGCCGATGCCGTCGAGGTCCGACCCTTCCTCGCCGGCATAGTCGGCGGCGCTGGCGCGCGTGCCCCAGACATGGACGCGGGCGCCGCGCTTCAGGAAGGCCTGGGCCATGCCATTGCCGATGCCGCTCGATCCGCCGACCACCAGCACCGTCTTTCCGGTGAAGTCCAGTTCATTGCCCAAGGGGGAACATCCTTCCTGCATGTCAGCGGATCAGCGCCTGGGCGCGGTCGAAAAGGTGGATGGCGCGGCTGTGGAGCCGGTCGCCGGTGTCGCGTGGCGCCTTGCCGGCGCAGGCGCGGGCATGGGTGCCCTCCAGCAGGATGCCGAGCTTGTAGCAGGCAAGGACATGATACCAGTCGACCGCAGACGGATCGCGCGCGGAGCCGGCGCCATAGCGCGCGACCAGTTCGGCGGGCGTCGGGAAACCCTCCCACGGCGTGACCGACACGGTGCTGGCGCCGCTGCCGTCGGGCCAGGTGGCGAGCACCCAGCCCAGGTCCAGCAGCGGATCGCCGATCGTCGCCAGTTCCCAGTCGATGATCGCGGCAAGATCGCCGCTGTCGGGGCGGTACATGACATTGGCGAGATGATAGTCGCCATGCATGATGCCGGGGGTGAAATCGGCCGGGCGGTGTCGTTCCAGCCAGGCGGCGATGGCGTCGACGCTGGGCAGCGCCTGCGGCCCGGTCCAGTCGGCAAATTCGCCATAGCCGGCAAGCTGGCTGCGCCAGCGATCGACCTGGCGGCCGAGGAAATTGTCGGGCCGGCCGAAATCGGCGAGACCCAGCGCCTGATGATCGAGCGCGCCCAATGCGGCGATGCCGTCGACCAGGGCCAGGCCCATGGCGTGGCGCATCTTGGGCGACCCGGCATGGGGCATGGGCAGCTGGCCGACCGGATTGAAGCCATCGACCGGCTCCATCAGGTAGAAGGCGACGCCCAGCACGCTTTCGTCGCCGCAATCGGCGATCAGCGCGGGATGGGGGACATTGGTGCCGGCGATGGCGCGCAGCAGCCGGGCCTCGCGCCGCATGGTTTCATTACTGTTGGGGCGGGGGTGCGCCGGCGGGCGACGGAAAATATAGTCGCGGCCGTCGCGGGTCAGGCGCAGCAGGATATTCTGCGTCCCCCCGGCAAGCGGCGTCACGTTGTCGATCGGACCGGTGCCAAGCCCCTGATCCGTCATCCACGCCGCCAGCGACTCGATGTCGACCGCTGATTCCACTTAGGCATCCCTCGCTTTTATCGACTGTTAGCCGTCGATTAGGTCAATTGGATAATGCACTTGACGAACCAGCATTGCAATGAGAAATTGCACTCATGGTCAGACTTCAACTCGCCAAGGCCGATGATGCCACCCGCGGATCCGCTGCCGAGCAGATCAAGCAGGTGGCGTTGCGCCTGTTCGCCGAAAAGGGCGTCGATGGCGTGACCGTGCGCGAGATCGCGGCGGCGGCGGGGCAGAAGAATCACGGCGCCGTGAGCTATTATTTCGGGTCGAAGGAGGCGCTGGTCCGGGCGCTGGTGATGGACGGCGCGATAGCGCTGGATCGGGAGCGCAATGCGGCGCTCGACGGGCTGGAGGCGCAGGGTGGGCCGCGCACGATCCGCGAGGTGGTGGAGATATTGGTCCGGCCGGTGCTGGCGCTGCCCGACAGCCATTATGTCCAGTTCATCGTCATCTTTGCCATGACCCATCGCGACATGATGCTGGATGCGATCGATCCGGCCTGGAACAATGCCTATGGCCGGTGTCTCGACCATTTGCGCGGGATGATGGCGGACCTGCCGGTGGCGCTGCAGAACCAGCGCTTCGTGTTCATGGGGGCTTATCTGAGCGCGGTGCTTTCGGCGCGGCAGCGGGCGCTGGCCGACGAAAGCCGGGCGCATCCGATGTGGGGCAGCGAGGCAAGCGTCGAGCATTTCCTGCAGACACTGGTGGCGCTGCTGGAAGCGCCGGCGGATCTTCCGGCGGCGATGCTCAAGGGGCTGGGGCAACGCGACGGCGCTATTGCGGATCGGCCGGGTCCTGTCGGTTGAACCGGGGCGCAATCACAATCAGAACATAGAAGACGAAACAAGCGGAGCGGGATGATGGCAGGATTGGACGGGATCGGCGAAGCGGAGCGGATGCGCACGGCAGAGCTGCTGGCGATGCCGCTGGCCGAGCTGATGGCGCAGGCGGCGGCGCTGCGCGACGAAGGCCATGGCCGGGTGCAGAGCTGGTCGCGCAAGATCTTCATTCCGCTGACCCAGCTATGCCGCAATCTCTGTCATTATTGCACCTTCTCGCAGCCGCCACGGCCGGGCGAAAATGCCTATATGACGCGCGAGGACGTGCTGGCGGTGGCGCGCGCCGGCAAGGCGGCGGGCTGTACCGAAGCGCTGTTCACCTTGGGCGACAAACCGGAGCTGCGTTTTGCCGCCGCGCGCGAGGAACTGGCGCGGCTGGGCCATGACAGCACCTTGTCCTATCTGGCGGAAATGGCGGCGCTGGTGCGCGACGAGACCGGGCTGCTGCCGCACATCAATGCCGGGGTCATGACCCGCGAGGAAATGGCCGGTCTGCGCCGGGTTTCGGTGTCGCAGGGGCTGATGCTGGAGTCGGTGTCCGATCGGCTGTGCCGCAAGGGCGGCGCCCATTATCGCTCGCCCGACAAGGAGCCGGCGGCACGGCTGGAGACGATCCGGCTGGCGGGGGAACTGGCCATCCCCTTCACCACGGGCATCCTGATCGGCATCGGCGAGACGCGCAAGGAACGGATCGAGGCGCTGGAGGCGATCCGCGACCTGCAGGATGGCTATGGCCATATCCAGGAAGTGATCGTCCAGAATTTCCGGGCCAAGGAACGCACGGTGATGGCCGATGCGCCCGAACCGGACATGGACGAATTGCTGTGGACGATCGCGGTGGCGCGGCTGATCCTTGGGCCGGAGATGAATATCCAGGCGCCGCCCAACCTGTCGGCGGCGGACTTCCCCCAGCTGATGGCGGCGGGGATCAATGACTGGGGCGGGGTGTCGCCGGTGACGCCTGACCATGTGAACCCGGAAGCGCCCTGGCCGGCGGTCGAGCGGCTGCGCGCCGCGACCGAGGGCGAAGGGCGGATGCTGGTCGCCCGGCTGCCGGTCTATCCCGCCTATGCGCAGGATAATGAGCGCTGGCAGGACCAGGCGATGGTCCGCCATGTGCTGGCCCATGCCGATGCAATGGGCTTTGCGCGCGAGGATAGCTGGTCGCCGGGCATCGCGCTGGAGCCGCGCGTCACGCGGCCGTCGGCGCTGCCGGCCGATCCCGCGATCGCGGCGATCGTCGACCGGGCGATGACCGGGGCGCTGCTGGAAGAAGCCGAGATCGAGGCGCTGTTCACCGCGCGCGAGACCGACCTGGTGCATGTCTGCGCCAGCGCGGACGCCCTGCGGATGCAGGAGATGGGCGACACGATCAGCTATGTCGTCAACCGCAACATCAACTACACCAATATCTGCGCCTATAAATGCAGCTTCTGCGCCTTTTCCAAGGGCGACAAGGCGGAGGCGCTGCGCGGCAAGCCCTATGACCTGGACCTGGAGGAAGTGGTCCGCCGCACCCGTGAGGCGTGGGAGCGGGGCGGCACCGAAGTCTGCCTGCAGGGCGGTATCCACCCCCATTATACCGGCGACACCTATCTCAACCTGGCCCGCGCGGTGAAGGCGGCGGTGCCCGAGATGCACATCCATGCCTTCTCCCCGCTGGAAGTGTGGCAGGGCGCGGCGACGCTGGGCCTGCCGGTCGAGGATTTCCTGCGCCGGCTGAAGGCGGTGGGGCTCGACACGCTGCCCGGCACGGCGGCCGAGATATTGGATGACGAGGTGCGGGCGATCATCTGCCCCGACAAGCTGGACACGGCGCAATGGCTGGAGGTGATCGAGACCGCGCATCGCGTGGGCTTCACCACCACTGCGACGATCATGTTCGGCCATGTCGACACGCCGCGCCACTGGGCAAGGCACCTGATCCGCATCCGCGACCTGCAGCGGCGGACCGGCGGCTTCACCGAATTCGTGCCCTTGCCCTTCGTCCATATGGAGGCGCCGATGGGCGTGCGCGGCCAGTCGCGCCATGGCCCGACCTTCCGCGAGGTGCGGCTGATGCACGCGGTCGCGCGGTTGGCGCTGCATCCCCATATCCGGTCGATCCAGACGAGCTGGGTCAAGCTGGGGCCGGAAGGGGTGAAAGCCTGCCTGGAGGGCGGCGCCAATGACCTGGGCGGCACGCTGATGAACGAGAGCATCTCGCGCGCGGCCGGCACCCAGCATGGCCAGGAAATGCCGCCCGCCGCGATGGAGGCGCTGATCCGGTCGATCGACCGTACGCCCCGGCAGCGCAGCACCGCCTATGGCGGCGTGAGCGCGGATATCCATGCACGCGGAATGACCGCGGCGGAACTGACACCCATGGTCCTGACGCCCCCGCGCAAGCGGCGGCGCGAGGCCGATACGAACCAGGAGAGGTTTGAATATGCAGAATGAAGCTTTGGCGACGATCGCCGTGCTTGGCGGGACCGGCAAGGAAGGCGGCGGCCTGGCGCTGCGCTGGGCGCACAAGGGACACAAGGTCATCATCGGCAGCCGCACCGCCGAGCGGGCGCAGGAAGCGGCCGATGCCATGAACGCGACGCTGGGCGGGAGTTCGGTCGTCGGCGCGGCCAATCCCGATGCGGCGGCGCAGGCCGACATCATCGTGCTGGCCGTGCCCTATGCTGCGCAGCAATCGACGGTGAAGGATGTCGCCGACGCGCTGGCGGGCAAGATATTGATCGACGTGACCGTGCCACTGGTGCCGCCCAAGGTCAGCCGGGTGCAGTTGCCCGAAGGCGGATCGGCGGTCGAGGCGGTGCAGAAGATGCTGGGCGATGGCGTTCGCGTCGTGTCCGCCTTCCAGAATATCAGCGCGCATCATTTGACCAAGCTGGACGAGGAGATCGAGTGCGACGTGCTGGTCTGCGCCGACGACAGCGAGGCGGCGGACCAGGTGGTCGAACTGGCGCAGGAAATCGGCCTGCGCGCCTGGAATGCCGGGCCCTTGTGCAATTCGGTGGTGGCCGAGGGGCTGACCTCCGTCCTGATCGCGCTCAACCGCAAATATAAGGTGCCGGGATCCGGCATCCGCATCACCGGCGTCTGATCGCCGCCAGAAGGAGTGAAACATGGCTGAGGCTTATATCGCCGCCCTCGCACGTAGCGCGGGGGGGAAGAGAGGCGGCCGTCTTGCGGGCGTGCATCCGGCCGACCTGGCCGGGCGCGTGCTGGCGGCGCTGGTCGACCGGGCGGGGATCGATCCGGCGGCGGTCGAGGATGTCATCATGGGCTGTGCCTGTCCGGGCGGCGAGCAGGGGGCGAACATCGCCCGCAACGCCGTGCTGGCCGGCGGCTTGCCTGAATCCGTGCCGGGGACCCATGTCGACCGGCAATGCGGTTCGTCCCAGCAAGCGCTGCATTTTGCCGCCGCGACGGTGATGGCGGGCATCCAGGATGTCGTGATCGCCGCCGGCGTGGAGAGCATGACCCGCGTGCCCATGGGCCTGCCCTGGACGCTTGCGGCCAAGCATGGTTTCGGCACCTATCGCAGTCCCGGGATCGAGGCGCGCTATCCCGATACGCCGTTCAGCCAGTTTGGCGGGGCAGAGATGATGGCAAGCAAATATGGCTTCGATCGCGATGCGCTGGACGCCTATGCGCTGGAAAGCCATCGCCGGGCGGCGGCCGCGACGCAGGCGGGCAAGTTTGCGGCGGAAATCGTGCCGCTGGAAGTGGTGACGCCGGAGGGCGAAACGGTGATCCACGACGTGGATGAGGGCATAAGGTTCGATGCCAGTCTGGAACGGATATCCAGCGTCAAGCTGCTGACCGAGGGGGGCGTGATTTCCGCTGCCAACGCCAGCCAGATTTGCGATGGCGCGGCGGCGCTGCTGGTGGTCAACGAGCGTGGGCTCAAGACGCTGGGACTGACGCCGCTGGCGCGCATCCACGAGATGACGGTGATCGGCCATGATCCGGTCATCATGCTGGAGGCGCCGATCCCGGCGACGGAGCGGGCGCTGGCGAAGGCGGGCATGACGATCGGCGACATCGATCTCTATGAGGTGAACGAGGCCTTTGCGCCGGTGCCGCTGGCCTGGGCCAAGGCGCTGGGTGCCGATCCCGACAGGCTCAACGTCCATGGCGGGGCGATTTCGCTGGGCCATCCGCTGGGCGGGTCGGGGGCCAAGCTGATGGCGACGCTGGTCAGCGCGCTGCATGATCGTGGCGCGCGCTATGGCTTGCAGACCATGTGCGAGGCCGGCGGCATGGCCAATGTGACGATCGTCGAGCGGCTGTGACGATGCGGCGCCGGGGCGATGATGTCCCGGCGCTGCTGCGCCTCCCGCCCGGACGGGGCTTCCCTCTGCGCACCAGACATGCCTAAGCAGGATGGCAGAGAGAGGAATTTGGGCATGTCGGACGGCGCAGCATCGCAGAATGAGGATCGGGATCTGCTGGGCGGGCGCTGGCTGACGGGCGATACGCCCTATGCGCGCATGATCGATCGGCTGCGCGATTTCCTGGATCATGTCGCGGCGGCCAAGCTGGACGACGCTACGGCGCAGGCGCTGGACGCGGACCTTGCCGCCTGGACGCAGCGGCTGACGCCGATGGTGGCGGAAGAGGCGCATCGCATGTTCGGCCGGGTGCGCGATGCGCCGGGCCATGGCCAGGTGTTCGCGCCGGCCTTCATCCCCGATCAGATGGGCGACGATTCGCTGCATGCCCGGGTGACCTTTGGCGCCTTCCATCTGGGCGCCAATTATGCCGCCCATGGCGGGGCGGTGGCTTTGCTGTTCGACGAGATATTGGGGCTGCCGGCGAATATGAGCGCCCAGCGCATGGCGCGCACCGCCTATCTACATGTCAATTATCGGGCGATCACGCCGATCGACAAGGAATTGCAGGTGAGCGCTTGGGTGACGAAGGTCGAGGGGCGCAAGCGTTTCGTGCGCGGCGAACTGCGCGATGGCGACCTGTTGTGCGCCGATGCCGAAGGGCTGTTCATCGAATTGCTGCCGCATCAGCAATAAGTGGGAACCTTCCCTTCAATGGTCCGTTATATTCGATGAGGCCGCCGCACTTCCCCCCGCTCTGGCGGTCTCGCAGATCTGGCCCGTCGACACCCCCCGTCGACGGGCCTTCTCTTTTTCAGGACAGTTTGACGAGAGCGCCATCTTGGGCCGCGGATTGGCGGATCGCGTCGAGTATCGTCATTGCGGCGACGCCGTCATGGAAGGTCGGGATCGGTACGCCTTCGGGCATGGGCCGCCCCTCGACGCCGGCGCGCAGGGCTTCGCACAGGCGGATGAAGGGGGCGAACTCAAACAGCATCGCCGCCTTGCGCGGATCGTCGGCTTCGATCGGTGGCAGTTGCAGGTCGGCATCGGCGGGAAGGTCGCGCACGCCATCCCGGTCGGCGATCTTCACCACCCCCTTGTCGACCCAGAGCGTGCCATGGGTTCCGGCGACGCGGCTGATATTTTCGGATGGCCCCCAGACGCCCGCGCTGTGTTGAAGTACGCCCTGCGCGCCATTCTTCATGCGGAAGCGGACGATATAGCTGTCCTCCGCCGCGTCGGCCGGGCGGTCCGAGACGGTGGGCAGGGTGGCGCTGAGGCTGTCCACCTCGCCCAGCCAGACGCGCAACTGGTCGACCAGATGCGAGCCATGGGCGCCGAGCCAGCCGCCGCCCGCGCCGGCATCGAACCACCAGCGCGGCATGCGGGCGGCAGGATCGGCGACGATCGGCATGACGCTGGACAGGGTGACATAGCGGGGATCGCCGATCAGCCCGTCGGCGATGGCGCGGCCGATCATCGCGCGATCGGGTGCCCAGCGGAACTCGTTGCCGATCAGATGAGTGACCCCGGCCTGTTCCGCCGCCGCCAGCATCGCGCGAGCCTCGGCCAGGTCGGCGGCCATCGGCTTTTCGCAGAGGATGTGGCAGCCGCGCTCGATCGCGGTCAGGGCAAGCGCGGCGTGGGTGGCCGGCGGTGTGGCGACTGTCACCGCGACCGCGCCAGTGCGGTCGATCGCCTCGCTGAGATCGGTGAAGATGTCAGCGATATTGACAGCATCGGCGCGACGACGGGTGCGGTCGGGATCGGTGCCGACCAGGCCTGCCACCTCGAACCCCGCAGCGCGCAGCGCGGGGACATGGATGCGGCAGCCAAAGCCGGTGCCGACGACGATCGCGCGGGGGGCAGGGGGCATGGTTGGTCCTTTCGGGTGGGTCAGGGGGAATTTAGGTGGCTGGGACGGCGGCGAAGAAGTCGATCCCGGCCTGGGTCGGGAAAATATATTCGAGATAATGGCCCAGTTCGGGCGCATCGACGAAGCAACTGTCCATGAAGCCTTCATTATGGCTGACATGGGGGACGGGCAGGCCGTCGGCCTGTGCACGGGCGAGGAGAGCCTGCCACTGCGCGGCGTCGTGGATCAGATAGCCCAGATGATGATGGCGCAGTTGGAAATCGTCGCCGGCGGCAAGGCGGTCCATATAGATGGCCGATCCCGGCCCGGAGGCGTTCAGCAATTCATACATGACCGGGCCGACCCAGGCCAGTTCGACGCGGATCTGGCCGCCCGCCGCCAGCGGCCCTTCGAGCCGGCGAAAGGCGCCGATGCCATAGCGATCGGCCAGGATCGCCTGGGCGTGGTCGATATCATTGGTCGCATAGGCGATCTGGAAATGGTCGGCCCGCAGCACGCCCGATTCCGGGTCGACAAGCGGCGATGGTCGGCGCAACAGCATAAGCGCTATCCTCTCCGGATGATCCCGTTCGCGGGATTCGGCAGGAAGATAGTATATGCTATCTTTTTGGGGCAAGGCGCGCGCGCCCTGATCCGCCCCGGCGATATGGGACGATGATGATGCAGGAAATCGGCGTGGGCCTGATCGGCTATGGGCTTGGCGGACGGGCGTTCCATGCGCCCTATGTGATGGCGACGCTGGGCATGGCGCTGTGCGCCGTCATCTCGCGCGATCCGGCCAAGGTCCATGCCGGCCTGCCGGGCATGCAGGTGGTGCCCGATGTCGATGCGCTGCTGGCGCTGCCGGGGATCGACCTTGTCATCGTGTGCAGTCCCGATGAATTGCATGCCGACCATGCGATCGCGGCGCTGCGGGCGGGCAAGCATGTGCTGGTGGACAAGCCCTTTGCCACCACGCTGGCCGATGCGCGCCGGGTGGCGGCCGAGGCGGAAAGTGCGGGCAGGCTGCTTGCCGTGTTCCAGAACCGGCGCTGGGACGCGGATTTTCGCACCCTGCGCCGGCTGATCGCCGAGGGACGGCTGGGCGAAATCATCCAGTTCGAGAGCCATTTCGACCGCTGGCGGCCGACCCCGGCGACGACATGGAAGGATGCGCGTGCGGCGGGCATCTGGCAGGATCTGGGGCCGCATCTGATCGATCAGGCGCTGTGCCTGTTCGGCAAGCCCGAAGGGGTGAGCGCGGACATTGCCGCCTTGCGTGAAGGCGCGATGTCGCCAGACTATTTTCATGTGACATTGCGTTATCCGCGCCACCGGGTGCTGCTGCATGCGACCAAGCAGGCGGCAGCGCATGGGCTGCGCTTCGTCGTCCATGGCACGGCGGGCAGCTGGATCAAGCAAGGGACCGACGGGCAGGAAGCCGCGACGGTCGCGGGCCAGCGGCCCGAGGGGGCGGACTGGGGCATTGATCCGCAGCCGGGCCATCTGACCGATTCGGCGGGCAACACGCATCCGGTCCCGAACGAGCCGGGTGATTATCGCCTGTTCTGGCAGGCGCTGGCTGATGCGATCCGGGGCGAGGGCGCCAATCCGGTGCCGGCGGACGAGGCGATCGCGGTGATGGAAATATTGGAAGCAGGCCTGCGCAGCAGCGCGGAACGGCGCGAAATCCAACCCTGACCGGGTTGAACCTCCATAATTTAGAAATATTTGGGTGAAGGGGGATTAAAGCGTTCACTGAGGCGTAAGTGACGTATGAAACCCATGCCGCCCAAGGTTGTCGACCTGTTGCCCGCGCTGATGCGCTATGCCCGTCGGCTGACCGGCAATGAAAGCGATGCCGAGGATCTGGTGCAGGATGCGCTGGTGCGCGCCTATGCCAATGTCGACAAATATGAGCGTGGCCGGCCGCTGCGCATTTGGCTGTTTTCCATCCTGCACAATGTCTTCGTCAGCGGCACGCGCCGGGCGGCCGTACGCGAACGGTTCCGCGCCGATGTCGTAGCGCAGGCGGATCCGGTCGAGGCCCCGACGCAGGAGCAATCGGTCCGCCTGCACCAGATCGAAGCGGCGCTGGCGGCGCTGCCGGAAGAGCAGCAGGCTGTCCTGCATCTCGTTGCGGTCGAGGGGCTGTCCTATCAGGACGCCGCCGTTGCCATCGGCATTCCGATCGGCACCCTGATTTCCCGCCTGTCCCGCGCCAGGGCGAGGTTGCGCGCGCTGGAGGACGGGATGCCGGCCGCCCGCCCCGCCCAGCTGCGCATCGTGAAGGATTGAACTATGGCGGATATCGTCATCACCGAAACCGAATTGCAGGCCTATGTCGACGATCAGCTGGACGCGATGGGGCGGCTGGAGGTCGCCGATTATCTGGTGCGCCACCCCGATGTCGCCGCGCGCGTGCTGGCCGACTTGTCGGTTCGCGATGCGATGCGCGCCTTGGCGCAACAGAATGAGCAGCCGGTGCCGCAACGGTTGCAGGACAGCGCCCGAAAGGTCGAGAGCGCGCTGCACCGCAATCGCCTGTTCGGCCGGTTGAGCCGGGGGCTGGCGATGGCGGCGGGCATCGTCGCCGCCGTGGCGCTGGGCGTGGGCAAGCTGAACATGGGCGTGGCGCCGCCGGCACAGGCGATGCCGGTGTTCATCGAGGAAGCGCTGATGTCGCACAAGACCGCGCTGGTGCGGTCGCACATGAAGTCGCAGCCCGAAATCCCGCATTTCGACCCAGCCGATGTCCGGTCCGCCACCCATATCAACGTGCCGGTGCTGCCGGCGGGCTGGCGGGTGCTGGATGTGCAGCTGTTCCCGTCCGACTATGGGCCGAGCCTGCAACTGGTGATCGACGCAGGTGAGAAGGCGCCAGTATCGCTGTTCGCGGCCCGTGCCGCAACCGGGCTGCCGGAGACGCCGCGCACGCAGGTCGTCGATGGCGAAACCATCGCCTACTGGGCACGCAAGGGCACCGTCTATGTGCTGACCGGCGTGGAATCCCAGGCTTTCCTGCAGAAACATGCGGCCGATCTGGCCAATAATCAGGATGCGTGAATGAGCATTGATCTCTCGCAACAGGCCGGCGTGCTGCGCCGGCAGGCGGACGTCTGCGTCATCGGCGCGGGCGCGGCCGGCATCACCACCGCGCGTCGTCTGCTGGCGGCCGGGCATCAGGTGCTACTGCTGGAAAGTGGTGGCCTCGACTATGAGCGGGAGACCGCCGACCTCAATGCCGGCAGGAATGTCGGCCAGGCCTATTATGAGCTGGACGATGCGCGGCTGCGCTTCTTTGGCGGCACGACCGCGATCTGGGGCGGGCGCTGTGCCACGCTGGACCCGATCGACCTCCAGCGCCGCGACTGGGTGGCGGGATCGGGCTGGCCGCTGTCCTGGGACGAACTGCAGGATTATTATGGCCAGGCGCGCGGCATATTCGAGATTGGCGACGAGCCGGCGAGCGCCGATGCGCTGAGCGCCCATGGCGTGCCGCTGCCCGGGTTCGACCGTTCCGAACTGCACATGCCGGTGTGGAATTTTGATCCGCGCTTCAACCGCTTCACCTTCGACGCGTGCCAGGATCTGGGTGACCATCCGCGCTGCGAGATCATCACCCATGCCAGCGTCACGCGGATCGTGACCAGGGATGGCGCGATCAGCCGGGTCGAGGCGAAGGCGCTGGCCGGCGCGCATCTGCATGTCGAGGCGCGCGCCTTCGTGCTGGCGGCGGGTGGGATCGAGAATGCCCGGTTGCTGCTGGCGTCGAACATCGGCAATGAGCGCGACCAGGTCGGCCGCAATTTCATGGAGCATCCCCATGCGCGCGGTGGGCGGATCGTCGATGCGAAAGCCTGGCCGTTGCTCAAGGCGTTCGGCCGGCGGCACCGGATCGGCGGCCATGACATGGCGGCGCTGATCACGCCGTCTGCCGATCTGCAGCGGCGCGAGGGGCTGCTCAACAGTTCGCTGACCATCGTCGGGCGGCAGCCGGCGAGCGCGTCGCAATTCTGGGGCATGCGGGCCTATGGCTCGCTCAAGCATGACATGTCGCCGACGCGGGGCGGTCGCCAGCTGTGGATGATGACCAAGAAGGCGGCGACCTGGGCACAGCGCCATGTCGATCCGCTGCGCCCCTGGTTGCTGCACAAGGCGGGCAAGCTGGAGATCGCGCTGCTGGTGCGGGCGGAACAGGCGCCCAATCCCGACAGCCGGGTGCTGCTGACCAAGGAACGCGACGCGCTGGGCGTGCCGCGCGTGGCGCTCGACTGGCGGCTGTCGGCGATCGACAAGCATAGCGTCACCGGGCTGGTCGATGGCCTTGGCCGCGAACTCGAACGGCTGGACATGGGCCGGGTCGAGCGCGCGGATTGGCTGGACGAGCCGGGCGAATTGTGGCGCAACGATCCGCTCATCTCCTCCCATGCGATCGGCGGCTATCACCATATGGGCACGACCCGCATGGCGACCGATCCGCGCCAGGGCGTGGTCGATGCCGATGGCCGGGTGCATGGCCAGGCCAATCTCTATGTCGTGGGATCGTCCACCTTCCCGACGTCGAGCTGGGCCAATCCGACGCTGACCATCGCGGCGCTGGCGCTGCGGACGGCCGATCGCCTGTCCGTCGCCCTCAACCGTCCGGTGGCGCTGGCCGATCCGGGGCGACAGGATCTGGCCCGCGCCTCCTGACGGGGGCGCCTATCGCTCCCCCTGCTTGCCGGCGCCCAGATAGAAGCTGGTGTGCGGCGGCTGGTTATAGGCCGTGTTCTGCCAGGCGACGCCCAGGCGATAGACCGGGTCCTGCATCAGCGTGACGAAGCGGTGCTGGGTCGGGATTGGCGTGGTGTAGATGCGCAGTTCGCGATTGTCGGCGCTGCGCCACACCACTTCCTCGCGCCAGTCGCCGATCAGGTCCGCCTGCAGCGCCGGTGTCGCCTTGGTGCCGTTGTTGGAGGACAGGCCTTCGGGCGAAAGCAGGGGGATTTCCTTGCCATTTTCCCAGTCCCATTTGGAAATGGTCGTCTTGTCGAGCAGTTCGCGCAGCAGGTCGCCGTCCCACCAGATGGCGAAGTTCATCTGGCGCGGGCGCGGACCGATCGGCTTGCCGGCGACGTCGAACAGTTCGGCCGAGCTGGAGTTCCAGAATTCGGCGCCCCAGTGGCGCGGATCGATATCGGCGGCGACGCCGCGACCGGTGTCTTGCTGGGCCGGGGTGGTCCAGAGCGGCTGGCCGGTGCGGGCGTCGAGCAGCGCGGAGCCAAGCTGGCCGTTGCGCTTCACATCTTCGAACACGCCGAATTTTTCGAGGCCGGGACGGGCGGGGTCGAGGTCGCCGACGTGCATGGTGTCGCCATGGAAGAGCGGCTGGGTCCACAGCCCCTTGCCATCGTCATCGACCGCCATCGAGCCGTAGATCACCTCGTCGCGGCCATCGCCGTCGACATCGGCGACCGAAAGCTGGTGATTGCCGCGTCCGGCATAGTCGGCCTTGCCGGGCTGGCTGCTGTCGAACAGCCAGCGCTGGGTCAGCTTGCCATCGCGCCAGTCCCAGGCGGCGATCGCGGTGCGGGCATAATAGCCGCGGCCAAAGACCATCGAGGGCAGATGGCCGTCGAGATAGGCGACGCCGGCCAGGAAGCGGTCCGACCGGTTGGCATAGCCGTCGCCCCAGCTCTCGGCGAGCTGCGTGGTGGTGGGATTGCCGCCGGGATAGCGCGGCGGATCATAGGGGGCGGTGGCCAGCGCCTTGCCGGTCAGGCCGTCGAACACGGTCAGATATTCCGGTCCCTTGACGATTCGGCCCTGCATCGGTGCGACCTTGGTGCCGTCGGGCAGGACTTTCGCGCCGGTGCGGTCCTGCTGCGGCACTTCGCCATCATGGCCGCGCCAGTCGGCCTTGGCGTCGCCGATCACCGTGCCGGTGCCGTCGACCGTGCCGTCGGCGGTTTTCATCGCCACTTCGGCGCGGCCGTCGCCATCAAAGTCGAAGGCGAGGAACTGGGTATAATGGGCGCCGGCGCGGATGTTGCGGCCAAGATCGATGCGCCAGAGGCGCGTGCCGTCGAGCCGATAGGCATCGAGGAAGACCGGCCCGCTATAGCCGGCCTGGCTATTGTCATGGCTGTTGGTCGGATCCCATTTCAGGATGATCTCAAAGCGGCCGTCGCCGTCGAGATCCGCCGCGCTCGCGTCATTGGCAGTGTAGCTGAACGCTTCGCCGGAGGGGGTGACGCCATCGGCGGGCGGGGTGAGGGGGATGGACAGATAGCCCTTGCCCCACAGGGCAACGGGCTGCGATCCGGCCTTGTCGCCGATCCGCTCGACCGTGTAGCGGCTGGCGGCGCTGCCGCTGCGGTCCACGAAACTGGTCGCTTCGCCGACGCGGCTGTCATGGATCGGCTTGCCGTCGCGGCGCAGGCGGAAGCGGACATTGGCGGGATCATCCGCCAGCAGGCGCCAGCCCACCAGCATGCCACCATCCTGGGCGGGGAGGGCGACAGCGCCCCGGTCCAGCCGTTCCGCCGCGACTCGGGCAGGTGGGCTGGCGGCCCAAGTTGACAGCGATGTTGACAGCGATGTTGACAGGGCCGCGACCAGTAAAAGGGTCCGCATTGTGGACGTCCGTTGCATCAATCTCCCCTTTCAGATCATTGATGATCCAAATATTAGAATTGCATCCCACATATAGGTTCAGTAACTCTCCGTCTAGAAACTGATTCGACGACCGTGGGGAAACGGAGTTGGTCAGGGGGTTTTGGGAGAGAGGGGATCGGCTATGCGTCAGCATACCATTGAAAATTCTGAAAATTCTGTTGATCGTCGGCAATTGTGCGCCCTGCTGAAGGGGGTGTCGGGCCTGGCATTGAGCGGCGCGCTGCTGATGTCGTCGGCTGCTTTTGCTCAGACTAATGAAGCCAATCCTGCCGTCACCCAGAAGAAGGACGATGCCGTACCGGCGGCCGATATCGTCGTGGTCGGCACCCGCGCCTCGCTCCAGTCCGCCATCAATCGCAAGAAGGCGGCCAACACCGTCGTCGATTCGATCGTCGCCGACGACATCGCCAGCTTCCCCGACAAGAATGTCGGCGACTCGCTGGCCCGCATCACCGGCGTGCAGTTGAGCCGCGACTTCGGCGAGGGCGTGCAGGTCTCGATCCGTGGTGTCGAGCCTGACCTCAACCGCGTCGAGATCAACGGCGTCAGTCAGGTCAGCGCGACCGGCACTCGCGCCGGCGACTTCCGCGAAGTGGCAGCCGAACTGGTCAAGTCGATCGACGTCTACAAAGGTTATGCCGTCGACCTGACCGAAGGCGGCATCGGCGGCACGGTGCGCGTGGAAACGCGCAAGCCGCTGGAGCTGAAGGACCCGATCATCTCGGCGATCGCATCGGTCCAGAATCTCGACACCACCGAAACCTGGAAGCCGCGCCTGGCCTTCTTCGCCGGTGCGCCCAAATTCCTGATCGATGGCCTGGGCATCCTGGTCAACGCGACCTATAGCGATGTCGACACCCGCCAGGATTATATCAGCAACACCAACTGGTCGCGCCTGGCCGATTTCGACCATTCGGGCGAGAAGACGGTCGCCGACCCGCTCTACGCCAACTACAACACCTATGAGAGCTGCGCCGGCGTCGGCGGCACGACGACCGCCAATGCGACCTCGCGCCGGCTGGCCTGCGAAACCCAGTTCTTCGACTGGGCGCCGACGGTGCCGCGCTATCGCCAGTGGGTGCGCAACGACAAGCGCATTTCGGGCGACGTGACGCTGCAATATCAGGTCGCGCCCAATTTCCGCGCCTATGCCAATGCCCAGGTCAACCTGCGCAACCAGCGGCTGCAGGACACCAACTATTCGATCGACCTGGGTCGCATCGAGCGCTTCAACCTCGATCCGGCGCTGGCGGCCGGCGCCAATGGCGGCACGTCGCGTCCGCGCGTGCAGCTGGGCACCTCGACCGTCAACGAGAACCATGTCGTCACCAGCCTGACCACCGCGCTCAACGCGGTCAATATCGGCACGGCGGCGGCGCCCAACTATAATGGTGCGGCCAATATCGTCGGCGTGCAGCGCCGCGATTTCAGCTATGACCAGAACAGCAAATATTTCTCCGGCGGTTTCAAGTGGGAGCTGGGCGATCGGCTGACGTTCGACTTCATGGGATCGCACGCGACCGCCCATACCGAGCAGGAAACCAACCTGATCTCGATCGGCACCAGCGTTTCGGGCATCACCATCGACCGCAACAATGACCAGGGCGTACCGGTCTTCACCTTCCCGTCGAGCTTCGATCCAGCCGATCCCAACGTCTATACCGATGCAACGCGCACTGGTGCCAACGGCCAGGTCCTGCCGATCTATGGTCCCGCGCTGCAATATCGTCCGGGTCAGCTCAACAATACCGAGGATCAGCTGAAGTTCGATGCGGACTGGGTCATCGACCATCCGATCGTCAGCAAGATCGAGTTCGGTGCGCAATGGCGCCAGCAGAAGTTCCTGAACTATGCCGGTGGCGGCTCGCGCCTGATCGATCCGACGACGAACACCTATCAGTCGAGCGCCAACGTGTCGTACACGACCAACATCGTCGCCACTCCGCAGGCGCGCAACGGCAACACCTATTACATGACCCCCGCCCAATATCAGGCGATGGTCAGCGCGCTGGGTGGTGTCACCGGCGGCGCGCCGCTCTTTTCGGGCCTGAAGGGCGCGCCTTCGGGCATTCCGAGCGCGATCGCCTTCCCGAATTTCGACAGCAGCGTGCTGTCGCAATTCTATGACCTGTCGGGCTTCGACCAGGATCTGGTGTTGGAGGCCAATGGCCTGCCGCAGATCCCGAGCGCGCGCATCGACGAGAAAATCTATGCTGGTTATGTCATGGCCGACATCGAGACCGAGATTTTCGGCATGCCGCTGACCGGCAATGCGGGCCTGCGCTGGACCCACACCAAGGATACCGGCCTTGGCACCAACATCAGCCGCGTGACCCGGCTCAATGCGACGGGCGGTACCGAAACGGTGACGCTGGCCGCGCAGGAAGCGCAGATCTCGAACAGCTACACCGACTTCCTGCCCGCGTTTAACGCCAATCTGGAGGTGGCCCGCGACCTGTTCCTGCGCGCCAACTGGGCCAAGAACCTGGCCCGGCCCAAGCCGACCGACCTGGTGCCCAACATCAACTGCCTGGACGACCAGACCATCCTGGCGACCGACGATGTCTGCACCGCGGGCAACCCGGACCTCAAGCCCTATCGTGCCGACCAGTGGGAAGTGAACCTGGCCTGGTATCCCAACGCCGATACGGTGCTGAGCCTGGGCTATTACAAGAAATATGAGTCGAGCTTCGTCATCCCGAACGTGACGCGCAGCGGCGTCGACCTGTTCCATGACGGTACCAGCTATACGGTGCGTCAGCCGGTCAACGGTTTCGGCGCGCTGCTCGACGGTATCGAGGCGAGCGCCCAGACCGCCTTCACCTTCCTGCCCAAGCCCTTCGACGGGTTCGGGGCGAGCGGCAACTTCACCTATGCCCGCGCCATCCGCACCAACCTCACCAACAGCGCGACCGGCCAGGAGCTGAAGGAATATCCCGGCCTGTCGAGCTACACCTACAATGCCAGCTTCTTCTACGACAAGGACTGGCTGAACTTCCGCATGAGCTACAATTATCGCTCCAAGTGGCTCGATACGGTGATCAGCGCGACCAACGGCAACAACCCGCTCTATCGCAAGGGTGAAGGCTATCTGGACGGCAAGGTGACACTGCGCTTCCCGAAATATCACTTCAGCGTGTTCTTCGAGATGCAGAATATCAACAAGGAATATTCGTCGGTCTATATCAACAAGGATATGCCGGTGGATGTCTATTATCCTGGCCAGCGCTTCTTCGCGGGCGTCCAGGCGAAATTCTGATCCGATCACGATCCGCATCGCGGATCGGTGCGAGCGCGGTTCCGGGCCTCCCCCCGGGACCGCGTTTTGCTTTGGGGGAGCATCCGGCACTCGCCCAATGGCCGGGACGGGTGGGAAGCGGACAGGCCGCTTTTAGCGTCAGTTGTGAGGTTAGCTGCCGTTGTTTTCCTCCTTTTCGGGGAACCGCAAGCGCGGCCATCGGCTTAGTGAATCTGAACTTCGCGAGCGTGGGACATTAGATTTTGTCCTGCGTGGGCATGCGTCTAAAACTTGATCTGCCAAGAGTGGGCGGGCAGAAATCGTCCATGAGCAAAATACCCTGTGATAAATGCGGTGCGTTGATACTACCCACGACGGCTGAAGCCACCGGCGGCATATGCATGGCATGCAAACAAGGCATAAGGGAAAGTATGGAGGCGTCGCGCGCCTATTATCAAAAACTGAAGGAGTATGACCCTTTCCGCGAGCTTTGGGTATCTCTCGTCAAGCGGAGCGCCGACAATCAAGAACTGGATGGATGGTCAATACAGGAAAAGGTATATTTCTCCGTCTGCCTTATGGAAAGTGATGTTTATAACGGTGGATTCGACCAGTATTTTTATAACAGTTCAGGCAACTATTATCGCCTCGCCTTGAGCGGCCTGGAAGAGATGGGAGCAGAAAACTCGGCCCGACTGCTCAAAGAAGCCGCTCGCACCATGTTTGACACTGATTATCCGCCCGACAGCCGATCTGAACGGTGGCGGATTACGAACTCAAAAGTACGCCGCCTCACGGAACTTGTCACCCGCCATCATCGCTCCGCCCGGTTGGAGCGATTGGACAAACAATTTTACGAAGACCCGGACCGTCTCGCGGATCGCTTAAATGCCTTTGCTGAAGGACATGGGCTGGTTGCTCCCTTTATGCAAAACCCAAACGAATGACCGGACCCACTGCTGTCGCAGCGGGGTCATAGGTGCACTTCCCTTCCCGTCAGCACATCAGCAGGGGCAGAAAGGTCATCTAATAGGAAAACAAGCGCGCTCGACTAATGACCAAAAATGGCCGCAAGCCGCCCTACCCACATCCGTCATGCCGGGCTTGACCCGGCATCCCGCTTTTCTATGCAACAGATAAAGAAGCGGGACCCCGGCTCAAGCCTGTCCTGAGCCTGTCGAAGGGGCCGGGGTGACGATTGCCGCATCTGGTCGTTTGCAGACCGTCCGCCTAGTCGACCGGGCCGTGGAATTCGGCTTCGACGATGCCCAGGTGCCAGCCGGGCGGCACCGCGTCGGCGCCGGTGTCGCCGGCCTGGCGGGCGCTGGCGAGTTCCACCACCTTGCCGAAGGCGTCCTTGTCCTGCACCGGGCCGGTCTGGCGGATGCGCAGTGTCTGGCCGGTCGTGGCGGGAAAGCGCAGCGTGGTGTAGCCAAGCTGCCGCTCGGTCTCGCCGCGCCAGACGCTCTTGCCGTCGATCGTCAGTTCGAGCGGATAGGCGCGCGAGCGCCAGCCGACCAGCTTCAGGTCGATTTCGCTGAGGCGCACCGGGGCGGCGAAGCGATATTCGATCCAGCCATTGTCAGGCCTGCCGTCGCTCGCCCAGCGGGTGAGTTCATTGTCGTCGACGGTGGCACCGGCATCGGCCTGTCCCGACCCGGCGCGGATATCCTGCGCGACGAAGCTGGTGCGGTGCGGGGTAAAGCTGGGGGTGGTGGGCGTCGGGCCGCGCACCAGGCTGCCGGGCTGGAAGGCGTCGGCGAAGTCGGTCGACAGACCGCCCTTGGTGGCGGCGGGCA
This sequence comes from Sphingobium sp. AP49, assembly GCF_000281715.2. Taxonomy (NCBI): domain Bacteria; kingdom Pseudomonadati; phylum Pseudomonadota; class Alphaproteobacteria; order Sphingomonadales; family Sphingobiaceae; genus Sphingobium; species Sphingobium sp. AP49. Next base: position 2,611,059 of record NZ_CP124576.1, on the reverse strand, counting down.
GCTTGGTCTGGATCGACAGGCTGGCCGTTTTCAGGCCCGGCGCCGTCGCGGTGAGCGACACCGTGCCCGCCTTGGTGCCTGCGCGGATCAGGACGCGATTGACGCCGCCTTCCAGCGGCAGGTCGGGCGAGAGGATATAATTATCCTCCTCGCGCGCGGTGCCGGCATAGGAGGTGGTGCCGTCCGCGCCATGCGCCTTGGTTACTACGGCTTCGCCTTCGGTCTGGCCGGCGCGGACCTTGCCATGGCTGTCGCCCTGGGCAATGCCGCCGCGCCAGAGCGCCGGCCCCTTGAGGTCGAAATGGACCTTGCTGGCGTCGACCGGCACGCGGCGGCCCTGGGCATCGACCGCCTCGACATCGACCAGTGCGATGTCGGCGCCGTCCATGACGAAGCCGCGCGGGGAGACATGGGGGGTGAGCTTCAGCGCGACCGCCGGGCCGGTGGTGGAGAGGCTATATTCCGAAGTCTTGCCATCGGCGTGGGTGGCGACGGCGCGGAGCGTGCCGGGGGCGAAGGCGATATTTTTCCAGCTGAAGAGGAAGCTGTCGCTGCGCTGCCCCTTGCCGAGCGAGCGGCCGTTGAGGAACAGCTCGACGCTCTGCCCATTGGATATGACGGCCACGTCCTTGACCGTGCCGGGGGCGTAGTTCCAGTGGCCGATGATGTGGGTGGCGGGGGTGACGCTGTCGACCCAGTCGTTCCACATCACCTGATGCGCGAAAAAGCCCTGCTTGGGGATGCGCACGGCGTCGACCTCGCCCGAGCGGCGGTAATTATTGTCGCCGCGATAATGGGTGTTGCTGTCCGACCAGATGATGTTGACGCCGCCCGAACTGACGCGGGTGCCGGTGCCCGGCCGCATGACATAATAGTCGTTCCAGCGCTTCACATCCTCGATGGCGTGGCTGTCCTGGTTGCGATTATAGTCGGGCGCATCCTTGTGGAAGGGCGGGGTGAAATTGTCCTGATAGGCGCGGGCGGCTTCGTCGCGGCTATATTCCATCGACCACATCGGATGCTTCGCGCTCTTGTTGATATAGAGCATCTCGCCGCCATATTCGGCGACCTTGCTGTCCAGCATCTCGCGCGATCCGATGGCGCGGCCGCCGTGGGGATCGTAAAGGTCGCGGATCGCCTTCATCTCCGCCATATGCGCTTCGCTGATATTCTCGTTCCCGCTTTCGTAGAAGAGGATCGAGGGATTGTTGCGATTATAGATGATCGCGTCGCGCATCACATCCTTGCGCTGGTCCCAGCGACGGCCGGTCACGTCGCTTTCGGCGTCGCCGGCCGGCATCGCCTGCATCAGGCCGACGCGGTCGGCGGATTCGATGTCCTGCTTGGACGGGGTGACGTGCATCCAGCGGACCAGATTGCCGCCGCTTTCCACCATCAGTGCGTTGGAGAAGTCGCTGATCCAGGGCGGGATGGAGGTGCCGACGGCGGGCCATTCGTTGGAGGTGCGCTGGGCATAGCCATGGACCATGATCGTACGGCCGTTGAGATCGACCTTGCCATCGCCGAAGCGGGTCTGGCGGAAGCCGGTCTTCGTATCGACGCTGTCGATGACCTTGTCCTTGTCCATCAGGCTGGTCGTGACGGTGTAGAGATAGCCATAGCCCCAGCTCCAATAATGGAGGTCGGCGACCGGCGCGGCGGCGGCGAGGGTGGCAGTCTGGCCGGGTGCGATCGAGGTGGCGGCACTGTCGAACCGGGCGATGCGGCGGCCGGCGGGATCGCGGATTTCGACGCGGAGCGACAAGGCGCGTGCGGCGGCGCTGTCGTTGCGGACCTGGCTTTCGGCATGGATGGTCGCGCGGCGGCCGGCGATGTCGAAACCGTCGGCCCAGACATATTGGCCGGTCGTGCCGAGCGACGAATAGAGCGGCAGCGTCTGATAGACTTGGCCGGTCAGGTGGAGCCGGACATTCTTGGTGATGCCGCCATAATTGACGTTGAAATTGTCGTTGTTCCACTGGAAGCCGCTGCCGGTGGCCCGTTCCTTGTACTTCCAGTCATTGTCGACGCGCACGGCGATGACATTGTCGCCGGGTTTGAGTGCAGCCCTAATATCGGCGCCGAAGGCCATCACGCCATGTTCGGACAGGGCGACCGAACGGCCATTGACCCAGATTTCGGCGGCCTGGCGCACGCCTTCAAATTCCAGGAAGGCCCTGCCGCGTGTCGCATCGGCGGGGAGCGTGATGTGCTTGCGATACCAGATGATGCCGGTCGACAGCGCCTTGATATCGCGGGTGAAAGCCTGGGTTTCGTTGAAGGCGTTGGGCAGGGTGACGCGCTGCCAGTCCTTGTCGTCAAAGTCGGCCTGCTGCGCGCCGGTCTGATCGCCGGTGGTCATCTGCCAGTCGGAATTGAGATTATAGGTCTGGCGGGGCGACTGGATATAGGCCGACGAGTCATGGGCGGCGGCCAAGCCGATCGCCTGTGTCGATGCCGCACCAAGCAGGGCGCACAGCGCCAGTCTTCCCGCCATCATCATCTCCTCATCCTGCTATCGGGCTTTCACGGCGGAACCGAACCGGCCGCGCGCCAATTGTTTATGAAATTGGTCAGGCCACTTTCTCCTGCAGGAAGACTGCTGTCAAGATGTTGGCCGCAATGCGGGATTTGTTTCCACATGGTGGTGGTTTTGGCCGGAGCGGCGTTTCCTGAACGGCAGATAACCAGCCGGTTCAGATTTCGGCCACCCGGTGCAGGGCAGAAGGAGACGTACAAAGCATTGATCAGGTTGAGGAGAACCCAATGATTATTCGCAAGTCCATCATCGCCATCGCTATGGCAGCCGCGACTTTTTCCGCGACCGTTCCGGTCACATCATTCGCCCGTGATCGCGGCCATGGCTGGCATCACAATGATCGCGGTCATGATCGCGGCCGCTATGCCGACCGCCGGGGGTATCGCGACGACCGCAGCTATCGCTGCCGCAAGTCCGGCGGAACAACCGGCCTGTTGGTCGGCGGTGTCGCGGGCGCCCTGCTCGGCCGTGCGGTTGACACACGGGGCGATCGGGCACCGGGCACGATTATCGGCGCTGGCGCGGGCGCCTTGGCCGGCCGCGCGATCGATCGCAATTCAAGCTGCTAAAGCCGGGATGAACGACAGCATCCGGGGCCGGTGCTGTCGTTCCTGCCTGCGCCTTGCCGTTCTTGCGAAGACCCAGACGGAACCCGATCCGATCTGGATCGTTCGTGCGTGGCAGCCGCGCGGGGCGGGATAATTTTTGGGGGAAACCGATCCAGATTGTTGCGGCCAAGCGCCCGCGCGTCCAGATCAGCTATCATGGCAAATTCTAGCGTTAGTAAAACATCGTCGTCGGCCCAGCTCTTGCTCTATGTCGGGCTGCTGGCATTTTTGGTCCTGCCCTTCGGCGCCGACCTGATCTTTCCGCTCGGAACGGCGGTATGGGTCGCCTATTTGCTGCCGGTCGTGCTTGCCTATCAGGGGCGTCGGCCGCAATTGCCGCTCATAATCGCTGCCGTCGCGACATTGCTGACCTGCTTTGGCTTTTATCTGGCCCCCACTGGGGTCGATCCCGCCGTGGCCCTGGTCAACCGCGTTCTGGGTATCGCAATCTATTGGATATTGGCAGCGATCGGCCTGCTCTTCATTCGCAACAAGCTGGCCATCGCCCGCGAGGAATGGTTGCAGGCGGGGCAGGTCGGACTGGCGGAGGCGGTCAGTGGAGAGCAATCGCTCGAGGATCTTGCGACCAGCGCACTCACCTTCCTGGCCGAATATCTCAAGGCGCAGGCCGGCGTGATCTATATCGCCAATGGCGACGGATTTCGGCGCTATGCCACCTATGCGGTACCGGCGGACGCCAATCTGCCCGAGCGTTTTGGCCCGGGCGATGGCCTGCTTGGCCAGGCGGTCGCGGGGCGGCGCAGCTTCATTCTCGACGCGGTCCCCGACGGCTATCTGACCTATGGATCGGCGCTTGGCCGTGCCCATCCCGAAACCTTGATCATTACCACGACCAAGGCCGACGGGGCGATCAATGCTGCGATCGAACTGGGCCTGCCCAAGGATATGGGCCATGACGCAATGGCCTTGCTTGATAGGGTCGAAGGGCAGTTCGGAGTGGCGATCCGTTCCGGGAAATATCGTGCCCGCCTGCGCGAACTGCTGGAAGAAACCCAGCAACAGGCCGAAGAGTTGCAGGCACAGAGTGAGGAACTGCGCGCCAATAACGAGGAACTGGAGCAGCAAAGCCGTCAGTTGCAGGAATCCGCCGTCAGGCTGGAAGCGCAGCAAAGCGAGTTGGAGCAGACCAACGTCCAGCTGGAAGAACAGACCCGTCAACTGGAGATTCAGCGTGATGATCTGTCGCGCGCGCAGGTCTCGCTCAAAAACCAAGCCGGGGAGTTGCAGCAATCGAGCCGCTATAAGTCGGAGTTTCTGGCGAATATGAGCCATGAACTGCGCACGCCGCTTAACTCGCTGCTGATCATGGCGCGCCTCCTCGCCGAAAATCGCGCCGGCAATCTGAATGCCGAACAGGTGCGACATGCCGAGACGATCGAGACGTCGGGCAATGATCTGCTGACCTTGATCAACGATATTCTCGATATTTCCAAGATCGAGGCAGGGAAGCTGGAATTGCAGCCCCGTCGGATCCGCATTGCGCCCATGCTGGACAAGCTATCCGCAATTTTCGCCCCCTCGGCCGCAGCCAAGGGGCTGGTGTTCGGAGCCAAGGCCGATAGCGAAGCGCCTGTGGAGATTGAAAGCGACCCGCAACGGATCGAGCAGGTGCTCAAGAATTTCCTGTCCAACGCGATCAAGTTCACTGACCAGGGATCGGTCATGGTCGCGGTGGAACCCCGCAGTCCGGGACGGATCGCCTTTATCGTGCGCGATACCGGCGTGGGCATAGCGGCCGATCAGCAGCAGCTTATCTTCGAGGCGTTTCAGCAGGCGGATGGCACGATCAGCCGCAAATATGGGGGCACCGGCCTCGGCCTGTCGATTTCGCGTGAACTGGCGCGGCTGCTGGGTGGCACAGTGGAAGTGGAAAGCCAGGAAGGAGAGGGCAGTGCCTTCGCGCTGATCCTGCCGGAACGGTTCGATCCTGCCGCAATCATGGCGGCACAGCCGGCTGTGGAACAGGCCCGACCACGTGTCGTGTCGCCCAATACCGCGCCGCTGCAGTCCCGCTCCGGACCGGCTCTGCAGGATGACCGTGAACATCTGACGGGCGATACCCGGGTCATTCTGATCGTCGAGGATGATCCGGTATTTGCCGGCATCCTACGCGACATCGCGCATGAACTGAAATTTCAGTGCCTGATCGCTGGTACCGCCGACGAAGGCGCGCTGATGGCGCGGCAATATGTGCCCAATGCGGTGATCCTAGACATGAACCTGCCCGATCATACCGGGCTTTCCGTACTGGATCGGATCAAGCGGGACGTGCGCACGCGCCACATTCCGGTGCATGTCGTGTCGGTGGATGACGATAGCCAGGCGGCGCTTTCCAGCGGCGCGATCGGGTATCTGTTCAAGCCGGTGAAGCGCGCCGCGCTGGTCGGGATGTTGGAGGGACTGGAGGCGCGCATGGCCCAGCGCATGCGTCGCGTTCTGGTGGTGGAGGACGATGCTCAGCAGGCCGAAAGCGTGAAGCTTTTGCTGGCGTCGCGCGATGTCGAGACGGTCGAGGCCCATTCGGCAGCCCAGTGTTTTGATCTGCTGGGGCGCGAGACATTCGATTGCATGGTGCTTGATCTCAACCTGCCCGATGCGTCCGGGCTTGACCTGCTCGATCGACTGAGCGCCGACGAGGCGGTCGGCTTTCCGCCCGTGATAGTCTATACTGGCCGCGACCTGAGCAGTGACGAAGAGATGCGGTTGCGGCGCTATTCCAAGTCGATCATCGTCAAGGGTGCCAAGTCGCCCGAGCGTCTGCTCGACGAAGTCACGCTGTTCCTGCACCAGGTGGTGTCGGACCTGCCTGCGCCGCAGCAGGCATTGATCGCCAAGTCGCTCAACCGCGATGCCGCGCTGGACGGGCGGAACATCCTGGTGGTGGAAGATGATATCCGCAATGTCTATGCGCTGACCTCCATCTTCGAGCCGCACGGCACCAATGTCCGTATCGCGCGCAACGGGCGCGAGGCGTTGCAGGCGCTGGACGAGGCCGCGCGTGGTTTGACCGACCCGGTCGACCTGGTGCTGATGGACGTGATGATGCCGGAAATGGATGGTCTGGCCGCCACGCGCGAAATCCGTTCACGGCCCTGGGGACGGAAATTGCCGATCATCACGCTTACGGCCAAGGCAATGGCGCGCGATCAGCAGGATTGCCTGGATGCGGGGGCCAACGACTATCTGGCCAAACCGCTGGATGTGGACAAGCTGTTGAGCCTGACACGGGTGTGGATGCCGCGATGACCGAAGATATTTTCCCGCCGCATGAGGAGCTGGAACTCGACTTGCTACTCGAGGCGATATTTCGTCAGTATCATTATGATTTCCGTGGTTACTCGCGTGGCTCACTGCATCGGCGCCTTGCCCGTGCCCAGCAACGCCATGCGTGTGCCAGCCTGTCGCAATTGCAGCATCTGCTATTGCGCGACCCGGCGGTATTTGCCGACCTTATGGGTTTCCTGACCATCCAGGTAAGCGAGATGTTCCGGGATCCCGCCTATTTCCGTGCCCTGCGCGAGCAGGTCATTCCCCATTTGCGGACCTACCCGTCGCTCAAAGTCTGGATCGCGGGCTGTGCCAATGGGGAAGAATTCTACTCCTTCGCCATCCTGTTTCGCGAGGAAGGGCTGGAGGATCGCACGATTTTCTATTGCACCGATATCAGCCCTGCGGCGCTGGAGAAGGCGGAAGCGGGCGTCTACGATCTGGATCGCATCCAGCAATTCACGGAAAATCATCGGCTTGCCGGCGGGAGGACCTCGCTGTCGGACTATTATACCGCCGCCTATGGCGCCGTGATGTTCGACAAGAGCCTGCGTCGACGCGCGGTATTCGCCGAACATAATCTGGCGAGCGACCAGGTGTTCGCGGAGGCGCAGCTGATTTCCAGTCGCAATGTCCTCATCTATTTCGACCGGGATCTGCAGGACCGGGCGCTGGGCCTGTTCGGCGACTCATTGGTCCGCGGCGGCTTTCTGGGATTGGGGGCGAAGGAAACATTGCGCTTTTCGCGCTACGCCGACGGCTTTGCCGATTTCGACGAGGGCGAGAAGATATACCGCCGCAACCTGACCGACCTGAGGACGCTCGATCATGCCGCCTGAGCTCGCGAAAATATTGGCCGTCGACGATGTCGAGGAAAATCTGACTGCGCTTGAAGCCTTGCTGAAGGCGGAGGGCGTAGAGATACTCAAGGCGCGTTCGGGGGCGCAGGCGCTGGAACTGTTGCTTGTCGAGGATGTCGCGCTGGCGCTGCTCGACGTCCAGATGCCGGGCATGGACGGTTTTGAACTGGCCGAGCTGATGCGGAGCACGGAGCGGACCCGGCGCGTGCCGATCATCTTCCTCACCGCCGCCGGAGCGGATGAGCAGCGTCGCTTCCGCGGTTACGAGAGTGGCGCGATCGACTATCTGTTCAAGCCGGTCGATCCCGACATATTGCGCCACAAGGTAGGCCTGTTCGTCGAACTGTTCCGCCAGCGTCAGGAACTGGCCCGCGAACGCGACCAGCATGCCGCTGCGCTGGCCCGGTTGCAGGCGCATGGCGACAATTCCCCGTTGGCGATCATCGAATTCGACGCAGGGCAGCATATCATCGCGTGGTCGCATGGCGCGGTGCGGATGTTCGGCTGGCGGGCGCCGGAAGTGGCCGGTTTTCGCGCGCTGGAACTGGACTGGCTCGATCCGGAGGATGCCGGCCGTTTTGGCGCGATGGTCAGCGAAATGATCGCGGGTCGACGCGTGCGGGACATGCAATGTTTGCGGATGCGCACGGCCGAAGGCGTCACGCTGGATTGCGAATGCTATTTTTCCGCCTTGCTGGATGGCCGGGGACGGCTGGTATCGATCAATGTCCAGATGCTGGATGTCACCGCGCGCAAGCGGGCGGAGGATACGCAAAGGTTGCTGATCGGCGAACTCAACCATCGTGTGAAAAATACGCTGGCATCGGTTCAGGCGATTGCCGTCCAGACATTGCGCCACTCATCCGGCCCGTCGGATTTCGCGCCGACCTTTACCGGTCGTATCCATGCGCTGGCGCGGGCGCATTCGCTGCTCAGCAGTTCGACCTGGCAGGGGGCGGGGTTGCGCGAACTGATCGATGGACAGATCGACATTGGCGCCGCCGACGTCAAGCAACTCAGGATTGATGGACCCGATCTGGAATTGGCGCCCGAACTGGCATTGCACCTGGCGCTGATCCTGCATGAGTTGGTCACCAATGCGCATAAATATGGGGCGCTTTCGGTTCCGACCGGGTCGGTATCGCTGTCCTGGACGATCGAGGAGGAGCGCCTGGTCATCGAGTGGATTGAAACCGGCGGTCCAGAGGTCGGCACGCCTACGCGCAAGGGTTTCGGTACCGCCTTGATCGAACGCAGCCTGCGGGCGGAACGGGGCGATGCGCGTGCCGACTATGCGGCGGATGGGGTCAGATGGGTGCTGACCCTGCCAATGGGGCCGCGCATCAGCAGAGTCGCCAGTGCCAACAGCCCGAAGGATAGGGTCGCAAGCGAACGGACGGGCGCGCATGCGGCCCTCGCCGGGCGCTCCTTCCTGCTGGTCGAGGATGAACCCCTGGTCGCGATGGAAATTGCCATGCTGCTGGAGGACCAGGGGGCAGTCATATTTGCTGTGGCTGCATCGGCAGCCGAGGCCCTTGCCCACGTGGAAGCCGGCCAGTTTGATGTCGCGCTGCTGGATGGTAATCTGCAGGGCGAACCGGTTGACGCCGTTGCGGCGGCGTTGGCGGCCCGGGACGTGCCCTTCGCCTTTGTATCGGGTTATGGCCGGGAACATCTGCCGGTCGACCATGCGCATCGGCCGGTAATCGGTAAGCCCTTTGCCCGGCAGGCGTTGCTGGATTGCGCCGCAGGACTATTGGCGGGTTCGGATGATATGCTGGCCCCGATGGCCTGATGCTGTGGGCGGGCTGGTTCGCACGAGGAGGCGAAGATGCGCGTGATGGTATTTGTGAAGGCGACGGAAGATAGCGAACAGGGGTTCGCGCCGTCGCCATGGACGGATGAGATGATGGCGGCGATGGGGCGGTTCAATGACGAACTGCAGGCGGCCGGCATCCTGCGCATGGCGGACGGCCTCAGGCCGACGTCGGAGGGCAAGCGCATCGCATTCGATGGTCCCGGGCGGGTCGTGAAGGACGGGCCATTCACCCCCGCCGGGCAACAGGTCGCGGGCTTCTGGTTGTGGGAGGTTTCCGATATGGAGGAAGCCCTGCTCTGGGCGAAGCGCTGTCCCAATCCGATGCCGGGACCAAGCGAGATCGAAATCCGGCCGCTTTATGCCGTCGAGGATATCATCGGGTAAGGGCGGCTTAGTACCGCCCCCGCCCTATCGCCACAGTTCGACCAGCATGGCCAGAAGGCCCTTCTCGTCCTTTCCAGCGGTTGCCTTGGGCGCGCCATAGCTGCGGCATTCCAGGCAGTCGGCGCGTACGCCAGCGCCGCTGACCAATCCGCGCACGTCGGCCACTGCCTGCAGTGCCCAGCGTTGCTGCAGGCGTGCTTCGCGGCCGATCAGGTCGCGCGGGGCGCCGGCATCATCCTTCTCGCGGTCGGCGATCGACTGGATGAACTCGGCGAACTTGTCCGGCTGCTTCTCGATCCAGTAGGGCTTGGCCTTGGCCGGATCGATCTTGGCGCGACGCGCGGCTTCGGCGATCGCGTCGTTGAGGTCGCCGAACCGGTCGACCAGGCCGATCTGGCGGGCGGTGCCGCCATCCCAGACGCGGCCCTGGGCGATGGCGTCGATCTGCGCCGGCGTCTTGTGCCGTGCTCGGGCGACCAGGCCGACGAAGCGGCGATAGATGTCCTCGACCCCCATCTGCATGATCTGGTCGAATTGCGGCGTGGTGCCGCCCGCGATATCGGGCTGGCCCGACAGCGGCGTGGTGCGCACGCCGTCGGTGGTGATGCCCATCTTGGCCAGCGTGCCCTCGAAACTGGGGATGATGCCGAACACGCCGATCGATCCCGTGATGGTGTCGGGCTCGGCAAAGACGATGTCGGCCGGGGTCGAGACCCAATAGCCGCCGCTCGCCGCGACATTGCCCATCGACACGACGATCGGCAGGCCGCCGGACTTGGCCTCCATGATGGCGCGGCGGATCTTCTCCGACGCCTGCACCGATCCGCCCGGCGAATCGACGCGCACGACCAGGGCCTTCAAGTCCTTCTCGTCCAGCGCCTTCATCAGCAGGTCGGAAATCGTATCGCCCGCCGCCGTGCCCGGGCCAGCCTCGCCATCGACAATGTCGCCGGCCACGGTCAGCACGCCGATCTGCCCGTCATTGGCGGGCTTCCTGGCCTTCACATAGGCGGCATAGTCGATCGCGGCATAGTCGGTGTCGTCCTTGTCGGACGGATCGCCCGCGACCTTGGCGACGCGCTCTTCAAAAGCCTCTTGATCGCCCAGATGATCGACCAGCCCGGCGGCGAGCGCGGCCTTGGCCATGTCGCCACCGGCGGCGCTGGCGGCGGCGGCCGGATCGGCGGCATAGGCCGCAACCTTCGCCTTGGGCCGCGCCTTGGTCACGTCATCCTGCCAGTTCTGCCACAGGGCGCCGGCCAGTTCCTGATTGGCCTGCTTGGCGGCGGGTGACTGGTCGGCGCGGATATAGGGTTCGACGAAGCTCTTGTAGGTGCCGACGCGATAGACATGGGTATTAACCCCCAGCTTGTCGATCAGCCCCTTATAATAGAGGCCCGATCCGCCGCGCCCGGCGATGGCGACGCCACCCATCGGGTCGACCCAGGCTTCGCTGGCATGGGCGGCGAGCTGGTAACTGTCGTCGCTATAGAGGGTTGCAAAGGCGAAAACCGGCTTCTTGGCGGCGCGCACCGCGTCCAGCGCCTTGCCGACGCGGGCGATCGCGACCTGGCCGCCGCCGCTGAAATCGTCGAGGTCGAGTACGACCGCCTTCACCTTGTCATCGGTGCGGGCGGCGTCGAGCGCGGTCAATATGTCGGACAGGCGATATTCCTTCGCCTGATCGCCCGAGCCCGACAGGATGGCGGTGGCACTTACCTCGGCCGGCTGCTCGACGATGCTGCCGTCCAGGTCCAGCAGCAGCGCGCCGCTGGCGATGGGCTTGGCCGGCTTGGGCGAGAAGGACAGGGCGGCATAGAGCAGCCCGAAGAAGAGCAGGAGGAACAGGAGCACCAGTCCGTCCTTGATCGCGACCAGGATGCGCCACGCGCCCTTCACAAATGCCAAATCGCCATTCCTTTTCCGTTGGTCGTCCCGAGCTATCGCATCGCCGGTTTGACTGCAATGTGGGCTTGTCCTGACCCGCGACAAGCTTGCGCGGACAATTTTGCCCGCTATGGCAGGCGCATCTTTCGCCCCAATCGTGCAGGAGACACGCCCGATGCCCACGCTCGTCCTCATCCGCCATGGTCAGTCGACCTGGAACTTGGAAAACCGCTTCACCGGCTGGTGGGATGTCGACGTGACCGAAAAGGGTGTGGAGGAGGCACGCGCCGCCGGTCGCCTGCTCAAGGAAAAGGGGCTGGATTTCGACCAATGCTATACCTCGGTCCAGAGCCGCGCGATCAAGACGTTGAACCTGGTGCTGGAGGAAATGGGGCGGCTGTGGCTGCCGGTCGAGAAGGACTGGCGCCTGAATGAACGCCATTATGGCGGCCTGACCGGCCTCAACAAGGCGGAGACGGCAGCCAAGCATGGCGACGATCAGGTCAAGATCTGGCGCCGCAGCTTCGATGTTCCGCCGCCGGTGCTGGAAGCGGGCAGCGAGTTCGACCTGTCGAAGGACCGCCGCTATGACGGCATTGCCATCCCGTCGACCGAAAGCCTGAAGGACACGATCGCCCGCGTGCTGCCCTATTGGGAATCGGTCATTGCGCCCGACCTGAAGGCCGGCAAGCGCGTCGTCATCTCCGCCCATGGCAATTCGCTGCGCGCGCTGGTCAAGCATCTGTCGAACATTCCCGATGACGAGATCACCGAACTGGAAATCCCGACCGGCCAGCCGATCGTCTATGAACTGGCCGACGATCTGACCGCGACCGATCGCTATTATCTGTCGGAACGGTAATTCGGCCCGGCCGATACGGAAAACCACATTGCCCCTTGGCGGCCCGGCCGCTAAGGGGCTTTGCTTTCCGGGCAGGCCGGTGGGCCGCCCCATCAGGGGAAGCGATATATGAGCGGGGCAGTGGAAGTCGGCATCATCATGGGCTCGCGCTCCGACTGGGAGACGATGCGTCATGCCGCCGAGACGCTGGAAGCGCTGGGCGTTGCCCATGAGTGCAAGGTTGTGTCCGCCCATCGCACCCCGCAACGCCTCTATGATTATGCCACCAGCGCCGCTGGCCGCGGCCTCAAGGTCATCATCGCCGGTGCCGGTGGCGCCGCCCATCTGCCGGGCATGGCCGCATCGATGACCCGTCTGCCGGTTCTGGGCGTGCCGGTGGAGTCCAAGGCCTTGAAGGGCATGGATTCGCTGCTCTCCATCGTTCAGATGCCCGGCGGCATTCCGGTCGGCACGCTGGCGATCGGCAAGCCCGGCGCGATCAATGCCGGCCTGCTCGCCGCGTCGATCCTGGCGACGCATGACGATGCGCTGGCCGAGCGGCTGGACGAATGGCGCGCGCGCCAGACCGACGCCGTCGCCGAAACCGTCGAGGACTGATCCCGATCATGACGACCATTGCTCCCGGCGCCACCATCGGCATTCTTGGCGGCGGCCAGCTTGGCCGGATGATCGCCATGGCCGCGGCCCAGCTTGGCTATCGCACCCATATCTACGCGCCCGAGACGAGCGGCCCCGCCGCCGATGTCTCGCCAAGCTGGACCCAGGGCGCCTATGAGGATGCCGCCGCGCTCGCCGCCTTTGCCGAGGGCGTCGACGTCGTCACTTATGAGTTCGAGAATATCGACCCGTCGGCGGTCGAGGTGCTGGCGAGCCATGGGCTGGTCCGCCCCGGCGCCGGCGCGCTGCGTATCGCGCAGGATCGTCTCGCCGAAAAGCGTTTCGTCGCCGACCTCGGCGGCTTGACCGCGCCGTTCGCGCCGGTCGACAGCCTGGACGATCTGGAAACCGCGATCGAGATGATCGGCAGCCGCGCGATCCTCAAGACCAACCGCATGGGCTATGACGGCAAGGGCCAGGCCCGGATCAACGAGCCGGGCGACGCGGTCGGTGCCTGGAACGCAATTCAGCGCCAGCCTGCCATCCTCGAAGGTTTCGTGACCTTCGATCAGGAATATTCGGTGATCCTGGTGCGCGGCGCCGACGGCGCGGTGCGTTTCTGGGATTCGGCCGCAAACGTCCATGTCGATGGCATCCTCGCCACCTCGACCGTGCCGGCCGGATCGCTGATCGAGGCGCAGTTGCCCGCCGCCCGCGCGCTCGCCAGGCAGGTCGCCGATGCGCTCGACTATGTCGGCGTGCTGACGCTGGAGTTTTTTGCCAGCGCCGATGGCCCGGTGTTCAACGAAATGGCGCCGCGCGTCCATAATAGCGGCCACTGGACGATCGAGGGCGCGCTGACCAGCCAGTTCGAGAACCATGTCCGCGCGATCTGCGGCCTGCCGCTCGGCGATACGGGCCTGGCCGCCCAGCGGGTCGAGATGCGCAACCTGATCGGCGACGATGCGGCGGAGTGGCCGGCCATCCTGTCCGACCCTGAAAATCATCTTCACCTCTATGGCAAGCATGAGGCGCGTCCGGGCCGCAAGATGGGGCATGTGACGCGGCTCAGCTTGTGACGCCCGACATCGTCCTGATCCTGGCCCGCGCCGACAATGGCGTGATCGGCCGGGATGGCGATCTGCCCTGGCGGCTGCCGGCCGACCTCAGGCATTTCAAGGCGCTGACCGCCGGCCATCCGATGCTGATGGGGCGCAAGACGTTCGACAGCCTGCCCGGCCTGCTGCCCGGCCGTCGCCATATCGTGCTGACCCGCGATCGGGGCTGGGCGGGCGAGGGGGCGGAGGTCGCGCATGATGTCGACGCCGCGATCATGTTGGCGGATGCGCCCACGCTGATGGTGATCGGCGGCGCGGAAATCTATCGCCTGTTCCTCGACCGGGCCGACCGGATCGAACTGACCGAGGTGCATGTTGACGCCGAAGGTGACACCCATATCGGCTATCCCGATCCGGTGGACTGGCGCGAGACGGCGCGCGCGGATCATCCCTCGCTGGACGGGCGCCCGGCCTACAGCTTCGTGACGTTCGGCCGTCGCCCGTAAATCTTCCGTCATTGCGAGCGTCGCGAAGCAATCCATGTGCGTCGGTGGATTGCTTCGCTACGCTCGCAATGACGACAGGGATGTATGGACATGATCGCCAATTGCCACGCCCTGTGTGTCACCCTATAGCCCCGGCCATGGAGCGGCTTACCAGCAATGCCCCGATCCCTGCGTATCTGCGCGGCGGCGTCATGGCGCTTGGCAATTTCGACGGCTTTCATGCCGGCCATCAGGCGGTGGTCGGCCGCGCGATCGCGCGTGCGCGGGCGGAGGGACGGCCGGCGATCGTCGCCACCTTCGATCCCCATCCCATGCGCCTGTTCCAGCCCGATACGCCGCCCTTTCGCCTGACCACGCTGGACCAGCGGCAGGCGCTGTTCGCGGCCGCCGGCGCCGACGCAATGCTGGTATTCGACTTCACCCGCGAACTCGCCGCGCTCGACCCCGCCGGCTATGTCCGGTTGCTGATGGAAGAGCTGGGCGTCGCCGCGGTCGTCACGGGCGAGGATTTCACCTTCGGCAAGGGCCGCAGCGGCACGATCGCCAGTTTCGGCGAACTGGGCCTGCCGGCCGAAGCGGTCGCGCCGGTCACGGACGCGGAAGGGGTGATCAGTTCCAGCCGCATCCGCGCCGCATTGCAGGCCGGTGATTGCGCCACCGCCACCCGCCTGCTGACGCGCCCCTTTGCGATACAGGGCGTGGTCCAGCATGGCGACAAGCTGGGTCGCACCATCGGCTTCCCGACTGCCAATATCGATCTTGGCCCTTATCTGCGCCCGGCCTTCGGCATCTATGCCGTGCGCGGGCTGTTGGTCGATGGCCGGGTGCTGGACGGCGCCGCCAATCTGGGCATCCGCCCAAGCTTCGATCCGCCCAAGCTGTTGCTGGAGCCGCATTTCTTCGATTTTGCCGAAAGCCTGTACGACCAGAGCATCGAAGTGCAACTGATCCACTATCTCCGGCCGGAGGCGAAGTTTGACGGCCTCGACCCGCTGATCGCGCAGATCGCCCGCGACTGCGACGACGCACGGCAAATCCTTGCGGGAACGCCTTACCTCGCTTAATGCCCCCTGACCTCACCCGTTCGTGCTGAGTAGGGGCTGAGCCTGTCGAAGACCCGTATCGAAGCATTCATCCTTCGATACGCCATTTCGACTTCGCTCAATGGCTACTCAGGACGAACGGATTTGCTTAATTTGCCGGACCCCATATGACCGACCAGCCCGATTACAAAAGCACCGTCTTCCTTCCCGTCACCGACTTCCCGATGAAGGCCGGCCTCGCGCAGAAGGAACCGGCGATTGCCGCGCGCTGGGCGGCGATGGACCTCTATGGCAAGCTGCGCGAGAAGCGCGCCGGCCGCGAACGCTTCATCCTGCATGACGGCCCGCCCTACGCCAATGGCGACATCCATATGGGCCATGCGATGAACAAGGTGCTCAAGGACATCATCGTCCGCAGCCAGTCGCTGCTGGGCAAGGATGCGCCCTATGTGCCCGGCTGGGACTGCCACGGCCTGCCGATCGAATGGAAGATCGAAGAGGAATATCGCAAGAAGAAGCTGAACAAGGACGAGGTGCCCGCGTCCGAGTTTCGCGCCCAGTGCCGCGCCTATGCCGACAAATGGGTGGACGTGCAGAAGGAGCAGTTCAAGCGTCTGGGCGTGATGGGTGACTGGGCCGATCCCTATCTGACCATGAAGTTCGATGCCGAGGCGACGATCGTCGGTGAACTGCTGAAATTCGCGGAAAGCGGCCAGCTCTATCGCGGCGCCAAGCCCGTCATGTGGTCCCCGGTCGAAAAGACCGCGCTGGCCGAGGCGGAAGTGGAATATGAGGACATCACGTCGACCCAGATCGACGTGGCGTTCGAGATCGTCGAAGCGCCGAACGCGCCCGAACTGGTCGGCGCCCATGCGGTGATCTGGACCACCACGCCCTGGACGATCCCGGTGAACCAGGCTTTGGCCTATGGCGAGAAGATCGACTACTTCTTGGTAACCGACAAGCACCGTCGCTTTATAATTGCAGCGCCGTTGTTTACGGCGTTCGCCATCAGATTTGAGGCCGCTTCTGAACTTGGCCTGAAATTGTGGCAAGTCACGGATGATAATGGCAATCCAATTGTAATTCGTGGCTCCGACCTCGCCGGTGCCGTCGCGCGTCACCCGATGCACGCGCTGGGCGGCTTCTTCGCCAAGCCGCGTCCGTTCCTGGCGGGCGATTTCGTCACGACCGATGCGGGCACCGGCCTCGTCCATATGGCACCCGACCATGGCGAGGACGACTTTGCGCTGTGCAAGGCGAACGGCCTGAACCCCGTCTTCGCGGTCGAAGGCGACGGCAAATATCGCGCCGACTGGCTGTGGCTGGGCGGGCAGGGGTCGGTCATCAACCCCAAATTCGTCGGCAAGGATGGCCCGATATGCACCGATCTGCGTGAAGCGGGCGCGCTGCTCGCCGCGTCGGACGATTTCAAGCACAGCTATCCGCATAGCTGGCGCTCCAAGGCGAAGATCATCTTCCGCTGCACCCCGCAATGGTTCATCCCGATGGACCAGCCGCAGGAAGGCGGCATTGCCGACATGGATGGCGGCGTGATGCCTACCCCGATCGTCAGCAGCAACGGCCCGACCCTGCGTGAAGTCGCGCTCGACGCGATCGAGCATACGCGCTGGGTGCCCGAGCGGTCGACCAACCGTATCCGCTCGATGGTGGAGGGCCGCCCCGACTGGGTGATCAGCCGCCAACGCGCCTGGGGCGTGCCGATCGCCCTCTATGTTCATCGCAAGACTGGCGACTATCTTGTTGATCCGGCAGTCAATGCCCGCATCATCGAGGCGTTCAAGGGCGCCGGTGCGGACGCCTGGTTCGGTGCCGATCATCAGGCGCTGCTCGGCGCCGATTATGACCTCAATGACTATGAGGTCGTGAACGACATTCTCGACGTCTGGTTCGACAGCGGCTCGACCCACAGCTTCGTGGTCGAGGGCCGCTATGGCGAAGGCACCCGCGCCGACCTCTATATCGAAGGATCGGACCAGCATCGTGGCTGGTTCCAGTCCTCGCTGCTGGAAAGCTGCGGCACCCGGGGCCAGGCCCCCTACAAGGCGGTGCTGACCCACGGCTTCGCGCTCGACGGCTCGGGCAAGAAAATGTCCAAGAGCCTTGGCAATGTCGTCGATCCGCTCAAGATCATGGCCGAAAGCGGTGCCGACATCCTGCGCGTCTGGGTCGCCAGCACCGACTATTTCGATGATGTCCGCATCGGCAAGGAAGTGCTGGCCGGTTCGTCCGACGCCTATCGCAAGCTGCGCAACACCTTCCGCTACATGCTCGGCGCCCTGTCCGATTATGAGGAGAGCGAGGCGGTCAGCTATGCCGAGATGCCGGAGCTGGAGCGCTACATGCTCCATCGCCTGGCCCAGCTCGACGCGGAACTGCGCGCGGTGGTGGACAAGGCGGCGAAGAGCGAGAACTGGCTGGAGTTCAGCCGCTACACCCGCGCGATCTTCGATTTCGCGAACAGCGACCTCAGCGCCTTCTTCTTCGATATCCGCAAGGATTGCCTCTATTGCGATGCGAAGTCGGACCCCAAGCGCCGCGCCTATCGCACCTTGCTCGATACGCTGTTCCACGCATTGGTCCGCTATGTCGCGCCGATCATCCCCTTCACCGCTGAGGAAGTATGGCAGAGTCGTTTTCCAAGTGACGAAGATAGCGTCCATTTTCTGGAATGGCCGGAGGTCGACCATCACTGGATCGACAGCCATCTGAACGACAAATGGGCGGAGCTGCGTGACCAGCGTGAGCAGGTCAACGAGGCGATCGAGCCCTTCCGTCGCGAAAAGGTGATCCGCTCCAGCCTGGAGGCCGATGTCACCATGGGCGAACTGCTGCCCAGCGACGGTGTGAACTTCGCCGAAATCGCCATCGTCGCTCGGATCGAGATGGGCGTGGGCGACGGCATCATCGTCAAGCCCAGCGAGTGGCACAAGTGCGGCCGTTGCTGGCGCCTGCTGCCCGAGGTCGAGGAAGACGGCACGCTGTGCAACCGCTGTGACGAGGTGTTGAAGGCATGAGCTTCAAGCCTGCGGTCAATCACCGCCCGCTGGGGCTGACGGTCGCGATCGTCACCCTCGCGCTCGACCAGCTGGTCAAATATACCGTCACCTATCCGCTCGCGCTGCAGAGCCGGGCGGATGCGGGGATCGAGATATTGCCCTTCTTCCGCCTGCGCTGGCTGGAAAATCGTGGCGTCTCGATGGGCTTCTTCCATGCCGATAATGATACGATGCGCTGGATATTGGTCGGCATGACCATGTTGATCGCCGGCTTTGTCGGCGTGTGGATGTGGCGCGAGAAAGCGCGTTCGGACGTCGCGGCGCTCGGCTTGGTGCTGGGCGGCGCAATCGGCAATATCGTCGACCGGATGCGACTGGGCTATGTCGTCGACTATGCCGACCTGCATTTCGGCGAATGGCGGCCCTTCCTGATTTTCAACCTGGCCGACGCGGCCATCACGATTGGTGTGCTGATCCTGCTTGCGCGGGCGCTGCTGCTGCGCGAGAAGGGCGCAAAGACGGAGACCCTGAAGTAATGCGTAAACTGATCCTCGCCGCCGGTCTTGTTGGCACCCTGTCGGCTTGCGGCTCGTCCGGTGGACTGATGGGCCGCGCCCGGCCCGATGAATTCGCCGTCTCGCGTCAGGCACCGCTGGTGATCCCGCCCGATTTCGCGCTCGTGCCCCCTGCGCCGGGTACGCCGTCGGCGGCCGCCGTTGATTCGAGCCGCGCGGCGCAGGATGTCCTGTTCGGCGGTCCCGCACCGCGTAGCGCATCCGAAACCTCTGCGCTGAATGCCGCCGGTCGTGCCAATGCCGCTGCCGGCATCCGTTCGCAGGCGGGCGATCCGGGCACGGAAGTGGTCGACAAGGGCGCGACTACGCGCGACATCATCGCCGCGCCGGAAGGCGATGGCCAGGATGCCCGCGCCTCGACCCAGACGGCTACGCCCCAGCCGCAGCAGTAATAAGGGTCAAGGGGGCGTTGTGGCGCCCCCTTCCACCATGGCTTTGAGCCGGGACAGATTGGCGTCCCACTGCGTGCCGACCTGGACAAGCCAGGCCTGTGCGTCTTCAATGCCCTGACGCCGCAGGGCAAAATGCACTTCCCGACCCTTTTTGCGCCGCTGGACCAGTCCCGCGCCAAGCAATATGTCGAGATGCTTGGCAACGGCCTGGCGACTGATCGGCAGATCCTCCCCCAATTGTCCGATCGACCGGGCGCCGCCATCGCCCAATCGCGCGATCAGCCCCAGGCGCGTGGGATCGCCCAGGGCGGCGAAGACCGGTGCGGGATCAGCCGGCGACATAGGTGGCGATATTGGTCATCTGCTCGGCCCAGCCGCCGTCATTGCTGCGCATCACGTTGGTCCTGCGCGGTTCCGGGACCTGGTCGAAGCCGCTTTCGGTGACGGTCAGCCGCGTGCCATCGCCGGCTGGTTCCAGCACGAATTCGACCAGCGTCCATTCCGCTACCGGAACGCCGCTGTCCATCAGCGCCTTGTCGCCGCCGGTCGCGGGCCATTCATAGGCGAAGCGGATCATCGGTTCGATCGCGACGATCCGCGCTTCCCAGCGATAATCCTCATAGCCCGGATAGGTCATGTGTCCGGTCGAAGGCCGGCCGACGGCAAAGGGCTGGTCCAGTGCAACCTGGAACCAGATGCCGAATTTTTCATGGTCGGTCAGGGCATCCCATACGCGCGCGATGGGAGCGGCGATGTCGATCGTCTTGATGATGCTATTGGTCATGATGAGCAACCTCCTGGTTGCCTATATGTGCCGGATCGATCAAATACGCAACTAAATGGTTGCTAATTCTGCCTGGGGTCATAGAGGATATGTGCCCGGCCGCCGGCACGGACGGGGAGGTAGAGACCCTGGCCATAGGCCGCGATCTGGCCGATTTCCGTTTTGTCGATGCTGGTCGAGATGTGGAAGTTGCGGGTGTCGCGCTCGCCGATCGCGTGCCGTATCTTGACCATCAACTTGTCCAGATCATGGGCGAAATTCTGGCTGAGGGCGTCGGCGATGGCCGGTGCGAAACTGGGGCTGCTGGCAACCGCGATGATCAGGTCGCCGCCCACGCCATTGCTGTCGCCCATTACCGAGAGATCCTGGAAATGGATCACCGGCGAATTGGGCGCGTTGACCGGCCGCGCCGTCAGCCAGATGCGCCCCTTGGTCTCGCCGATCTTGCCGCCGGCGCCGCGCACCGCCAGGTCGACGCCCGCCGCCACGCGATTGCCGGTGGTGCCATAGAAGATGACCTTGTCGAAACGGACCAGCAGGGCACCGACCTTGGGCACATCGAACGGCCGTTTGGCACGCTTTTGCAGCGCACGCAGGATCACCGGTTCCAGTTGGGCATAGTCGGCGCGGACCGGGATGAAAAAGCGCAGGTCGCCGTTGATCGGTTCGGCGGCGGGCGGGGGAAGGGGCGTGGGTTTCGGATCGGCGGGGCGGTCGCCGACCACGGTTTCGGTCACCGCCTGGATGCCCAGATTGATGCGCAGCCGATCACCTTCCATCGCATAGCCATCGAACAACAGCCGTTGCGGCGTGACCCGCATCCAGACCGGTGGATTCTCGCGATTGAGCGATATGCTGGTGAAGGCTTTGCTCCATAGTTTCTCAACCTGCGGGCGCAGGGCGACCTTGGCCAGTTCCTGGGGCAATTGCTGTTGCAGCTTGGCGATCAGGGGGCGTAGCTTCTCGTCCACCTTGTCGCCAAAGGCGATGCGCTGGCCCAGGAAATCGATGCCCGGCGGGGTGGTCCAGTCATAGCTGAGGCGCACCGTGCCATGGGGCGACCAGTCGGGCGCGAGCGACAGGCTGAGCCGGGCATGGGCCATCGCCCCGCCAGTCGCGGTTTCGCCCTTGAGCACACCGGCCACATCGCGGGCGGCCACCGTCGCCCGGATTGGTACGTCCGCAATCAATTCGCGTCCCTGGCCATGCAGGCGGATGGCGCCGCGCGTCACTGTGCCGACGATGGTGCATTTGATCACGGGCGTGACGTTGATCTTCTTGCCGAGCAGCTTGACATGCTGCGGCGGAACGCAGCGTGCGCCGGGCTGGTTGATGCTCCACAATTCGCGCGGCAGCGCCTGCTCAATGGCATGCAGGACCAGCGTCCGGTCTATCTCGATCGGCACGGTGATGACCGAGGAGCCTTGCGGGGATGGCACTGGATCGGTTGCGCGCGGCGGCGCCTCAACCTTGTCCTTCCCCGAGCAAGCGGCCAGCAGCAATGCAAGGCAGAGCGAAGATGCGATACGCACGACCAGCGATGCCTTGCCCAAATGGCTGCCCTCCAGGCCGCGATCCTGCTGGATGCGGGCGTTCAGGCTATGCCAAGTCGTGCGTGGCGTCCACTCTGATCCCGATCAGTATCAGTCCCTAGTGGCGTCGTCGCTCAGGCCCGCGCCTCGGCGCCGATGCCTGCACTATTATGGCGCAGGGCCGTCAATACGGTGTCGACGATCGCATCGGCATCAAGGCGTGCGTCGGCATATTGCTTTTCGGGTTTATCCTGATCCTGGAAGATGTCTGGCAGGCGCAGGGTGCGAATCTTGAGTCCCGCGTCGGTAAGGCCAAGGTCGCTCGCCAGGGTCAGGACATGGGCGCCAAGGCCACCGATCGCCCCTTCCTCGATCGTCACCGCCACTTCGTGGGTGGTCAGCATCCGGCGGATCAGCGCTTCGTCCAGCGGCTTGGCAAAGCGCAGATCGACGACCGAGGCCGACAGCCCCTTGGTCTCCAGCATGTCCGCCGCCTTGATCGCTTCCTCAAGCCGGGTGCCAAGCGACAGGATCGCGACCTGGCGTCCTTCGCGCAGGATGCGGCCCTTGCCGATCGGCAGGGCCTCGGGAATTTTGGGCATGGCCACGCCGGTGCCGTTGCCGCGCGGGTAGCGCACCGCGATCGGGCCGCTGTCATGCGTGGCGCAGGTATGGACCATATGGACCAGTTCCGCCTCGTCGGCGGCGGCCATGACCACGAAATTGGGCAGGCTGGCGAGATAGGTGACATCGAAACTGCCGGCATGGGTGGAGCCGTCAGCGCCGACCAGCCCGGCCCGGTCGATCGCGAAGCGCACCGGCAGGTTCTGGATCGCGACATCATGCACGACCTGGTCATAGGCGCGCTGCAGGAAGGTCGAATAGATGGCGCAGAAGGGACGCATCCCCTGGGCCGCAAGGCCGGCGGCGAAGGTCACCGCATGCTGTTCGGCGATGCCGACGTCGAACGTCCGATCCGGGAAGGCCAGTTCAAACTTGTCGAGACCGGTGCCCGACGGCATGGCGGCGGTGATCGCGCACAAGCGCGGATCGCGCTGCGCTTCGGCAATCAGCGCCTGGGCGAAGACATTGGTGTAGCTTGGCGGCCCCGGAGGCGCCTTTGCCTGGGTGCCGGTGATGACGTCGAATTTCTGCACGCCATGATATTTGTCGGCCGCCGCCTCGGCCGGGGCATAGCCCTTGCCCTTCTGGGTGACGACGTGGATCAACACCGGCCCTTCGGCATTGTCGCGCACATTTTCCAGCACGGGGATCAACTGGTCGAGATTATGGCCGTCGACCGGCCCGACATAATAAAAGCCCAATTCCTCGAACAGGGTGCCGCCCATCGCCATGCCGCGGGCGAATTCGTCGGTCTTCTTGGCCGCCTTGTGCAATGGCCGGGGCAGCTTGCGCGCCAGTCGCTTCGCGAGGTCGCGCAGGCCCAGAAATTCGCGGCTCGACACCAGGCGGGCGAGATAGGCGGACAGGCCGCCGACCGGCGGCGCGATCGACATGTCATTATCGTTGAGGATGACGACCAGGCGATTGCCTGCTTCCTGGGCGTTGTTCATCGCCTCATAGGCCATGCCGGCCGACATGGCGCCATCGCCAATCACCGCGATCGCCTTGCCCGGCTTGCCCTGCATCTTGTTGGCGACGGCAAAGCCCAGCGCCGCGCTGATCGAGGTCGAGCTGTGCGCTGCGCCGAACGGATCATATTCGGATTCGGTGCGCTTGGTGAAGCCGCTGAGGCCGCCGCCCTGGCGCAGGGTCCGGATGCGATCGCGCCGTCCGGTCAGGATTTTATGCGGATAGCATTGGTGACCAACGTCCCAGATCAGCTTGTCGTTGGGCGTATCGAACACATAATGGATTGCGGTCGTCAATTCCACGACGCCCAGGCCGGACCCGAGATGGCCGCCGGTAACGCCAACCGCCGCGATGGTTTCGTCGCGCAGCTCATCGGCCAGCTGGCGTAGCTGATCGGGCTGCAGGGCGCGCAGGTCGGTGGGGGTATGGACGGTATCGAGCAACGGCGTGGACGGATTGGACATGGGGAACTGCCTACTCGTTTTCCTGCGCCAAGTCGAACCCTGACGTCATGCCGGGCGGCGCCAAATCTTCAATAAGGGAAACGGCCCGGTCGAAACGCATGTTCCAATCCCCGCCGACCGAAGCCCAGTTCACGCCCGTGCTTTCGAGCATGGAACGGCTGATCCGGGCGAAATGTGCCCGCTGCGAATCGTCGCCATAGATGCGGGTGCCATCGTCGATCCAGGCGACGTCGGGCTCCAGCAGCAGATAGAGGTCTGCCTTGGGATAGGCGATCAGCGGATCGGGCACATGGCCGATCATCATTTCCGACCAGGCCGCCGTCATCAGCGCATCGGTGTCGGCAAAGAGGCGGCGGTTCGCCAGCCGCCTGCCCGCTGCGATCGTCGCGCTCTGTGCCGCGCCGATCAGCAGCAGGTCGGCCTCGCCCATATCGACACTGTGAACTTCGGCCTGGGCACGACCATATTCGGGAACCCAGATGGTGTCGAAATGCCGGGCGAGTCGTTCCGCCAGGACGGACTTGCCGGTGCTTTCAACGCCGTGCAACACGATGGTCCGGGTAAAATGTGCACGCACTGGCGGTGCAAGCCAGCGCCACTGGCCCCAGGGATCGGCCCGTACGGCGCTGGCGGACAGGCCGCCCAAACCGTCATGATCGGCATCCAATATCCGGGCGCCCAATGGCACGAAATAGCCGCCCACCTCCTGCGCCAGCCGCCGGCCATAATCCTCTCCGGCGAACAGCATGTCGATCGGCTCGGGATGGGCTTGCGTCACGATGGCGCGCCAGATCGACCAGAAATCGGGAGAGTCTTCCGGCGCCTGTGGGACGATGGCGTCATGACCAACGATGCGGCAGTCCGGTGCCAGCTCACGCATCCATTGCAGCCGCAATGGCCCCGGGATGGGATCGTCCGGCAGCCAGCAGACCAGGATGGTCAGTTCATCGACCATGGCCCGCGCGCTATCGATCAGCATCTGGTGGCCGGCATGGGGCGGCATGAACTTGCCGAGAAGGAAGCCGCGCGTCATGCCGGGCGCTGATCCATGGTTCGGCGCCAGGCGGCCAGGCCCCACAGCGCGATGAAGAAAAAGACGGCGTACAGCACGGAAGTCGCGATCAGGCCCCGGCTCCAGAAAAGGCCGGTGGCGAGGGCATCGACCGCGACCCACAGCACCCAGCTTTCCACCTTGCGCTGCGACTGCAGGATTTGGGCGGTGACGCTCATGCCGGCGATGGTGGCGTCGGCAAAGGGGGCAGCGGCATCGGTAAAGTCCGCCATGCCCATGCCCCAGGCCAGGCTGGCAAGCGCCGTGCCGGCGATCCAGGCGAGACGGGCGGAAGCGCTGAGACGCGCGATCGCGATGCCGCCATCGGCGACCTTCTCGCTATGTACCCAGTTCCACCAGCCATAGGCATTGATGATGAGGAAGAAGATCTGCAGCAGCGCGTCGCTGTAGAGCCTGGCGTCGAAAAAGACGAAGAAATAGAGCGCTACCATCGCGATGCCGAAGGGGTAGTTCCACAGCGAACGCCGCGCCACCAGTACGACATTGATGAGGCCCAGCGCAGCTGCGACCCATTCGATGATGGTCATGGACTGCCGGTCAGTGGCAAGCGCTGCAAGTGCCGCGCACCTCGATCACCGGACGCACCGGCACGAAGCCCGCTTTCTCCGCCACCGATCGCAGGGAACCGGTGATCGGATCATTATCGATATGCGTCACCTGTCCGCAGCTGTCGCAAACCAGGAAGATGCAGTCATGGTGGCAGCCGGGATGCGCATTGGCGATATAGGCATTGGCGCTTTCGACCCGCATCGCGATATTGTTCGCCACGAACAGGTCGAGGATGCGATAGACGCTGTTGGGCGCAACCCGCTTGCCGCGTGCCTTCGACACGGTGTCGGCAATGTCATAGGCCGATGCCGGCTTTTCCTCGGCTGCCAGCGCGTCGAAGATGGCGGCGCGCATCGGCGTCCATTGCTCATCCTTCGCCTCCAGCGTCGCCTGCGCAGCGTCGGCCAGTTTCGTGCCGGTGGGTTCGTGATGATGATGCTTATGGTCTGCCATGGCGATTATCTAGGCGTCTCCCCGTGCGGCGGCAAGTGGCCGGGTCAGCTCCGCTGCCAGTAGTTGAAGGCAGCCCAGATCCAGCCGCCGATCATCAGCAGGCCGCCGATCGGCGTGATTGCGCCCAGCCAGCGCGGGCAGCCCAGCGCCATGGCATAGAGGGTGGCGGCAAAGATCGCCGCGCCGATCAGCAGCAGCACCGCCGCGCCGCGTGCGACGCCGACGACGGCCAGGGCGGCGACCGCATGGATCAGTTGATAGAGGCCGCCGGTGCGCAGCCATTCGGCCGCCTGCGGGCTGGATGCGCCATGGGCGCCAAAGGCCCCGGCCGCGATGGCGAGGGCGGCGGACAATGCGGCAAAAACGGCTATCATGCTTGTTCTCCATCGCCGCGCGCGCGCAGACGCATGCCCCGGCCGGGGCGATACATCAGGTCCTTCGCCGCCAGCAGATTGCCATGCTCGATCTGCAGGGCGAGACGCTGGCCGTCATTCTCACGATATTGGCGTTCGACCTCCTCGACCTCTTCCGGGGGTACGCCCAGCGTCTGCATCGCCTGCACCCCCATGCAGATGGCGGATTCAAACACTTCGCGCACCACGCCGGCCAGGTCGATATCCTGCATCGCCAGCAACTGGCGCCGGTCGAACACGCGCGCCATCAGCGCGGCCTGCGGGAAAGCTTCCGCGATCGGCTGGAGCACGCGCTTGTCCAGTGACGGATCGTCGATGCAGAAGGCAATTAGTCGAGCCTCGTCGGCGCCGGCGCGATGGAGCAGATCGATGCGGGTGCCATCGCCATAATAGACCTTCATGTCGAAGCGGCTCGATACCTCGATCTGGGCGGGCTTCTTGTCGATCAGCACGACGCCGAAGCCATGACCCATCAACATCTGCGCCACGGTCTGGCCAAAACGGCCATAGCCCACGATGATTGCGGTGCCGCGGGGCGCATCCTCCGGCCCGGACAGATCGTCGCGATTCTTGGGCGGCGCGAACTCGAACCGGCGGGCGAACAGCATCAGGAAGGGGGTCGTCGCCATCGAGAAGGTGACGATTGCACTGAACAGGCTCGCTCCCTGCGGCGCGATCAGATAGGCATTTTGCGCCTGGGCGAAGAGGACGAAGCCGAATTCGCCCCCTTGCGAGAGTAGCAGGCCGGCGCTCAATGCCTGTTGCCAGGCCATGCCGAACAGCCGGGCGAGCAGGGTGATGATCGCCGCCTTGGTCGCGACGAGCATCGCCGCCATGCCGATGACGAACAGCGGATTGGCGGCGACGGCGCGCAGGTCCAGCACCATCCCGACGGCCAGGAAGAAGAGGCCGAGCAGGATGGAGCGGAACGGCTCGACATCGGATTCGATTTCGTGCCGATAAGGCGAATCGGCGAGCATGACGCCGGCGACGAAGGCCCCGAGCGCCGTCGACAGGTGGAGATCGTGCATCAGCGCGGCGGCGGCCAGCACGGTGAACAGGCCCACGACGACGAACAACTCGCGATCGCCCTGGCGTCCGACAAGGTTGAGCAAGGGGCGCAGGATGAAACGGCCTGCGAGCACGAGCCCGACAATGGCGGCAACGGTATAACCGGCCAATATCCATCCGGGCGGACCGGCAGCATCAGCCGGGTTGCGCGACAGGGCCGCGACGATCGTGATCAGTGGGACGATCGAGAGATCCTGGAACAGCAGGATCGAAAAGACCTTCTCGCCGAAGGGCGAATTGATGCGGCCGCTGCTCTTGAGACTGGGCAATACCTGTGCGGTCGAGGACAGGGCGAGCGGCAGGCCGAGGGCGATCGCGGCCCCCCAGGTGAAACCGGTCGAATAGAAGATGATGGCAGTGAGGGCGAGGCCGCAGGTCACGACTTGTGCCAGGCCGAGGGCGAAGATGTCGCGCTTCAGTCGCCAGAGCCGGGCGGGGTGGAGTTCGAGCCCGACCAGGAACAGCAGCAGGACGATGCCGATCTCGGCGATCGCCAGTTTCGATTCGGCGCCGCCGACCAGGCCCAGGCCCTGCGGTCCGACCAGCGCGCCAGCGACCAGATAGCCGAGCACGGCACCCAGGCCGAACCGGCGGAACAGCAGGACGAAGAAGACGGCGACCCCGAGCAGGATCACGCCTTCGGACAGAAGAACGTCGGTGGCGGAACTGGCGGCGTCGGCGACCGGCATCAGGCGTCTGCCATCCGCGCGGCTTCCGCGATCGCCTCGAAGCCTAAACGGATCGAGGGATGGCGGGCGGGATAGGCGCGGGCAGGGGCGAGCACGGCAAGACCGGGCCAGAAGTCCAGATCCTCGCTCTCGCCCGACAGATAGGCGGTCAGCTTGTCGCGCGCCTCTGCCAGTTCCTCGGCAGTGAGGCCGATCGCCTGGGCTGCCATCAGCGCGGCAGAGGCCTGTCCCAGCGCGCAGGCCTTAACGTCCAGACCCATTGCGGCCAGCTTGCCGTCTGCCATGCGTACATCAGCGGTGATGCGCGAGCCGCAGGTCGGCGACCGCTTCTCGACGCTCGCCTGCGGATCGGCCAGCCGCTGATGATGCGGGATACTCGCCGCCAGGCGAAGAATGTCGTTATTGTAGAGGGATGCGCTCATTATTCCCCATGTAGGACAGTTATCGCGTCGGGAGAAGGCGGCAAAATGGCCTAGGCTCTAGGGACCACGATAGCGCAGCGCATCCACAAAGATACTGAAGGCGGCGGCGGGCTGGCGGCGGCTGGGATAATAGAGATGATAGCCAGCAAAGGGCGGGCACCAGTCCTCCAGCACCGGGACCAGCCGCCGCGCGTCAATGTCGGCCCGGACCTGGTCCTCCATTACGAATGCGAGGCCAAAGCCGGCGAGCGCGGCGCGGCGGATCATTTCGATGCTGTTGAAGGCCAGTTGGCCCTCCACCCGCACCCGGATTTCGTGGCCGTCCTTCTCCAGTTCCCAGGCATAAAGACCACCGGCACTGCGCAGGCGCAGGTTGATGCAGTCATGAGCGGCCAGATCCTGTGGGGTTCGCGGCACGGGGCGGCTTGCGAAATAGCTGGGCGCGCCAACCACGATCATGCGCAGGTCCGGACCGATGCGCACTGCCACCATATCCTTGGCGATGGCTTCGCCGAGGCGCACGCCAGCGTCGAACCGTTCCTTGACGATGTCGACGAAACCGGAATCGATGCTGAGTTCGACATGGATGTCGGGATAGCGCGGCAACAGCCTCTGCAGTGCTGGCCAGACGATGGTGTTGCTGGCATGTTCGGCAGCGGTGATGCGGATGGTGCCGGCCGGTCGTTCGCGCAGGTCGCCCAGCGACGCGAGTTCGGTTGCGATGCTGTCGAGCGCCGGACGCAGCGTGGCGGACAGGCGATCGCCGGCCTCGGTCAGGGAGACGCTGCGCGTGGTGCGGGTCAGCAGGCGCACGCCGAGGCGCGTTTCCAGCCGTCTTATGGTATGGCTGAGCGCGGATTGCGACGTGCCGAGTAGCGCGGCCGCGCGGGTGAAATTGCCGGTGTTGGCGACCATCAGGAAAGCGTTGAGGTCGACCAGCTCTTCGCGCCGCATTCATGAACTCCGAATATAAAGCCTTGCCGCTTTTATGATCTAATCCGTCGCTTGGCGACAGCCTATCTTCCGTTCAGACATCAAATCGGAGTGACTGCCATGGAAAAGCGACTTTTGGGCAAGAGCGGGCTGGAGGTTTCAGCCATTGGCCTGGGCTGCATGGGCCTCAATTTTGGCTATGGCACCGCCGTCAGCCAGGATGAAGGGATCAAATTGATCCGTGCGGCTGTCGACTTCGGTGTCACCTTCTTCGACACGGCGGAGGTCTATGGCCCCTATACCAACGAGGAAATGGTCGGCGCGGCGCTGGCGCCGGTGCGCGACCAGGTGGTGATCGCCACCAAGTTCGGCTTCGATATCGGCGCCGGCCTTGGTGCGCTCAACAGCCGGCCGGACAATATCCGGGCGGTGGCCGACGCCTCGCTCAAGCGGCTGGGTGTCGAGGCGATCGATCTCTTCTATCAGCATCGCGTCGATCCGGCCGTGCCGATCGAGGACGTGGCGGGTACGGTCAAGGATCTGATCGCCGAGGGCAAGGTCAGGCATTTCGGCCTGTCTGAACCATCGGCCGCGACCGTCCGTCGCGCCCATGCGGTGCAGCCGGTCGCCGCGCTCCAGAATGAATATTCGCTCTGGACCCGCGGCCCGGAAACCAACGGCATCCTTGAAACCTGCGAGGAGCTTGGCATCGGCTTCGTGCCCTATAGCCCGCTCGGCAAGGGTTTCCTGACCGGCGCGATCGGCAAGGATACGGCGCTGGTCGAGGGCGATTTCCGCAATAGCCTGCCGCGCTTCGCGGCCGAGGCGCGCGAGAAGAACCTGGCGCTGGTCGACCTGCTCAAGGGCATCGCGGCCGAGAAGGACGCGACCCCGGCGCAGATCGCGATCGCCTGGCTGCTGGCGCAAAAGCCCTGGATCGTGCCGATTCCCGGCACCACCAAGCTGCACCGGCTGGAGGAAAATCTGGGCGCGGCCAAGGTCGAACTGACCGATGCCGACCTGACCCGGATTCGTGCAGCGGCCGACGCCATCCCGGTCGAGGGCGAGCGCTACCCGCCGCATCTGCTCGAAATCGTCGGGCGCTGAGAACAGGATGGGCCGGGGCTAATATCCCGGCCCATTGCACGTTGGTCCCTGTCCGCCTATCGCCGCCGCGAACGGCCGGAACGAAGGGACAGCGCGGCGATGCACATATTGGTCGATGCCGACGCCTGCCCGGTGAAGGAGGAAATCTACAAGGTTGCCTTCCGCCATGGCGTGCCGGTCACCATCGTCAGCAACAGCCCGATCCGCATTCCGGCGCATGAACTGATCGACCGCGTGGTGGTGAGCGACGGCTTTGACGCGGCCGACGACTGGATCGCCGAGCGCGCCGGTGCCGATACGCTGTGCATCACCGCCGACATCCTGCTCGCCGATCGCTGCCTCAAGGCCGGGGCAAGCGTGATCGCGCCCAATGGCAAGCCCTTCACCAGCGCCTCGATCGGCAGCGCCATCGCCGTGCGCGCGATCATGGCGGACCTGCGGGCCGGGGCGATGGGCGATCCGATCGGTGGCCCGCCGCCTTTCTCCAAGGCCGATCGATCCCGTTTCCTGTCTTCCCTGGACGAAGCGGTTGTTCGACTGAAGCGGGGGCGGTAATGGCAGAATATGACGCGATAATTCTGGGCGCTGGCGCCGCCGGCATGATGTGCGCGGCGATAGCCGGTCAACGCGGCCGCCGGGTCTTGCTGGTCGACCATGCCGATGCGCCGGGCAAGAAGATCCTGATTTCCGGTGGGGGGCGGTGCAATTTCACCAACATCCATACCGCCGCTGACCGTTATCTTTCGGCCAACCCCCATTTCGCGAAATCGGCCCTGGGGCGCTACACAGCGCAGGACTTTATCGCCCTGGTCGATCGCTATGGGATCGCCTGGCACGAAAAGACGCTGGGTCAGCTCTTCTGCGATGGCTCGGCCAAACAGATCGTGGCGATGCTGCTCGAAGAATGTGCTGCCGGCAATGTGACGATGATGCTGGGGCAATCCGTGGAGGACGTCACCCATGGCGACGGGCGTTACCGGGTGACGACGGGCGGGCAGACCCATATGGTACCCGCACTCGTGCTGGCGACCGGAGGACCGTCGATCCCCAAAATGGGGGCCAGCGGCTTTGCCTATGATGTCGCCCGACATTTCGGTCTGTCCATTGTCCAGCCGCGCCCTGCGCTGGTGCCCTTTACACTGGGCGGCGAGGATGCGTTGTTTCAGTCGCTATCGGGCGTGTCGGCCGAGGTCGAGGTGCGCTGGAACAAGGCACGCTTTCGCGAGGCGGCCCTGTTCACCCATCGCGGACTGTCGGGGCCGGCGATGCTGCAAATATCGTCCTATTGGCAGCATCGTACCGCGATCCAGGTCGATTTCCTGCCGGACCGGAAGCCCGACTGGTTGCTGGACGAGAAGCGCGCGCGCCCCCGCACCGGTCTGCGGCGGACATTGACCGATGTCCTGCCCGAACGGCTGGTCGATGCGCTGCTGGAGCGGATCGGTACTCAGGGGGAATTGGGCAGTCTGACGGACAAGCAACTGCGCCAGGCCGGCGAGCGGTTGAAGGGCTGGCCCTTCACGCCTTCGGGAACCGAAGGCTATGCCAAGGCAGAGGTGACGGTTGGCGGCATCGCGACCGCTGGTCTGTCATCACGGACGATGGAGGCGGCCAAGATGCCCGGATTATATGCCATCGGCGAGGCGGTGGATGTCACCGGATGGCTGGGCGGCTATAATTTCCAATGGGCCTGGGCCAGTGGATGGTCAGCGGGCCAGGCGTTGTAGCCCTTTATGTCAGGCCGTCTGGGCGCGTGCGGCCGCGATGCTGGCCTGCAGATGCTGTCGTCGGAATGGTTTGGACAGGCGGACGATATCCGGCGCAACCAAGTCGATCCCTTCATAGCCTGAGATGATCAGCAGCGCGATGTCGGGATGATCTGCGCGCAGGCGCAATGCCAGTTCGGCACCGGTCATGCCCGGCATGATGTGATCGGTTATCACGATATCGGGGCGATAGCCGGCGTCGATCATGCTGATTGCCAGTTCGGCATGATCGATATCGACCACGTCGAAGCCCATGTCGGCCAGCATTTCGCGTGTGGCATTCCGAACGAGCGCGTTGTCGTCCACCAGCAGAACCTTGCCCCGAAGGACCTCGACAGGCGCAGCATGGGCGGGCGGATCGACAAAGACCCGTCTGGGCCGGTCTGCCGGAAGCCAGACCTGGATCTGTGTGCCCTTTCCGACTTCGCTGTCAATTTCCAGCGTTCCGCCGAGTTGGCCCGCGAGTCCATGCGCCATGGACAGGCCAAGGCCGGTACCATGCCCCGCTGGCTTGGTCGTGAAAAAGGGCTCCATTGCCGCTGCCTTGACGGTTGGGGTCATGCCGATGCCCGTATCTGAGATGGTGAAGCAGACGTACCGGCCATCGGCCAGCGGGGCGGGAAGCTGGGTATGGCGGACGCCGGCCGACAGGGTGAGGGCACCGCCGTCGGGCATGGCATCCCGCGCGTTGACGACAAGATTGAGGATCGCCAGTTCGAGTTGATGTCCGTCTGCCCGCACCGGCGGTAGCGATGGCGGCAGGTCGATCGACAGGGCAATGCGCGGCCCCAGGGTGCTGGCGAGCAGCCCGCGCATGCCGGCGAGCAGGGTGGTAAGGTCGATTGCGGTTGGTTGGAGCGGCTGGCGCCGGCCGAAAGCGAGCAACCGGCCTACCAGGGTCTGGGCGGTTTCAGCGGCCTGCATGGCAATCGCGGCGGTCTTGCCGACGCTATGGGGCGCGCCGCCCGATATCATCAGGTCAAGTGCGCCGATGATGGGCGTCAGCAGATTATTGAAATCATGGGCAACATGGCCCGTCAATTGGCCCAGAACCTCCATCTTCTGGATCTGTCGCACCACGTCCTGCGATCGTTCCAGTTCGTCGGTCCGCTCGCGGACGCGCTGTTCGAGCTGACCGTTCAAGGCTTCGAGCGCCTCGAAAAGTCGGCCATTTTCGAGGGCCGTCGATGCGGCCCGCGCCAAGGCCTCCAGCAAGGCGATTTCATTGTCGGTCGGCTGGCACGGCTCTGACCAATAGGCCCCGACGGCAGCGGCAGGCTCGATGCGCCCGATCGGCACCATCAGCATGCTGCGCACGAATGTTTCGCTATACGCCTGCACGGGAACCCGTGGATCGTCGAATATATCCGGAATGACGGCCGTCTGGCGGTTCAGCATCGCCCAACCCGATACGCAGGTTTCTGCCGGGAAACGCTGCCCCGCCCAAAGCGGCTCCATCGAGTCTTCGGCGATATAATGGCATTGATCGCCTTCGCGCAGGACCACGGCAATCCCGTCCGCGCCCACGGCGCGCCGGGCGAAGGCGCGTAGCACGTTGATGACGGCATCACGCGACCGGGCGCCGGCCAGGGCTTCCATGGCTTCGGCAGCGATGCTCCATCGGGCGGCCAAGGCCCGTTGCGCGGCGCTGCGCTCGCTTTCCAATCCCCTGTCCATTCGCGACCTCTGTATCGGAATTATTGCCGCTTTATATCATCGAAGATGGTCCAAGGAAAATCCCTATGACCAACGGCTTATAAGTCGACCTGTAGAGAGGCTGCGCGCTGCTGAAGTGCTTAAGGTCCGGGGCTATCGCCTTCGGGTGGCTGGGTTGGGCCGGTTGCGCGGGGCGGTGGCGTGATTACCGGTTGCGCGGGGGGCTGGACCACCGGAAGGCGAATCTGGCCGCCGCCAATATTGACGGTCATGCCCCCTTCATCGATACCCAGGCCGACATTGCCGATATTGGTTTCGACGCTGACATTGGCGATGGCATTGACGAGATCGGGATCCTGCTCGGCATCGGGTACCTTTTCGACCGGTTCGTTAATCGCGCCCGCCATGAAGTTGCGCCAGATTCTCGCCGGTACGCCACCGCCGGCCGCGCCGCCGGGCAGAGGGGCATTATCGTCATTGCCGATCCATACGGCGGTGACGATCCCGCCGGCATAGCCGACGAAGATGGCATCGCGGCTGTCCTGGGTCGTACCGGTCTTGCCGAAGGTGCTGGTGCGCAGCGCGGCGGCGCTGCCGGTGCCGCGATTGGCGGCGGAGGATAGCAGGTCGCGGATCATGTCCAGTTGATCGTCGCTGAAATGGCGCTGGCGCTTCATCAGCCGGTCGAACCAGCCCTGTTCTTCGGGCGGCAACCCATGGGCCAGGACCGGATAGGCGCCCGCCGCGACGGCGGCATAGGCTTCGGCCAATTCCACCAGCGGGATTTCGGACGTGCCCAGGGCCAGGCTCAAATCTTCCGTCAGCGGGGCGGTGATGCCAAGGTCGCGGGCGACCTTGATGACATTGTCGACGCCGACCTTCTGCGTCAGCCGCACGGCCGCGACGTTGCTGGATGCGGCAAAGGCCTGGCGCAGCGTGATCCTGCCCCGATATTTGCCACCATGATTGGCCGGCCGATAGGTTCCGGTGGTGATCGGGGTGTCATCGATCATGTCGTCCGGGGTCATGCCGGCGCGGAAAGCGGCTAGATAGACGAACAGCTTGAAGGTGGAGCCGGGCTGACGACGCGCCTGGACGGCACGATTGAAGCTGCTTTCGCCATAATCCCTGCCGCCGACCATGGCGACGACGCTGCCGTCGGGCTTCATGGCGACCAGTGCGGCTTGTGCGCGGCCAAGCGGTGCCCGGCGGATCGCGGCTTCCGCGAGGCGCTGGATCCGCCAGTCGAGGGTCGTCGCGACTTGCTGTGCGCCGTAGACCGCGCCGGCACGATCGCGTGCCTGGGATAGCACCCAGTCGGCGAAATAGGTGCCGGTGGTGGCATCGGGTGTCTCGCGAACGTCGAGCCGGGCGGGCGGCAATATGTCGCGCTGGGCCTTGGTGATATAGCCTGCCTCGACCATCGCCTGGGTGACCAGGGCGGCGCGCGCACGCGCGCCCTTGAGGTTGCTGGTCGGCGCCAGGCGCGAGGGCGCCTTGAGCAATCCTGCCAGCATCGCTGCCTGGGGGATGGTCAGCCGTTCGGGCTGGCGATCGAAATAGTGAAGGGACGCCGCGCGCAAACCATAGACATTGTCGCCGAAATAGACGTTCGACAGATAGCGTTCCAATATCTGGTCCTTGGTCAGCCAGGCTTCGAGCCAGACCGCGATCAGAGCCTCGCGCGCCTTGCGGCCAAAGGTGCGGTCGCTGGACAGGAAGACGCCCTTGGCCAGCTGCTGGGTGATGGTACTGCCCCCCTGAGAGGAGCCGTTCGACCAGATATTGTGCCACATGGCGCGGGCAATTCCGCGCGGGTCCACGCCCCAATGGCTGTAAAAGCGCCGATCCTCGATCGCCATGAAGGCCTGCGGCACATGTGGGGGCAGGGCGGCGATCGTCACCGGCTTGTCGATGATGGCACCCCGTCTGGCAATCAGATGTCCATCCGCCGACATCAGGCTGATGCTGGGGGGGGCAATCGGCTGGAGCGAGCGCGACATGGGGGCTGTGACAGCCAGCCAGGCGATCAGAAGCATGAGCACGGCCAGACCCGCCGCCACGATCCAGCCCAGAATCTGCAACCGGCGGCGCCAGGGCGTCGGCGGCGCGAACGCACTGGGCGGTCCGGCGCCGAATGGACGGTTTTCCTCCGGCAGGGCGGGTGCAGACGGGATAGGGGATTGCTGTTCGGTCATCGGTCCGGTCATGCTGTATTGTGGTTGTGACACAGTCAAGCCTGTCCCGTGTCGGGACAGGCAAAGATTAGCGCAGATTGGGCATGGCCCTAATGGTAAATAATGCGTTAACCAATCGTCATGCGAAACCGAGTCCTTGTCCTCACCAACGAGGGTGCCCGTCACCCCTTCCGCCAGCGCCTGCCGCGCCATGTGTTTCAGGTCGTGGAAGACAAGCCGGCCCGCCGCCGTCGCTGGCGCGCGGATCCCGTTTCTGACGATAATGACTGGAAATTGTTCGTGTTGAGCTTTTCGGCCTTTTTTACGGCCTTCTACAGCTTCATCTTCTAAGCTGCCGGCTCGCAATGGCTCCCGTCGCAGGCGCAGTGCAGCCGCCAGGCGAGCCATGCGCAGGGCAGGCACATCGCGGCGACCAGCAGCAGCTGATGCACCACAGGCATGCCCGCAAGGGTCAGGCCGATCGCGATCAACGAGCCTAGCACCATGGCCCCGGAATTAACGATGTTGTTGGCTGCCACGGTCCGGGCCGCTTCGCATTTTTCCACCGTGGTGGTGAGAAAGGCATAGAGCGGTACGACGAACATGCCGCCGAAGGTGGCCACGCCCAGCAAGCAGATGGATAGGGGTATGGCCAGCGGATGCGATAGGAAGCCGGCCAGCGGCAGCATCTGGCCGTTCGGTGCCGGCGTCCACAGGTCGCATACGATGTGGAAGGCGATGATGAACAGGCCCATGCCAATCACCGAGGCAGGGGCATATTTGGCCGAAACATGGCCGGCCAGCAGCCTGTTGATCGCGACCGACCCGATGGCGATGCCGATCGAGAATATGGCGAGGAACAGGCTGGCGACCGATTTGTCTGCGGTGAGGACATTCTTCACCAATGGTGGAAACTGGATGAAAAGCACGGCGCCGACCGCCCAGAAAAAGCTGATCGACATGATCGCCAGATAGAGGCGGGGTATGTGCATCGTGCCACGGACGAGCTTGATGGATGAGCGAATGACGTGGAAATCGATCGGCTGCGCTTCCAGCAGGGACGGGGCTGGCGGCACCGCGCGGCCGGCCAGATAGCCAATGCAGGCGGTGGCCACTACGCCGATCGCTGCCGCCTCGATCGGAATGATGCCAGCAAGGATCGTGCCGGCGAGGATGGCGATATAGGTACCGGCCTCGACCAGGCCAGTGCCGCCCAGCACTTCGTCGTCGTGCAGATGCTGGGGCAGGATCGCATATTTGATAGGGCCGAAGAAGGTCGAGTGTATGCCCATGGCGAACAGGGCGGCGAGCAGCAGGGGGATGGCCAGCGTATGGATGGCGACCCCGCTCCAGATCAGGGCAAGACCGGTCGCGCCGATCGTCATGATGACAATTTCTGCAGCCTTCACCCAGCGGATGATGATCGCCTTGTCGCGCTGGTCCGCCAGCTGACCCGAAAGGGCCGACAGCAGGAAGAACGGGATGATGAAGATGCCCGTCGCCAGCGCGCTGAACCAGGTTTCCGACCGTTCGTCATTATACACCTGGTATACGACGAACAGCACCATGGCATTCTTGAACAGGTTATCGTTGAATGCGCCAAGGAGCTGGGTGATGAAAAGCGGCAGGAAACGTCGCTTGTTGAGGAGCCTGAGTGAGGCTTGCATATCCGCTTATAGGCTTTTCGCTGTGGACGACCGGGGGGCGGTCTAGCCGTTGCAGGCGGGCCTGTCCAATTTCCTGTGCATATGCCGGCTCGCACAGCTTGTGCGCGATGCCTGACTGTGGCAGTTCGCCCAGATGCTGACGCTTCCCAATTTGCTGACGCTTTCGCGCATCATCACCGTGCCGTTGCTCGTTGCCCTGCTATGGCCGGGAGAGATGGGCGCGCGCTGGACCACCGGCTATGCACTGGCCTTTGCACTATATTGCCTGATGGGCGTCACCGACTATTTTGACGGCTATCTGGCGCGGGCGCAGGGCGCGGTGTCGAAGCTGGGGGTGTTTCTGGACCCGATCGCGGACAAGATCATGGTCGGCGCGGTGATCCTGATGCTGGCCGCAACGCGCGACATCATGGGAATCCATATCGCGGCCGCGATGATCATCCTGCTGCGCGAGATCGCGGTGTCGGGGCTGCGCGAATTTCTCGCCGGGCTTCAGGTATCGGTCCCGGTATCGCGTCTGGCGAAGTGGAAGACCACTTTCCAGATCGTCGCGCTGGGTGCGCTGATCCTGGCCGGTGCGGTGCCACAATTCCCGTTCGTGCAGAGCGTGGGTATCGTCACCCTGTGGGCAGCCGCCATTTTGACGCTGATCACCGGGTGGGATTATCTGCGCGTCGGCATCAAGCACATGGATTGATCGATATGACGGGATTGACGCTGGTCTATTTCGCATGGGTGCGTGAAGCCATCGGCCTGGACGAGGAGCGTCTTGAGTCCGTGGCGCAGAAGGAGACGGTCGGCGCACTGGTTGCACGGCTGGCGGCCCGTGGTGGGGGCTATGCCGAGGCGCTGGGCGATCCGGCCCGGCTGCGGGCTGCGTTGGACCAGCAATTTGTCGGACTGGATGCATTGATAGGCAGCGCGCGAGAGCTTGCGTTGTTTCCTCCGGTCACCGGCGGGTGAAGCGGATCGCCATCCAGGCGGCGGACTTTGATGTCGGGGCCGAACTGGCGGCGCTGGAGGCGTTGGGCGGTGGCGCTGTGGCAAGCTTTACCGGTATAGTGCGCGCAGAGGGTGACCTGATCGCGCTGGAACTGGAACATTATCCCGCCATGACGCAGATTCAGGTCGAACGCATTGCGGACATGGCGTTGGCACGCTGGCCTCTGCTGGGCCTGTCCATCCTGCATCGCCATGGACGGCTGGTTCCGGGTGAGCGGATCGTCTTTGTCGGCACCACATCCCGCCACCGGGTGGCAGCACTGGAAAGCTGCGCCTTCCTTATCGACTGGCTGAAATCGTGTGCGCCCTTTTGGAAGAAGGCGCATCATGCTGATCGCGCGGGGGAATGGATAGCGCCCCGGTCGGAAGACGATGCCAGGATACGGGACTGGGATCGCTAGACGAGTCAGGCCGCGTTGGCGGTGATCGTCGGATGGTTAGACGCATCGCGCAATATCTCTGCCAGCAGATGGAATTCCTTCTCGCGCGGACTGTTCTTGCGCCAGACAAGCGCGATATCGCGCCAGGCATGATCGGATTGAAGCGGGCGTGCGGTGATGTTGGTATGTTCCAATATGCCGCCGGCCAGCGCCATTTCGGGCAGCATGGTGACTCCAAGGCCATTGTCGACCATCTGGATCAGCGTATGGAGCGAAGTGCCCATCATCGTCGCGCTTGCGCGCAGGTCCGGACGGTTGCAGGCGGCGAGCGCATGGTCCTTCAGGCAATGCCCGTCCTCCAGCAGCAGCAGTTTGTTCTCGTCGATCATCTCCGGCTTGATCCATTCGGGCGGATTGGTCGGATCGTCGCGGGGGAAAGCCACGTAGAGCGGATCCTGGAACAGGATCTCGCTGTCCAGTTCGCCGGTCGGATAGGGCAGGGCCATCAGCACGCAATCGACATTGCCGTGGCGCAGCGAATCAATCGCCGCCTGCGTGGTTTCCTCACGCAAATAGAGCTTCAACTCCGGCCGGTCCGCGCGCAGGCGCGGCAGAAGACGTGGCAACAAAAAGGGGGCGATCGTCGGGATGACGCTCATGCGCAGTTCGCCCGTCAACGGCTTGCCCGATGCTTCGGCGATGGCAGCGAGTTCCTCCGCCTCGCGCAGGACGCGATGCGCCTTTTCCACGATACGGTCGCCCAGTGCCGTGAAGCGGACGACACGGCGGGTCCGTTCGACCAAGGTCACGCCGATCAACGATTCCAGTTCGCGGATGCCCGCCGACAGGGTTGATTGGGTGACATAACAACTGTCGGCGGCCTTACCGAAATGGCCATGTTCCTTCAGCGCAACGAGATATTGCAGCTGTTTGAGCGTGGGCATGTAATTCGACATTGATCGGATTCCTGAATTAGAAATCCAGATATAAGCGTTTTATCCGATATATCCAAGCCATTTGGCAACGCCGAAGGCGGACGTCAGGGTGAGGATGATGCCGACCGCCACGAACAGGACCTTAGGTGCCACATGGCGGGCCAGCATGGCGCCGAAGGGGGCGGCAACCACGCCGCCAATGAGTAGGCCGATAGTGTAGGTGGTGAAGGTTTCCCAGCCGAGGTGGAACAGGAAGGTCAGGCTGATCGACAGGGTCAGGATGAATTCGACGCTGTTGACTGTGCCGATGGTGTGCCGCGGACTCGATCCCTGGATCAGCAGGTTGGAGGTCACGACCGGCCCCCAGCCCCCGCCGCCCGAAGCATCCATGAAGCCGCCGACCAGGCCAAGCGGGGCCACCCATTTCGGGCTCTTGCTGTGCGGCGGGAAATGGAAACCGCGCCAGATAAGATAGACACCGATCCCGGCAAGATAGAATTGGACGAAGGGTTTGATGATCGCGCCGTCGATATTGGAGAGCAGATAGG
Organism: Sphingobium sp. AP49; assembly: GCF_000281715.2. Lineage (NCBI taxonomy): Bacteria > Pseudomonadati > Pseudomonadota > Alphaproteobacteria > Sphingomonadales > Sphingobiaceae > Sphingobium > Sphingobium sp. AP49. The sequence goes on along the minus strand of NZ_CP124576.1, from coordinate 2,570,408 downwards.
CACCGGCCACGCCACCAATCACCCCGGGGATGACGAGGCGGGCGAACAGGCCCCAGTCGACATTGCGATGGAGAATATGGCTGATGGCCGAGACACCTGTGGTGAAGGTTTCCGCCGCGTGCACGCTGGCCGATGCGCGGCTGGGCGGCACGCCCATGGCGAGCAGCAGGGTACTGGAGATCACGCCATAGGCCATGCCCAGCGCACCGTCGATAATCTGCGCGCCGAAGCCGATGAGGATGAAGGGCAAGATTTCATCGAAATGGGCGATGAGAGTGTCGATCATCCACAAACCTTTGCTTGAATTGTCTACTGCAATGATTGGAATATATCGCGCTGCCAAGCAAGTTTCTGTTTTGCTGAATGAAGGCGAAATACCGCGCTCTCTGGAAAAATCGCCGCTTTATCTCTATGTTGTGATCAACAGGGAAAAAGGGGCACGTCGATTGGGCGGGCCTGTTCAGGGACGTTTCGATGCTGCGTAACCTCATCGCCTATCTGGATTCGGTCAAGTCACGCGACCCTGCGCCGCGGTCGCGCGCGGAAATCCTGCTTTATCCAGGCGTCTGGTCGCTGGCCTTTCATCGGGTGGCGCATCGGCTCTATCGGGCACGCTTCTACTTCATGGCGCGTGCGATCAATCACCTTTCGCGCTTCCTGACCGGCAACGACATTCATCCCGGGGCACAGATCGGCCGGCGTTTCTTTATCGACCATGGCTTTACCGTGATCGGCGAAACGGCGGTGATCGGTGATGATGTGACGCTCTATCAGAATGTGACGCTGGGCGGCACGGATCCGGCCAACGGCATTGCCGGCAAGCGGCATCCGACGCTGGCGAACGGCGTGATCGTCGGGTCCGGCGCGCAGGTGCTGGGACCGATCCATGTCGGCGCGCGCGCGCGCGTCGGCGCCAATGCTGTGGTGACCAAGGACGTGGCCGAGGGCGCGACGATGGTCGGCATCCCGGCCCGCGCCATGCTGGTCGACGTTACCGCCTATCAGCGCGACTTCCTGCCCTATGGCACGCCATGCTCGGACTGTTTCGATCCGGAAAAGCAGAAATTGGAAATGCTCCAGTGCGAAATCGAGCAGTTGCAGAAGCGATTGGCCGAATTGCTCGCGGAAAAGCAGAAGCCCGCGTTGCCGGCGGATGACCTGGCCATGTTCAAGGAGCGCGGCCGGGCCTGATGTCCAATGTGACGCCGTTCCCCACACCCAATGGCCAGCAGCAGGGCCAGGTCGGGTTCGACAGGCTGGAATTGCAGCGGATCATGGATTTATACGGGCGCATGGTGGCCGCCGGTCACTGGCGCGACTATGCCATGGATATGGGGCGTGAGGCGGCGATCTTCTCCGCCTTTCGCCGATCGGCCGAGCGGCCCGAATATCGCATCGAGAAACGGCCGGCCTTGCGCAACCGTCAGGGCATGTGGGCGCTGGTAGGTGAGGCGGGCCATGTCCTCAAGCGCGGGCAGGAATTGCAGGGCGTGCTGGCCCCGGTCGAACGCAAGCTGATGCGCATCGTCGAGGAATAGGGACCGTCCCGGCGCACGAGCCGGAACGGAGCCTTCCCATCAATTGCCTTCGTCGAGCAGGCGGCGGGCGATAACCTGGGCCTGAATTTCGCCGGCGCCCTCGAAAATGTTGAGGATGCGCGCGTCGGCCAGCAGGCGGCTGACCTGATATTCGGTGGCGAAGCCGTTGCCGCCATGGATCTGCAGCGCATTGTCGGCCGCAGCCCAGGCGACCCGCGCGCCGATCAGCTTGGCCATGCCGGCTTCCAGATCGCAGCGTTGGTCCTCATCCTTGCGCCGGGCGGCGAAATAGGTGAGCTGGCGCCCGCCCATGATCTCCGCCGCCATCATCGCCAGCTTGTTGGCGACGCGGGGGAAGTCGAAGATCGGCCGGCCGAACTGCTTGCGGTCGAGCGCATAGGAAAGGCCGATGTCGAGCGCCGCCTGGGCGACGCCGATGGCGCGGGCGGCGGTCTGGATACGGGCGCTCTCGAAGGTCGCCATCAACTGCTTGAAGCCTTGACCCTCGACCCCGCCGAGCAGATTAGCAGCCGGCACGCGGAAATCGTCGAAGCCGATCTCATATTCCTTCATGCCGCGATAGCCGATCACCTCGATCTCGCCGCCGCTCATGCCCGGCGTGGGGAAGGGGGCGTCGACCGTGCCGCGCTGCTTGGGCGCGATCAGCATGGACAGGCCGCTATAATTGCGGGTGTCGGGATCGGTGCGGACCAGCAGGGTCATCACGTCGGCGCGGGCGGCATGGGTGATCCAGGTCTTGTTGCCGCTGACCCGATATTCGCCATCGGCAAGCGTCGCGCGGGTGCGCAGCGCGCCAAGATCGGAGCCGGTGTCAGGCTCTGTGAAGACGGCGGTCGGCAGGATCGCGGCATTGGCGATCTGCGGCAGCCAATGGGCCTTCTGCTCGGGGGTGCCGCCGGTCAGGATCAGTTCTGCGGCGATTTCCGACCGGGTGGCGAGACTGCCGACGCCGATCCAGCCGCGGGACAATTCTTCCGACACGACGCACATCGCGGTCTTGCCCATGCCAAGGCCGCCAAATTCCTCGGGAATGGTCATGCCGAACACGCCCATCTCGCCCAGTTCCTGGACCAGCGGCAGCGGGATGAGTTCGTCCTTGAGATGCCATTCATGGGCGAAGGGGGCGACCTTCTCGTTCGACAAAGCGAAGAACTGATCGCGCACCATGTCGAACATTTCGTCGAGGCCGCAATTTTCCAGCGTCGCCCGGCCCCGCGCATCGGCCAGATGACCGGCAATCGCGCTCTTCACCGCTTGGCCACCGCCGCTGCGAATGAGGGTGCGCAGGGCCGGGGCGTCGAGCGCGGACAGATCGTCGGTCAGGTCGGTAGGGCGGATCACCTCGCCCTGGTTCATCGGGATGCCGCTCAGCATCTGCGCGCCATATTCGGCGAAGAGCAACTGGGCGAGCAGCGCCTCTATCTCGCCAAAGCTGCCCTGCGCGTCGAGACTGGCCGCCCAACTGGCGACTTCGCGCAGCATTTCGGCATAGGCGGCGAACCAGCCAAAGCCGTGGACGACATGCTGCTCGACATCGGCGAGGACGCGATCGACCTTGCCGCTTTCGCTGCATATCCGCGCCTTCACATGCGGGCGGGCGGCGGCGACGAAGGCGTGCGCGGCATCGGCTGCGCCGGACAGCAGCGCCGGCAGATCGGGCAGGACCAGGATATTCTTGTCCATCTCCATGGTCGCGCTCATCCTTCCCCCGCCTGCTTCTTGTTGGCCGATGCCATCGCCTTGGCATCCAGCCCGCCGACCAGATTGCCGGTCATCAGCTGATTATGGGCATGGGCGAGATGGTGCATGTGGAACACGCTGTCCATCACCTGCCGCTTGCCGCGCGCATCCTCGACGAAGTTGAACGCCTGCTTGGTCAGGGCCAGGCCGAACCGTTCATGCTGGGCGATTTCGGCGGCGATCTTGGCCACTTCCTCGCGCAGCGTCTCGCGCGGGAAAATTTCGTTCACCATGCCGAAATTATAGGCGCGCTGGGCCGGCATGCGGCGGCCGAGCAGCAGCAGTTCGCGCGCGACGCGTGTCGGCAGTTCGAAGGCATGGGCGAAATATTCGACCCCCGGCTGGGCCATGCGCTGCACCGGATCCTGGAAGAAGGCATCTTCTGATGCGATGATGAGGTCGCAGACCCAAGCCAGCATCAGCCCGCCGGCGATGCAGGCGCCCTGCACCATGGCGATCATCGGCTTGGGGATGTCGGCCCAGCGTCGGCACAGGCCCAGATAGCCGTCCTGTTCCAGCACATATTGGCGTTCCGCGCCGCCCTTGTTCAGGTGGTCCCACCACATGCTGGTGCGCGTGCGCGGCATGTGGCTGTCCTTGTCCGGGGTGCCGATGTCATGGCCGGCGGAGAAATGCTTGCCCTCGCCACCGAGCACGATCACCTTGACCCCGTCATCCTCGACCGCGCGCTTGAAGGCATCGTCAAGCTGGCCGAGCAGCCGGTAATTCTGGGCATTGCCATATTGGGGGCGGTTCAGCATCACCCAGGCGACGCCGTCCACCACATTGTAGGTCACGAATTCGGGCTGCGCTTCTTCGGACATCGTCCTTCTCCCTCAGCGCGGCGGCATGCGCAGGCCACCGTCGAGCCGCACATATTCGCCGTTCCAATAGTCATTCTCGATCATCGCCAGCGCCATCGCGGCAAACTCCTCGGGCTTGCCGAAACGCTTGGGGAAGGGGACGGTGGCCGACAGCGCATCGCGCACCTTGTCGCTGGCCCGCGCCATCAGCGGCGTGTCGAAAATGCCGGGCAGGATCGCGTTGACGCGGATGCCTTCGCCCATCAGGTCGCGCGCCATCGGCAGGGTCAGGCTGACGATGCCGCCCTTCGACGCGGAATAGGCCGCCTGGCCGATCTGGCCGTCGACCGCCGCCGCGCTGGAGGTGTTGATGATGACGCCGCGCGCCTTGTCCTCCAGCGGATCGAGGCTCAGCATGCCGGCGGCCGACTTGGCGCAGCAGCGGAAGGTGCCGATCAGGTTGATCTGGATGATCCGTTCGAACTGGTCGGTCGGGAAGGCCTTGATCTCGCCGGTCTCGCGGTCGCGGCTGGCAGTCTTGATGACATTGCCGGTGCCCGCGCAATTGACCAGGATACGCTCCTGGCCATGGGCGGCGCGCGCCTTGGCAAAGCCGGCATCGACCGAGGCCTCGTCGGTGACATCGACCTTGCAGAAGGTGCCGCCGATGTCCGCTGCGACCTTCGTCCCGGTTTCCTCGTTGAAGTCGAACAGCGCGACCTTGGCGCCCTGCGCCGCGATGGCGCGGGCCGTCGCCTCACCCAGACCCGATGCCCCGCCGGTGACGATGGCGGCCACTCCCTGGTCGATTTTCATGCCTGTGTCCTCTCCTTCACGGGGCGTTGAGCGATCGCGCCGTCGTTCGTCAGCGCGTCGAGCGCGCCGTCGTCGAGGCCGAGCCATTCCCCCAATATTTCGCGGCTATGTTCGCCCACGCGTGGCGGGCAGTGACGATAATCGGCTGGTGTCGCCGACAGCTTGCCGGGATAGGCGACGGTCGGGATCTCGACCCCATCCTCTTCCCGGCGATAGCGATGGACGGTCTGGCGGGCGTCGATGAACGGATCCTCGAACACGTCCTGGATGCTGTTGACCGGACCGGCGGGGACGCCCGCAGCGACGAAGCGCGCCATCAGGTCGTCGCGGGCGAAGGGGCGGACGATCTCCTGCACCTTCGCCTCGATCGCGTCGCGGTTGATGAGGCGCTGGGCGCTGGTGGCGTAGAGCGGATCGGTGCCCAGTTCCGCATGGCCCATTTCCGTGCAGAAGGCGCGGAACTGGCGATCATTGCCGATCGCGATGATCATCATGCCGTCGGCGACCTCGAACGTCTTGTAGGGGACGACGGTGGGATGGCGATTGCCCAGGCGCCCCGGCACGATGCCGCCGACCAGCCAGTTCATCCCCTGATTGGCGAGCATGGCGATCTGGGTATCGAGCAGCGACACGTCGATCTGCTGGCCCTCGCCCGTGCGTTCGGCATGGCGCAGGGCGGCGAGGATGGAGACGGTGGCGAACATGCCGGTCGACAGGTCTGCCATGGCGACGCCGGCGCGCAGCGGGCCGCCATCTTCTTCGCCGGTGATGCTCATGAATCCGCCCATGCCCTGGGCGACGAAATCATAGCCGCCCCGGTCGGCATAGGGGCCGGTCTGGCCGAAGCCGGTGATCGAGCAATAGATGAGGCGCGAGTTGATCGCCTTCAGGCTGGCATAGTCGAGGCCATATTTGCTGAGCCCCCCGACCTTGAAATTCTCGACCAATATGTCGGCTTCCGCCGCCAGCCGGCGGATCAACTCTGCGCCCTGCGGCGTCGCCAGATTGATCGCGGCGGAGCGCTTGTTGCGGTTGCAGGAGAGATAATAGGCGCTGGTGCCGATTTCCGGCTTGCCGTCGGCGCCGGTCAGGAAGGGCGGCCCCCAGGCGCGGGTATCGTCGCCATGGCCGGGCAGTTCGATCTTGATGACGTCGGCACCGAAGTCCGCGAGTATCTGGGTCGACCATGGCCCCGCAAGCACGCGCGACAGGTCGAGAACCTTGATCCCTTCTAGAGCGCGGCCGCTCATCGGCTGCCCACCTTGTCCGTCATGACCGCTGTCATCGCCATCCGCTCCTGTCCCCGCCTATCTGCTGCATCGGTTGATGATTCTGATAGCGGGTGCAGGAATGGAGGGCAAGAATTATTGCACTATAGGATACTTTTCAGGTCATTTCTTGGTGGCGCCGGCGAGATAGGCGAGCAGGTTGGCGCGATCGGCCGGGTTGGGCAGGCCGGCAAAGACCATGCGGCTGCCCGGGACGGCAGTGCTGGGCTTGGCGAGGAAGCCGTCAAGCGACTTGGCGTCCCAGCGGATCTTGGCCTTCTGCATCGCCGGGGAGTAAGTGAAGCCGGGGACGGTGCCCGACGTGCGCCCGAATACGCCCGAGAGCGAAGGGCCGAGCTTCTTCACGCCCGGATCGACCGAATGACAGACGGCGCAGCGGGCGAAGACCGCCTTGCCCTTGGTCGCATCGCCCGCCTGGGCCAGCGCCGGGCCGGTGGCAGCGACCGCCATAGCGAACATCATCACCCGCGAAACATGCTTCATCGACATCCCGATTCCTCTTTCCTTCTTCTCTGGCTAAATTCTATACCAGTGTGCATAAATATGCCAATAGCCGTCTGAGTCTGAACGGCGGTTTAAGCGGGAAGGATGCGGAAATGGCCGATGGCGAACCCATGGCGAACCATCGGTTCGGGCCGGGCGGCATGGCGCTGGCCTTGCTGGTGAACATCATGTTCGCGCTCAACGTGATCGCGATGAAGGTGGTGGTGGACGCGACCGCGCCGCTATTGTCGGTGGCGCTGCGGATGGGGACGGTCTTCCTGATCTGTGCGCCGGCGCTGCGTCCGCTGCCGGGCCGGACCGGCTGGCTGATGCTCTATGGTTTCCTCAATGGCGGGCTGTTCCTGCTGCTGCTGAACCTGGCCCTGTTCATGGCGACCAATGTCGGGGCGCTGGCGATCGCCGGGCAACTCAGCGTACCCTTCTCGCTGCTGCTGGGCGCGCTGCTGCTGGGCGAAAGGCTCAACTGGCGCAAGATTGTCGGCGTGCTGCTGGCCTTTGCCGGGGTCGTGGCGCTGGTGTTCGACCCGCATATCCTGGCGGAGGTGCCTGCCGTGCTGGTCATGGCCTGCGCGGCGATGGTGTGGGGCGGCGCGACCTTGGTGCAGCGCAAGCTGACCGGGGTGAGCGTGATGAACGGCCAGGCGTGGAACGGCCTGATGGGCGCGGCGGTGCTGGCGCCCTTTGCGCTGATCTTCGAGCGGCCGGCGATTGCCGGGCTGGCCCATGTCGGCTGGGCGCCGACCGGCTGGTTCGCCTTTTCCTGCCTGGGCGCAACGGTGCTGGGGCAGGGAACGCTGGCCTGGCTGCTGCAACGCTATCCGATCTCGACCATCATGCCGCTGATGCTGGCGTCGCCAGTGATGTCGACGGTCTTTGCCTCGCTCTATTTCGGCACGCCGATCACCATCGGCATGATTGCGGGTGGGACGGTGGCGCTGCTGGGCGTGACGATCATCGCCTTCTCGCCCGATCGCAGGCCGGTCGACTGAGCGCAAAAAAAAATGGGCCGGCGTCGCATGCCTCGACGCCGGCCCAGGGGGGCTTTTGAAGAGCGGTGGTCAGACCGCCCGTTCGAAGATGGCGGCCAGGCCCTGACCACCACCGATACACATGGTTTCCAGGCCATAGCGACCGTCGCGCCGCTGCAGCTCGCGCAGCAGATTGGCGAGGATGCGTCCGCCGGTCGCGCCGATCGGATGGCCGAGCGAAATGCCCGATCCGTTGACGTTGAGCTTGTCGCGATCGTCCCAGTTCCAGCCCTTGAGGCAGGCCAGAACCTGCGGCGCAAAGGCTTCGTTGAGTTCCACCAGATCGATGTCGTTCCAGCCAAGGCCATTGCGGGCGAACAGCTTTTCGACCGCCGGCACCGGACCGATTCCCATGCGCGAGGGATCGCAGCCCGCCGCCGCCCAGCTGTGCAGCCAGGCCATGGGTTCCAGGCCCAGTTCCTCCAGCTTGTCTTCCGCGACCACCAGGCAGGCGGCGGCGGCGTCATTCTGCTGGCTGGCATTGCCGGCGGTGACCACGCCGTCCTTCTCGATCGGCTTCAGGAGCGCAAGCGATTCCGGCGTGGCGTCGGCACGAATGCCCTCATCCATGGCGAAGATCAGCGGATCGCCCTTGCGCTGGGGCACGGCGACCGGGACCAGTTCGTCGTCGAACTTGCCGGCGGCCCAGGCGGCTGTGGCGCGCCGATGGCTCATCGCGGCATATTCGTCGCAGGCCTCGCGGCTGATGTCATAATCCTTGGCGAGATTGTTCGCCGTCTCGATCATGCCGCTGATGATGCCATAGCGGGCGATCGGCTGCGACATGATGCGGCCGCGGGTCAGGCGGTCATGGAACTGGGTCGATCCGGAGCGGGCGCCCCAGCGATGGTCCATCGAATAATATTCGACATTGGACATGCTCTCGACCCCGCCGGCGACGACGATGTCGGCGGCGCCGGTCTGGATCCGCATGGCCGCGTCGATCACCGCCTGAAGTCCCGAACCGCAGCGCCGGTCGAGCTGAACGCCGGGGATGCTCTCGGGCAGGCCGGCGGCCAGCGCCGACCAGCGGCCGATGCAGGGCGCCTCGCCATTGCCATAGCCCTGGGAGAAGACGACATCGTCGATCCGTTCGGGATCGATCTTGGTGCGCTCCATCAGCGCCTTGATGATGACCGCGCCCAGATCGCCGGCGCTGAAGGATTTCAGAGAACCGCCATATTTGCCGACGGCGGTGCGAATGGGGGCGACAATGGCGGCTCTGCGCATGCGATGTCCTTTGCGAATGGGGAGGGTCAGGCGGCTGCTTCGGCCTGGCGGATCATCTGCTTGGCGATGATGGTCTGCTGAATCTGGCTGGTGCCCTCATAGATGCGCAGCAGCCGGACATCGCGATAGAAGCGCTCGACCTTATACTCGGCCATATAGCCGGCGCCGCCATAGATCTGGACGGCGCGATCGGCGATCCGGCCGACGGCTTCGGACGCGTAATATTTGAGCGCAGCGCATTCCAGGCTGACCGGCTCGCCGGCGTCGAACTTGGCGGCGACCGACTGCATCAGCGCCTCGGTCGTCAGCATGTCGACCTTCATGTCGGCGAGCATCGCCTGGACCAGTTGGAAATCGGCGATGCGCTGGCCGAACTGCTTGCGTTCCATCGCATATTGCAGGGCCATGTCGATCAGCCGCTGGCACTGGCCGAGTGCGACTGCGGCGATGTGGATGCGGCCGCGATCCAGCACCTTCATCGCGGTCCTGAAACCGCGACCGGGCACGCCGCCGATGATGTTGGCGGCCGGCACGACGACGTCATCCAGGATCACGTCAGTGGTGATCGACCCTTTCTGCCCCATTTTCTTGTCGGGCTTGCCGAAGCTGATGCCGGGGGTGCCGGCGGGCAGGATGAAAGCGGAAATGCCGGCCGCGCCCTTCACGTCCGGTTCGGTCCGGGCCATCAGGGTGAAGACGCTGGCGCGCGGCGCGTTGGTGATGAAGCGCTTGGTGCCGGTGATGCGGTAAGTATCGCCGTCGCGGATGGCGACGGTGCGCAGCGAACCGGCGTCGGACCCGGCCTCCGGCTCGGTCAGGCCGAAGCTGGCGATCGCTTCACCGGTGGCGAATTTGGGCAGCCATTCGCGCTTCTGTTCTTCGGTCCCATCCATGACGATGCCCTGGCTGCCGATGCCGACGGTAGTGCCGATGACGGAGCGGAAGACGATGGACGCGCGGGTGATCTCGCGGATGATCGCCGCTTCCTCCGCCATGGTGCAGCCGATGCCGCCAAACTCTTCCGGCACCGACAGGCCGAACAGGCCCATGTCGCGCATCTGCTGGATGATGGTTTCGGGAACGGCATCCGCTTCCTCCACGGCGTCCTCGGCCGGGATCAGCTTTTCGCTGACGAAGCGGCGGACGGTGGTGCGGAACAGGTCGAACGTCTCGGCGTCCATGAAAAATCTCCTCTCAATATCCGATGTCGGCGACCATCGCGTCGCTGCCGTCGCAGCGGATCGCACGGCAGCGGCCGGCTTCATCCTCGCGCAGCAATACCGGCTGGTCGGCAAAGACCGGCGCGACCGCGCGGAAGGCGAAGCGGGTCGGGCTGCGGCCGCCGCGCCGGGCGTGACCGAACAATCTGGCAGCGGTGAAGGGGCCGTGGATCACCAGGCCGGGATAGCCCTCCTCGCCGGTCGCATAGGGCAGGTCATAATGGATGCGATGGCTGTTGAAGGTGACGGCCGAAAAACGGAAGAGGTCGACGCTGCTGGGCGCCCAGTTCACATCATCGGGCGCGGCGTCAAAGGCGGCGGGGACGATCGCGGGCGTCGGCGCGCCGGTGTCGCGATAGACGATGGTCTGCACCTCGCTCACCCGTTCGCGATCGGCCTGGACGATACTGTGGCCGACCTTCACGAGGACAAGCTCGCCGCTGCGGCCGCTCTTGTGGGCGATGTCGAGCACGGTCGAGGTGCGGGTCGCTTCCCAGTCGAGCATCAGCGGGGCATGAAACTGCATCTCGGCGGCGGCGAACATGCGGCGCGGCAGGCTGATCGGCGGCAGGAAACCGCCGCGTTTGGGATGTCCGTCCGGGCCGATCTGGTCGGCGGCGGCCACCGGCAGGAAAAAGGCCCAATGGGCCAGCGAGGGCTGGACCGCCTCGACATCGAGCGGCTCGCCAATGGCGGCGGCGAAGCGGCGCAGCGCTTCCCGGTCGAGCATTTCGGTCCGGCTCTCCGTCCTGCCGACCCATGTCTGCCAATGGGCAATATCGGATGGGGAAAGGGTCATGCGACCAGTCCTTCGTCATGGAGGCGGCCGATCGCGCCGCTGTCGAGCCCCAGCAGCTCGCTCAATATCTGGTCGCTATGCTCGCCAAGGCGCGGGGCCGTGCCAACGGCGCCGCGGGCCTCGCCAGCCAGCGTGCCGGCCGGGCCGGATGTGGGGTAGGTGAGGCCGCTGGGATGGGCGATCGTCTCGAACAGCGGATTGGCGGTGAACAGCCGTTCGTCCTGCGTCACGGCCTGATGCAGCGACTGATATTCGCCCCAGGTGACGCCGCCCGCGTCGAAAGCGGGCTTCAAGGCATCGCTACTGCGTGCGGCGAAGGCGGCTTCGAACAGCGGGAAGAGGTGGGCGCGGTGGGTGAAGCGGGCGCCTTCATTCCTGGCGAAGTTGGCACCCGTTTCGCCCTCGATCGCGGCGATCGCTTCGCCAAGGTCCAGCGTCTTGAGAAGACCGGTCCATTGGCGCGGGGTGATGGCAACGACGATCAGCCTCTTGCCGTCGGCGGTCAGGAAATCCCGGCCGAAGGCGCCGAACAGGTCATTGCCCATGCGCGGCCGGTCGCCAGCTGACAGCACTTCGGCGACGGAGCCGAGATGCGACAGGGTTGAGGCTGCGAGGTCTGACAGGGGCACGCGGATTTCCGCGCCCTGGCCGGTCGCGCGCCGGCGCAGCAGGGCGGACGTCATGGCAAAGGCGGCATAGGCGCCGCCCAGCAAATCCCAGGCCGGCAGGACATGGTTGACCGGACGGTCATCGTCGGCCGGGCCGGTCATCATCGGCACGCCGGCGGCGGCGTTGATGGTATAATCGACCGCCGGCGATCCATCGGCCCAGCCCATCACCCGGACGCTGATGATATCGGCGCGGCGCGCGACCAGCGCGTCATGGCTGAGGAAGCCCTTGACCGGATAGTTGGTGAGGAACAGGCCGGCATTGTCGCCCGGCGCGGTGGCGATGGCGACCGCCAGTTCGCGTCCTTCGGGACGGCCAAGGTCGATCGCGATCGATTTCTTGCCCTTGTTGAGGCCCTCCCAATAGAGGCTGGCCCCGGAGGGGGCGACCGGCCAGCGGCGATAGTCCGGGCCGCCACCGATGGCGTCGAAACGGATCACCTCCGCCCCCATCTGTGCCAGGTGCAGGCCGCAGGACGGCCCGGCGATGAAGGCGGCACCTTCGACCACGCGCAGGCCCTTGAGCATGTCGTACATGGATATTCCCCCTAGCCCAGTCTGACCATGGTGCGGCCGATATTGGCGCCCGAGAACAGGCCCCAGAAGGCGTCGAGCGCCTTGTCGATGCCGTCATAGACGGTTTCGGCCGAGGCCATCTGGCCGGCCTGGTTCCAGGCGGTCATGCGTTCCAGCATCTCCGCCTCCAGATCCATATGGTCGAGCGCGATATAGCCCTGCATGCGGATGCGCTTGGTCATCAACATGGTGAGGTTGCGCGGCACGGTCGGCGCGTCGGTGACATTATATTGCGAGATCATGCCGCAGATGGCGAAGCGCGCGAAATCATTGGCGAGCGACAGAGCGGCCTGCAGATGATCGCCGCCGACATTGTCGAAATAGACGTCGATGCCGCTGGCGCCGATCGCCTTGACTTCGCGGGCGAGGGCCTTGGTGAGGTTCGGCTCCGCCTTGTAGTCGATCGCGGCGTCGACCTTCAGCACATCGCGCAGGAAGGCGGTCTTGTCCGGGCCGCCGGCCGATCCGATCACCTTGCACCCCATGTTGCGGGCGATCTGGCAGGCGATCGATCCGACCGCGCCGGACGCTGCCGACACGAAGACGGTGTCGCCCGGCTGCAATTCGGCAATGCGGATGAGGCCGGCATAGGCGGTGAGGCCGGTCATGCCGGCGAAGCAGAGATAGGCCTGGGGCGGCAGTGCCTGGCGATCGCGATGCTGGAGCGCGGCGCCGGGGGCGTTGAACGCTTCACGCCAGCCAAGCCGGGAAAAGACCAGATCGCCAGGCGAGAAGGCCGGATCGTTGGAGGTGATGACTTCACCGATCGCCGGCCCTTCCATCGCCGCGTCGAGGGCAAAGGGCGGGACATAGCTTTTGGCGTCGCTCATCCGCCCGCGCATTGCCGGATCGACCGCCATCCAGAGATTGCGGACCTGGACCTCGCCGGGGCCGGGCGGCGAAAGAGCCTGCTCGACGGTGGCGAAATCCTCCGCCACGGGGGCGCCGACCGGGCGGCGTTTCAGCTGTATTTCGCGCGATGGCATGGTCATCGGCCCCTCAATAGCCATTGAGCCGCGCCCAGCGCTCGCGATGCCAGGCGGTGCTGCCATGGCATTGCTCGGCGACGCGGGCGCGCTTCAGGTAAAGGCCGGCATCATGTTCATGGGTCATGCCGATGCCGCCATGCAGTTGGACCATCTGCGAGGAGATGCGGTGCAGCGTCTCGCCGGCCGTCGCCTTGGCAAGCGAGGCGAGGGCGGGGAGGGCAGGATCATCGGCATCGATCGCCGCCAGCGCGGTTTCGACCGCCGATCGCGTCAGCTGCAATTCGCCGAACAGTTCGGCCGCGCGATGCTGCAGCGCCTGGAAGGAGCCGATGATCGCGCCGAACTGGACGCGGGTCTTGAGATAATCGAGCGTGATGTCGAACGCCTGGGTCGCGCTGCCCAGCATTTCGGCCGCCATGCCGATCGCGGCCCGGTCGCGGATCGCGTCGATCAGGTCGGCGGCCTTGCCGACTTCGCCGAGCACATCGTTGACAGCGACATTGACAGCCTCAAGCCGATAGAGAGCCGGGCGACGAGCGTCGATCTGGTCGAGTGCCTGCCGCTCCAGCCCGGCGCTGTCGGTCGGCACCAGGAACAGGGTCAGGCCGTCCCGATCGCCCGGCGCGCCGCTGGTGCGCGCGGCGACGATGGCGAGGTGGGCGATCATGCCGTCCTGTACCGGGCGCTTGGTGCCGGACAGCTTCCAGCCATCGTGCGAGGCTGTGGCGGCAAGTGCGGTGCGCTCGGGGGCATGATGCGGCCCTTCGTCGAGCGCCAGCGTGCCGATCAGCGATCCGTCGGCGATGCCCGGCAGCCAGCGGCCCTGTTGCTCTTGCGTGCCGGCGAGGCGCAGCGCAGACGCAGCGACCAGCGCGGAGCTGATGAGCGGCGAGGCGGCCAGGGTGCGGCCCAGTTCCTCGATCACCAGGCCAAGGCTGAGATAGCCGAAATCGGCCCCACCATGGGCTTCCGGCACGATGATGCCGCACCAGCCCATCTGCGCCATTTCGGCCCAGGCATCGGCATCATAGCCGTCCGATCCGCAGCGGCCGCCGCCGCCATGATCGTACAGGCCGCGCAGCGCGGTCACGGGCAGGCGGTCGCGCACCCATTGTGACGCCATGTCCTTCAGCATTGTCTGTTCGTCGTTCAGCACCGCCACGGCGCGTCCTCCCGCATCCTGTCTTTTTTCTCTTCCTTGCCCATGCTCAGCCCGGCAGGCCGAGCGTGTGCTTGGCGGTGATATTATTCTGCACCTCGTAGCTGCCGCCGTAGATAGAGAAGGCCTTGCTATGCAGCCAGGCGCGCGTCGCCTCCTTCTCGGCAGCGGTGTAGGGATCGCCGGCCCAACCCAGGCCATCGGCCCCCATCACCTCGATCAGCAGTTCCGCTCGTTCCTGGATGATGCCGGACCACAAATTCTTGAGTGCGGACACGCCATGGCTGGGGCCGCCATTCTTGGCCTCTGCGGCGAGCCGGCGTACGGTCGCCATATAGGCTTCGTGCCGCATCGCATTGCGCACCAGCCGGGCGCGCAGGTCCGGGCTGTCGATCCGCCCGAGCGCGTCGGTGCCCAGATAGTCATGAGCGAGCGGGGCGAGGGGGGTGATGTCGGCCTTCACCTCCGACAGGCTGTTGCGCTCGAACTGCAGCAGCCGCTTGGCGATGGTCCAGCCCTGGTTGACCTCACCCACCAGATTGCCTTTGGGCACCTTCACATCGTTGAAGAAGACCTCGCAGAAATGGGTCGATCCGCTGATCAGGACGATCGGCCGCGCCTCGATCCCTTCGGATTGCATGTCGACCAGCAGGAAGCTGATGCCGCCCTGCTTGCGTTCGGTGTCGGTGCGGACGAGGACGAAGCACCAGTCGGCCTGGTCGGCGCCCGACGTCCAGATCTTCTGCCCGCTGACCAGCCAGTGGTCGCCCATGTCGATGCATTTGGTCTGGAGGGCGGCCAGGTCCGATCCCGCGCCGGGTTCGGAAAAGCCCTGGCACCAGCGCCGTTCATGGCTGGCGATGAAGGGCAGATGTTCCAGCTTCTGTGCTTCGTCGCCATATTCCAGCAGGGTGGGGCCAAGCATCATCGTGCCATAGCTGCGGATCGGGTTGAAACCGCCGATCGCCGCCAGTTCTTCGCCGATGATCTTGCCATGCGCTTCGGTGAGGCCGGCGCCGCCATAGCGCGGCGCCCAGGTGGGAACGCCCCAGCCCTTGTCGGTCATGCGCTGGCGCCAGAGCTGATAATCGTCATTGGCGGCGGCGGCATGGGCGTCGCCCTGGAAGAGGAGGCCGGGCACATTGGTCAGCGCCGGCGGAAAATTCGCCTTCAGCCAGGCGCGCGCCTCCTGCCGGAATTCTTCTCTATCGATGGGCTCCATTTCCGCCATCCACTCACATCCCTGTTCTGCTCGAAAGGCGAGCGCGCCGGTCCGGTGTTACCCGTCGGGCTGCTCGCGGCTTTCGGATGGCCGCTTGCGATCCATGACCGATTCCTTAGGTCAATATTGCACAGGTGGCTAGTTATATTTTGCACTCAAGGATAATTTTCATCCGCAACAGAAATCGCGAATTTTGCGCAATATGGCGGAAAAGCGCGGAAATGCGGTGGCGCTCATGGCGCGCGCGCAGGAAAATATCGTAACGACGATTGCCCGATTGACAGCCGGTCGCCTGTTCATAAACTATACCATAATGCAAAATTGATAAGGCCGGTCCGTCTTGGCGCGAGAACTGGCTACTGCTGCAGGAGAGCGTAGTATGGAAACCATGGCCGCCCGTCCGATCCCGGCGCATGTGCCGCCCGACATGATCGGCAATTTCAGCCTGTTCAGTTCGCCGGGGCTGGAACCGACCCCCAATGGCGATCCGCAGGCGGCGAGCGCAGTGGTGCATGATGGGCCGCGTATCTTCTATTCGCCGGTCAACACCCGCGACGGCAAGGGCACCTGGGTCATCACCCGCGCGCAGGATCAGCGGCGGGTGTTGCAGGATCCCGAAACCTTCTCCAGCCATCGCAGCATCTTTGCTTCGGCACTGGGCGAAAGCTGGCCGATGATCCCGCTGGAACTGGACCCGCCCGAACATGGCAAGTTCCGTTCGTTGCTCAACCCGCTGCTGTCGCCCAAGCGGGTGATGGCGCTAGAAACGGCGGTGCGCGAAAGGGCAAGCGTGCTGATCGACCGGATCGCCGCGTCGGGCACCAGTTGCGACGTGATGACCGATTTTGCCTTCCCCTTCGCGGTCAACATCTTCCTGCGCTTCCTGGGCCTGTCGGACGATCGGCTCGATGAGTTTGTCGGCTGGGCCAACGACCTGCTGCATGGCGACAATGTGAAGCGGCCGGCGGCGGCGCGCACCATTGTCGCCTTCATCGACGAATTGTCGGCTGATCGGCGCCGGCAGCCGGTCGATGATTTCATGTCCTTCCTGGTGCAATCGCGGATCGATGATCGCCCACTTACTAGCCAGGAGATCAGGGGCACCGGCGTGCTGCTGTTCATCGCCGGGCTGGACACGGTGGCGGCGGCGATCGGATTCGATCTCAACTATCTGGCGCGGCATCAGGCGGACCAGCAATGGCTGCGCGATGATCCAAAGCGGATCGTGCTGGCGGCGGAGGAATTGCTGCGCGCCTATCCGACGGTGCAGATGATCCGGGTGGCGACCAAGGACGTGGACTTTGAGGGCGCGCCGATCCGCAAGGGCGACTATGTGTCCTGCGCGACGATGATCGCCAATCGCGATCCGCTGGAATTTGCCGATCCTGCGCGCATCGACCTCGCCCGCGAGGATAATCGCCACACCGCCTTTGCCTATGGTCCGCATCGTTGCCTGGGGTCGCATCTGGCGCGGCGCGAGATCGTCGTGGGGCTGGAGGAATGGCTGAAACGCATCCCGACCTTCCGCATCAAGTCCGGCACCGCGCCGGTCACCTATGGCGGCCATGTGTTCGGGATCGAAAACCTCATCCTCGACTGGTCGCAGGAGGATGCGGCATGAAGATCATCGTGCATCGCGAGAAATGTCAGGGCCATGCCCGCTGCTGGGCGATGGCGCCCGATATCTTCGAGCTGGATGATGAGGGCTATATCATGCCCGGCGACATCGATGTGCCGGAAGAACAGGAAAGGCTGGCCTGGATGGGCGCCAAATCCTGCCCCGAACGCGCGCTCGACATCCAGAAATGAGAGGCTCCCTGCTGGCCCTTGGCGGCCTTGTCGCGCTGGCATCCAGCCCGGCGATGGCGGCGGAGCTGCGCCCCGACCAGATCGCCTTTCGCGATATCTATCGCGAACTGGTGGAGACCGATACCAGCGCGCCGACCGGCAGTTGCACCGTCGCGGCGGGCCGGATGCTCGATCGGCTGCACAAGGCAGGGTTCGGGCCGGATCGCGCCGAGGTCTTCGTGCCGCAGGGGCATGAGAGGGATGGCGGCCTGATCGCCCGGATCGAGGGCAGCGATCCGCGCGCGGCGCCGATGCTGCTGGTCGATCATATCGATGTGGTCGCCGCCCGGCGCGAGGATTGGCCGCGTGATCCGTTCCGCCTGACCGAGGAGAAGGGCTATTTCATCGGGCGCGGGGTGATCGACGACAAGGCATTGTCCGCGATCTGGATCGACAGCCTGATCCGGATGCAGGCGGCGGGCTTCCGTCCCCAGCGATCGATCAAGGTGGCGCTGACCTGCGGTGAGGAAAGCGGCGACGCGGTGAACGGCGTCGACTGGTTGCTGCGCAACCGGCGCGATGCGGTGCAGGCGGGCTTTGCCCTGAACGAGGGCGGCTATGGCATCAGCGACAAGGATGGCCGGCCGATCGCCCTCTATCTGGCGGTCGGCGAGAAATATGCGCAGAGCTTCACGATCGAGGCGCGCAACAGCGGCGGCCATAGCAGCCGGCCGCGCCCCGACAATGCGATCTATGACCTGGCCGATGCACTGGCGGCGGTGCGGCGGCTGTCATTCCCGATCCAGCTTAACCCCACCAATCGCGGCTATTTCACCCGCATGGGGCCGATCGTCGGCGGCGCGATGGGGCAGGCGATGGAGCGGCTGGGGCAGGGGCAGGATGACGCCGCGACGGTCGCCACGGTGACGGGCGACGTCACCTATAATGCGATGCTGCGCACCACCTGTGTCGCGACGCAGGTGGAGGCGGGCCACGCCGAAAATGCACTGCCGCAGCGGGCGCAGGCGACGATCCAGTGCCGCCTGTTTCCCGGCGACAGGGTGGAGGCTGTCGAGGCGCGGCTACGCGCGGCGCTGCCGCCCGGGATTGCCCTGACGCGCAAGGGCGACAAGGGCGCGCCGGCCGTGCCGCCGCCGCTCGATCCCCGGATCATGGGGCCGGCCGAAAAGCTGGCGCAGCGGCATTTCCCCGGTATTCCGGTGGTGCCCAACCTGCTGACCGCCGGCACCGATGGCCGCTATCTCAGCGCTGCGGGCATCCCGACCTATGGCGTGCCGGGCATCTTCCTCGATCCCGACGGCAATGGCGCCCATGGCGTGGACGAGCGCATCCGGGTGAAGAGCGTCTATGACGGGCGCGATTATCTCTATGCGCTGATCCGCGCCTATGCCGAGGGGCGCTGACCGGCCCCTCGGTTAGCGCCGCTCAGGTGCGGATCCACACGCCCTTGGTCTGGAGATAGGCGTCGATATGCTCGGCGCCACCTTCGCGGCCATAGCCGCTCATCTTGTAGCCGCCGAACGGGACCGACGGGTCCATGGCGAAATAATGGTTCACCCAGATGGAGCCGGCGCGGATACGCTTGACCGCCGTCATGGCCTTGCCGATGTCGCGGGTCCACACGCCGCCGGCGAGGCCGAAGCGGGTGGCGTTGGCACGGCCGATCACCTCGTCCAGGCTGTCGAAGGGCAGGATGCAGGATACCGGGCCGAAAATCTCCTCGCGCGCGATCCGCATCTCGTCGGTTACATCGGCGAAGATGGTCGGCGCGACCCAATGGCCCTGGTCGAGCGCGCCGCCGGTGACGCGATGGCCACCGGTGACGAGCCGGGCGCCCTCCTGCGGGCCAAGATCGAGATAGGAGGAGACGCGGGCGAACTGCTTGGCCGACACCAGCGGGCCGATCACGGTTTCGGGGTCGAGGCTGGGACCGATCTTGAGATTGGCGGCGAAGGCGGCGATGCGCTGCACCATTTCCTCATAGACCGGCCGTTCGACGAACAGGCGTGTGCCGGCGGCGCAGACCTGGCCCGAATTGTTGAACACGCCCATCGCGGCGGCCGGGGTGGCGGCGTCGAGATCGGCGTCGGCAAAGATGATGTTGGGTGATTTGCCGCCCAGTTCCATCGTCACCTTCTTCACCGATCCGGCCGAGGCGGCGATGATCCGCTGGCCGGTCTCGCACGAGCCGGTGAACGCGATCTTGTCGACGTCGGGATGGGCGGCAAGGGCAGCGCCGGTCTCGCCCGCGCCGGTGACGACATTGACGACGCCGGGCGGCACGCCGGCCTCCAGGCAGAGCTGGGCAAAGCGCAGCGGACTGAGCGAGGCATCCTCGGCTGGCTTCAGCACGATGGTGCAGCCGGTGGCGAGTACAGGGGCGACCTTCCACGCGGCGCTGAACAGCGGTCCATTCCAGGGGATGATCGCGCCGACGACGCCGACCGGCTCCTTCAATGTGTAGGAGAGAAGGTCGACCGGGAAGCTGTTGGACAAAGTCTCGCCATGGATGGCGGTGGCGGCGCCGGCGAAATGGCGCAGCGATCGCTGCAGCATGCCGCGCAGCCCCATGGCGGCGGTGATCGGCCGGCCCATCTCGATCACGTCGAGCAGGGCGAGATCCTGAAACTCCGCATCGACCAGGTCGGCGAGGCGCAGCAGCACCGCCTGGCGATCGGCCGGCTTGAAGCGGCTCCATGGCCCTTCAAAGGCGGCGCGAGCGGCGCGCACGGCGCGGTCGACATCCTCGGCGCTGGCCAGCGCTAGCTGTGCGACCAGTTCGCCGGTCGACGCGCTGAAGCTCTGGAAGCTCTTGCCCGACAGGGCGTCGACATGCTGGCCGTCGATCAGCAACTGCTTGGGCTTGCCGTCGAGGAAGGCGGGGCGGCGGGTTTCGATCATCTTTATGTCCTTTGGGAAGAGGCCGGTCAGACCGGCTCGCCTTCATGGGCGCGGCGCATCGAAGCGCGGCCCAGGGCGAAGAGGATGGCTGCGGGCAACAGCACGCAGAAGACGCTGGTGATGAGCGAGAGGCCCACCTTCATCTCGTCGCCCCACAATTTGTCGGTGACGAGGCCGATGAAGGCCGGACCGCCGGCCATCGCGATCAGGCCGGAGGCGAGCACATAGAGCGCCGAGACGCGGCCGCGCAGATAGGCCGGGGTGACGACCTGCACGGTGGCCGGCCCCATGCTGGCGGTCGAGAGGATCAGCGCCATGAAGCACCAGTAGCAGACGACCGTCGCCCAGGGGCTGGCGACCAGGAAGGCGGCGATGCCGAAGGGCGCGGCGGCCAGCACGGTCATCAGACACCAGACAAGATGCGCGTCCTTGCGGCCCCGGCGATAAAGGCGATCGACGGTCCAGCCATGGAGCGGGATCAGCGCGGCGGCGGCGATCTGGGCGATGCCGATCACGGGGCCGATCTGCGCCGGCTGCCAGCCATGGATGCGGGCGAGATAGACGGGGGTCCAGAGCTGGAAACCGATGGTGGCGGCATAGGCGAGGCCGAAACCGACAAAGGCGGCGGTGTAGAGCGGCTTGTGCCGGCGGATATAGGCCCAGGCTTCGCCATAGCCCGCGCCGCTGCTGCTGGCAGCCTTGCGCCGGGGCGGCTCGCGGAACAGGAAGACGAGGAAGGCGAGCAGGATGCCGGGCGCGCCGGTCATGATGAACACCTGCTGCCAGGGCTGGAGCGTGCCGAAGAGCGGCCAGGTGGCGGGGCCGGCCTTCATCGCCGCACCGACGATGGGGCCGCCCAGCAGGAAGACGATGCCCGCGCCCATGACGCCGCCCATGATGAAGACCGACATGGCGAGCGAGACGCGGTGCGGCGGGAAACTGTCGCCGACGACCGAATAGCTGCCGGTGCCAAAACCCGACTCGCCCGCGCCGACGCCGGCCCGCGCCATGGCAAGGCCGATGAAGCTGCCGGCCAGACCGCAGGAGGCCGCCGCGATGCTCCAGACCGTGACCGAGAGATAGAGGACGACGCGGCGGCTGTAGCGGTCGAGCGCCATGCCGAGCGGAATGGCGCAGAGGCAGAAGAGGACGGCGAAGGCCGGCCCCTGGAGCAGGCTGATCTGGAGGTCGGACAGGCCCAGATCCTGTTTGATCGGGCCGACCATCAGCGCCATGATGTTCCGGTCGGTCAGCGACAGGATATAGAGCAGGAACAGGATCGCGACCGTCAGCCAGCCCATGGCGGGGCTGGGATAGTCGGCAACGATCGGGGCAGGGGGCGGCGACGGCTGACTGTCGATCGCCGGCGATGATGACAACGAAGATGACAGGGGCAGGGCGGTTTCGCTCATGACCGAAACGCCTTTATTGCGACCGATTCTCTGGGGCCTACGCTCGACAACGACCTTCTCCATCCTGATCGCCGTGCCTGGTCTGCGGATCGGCACGATCTGTTGCCGGCCATAACGCACATTTTTGCACCATAGGTCAATATATGAACGGGGGCAGTTCTGCTGTTTTGACGGTGGCTCCTATAAGAAAGCCGGATTTTCGTCGCGGCAACGGGCAGATTCTTCTCGGATCAAACATTTACCTCTGGTGCAATTTTAGTTGACATCCACCGCTGGAGCGATAGAAATAAAAATGCACACCGGGATAATAATGACAGGTGTGGGCCGAAGAGCCGACACATTGTGTCCAGGGAGAGGAAAGACCAATGTCCAAGCACAAGATTTTTGCGTCGTCGCTGGCGATCGGCGCCAGCATCGTTGCCCTGACGGGCAGCGCCCTGGCGCAGGATGCTGCGGCGCCCGCGCCGGCGCCGGAACAGGCTGCCGAACAGGGCACTGGCGCGCCAGTCAGCACATCCGACATCGTCGTGACCGGTTCGCGCATCGTGCGCGACGGCTATACCGCGCCGACGCCCGTGACGGTCGCCACGACCGAGGAACTGTCGAAGACGACGCCGTCCAGCATACCCGATGCGCTTAACAAGCTGCCGCAATTTTCCAACTCGCTGAGCCCGTCCAAGTCGGCGTCGAACTTTTCGAACGCGCCGATCCACGGCAATGTGCTCAATTTGCGCGGCCTGGGTACCCCCAGCGCCAACCCCAAGGGGCCGTTGCGCACCTTGATCCTGTTCGACGGCATGCGTGTGTCGCCGACCGAATATGTCGGCACCATCGATACCAACGTCCTGCCGCAGCTGCTGATGCAGCGGGTCGATGTGGTGACCGGCGGCGCCTCGGCCCAATGGGGCTCCGACGCGGTTGCCGGCGTCGTCAACTTCATCCTCGACAAGAAGTTCACCGGCATCAAGGGCGTCGCCCAGGCGGGGATCTCCGACGAGGGCGACAATGCCAACCAGCGCCTGGGCCTGGCCGTCGGCCAGGATTTCGCCGGCGGTCGCGGGCATTTCCTGCTGAGCGGTGAATATTCCAACAATGAAGGCATGCTGCGCAGCGATCGCGACTTTGCGACCAAGGGCTATAGCTATGTCGGCAGCGTGGTCGGCTGTACCCGGCCTTCGACCGAGCCGGCGTCGGTCTGCGCTCCAGGCGGCGCGCGCAACCCCTATACGATCGGGTCGAACATCCTGATTTCGGCATTGGCGCCCAATGGCCGGATCACCGGATCGAGCGTCGCGGGCAATCCCTATGTCGGCCAGGTCATCAACAATGACGGGACCACCCGGCCGTTCAACACCGGTACCGCGGTCGGCACCACCGGCTTCCAGTCGGGCGGCGATGGCTATCAGATTCCGAACACCGGTTCGGCGATCACCCCGCTGACCACCTATCAGGCCTTCGGTCGGCTCAGCTATGATGTGACCGACGACATCAACGCCTTCGTCCAGGGCAGCTGGTCGCGGGCGGACCTGGAATATTCGACCCAGGTCAATGCGCTGGTGCCGCCGTCGCAGGCGGTGACCATCTACAAGGGCAACCCCTATCTTTCCTCCGCCCTCAATTCCGCGCTGACCTCCGCCACCGACAGCTATACGGTCGGTCAATATAATGCCGGCCAGCCCGCACCGGTGGCAAAGGAACGTACCGACTATTGGATGATCAACGCCGGTCTGACCGGCAAGCTGGCCTCGCTCAACTGGAGCGCAAGCTATTCGCACGGCGATTCCAAGCACACCATGGCCAATTCGGGCCTGTATGACAGCAAGAAGCTCTATGCCGCATCCGACGCGGTGGTGGACCCCAGCACCGGCCAGATCACCTGTCGCGTGCTGCTCGATCCGACCTATGCCAGCCAATATGCCGGTTGCAAACCGATCGACGTCCTCCATGGCGACCCATCCAAATCGACCCCCGAAGGCTATGCCTATGCCACCGGCACATCGCGCTATGAGGCGACGATCCGCCAGGATGCGTTTGCGGTGAACCTGAGCGGCAGCCTGTTCGATCTGCCGGCGGGGCCGGTCGATTTTGCGGTCGGCGCTGAATATCGCAAGCAGAAGCTCAATCTCTCCAGCAATGCCGATCCCTCGCTGCTCGATACGACGGCCGAGCGGTCTGCCTATTTTGCCGGGCTGCGCGGCGTTCCTGCGACCACCAATTTCTACTGGCTGACCAATGTCGGCACTGCCCATGGCAGCCTGAACGTCAAGGAAATCTATGGCGAACTGGCGGTGCCGATCCTCAAGGACAAGCCCTTCTTCCGCGAACTGAGCATCAACGGCGCCGGGCGCGTGACCGATTATTCGACCTCGGGCACGGTGGAAACCTGGAAGGTCGGCGGCACCTGGAAGCCGGTTGATGACCTGATGCTGCGCGCCACCCTGTCGCGCGACATCCGCGCGCCCAATCTGTTCGAGCTCTATGCCGGTGCGCAGAGCGGCATCGGCATCGTCAACGATCTGCAGACGGCCGACGGCAGCTATGGCAGCGGCCTCAACCAGAATGTCAACACGGTCACCAGCGGCAACGCCAATCTGAAGCCGGAAAAGGCCAAGACGCTGACCCTGGGTGGCGTGCTGACCCCATCGTTCATGCCTGGTTTCTCGCTGTCGATCGACTATTACAAGATCAAGGTCACCGGCCTGATCGACAGCCTGTCGTCGCAGCAGATCATCACCAACTGCTATAATGCCGGGGGATCGGGCGCTGCCGAATGCAGCCTGATCGATCGCACGACGCCGACCAGCCTGCCCTCGCTGGTCCATATCGTCCCCGCCAACATCGCCTTCCTGAAGACGGCGGGCATCGATTTCGATGCGAGCTACCGCACTTCGGTCGGCAATGGTGCGTTGGGCGTGCGCCTCTATATGAACTATCTCGATAAGTTTGATGCGCAGCAATATGATGGCGCGCCGATCGCCCATTATGCCGGCGTCAGCGTGGTCGGCAGCAATCCGGCGGGCTTCCCGCGCTGGCGCGGCAACCTGTCGATCGACTATAGCAACGGTCCGTTCGGCATCACCATTGCGGAACAATATATCGACAAGATGCGGCTGGATATTCCTGGCGGCCCGGCGCCGATCGCCTTTGTCGACAACAAGGTGGATCCGGTCTGGTACACCGATCTGGCGTTGCGCTTCACCGTGCCCAAGGGCAACGGCAATTTCGAGATGTTCGCTAACGTGAACAATCTGTTCGACAAGAAGCCGCCGATCATTCCCGGTACCGTCCCGGGCGTGAACCTGCCGACCAACATAGCGGTCTATGACTTCATCGGCCGCGCGTTTACCGCAGGGGTGCGCTTCCGCTTCTGAGCCGCACAGGTTCGAAATTGCAGGGAAGAGGGCGGATGCGCATGGCGTGTCCGCCCTTTTTGCCATTTTCCCGCGTCCATATGTGCCCGCGCAGCGGCAGGCCGCGTTGCATAAAGCGGGCTCGCCGCGTTATGCTGCATCGCGTCAACAGGTGGCTGGTTCCACTGACGCGGCACTGGCCATGACCGCTGGATGCTTCGACCAATGCAGGGCGACAAGCAATGATGCACCCGGGATTCCGGGGGCGTATTGCTGTGTCCGATATTTGTCGAAGCGCCGGTGGATAGCGGCCGAGGCCGGAAAATATTGCACTTTGGACAAGGAGATTTGTCATGCGGATCGTGATGACCGGATCGGGCTATGTCGGTTTGGTATCGGGAGCGTGCCTCGCGGATTTCGGCCACGAAATCGTCTGCGTCGACAAGGATGAAAGCAAGATTGCCAAGCTCCGGGAGGGCGGTGTTCCCATCTATGAGCCTGGCCTTGGCGATCTGATTGCGCGCAATGTGAAGGCGGAGCGACTGACCTTCACCACGGATCTTGCCGGCGCGGTGGCGGATGCGGACGTCGTGTTCATTGCAGTCGGCACGCCGGCCCGGCGTGGGGACGGGCATGCCGATCTGAGCTATGTCTATGACGCGGCGCGGGAGATCGCGAAGTCGCTGCGAGGCTTTACCGTGGTGGTCACCAAGTCGACCGTGCCGGTCGGCACCGGCGACGAGGTCGAGCGGATCATTCGCGAAACCAACCCCGATGCCCAATTCGCGGTGGCGTCGAACCCGGAATTCCTGCGGGAAGGGGCGGCGATCCAGGATTTCAAGCGGCCCGATCGCATTGTCGTCGGGATCGAGGATGAACGAGCGCGGCCGGTGATGGAAGAAGTATATCGCCCACTCTACCTGAACCAGGCGCCGATCCAGTTCACCGGCCGGCGTACGAGCGAACTGATCAAATATGCCGCCAACGCCTTCCTGGCGATGAAGATCACCTATATCAACGAAATGGCCGAACTGTGCGAGCGGGTCGGTGCCGATGTGCAGCAGGTGGCACGCGGTATTGGGTTGGATAACCGTATTGGTTCAAAATTCCTGCATGCGGGGCCTGGCTATGGCGGTTCCTGTTTCCCCAAGGATACGCTGGCGCTGGTCAAGACGGCCGAAGATGCCGGGGCACCGATCCGGCTGATCGAGACAACGGTCGCGGTCAATGAAAGCCGCAAGCGGGCGATGGCGCGCAAGGTGATTGCGGTGTGCAATGGGTCGGTGCGTGGCAAGACGATCGCCGTGCTGGGGCTGACCTTCAAACCCAATACCGATGATATGCGCGATGCGCCGTCGCTATCGATCATCCAGGCGTTGCAGGATGCCGGAGCGCAGGTGCGTGCCTATGATCCCGAGGGCATGGAGGCAGCGCAGCCGCTGCTGCGTGAGGTGGCCTTTGCACGGGATCCCTACAGCGCGGCGCAGGGGGCTGCGGCGGTGGTTCTGGTCACCGAATGGGATGCCTTGCGCGCCCTTGACCTTACCCGCCTTCGTGGCGTGATGGCAGGCAATGGCCTGGTCGACCTGCGCAACATCTACCGTCCAGAAGTCGCTGAGGCCGCTGGCTTTATCTATGACAGCGTTGGCCGGGGCATGCCGCCCCAGCCTGAAATCCTGGTTGAAGCCGCCGAGTAAAAGTTCCACGGCCCGTCGCAAAAATGGCGGATTTGCGACGGGTCGAGCTTGCCTGGAAGCTTTTGTTAACCCCCATGGGGGACCCTTGGGTCTCACAAAATCGGGGGTTGCACTATGGTCAGCAGGACAGCTGGCTCCATGCTTGGAGCCGGCGCACTCATCACATCTATCTTCGTCGCGAGCGCGGCAACTTTATTATCCGGAGGAACCACCAGCAGTACGGTGCTGTCGACCACGGCGGACAGCGACAGCGGAACCGTCACCATCGGCGCGACGGCAAGCACAAGCGTCACGGCATCGGTCGCCAGCAGCACGACCAACAGCTTTGCCGATTTCGACTTTGCCAATGGCACGAAACTGCCGGCCAAGGCTACATTGTGGATCGGCAATGCGACTTACAAGCCCGGCAGCAGCACCGCCTATGTTCCGGTCTATCTGGATCGCGATACGCCCAATACGGTGATTGCGCGCATCACTACCGTCAATGGCACCGGGACGTTGAAGGCGCTGTCGGGCACTAACTATAAAACCGTCGATACCGTCGTCATCTTCCGTCCGGGCGATCCGCTGACCCAGACGGTCGAGGTGCCGGTCATGACCGCGACAGAAGGGCAGCAATTCACCGTCAAGCTGCGTGAGGCGCCCTGGGGCGCGCTGCAGGGCCAGTCGACCGCAACGGTGACGGCCAAGGCCTATATCGATGCGACGGCCAAGGCGACCGGTACCTTCCGCGAGGGGCGGACGTTCACGCCATCGGGGACGCTGCAGTTCGAGTTGCTCAAGGATACACACAAGCGGTCGGTCGATGGCGGCTGGGACCGGTGGGCGACCACCCTGTCGCATGGCCGCGCCCAGACGGCGAATGGCGAAACCGGCCTCTATGTCGATACCGCCACCTATCCCGGGATCGAAGGGCCGGTATATTGGAGCGACAAGGGGCTGGTCCTGCACAGCCAGCTGCTCAAGACGCCGATCAGCTATCAGGGCACCAGCTATAATTATGGCGCGTCCGTCCTGGACGGGCGCAACTTCCTGGCGAGCCAGATCGGTTATGGACAATATGAATGGGATGCGAAAATGCCCAGCCGGCGGGGATCATGGCCCGCCTTCTGGCTGATTTCGACCAGCGGCTGGCCGCCGGAAATCGATATCTATGAGGGCTTTGGCTATCAGAGCTATTGGGATTTCGATCGCCATATCTCGTCCACCATCCATGTCGGCGCGAACAGCACGCGCTATGACCAGCGCGGGGCCGTGATCCAGGCGGAACAGGCCTATGGCTTGTCCGGATTCTCGCAGGGATTTCATAAGTTCGCCGTGGATATCCAGCGTGACTATATCACCTGGTTCGTCGATGGTCAGGAGACCTACCAGTCGGTCAACCCGTTCAAGGGCTTCCGTTTCTACCCGATCATGAACGTGGCGGTGAAGACGACCGGTGCCTATGCCGACGGCAGCGGCGACATGACGATCCGCAGCTTCAAGGTCTATTCCGCGCCGTAAAAGGCGCGGCTGCCGCCGCCCGCCAGGGCATAGAGGCGGCCCCAGCATTTGATCCACTGCCCGGCGATGTCGACCCGTCGCGCGCCGGGCAGCAACAGGGCAAGAAGGCCTGCGGTGCGCATCGCGAACACCGCCAGCGTCCGGCCGAACAGGGCGAGGGTGCCGATGATGCCGGGCCGGTGCTTGCGGCGGGTCAGCGTCTCGGTGAAGCCGATCCGCCACATGCGGGACAGCACCCAGCCGAGGCGCACCCGTTCCGGCGGGACCCATTCGCTGACCCGGGCGTCGGCGGCCCAGCCGAAGCGGGCGCCCGCGTCGCGCAGCCGCGTAAGATAATCCAGATCCTCGCCGCCGCTGCGATTGAAACGCGGGTCGAACCAGGGGGCGGGCAGCAATGCCAACGCCGCACGGGTCAGCAGCAGATTATTGCTGGCCCACAGCATGCTGGTCGGTCCCGAAGGCCGATCCTCCGCCTGGAAGACCAGGGCGCTACGTGCCCAGCGGGGAGGCGGGCGCATGAAATGGGCGTCGACCGGGCCGCCGATCACATCGGCACCGCTTGCTTCCCGACAGGCCAGCAGCGCGTCGAGCCAGCCGGGCTGCGGCCATTCATCATCATCGATCATCGCCAGATAGTGCATCGCCGGATCGGCCAATGCGGTGGCGATGATCGCGTTGCGGACCGAGCAAAGGCCAGGCTCCGGAACATGCAGGATGCGGATGGGCAGCGGATAATGGGGATCATCCTGCATTTCGTGCGCGACGGCCGCCCCTTCCTGGCCGACGGGATCATTGTCGGCCACCAGCAACCTGACATCGTCATGGGGAATGATGGCGGCCAGGGTCTCGAGCAGATGGCGCAACTGGGCCGGCCGACGGAAGGTCGGGATCGCGATCCAGATGGTCGGGACGGGCGGCATCAGGCGGGGGCCTTGACCGCGGCGGGGCGGGCACGCCCGCCGCGCTGCAGCCATTTGATGACCTTGTGGCCGGGCACTTCGATCAGCCGATAGCTGGCCCAGCAGAGCAGCCAGGTCGCGACCAGCATCGCGGCGATGAAGACCCAGTCATGGCCGACAAAGCCGTGGCGATGGGCGATGCCCATGACACGGGCCATGATGTCGCGCACCAGCGGATGCCACAGATAGATGGAATAGCTGATGAGGCCCAGATGATAGCTGACCGGATTGGCCATTACCGCGCGGGCGGCGGCGCCATCATAATAGCAGGTCAGCACCAGTGCCGGCATCAGGCAGACGACCAGCACATCGGCCGCGCGGGGCAGCATCAAGGTGACAGCGATGATGACACATGTGGCGGCAAACCGAGCGGGGCCATCCAGCAGGGCGCGGGTCAGCGCCATGTCGCGGATGCGATAGGTGAGGACGCCCAGCGCAAAACCGGCCAGGCAGCGCAGCAGGGTGAGCACCGTGTCATAATCGTTGACATCCAGCGGTCCGCTGGCCCCGCGCCCGGAACTGGCGACGAGGATCAGGATGCCGACGCACAGCGCCAGTTGCGCCCAGCCCCAGCGGGAAAAGGCCATGATCGCGATCAGCGGGTAGAGGAGATAAGCGGCGACCTCGGTGCTGACCGACCAGCTGTTGCCGGCGATCGGCTGGGTGCCCCAACCCCAGCTCTGGATCATCAGCAGGTTGGTGAGGATATTGGGCAGGTCGAGCGGGATCGCCTGTGTCCCCGACACATTGACCAGGATGCGGGCCATGAACACCAGCGTGACGATCAGGTGCAGCGGCCAGACGCGGGCGGTGCGGTTGATCAGGAAGTCCATGTAACTGGACCGCCCCAGATTGTGCATCAGCCGGTCATAATAGCCGTAGGAAATGACGAAGCCGCTGAGAATGAAGAACAGATCGACCGCCAGATAGGCGCGCGAGAAAAGCGGGATCGCAAAGGCCGCAAAAGCCGGCGCGTGCGGGATATGATAGAGCAGGACCGAGACGGCGGCGATGCCGCGCAGGCCCGTGAGCGAGGAAATTCTCATGCGACATGTCTCCCTGCCGGCGGTGCAGCGTCGAAGGCGGCGGCGATGGCGTCCCATAGCGGCTTGCGGCGCAGGGAGCCGTCCAGCGGCAATCCGCGCGACAACTGGCCGTCGGGCCATTTATAATCCTTGTAGTTGGACAGCCAGGAATAGCGGTCCGACAGGCCCCAGCAGAGCACGGCCTGCATCGCCGGATTGTCCAGCGCGACATCGATGAAGGCACGGCCGACACTGGCAACTTCGCTGTCACGCTTGGCCGGGTTGGGCGGCCCGCCAATGTCGGCAATGTCGAATTCGGTGATTTCCAGCTTCACGCCATAGCCGCGCAACTGGTCGAGGAAATCGGCGAAACGGCGCTCGTTGAACCCTTCCTTATAGGGTTTGAGATGACCCTGGATGCCGATCGCGTCGATCGGCACGTCGCGGGCCTTCAGCCGGTCGAGCAGCTTCAGCATCGCGGTCCGGCGGCGCTCGCAGCGCGGCGAGTCATGTTCGATGCCATAATCGGTGAGGAACAGGGTCGCCTTCGGATCGGTCTCGCGCGCGGTGTGGAAGGCCGTGTCGATATAATGTTCGCCCAGCGCCTGCATCCACATGCTGTCGGCGCGCATGCCGTCGGCACGACCGTCATTGGGTTCCAGCGCCTCGTTCACCACATCCCATTCCTGGATGCGGCCGGCATAGCGGGGCATGGCGGTGGTGATGTAGCTGGTCATCAATGTCTGGCGCTGGCGGTCGCTGGCGGCCTGGAGCGCGGGCTCCAGCCAGGGCGGCTGGGCCGCATACCAGACCAGCGCATGGCCGCGCGCGCGCATGTCATGCTTTTGCGCGAAGTCGATGATCTGGTCCGCGCCGCTGAAATCGTAGCGGCCCGGCTTCGGCTCGGTCGTGCCGCGTTTCAGCTCATATTCCTGGACCAGGATATTGCATTCGCGCGCGACGGCCTGGGTAAAGCCGGCGTCTTCCCGCAGCTGGCGCGACTTGACCGCTGCACCGAAATAACGCCCCTTGGCGCGGGCATGGGTGGCCAGGCCCGCCGGCATCGCGGCAGCGCCTATGGGCACCGACAGGGAGGCCGCCATGCCGGCGGCTCCGCACAGGAAGTCGCGGCGGTTCAAAGGCGTGGCCTCCCACCCACCAGCTGGGTCATGTCGATCCAGCGATCCGACAGACGGCGATAGACGGGATCGGGCAGGATGATCTGCATCAGGACGGTGGCGGCGAGACGCGGCCCGAACGCGCCGCGCAGCAGCGCGACGGCATAATAGCGCATTGCCTGGACCCGGCTGGTCGGCCAGATGCCCTTGGCCGCGTGCCAGCCCATATAGGCGGAAAAGGCGCGCGGCGAAATATGGGGGCGCAGATCGCGCAGCCAGCCGAGGCTGCCGACGCTGCCGCGCACATGGGACAGGCGATGTTCCGCATCCCGGTCGGCCCATATGGTGCCGGGCTGTGCGGTCATGCGGAACTGCCCCCCGGCCAGTGCCAGTCGGACGGCAAAGTCTGTGTCGTCGCCGAAGCGGACATCCTCACGATAGCGGACCTGGTCGGCCAGCGTGCGGCTGAGTGCCAGACTGCTGGTCTGGATGAAGCCCCGGTCGCACATCAGATAGCGGTCGATTGCCTCCCCGCTGGCGATCGCCCGTGGCGGCTTGAGGAAATTGCGGCCCTGGCCGCGGTCGACCAGAACCTGGCCATAGGCCACCACCGCCTCGCCCTGCTGCAGCAGCGGCAACAGATCGGCCAGATGATGGGGCAGGAAGCGGTCGTCGCAATCGAGGAAGGCGATATAGCGGCCATGGGCATGGTCGATGCCGGTGTTGCGTGCCGCCGATGCGCCGCGATTGGGCTGAACGATGACCTGCAGGCGCGGATCGGGGATCGCGGCCAGCGCCTGTTCCGTACCATCCGTGGAGCCATCGACGACGACGATCACCTCGATCAGCGCGATGCTCTGGTCGAGCGCGGACAGGACGGCCTCCACCACCTTATCCCGCCGTTGATAGGTCGGGATGATGACCGAGAAGAGCGGCTGCGCTGCCTGTTTCTGCAGCACCGACGGGGGTTGCCAGGCCGACATCACGATCGGGCGCTGCTGCGGCTGAGTGCATCGGCCTTGCCAAAGCGCAGGACGAAGCCGTTGACCAGAGAGCGATACGCCCCCTTGGGCATGTAGGAACGCAAGACCTGACGCGCGATAACCCGGGGAGGGACGCCACCGGCGGCGAGGCCGATGACCAGATCCTTGATGGCCGCGACGGGCCGGATCGGGGCCATATGATAGGCAAGGACGGTCGCACGATAGCCGCGCCGCGCCCGGCCGGTCAGCATATGGCCGCAGCGATCGAGCCAGTCGAGCGAGGTTTCATAGCCCCGAACATAAGAGGTCCGGCCAACTTCGGTGGCGTCGAGCCAGATGGTCAGCGCCCGGTCGATCATCCGAAAGCGGGCGCCCGCGCCCTGGAGGCGGACGCAGAAATCGAGATCCTGCCCCTTTTTGAGCGCCGGATCGAACAAGACCTGCTGCGCCATGGCGGTCGGCACCACCATCGTCGACGTCTGCATGAACTGGTTGGCACAGAATAGATATTCGCCGACATCCTCGTCCTCGCGAATGCCGCGATCGGGACGGATCCAGTAACGGTCGACCCCACGGTCCACCTTCATCCGCGAGTAGAGGACGGTTCGTCCACCATCGCCGGCCAGCGCCTCCGCCATGATCGACAATTTGCCCGGCAGGAACAGGTCGTCGGAATCGAGGAAGGCGATGTAGCGGCCCTGCGCCGCCAGAATGCCACGGTTGCGGGCCGCGCCGCCGCCGGCATTGTCCTGGCGGATATAGCGCAGGCGCGGATCGCCGATTGCTTCGATGACCGGTGCCGGATTGTCATGCGATCCGTCATCGACCACGACGATCTCGAAATCGGTCCAGTCCTGGGCGAGGACCGAACGGATCGTTTCGGTGACGACATCGACCCGGTTATAGAGCGGGATCACGACGGAAAAGAAGGGGGCTTGGGTCATGCGCCGTGGACCTTTCGATATTCTTCATAATGATAGCCTGTAAGGCCGGCGATTTTTCCGGCTGCGCGGTAAAGCTTGCCGAGGCGCTCCACCCGCTTGCCGCGATCCAGGGTGGCGAAGGGGCCGATTGCACCGACCGCGAAGCCGGCAAGGATTCGCGGCGTTTCCGCCAGGGCAGCGCCGAGCCGTCCCCTGTGCGTGCGCAGCACCATCATGTCGGTCATGCCGACGCGGTAGCCGCGCATCAGCAGCCATTTTGCGGTCACCCGGCTGGCAGGGATCAATTCGGTCACCAGAGCCTCCTCCGACCAGGCGAAGCGAAAGCCGGCGCGTTGCATCCGGGTGAAGAGCTGCTTGTCCGACCCTCCGGTCAACGCCATCCGCTCGTCGAACGGACGGCGGCCGATACGACGCAGGGCATCGGCGCCGATCAGGACGTTGGCGGTGCTGTCGATCAGCGTGACCGGACCGGATTTGTCCCGGCGCTTGGGCTGGAGCAGGGGGTGGCGTTCGGCCCATGGCGCGACCTGGCTGTCCATTTCCCGCAGCACCGCGCCACCGACGACGTCGGCATTCCAGCGATCGGCCGCGGCGACCAGCGCATCGATCCAGCCCGGGCAGGCGGCCTCGTCATCATCCATCATCGCCACATGGGTGATGCCGGGGCGCGCCAGCGCGGCTTCCACCAGCGCGTTGCGAACAAGGGGAATGCCGCGTTCGCGCACCAGCAGGGCTTCGATCGGCCAGCGATAGCCTGCGCTGGCGAGACCCTCGACCACGGCGAGGCCCTGCTGACGCTCGGCATCATTGTCCGCGACGAGGATGTCGACGCGATGACGGGTTTCGAGCGCGGCGAGGGATGCGAGCGTGCGGGTCAGCCCCTGGGGGCGATTGCACGTCGCGATACAGATGACGACATTAGCCATGTTGAGCCTCCGGTCGGGAAAGATAGCGACGACGCCAGGCCGGACGGGGGCGGGCCTTGTAGGTCGCATGCGCGGCGGCGATGGCCGCCAGGAAGATCACCCAGACCTGCCGATCCTTGTCGAAGAACGAGGTTTCCAGCAGATTCTGGTAGAGGACGAACACCCAGATCGCGAAGCAGGGGACCATCAGCGCCCGGTTTTCCGGCGTCGCCCCGGTCAGGAACCAGATGGCGGGCAGCAGCAGGAAGGAAATGACCAGCAGGATCAATCCGATGGGGCCAGTGGTCACCAGGATTTCCAGATAACCATTATGCGAATGGGCGGTCAGCGTCTGGAAGGCCTGGTTGAGATAGTCGAGCGACGGGCTGCGTGCGCCGACCTGCCAGAAGCCGCCAAAGCCGGCGCCGAGGAACGGATGATCCTTGAGATAGGCAAGGTCGACTTCCCAGATGGAGACGCGGCCGGTGAACGAGGTCGGATCGGCGAAGAGCCGTTCCACCACCGGCTGGAAGGCGACATAGAGCCACAGCACGCCGACCATGCCGAGCGCGACCATGATGAGCAGGATGGCCCGCTTTTGCGTTGAATCGCTCAGTGCCCGGTAGATGGCGCAGACGCCCAGGATCGCGAAGGACAGGGCCAGTGACGTCTTGCTCTTGGTCCCGATCACGAAGACGAAAGCCATCACCGAGAAGAGCGCATAATACCAGCGCTTGGTATCGATCCAGGCATTGGTCACGACCATGAACGTCAGTGCCATGACCGCGCCCGCAATATTCTTGTGAAAGAAGAAACCGCGCCAGGCGCCGATCAGTGCCTTGTCGCTTTCGGTCGGCGGATGCACCGCGGCCGGGGTCAAAGGCAGCGAAATCCAGCAGATGATGAGCGAGAGGATCAGTGCATAGCGCAGGGATTGCAGCAGCCGTTCCGGTCCGATCAGGGTAAGCGCGCTGAAGGTGATATAGATCACGATCAACTGCTGCATGGCGCGTTTGAACGAGACGAACGGATCGACGCCCCAGCTACAGGTGATGAAGAACCATGCGAGCATGATCGCCAGCGGCCAGAGGGTGAAGCGGTAGCGTGGCGGGTATCTGCGGATGAGCTGCACGCCGGTCAGCAGCAGGGCGAAGCCGATGAACAATGTCTGCTTGAAGAAATCCGACCCGTCATTGTCCTGCGCCATCGCCACCAGCTCTTCCTGGTTGCGCGAAGCGAAGGGCTGCTGGCCGATGAACACCAGCATCAGGAAGACGAAGTAGAAAATCTGGGCGGTCAGGACCAGTCGTGCGCTTTCGAGGCGCGATGGGCTGATCGCAGGGCTGTTGGGGTGTTGAAGGCTGCGTTGCCAGGCCGCGCTTGCCATGGGTCAGCCCTCCATCCGCTGCTGCCGGCGCCAGCGCCGGTCGAGCTGCCAGATGCCCAGCATCATCACCAGTTGGGACACGACCACGCCCGCGATCGAAAAGACCGGCGCGACCGTCAGCGTCAGCAGCGTCACCGCGCCAATGCCGACACCGCAACTGCGCAGGCTTTGCGCCGCGAGCGGGCGGAAGGCGCGGCGAGCCTGGGTCATGACGCTCATCGGGGTCTGGATGCACTGGACCAGCGACAGCATGGCGCACAAGGCGACGGCGGTGATGACCAGGTGATGGTCGAGCGTGGGCTTGAGGATGAGGCCGGGGAAGAAATAGAGCGCGATCGCCGCCACACCGCAGGTCGCCAGCCACAGGAAGAGCAGCGCCCCCATGAAGATGCGTTCCGACTGGATCGCCGCGCCATGATCGCCGCGCGCGACGGCGCGGGTCATCCGTGGTCGCTCCAGTTGGGTGAGGGCGGTGATGCAGACATTGACCGGGCGGAAGAAGAGCATGCCGACCGCGATCGGGGCGAAGGCGGTCGGGCCGGCAAGCAGGGTGACGGCATAGCTGTGCGCGTTGGACGTCGCTTCGGTCGAAAGGACGCCGACCAAGGTCCAGGCCGACTGGTCGCGCCAGACCGGCCGGTAGGCGCGCAACGCGGATACCGGCCCCATCGCGAAATGGCGGCGCAGATAGGGGCTGCCAAAGGGGAGCAGGCCGGCCAGGCTGGCGCCGACCAGGATCAGGCCGATGCCGGCCAGATCCGCGCCGGTCCGCATCGCGATCAGGAGGCCAATCAGGATGGTGGCGGCATAGGCAATGTCCGACCGGGCCGCCTGCATCGGCGCATGATGGGCATAGGCGTTGGAGCGGCCGAACCAGCGGACCAGCGACAGGGTGCCGGCGAGGCCGAACACCAGCGCTGCCTGCGGCGAGGCAGTGGCCCAGGCGATGACGGCGCAGACCAGGCCCTGGCTGGCGGACAGCAGCAGGTTCACCGGGAAGAAGAAGCCGTGCGCCGTGCGGTCGACTTCCTCATCCTGATTGACGAGGATGGTATAGGGGGTCGACACCAGCGCGTTGGACAGGCTGTAGCCGAACTGGATGATGACCAGCAGGAAGGCGAGGGTGCCGATCCCGGCGGCACCCAGATGATGGATCGAGAAAAGCTGCACCAGCAAATGGCTGACCGAGACGATCGCCGAGGAAAAACTGGCGAGGCCAAAGCGGCCAAATATTGTGCCCAGACGCTGGGTGCGACCATTGGCCGCCGGCGCCTCAGCCATGGCGATGCTTCCAGATCAGCCAGAGTGCATGAGGATTGGTGGTGATGTAGCGCCAGGCCAGTTCCCGGGGGCGCGTTGCCATGCGGTGGAGCCATTCCAGGCCCGATCGCTGCATCCACATCGGCGCGCGCGGATAATCCCCGGTGATATAGTTGAACAGGCCGCCGCAGGTGACGATCCACCCGGCCTTGATGCGATCGCGGTTGCGCACGCAGAAGGCCTGCTCGCGTGGTTTGCCGGTACCGACCCACAGGACATCGGGCGCGGCCGCGTTGATCGCGTCGATCACCACATCTTCTTCCTCCGGTCGCCAGAAGCCGTTGCGACGGCCGGCAATCTGGATGCCGGGCGCCATGTCGGTGCATTTGCGGGCGCAGGCCGCATTCACCGCCTCTTCGCCGCCCAGCAGATAATAGCTGGTCCCGGCCTTGGCTGCGGGGGCCAGACTGTCGATGAACATATCCGTCGTACTCGATCGGTCGGCGATCGGCGGCTGGCGGAACCAGCGCGATGCGGCGACGACGATCTGGCCATCGGCATGGATCAAATCTGCCGCTGCCAGATCGGCCCGAAATGCAGGGTCTGTCGCGTTCATCGACAGGCCCTGACCGTTGCAATCAAATACCAGCAGGGGGGGCTGATCGAGCATGCGCCGCAGCGGTGCCTCGGCCAGCATCCGGTCGATCAGCGCGCGCAGCGAATAGGTCGACACCGGGATGCCGCCGACATGGGCAATCTCGGCATGGTCCGGTCGATCGATGGGCGCGCGCGGGGGCTGATGGGGGATGGCCTGCTCCAGGCTCATGCGATCACCGTGCCCGCGATGGCGACGCCATGGCGATCCAGATCGTCGATCACCCGACGCATGTCGGCGATCGCGGTCTCGCCCCGTCGGGCGACGATGGTGACGGCATCGAACCCCGCCAGAATGCTGCCGAATGGCGTTTGTTCACCCCGGCGCTGCGCCAGATAGAAAAGCATCGACGTGTCGTGCAGGCCCCAGCCACCGGCGGTTTCCGCCAGCGGTCCCTTGGCAATCAGGCTCGACGCGCTGCCTGACGCGCGGCCCGCCGTCATCAGCCACAGCCCATCCACTGCCGTACGCGCGGCCGGCAGCAGGGCCGCGCTGCCGAGCAGTTGTTCGGCCAGGCCGGCCTTGTTGGCGATGCGGAACAGGCGATCGAGCGAGGGCCGGTCGATATCGACGTCGATGACCATGGTCTGCCCGTCCATCTGCGCCATGACCACGGCCAGGTTGGCGGCGAGGATGGCGGCCTCGTCACCGGCGTCAATCGACAGGATGGCAAGCCGCAGCGCCGATGCGTCCGCATCCTTGGCGACGGCGCGCATCTTGGCGCGCACCGCCCGTATCTTCGCGGCATAGGCATGGGCAGGATCGAAGGCGGCCACCACCAGCGGGTCGACACGCTGGTCCCCGGCCGCCAGCAGCGGGAAGCCGCCCTGCATCGCGATGATCAGGCCGGTGGTTTCCGGATCGAGCAGGCCAAGGTCGGTCGCCGCCTGCTGGAAGGACAGGCCGGCGGCATGGCCATGGGCCTCGATCCGGGCGATATCGGCCTCGGCAAGGAAGCCATGGTCGACCGCCAGGCGGGCGAAGTCCTTTGCCTCGCGACCACGCGGCTTGAGACCAGCGGACGGGTTGGCGGTCAGATGGGGGTGGGCGCTAGCCGTGGAACGCAGTCTCATGCGGCCTCCTGTCGCTTGAAGAACAAGCCGGTGCGCGTGGGCGCCGGCATCAACTCGGTGATGACATCAACCTCGGTCGCGCGGGTCACGCCGGCGGCGGAGCGAACGCGGGGACGGGCGATTTCCGCGACGACGACCGCCGCGATTCCCCCGACCAGGCCAAGGGCGATCCCGCCCACAAGCCAGAGCAGCAGATTGGGCTTGGCCGGCAGCAGCGGCACCGACGCCTCGTCCAGCAGGCTGGCGTTGGGCTGGGATATCTGGCTCTTGAGTGCGGCCTCGTTGAAGCGCTGGCGGACCGTATCATAGGTCTGGCGCGCGGCATCGACGTCGCGCTGCATGACCATCAGTTGGTCCTGCACGTCCGACATGCGGATCATCCGGTCTTCCTGCGATGCCATGTTGGACTTGAGGTCGCCTTCGCGCCGGCTGGCGGCGACGCTGTTGGCCGCGACCGCGCCGGCCTGGCTGCCACGGGCAGCGGCAAGTTTCGACTGTAGTTCGGAAAGTTGGGCGCTGGCGGCTGCCATCGAGGGATGATTGGGACCAAGGGTCTTGCCCAGTTCCTGGACGCGCGCAGCCTGGGTCGCGACCTGTTCCTGCAAATTCTGGACGATCAGCGATCCTTCGATATCGGATACCGAGCCGGCACCTGCCTTGGACCGCGCAGCGGCGGCCTCCGCCTGGGCCTGGGTCAGCTGATAGGACATGTTCTTGAGCTTCTCGGCTTCAAGATCCATGCGATTGATGCCGATGATATCATGGGCGCGCTGGAAGTCGGACAGGCGCTTCTGCGCGATTTCGTAGCGCCGACGCACGTCGGCGGTCTGTTCGTTGAACCATTTGGCCGAGGTGCGCGCGGGCGAGGCGCGCAGCTCCACCTGTTCGCGCATGTAGATCTGCGCGGCAAGGTTGGCGACGCGGGCCGCGACGGCCGGATCGGGATCGAGGAACTGCAGCTGCAGCACATTGCTCTGCCGTCCGGTGTTGATCAGCAGGCCGGCGCGGACGCGGGCGGCCGCGGTCTGCAACCGGGCATCTTCCGGCATATCCTTGGGCAGGGCGTCGACGAAACCGGCTTCGCGGGCGATCGCGTTGACGACCTTGGCGCTGCGGATGATGTCGGTCTGTGTGCCGATGATGCTGTCCACATCCACCCGGGTCTGATCGGGTGTCGTGGCGGTCGGGTCGGTCTGCGACAGGTCCAGCATGAGCGAGGAGGTCGCGAGATATTGGCGGGGCTGAATGAAGGCGACAATCGCAATCAAAAGGAACAGCCCGCCGCCGATCATCGCGGCCGTGCGCCAGCGCGCCTTGACGGCGGCGGCGAGGTCCAGGGGGTTCATCGTCATAGTCCGTCCACTCCTCGCAGCATGGCGCGCATTTCTTCGGCAGGCGTGGCGACAGCGGCCCTGGGCGCGGGCTGTTTGGCCATCAGCAGCAGGAATTGCGGCGCCAGCGTATCTTCAAACATCCACAGCTCGCCGCCGGGCGTCGGCACCAGCGCGGGTTGCAGCCGGGCGAGCGCCTCGGTTGCTTCCGCCTCCATGGCGGGATGCTCGCCCAATATTTCACCCGCGACGCGCAGCAGCCGGTCGAGTGAAATGGCCGACATCTGGGATGCGACAACGCCGGCCAGGGCAATCATCCGCCGGCCCGATCCGGTTTCCCGCAGGGCACGGGTGAAGAGCGCATGGCTGGCCCCGCTCATTTCCGCCCAGTCCTCCAGCGCGGAAGCCAGCCCCTGATCGACATCGGCGGACGTCACCCGGTCGCGGCCCGCCGCTTCGGCGACCAGCGCGGCCTGCATCCCGAACAGCCGGGCATGATAGGGAGAGCCCATTGCGGCGCCCGCCAGCGCCTCCACCCCGTCGGCCGCCACCGACAATCCCGCCTTGTCGGCGCAACTGGCCAGCAGTCGTTCGAGTTCGGGGCGAGGAATGGGGCTGACCCGTTGTGGCGCGATATGGCGACGCAGCGAGGGGTGGGCGGCGATCAGCCCGTCGACGTCGCCGGCGATGCCGACCAGCACGACCTGGACCGGCGAATGAATGTCCGTCAGCAGCTTGAGCAGCGTGGCGACATCCTGCTTGGCCGTTTCCGACCGTACGCGATCATATTCGTCGAGGATCAGGATGGACCGCTGGCGCACCTCTTCGACCAGGAGGGAGGCGAGGCCGGCAACATCAAGCCGCCCTTCGGCAAGCTTGCGCGCCCGTTCCTGGCCGGTGCCGCTCATCGGCAATTCGGTGAGGAACGGCCGGAACAGCGCATCGAAATCGGCCTCGCCGCTGGCCGATCCATATAGGGCGACGCAACCGGCCTCGTCTGCAAGGTCACCGAATACGCGCGCCAGCGAGGTCTTGCCCGACCCGCGGGTGCCGAAGATGATGGCATGCTTGCGTTGCACGACGATCGCTTCGACCAGCTTTTCCAGTTCGCTGTTGCGGCCGGTCAGGCCGTGACGATCGGTGACCGGCATCGCCGTGCTGAAAGCGTTGTAGATGGAATCCCGACGCAGGCTGATCGGACGGATCGGTGCCGCCATGGCCCCCATCGCCAATGGACGCGGCGCCTCCATTTCAGTGGTGCCGGGGGCGGCGTGGAAGGATGGCGCCACCGGTTCCTCCAGCAGCAGCGGGGCACATTCGGGAATGACCCGCTGCTGTCGCGCGCCGCTGCCAGCCAGACGGCGTGGCAGCGACCAGAGCCAATCCATCGCACCGATCGGCCGGGGGGCGGCGAAATCATGGTCCATCGCGGTCAAAACAGCTTCTCCCGGATGATGAGGACGTCTTCAGGCTGGACCGGATCGTCGAGATTGGCCTCGACCTCCTTGCCGGCACGCTTCACCTTGATCTTGCGGGTCGATCCGGCGAGGGTCGGACCGCCGGCCAGGGCCAGCGCCTGGCGGAAGGTCTGGCCAGGCGCATAAGAAAAGGCGCCGGGCTGCTGTACCTGGCCATAGACATAGACCTTCTCGGCCGGGGGCACGAACAGAATGTCGCCCGATTGCAGGGGCCGGCCTGCGCCCGCGCTCATATCGGCCAGCGAAATCCGGACGGGGCCGCTGCCGTCGGCCGGGGTCAGGATGACGGCATTGGCGCCGGCGGTGGTCGATCCACCGGCCTTGGCCAGCATCGAGGCGACGGTATAGTTACGGTCGAGCGGATAATTGCCGGCTTGCGGCACATTGCCGAGCACCGTGACGGAGCGGCTGACAAAATCGCTCACTTCGACGCTGACCGACGGTTTGGTCAGATAGCCGCCGCCGGCATAGCCAGCGGCGATATCCTGCGCCAACTGGGTGGTCGTCTTGCCGCGGGCGGGAATGGGGCCGATCAGGGCGAGCAGGACGGTGCCGTCCGCCGTGATCCGGGTTTCCGTCGAAAGATCGGGCTGACCGAAGATCGAAATCTTCACCCGGTCATCGGGGCCTAGCAAATAGCCGGGCGCGACCGACGCGCGCGTCGGCGTGGCGGCCACGGCGGCGGCAGCCGTCCCGGCCGGGGTAGGACCAGTCGCCGTTTGCGCGCTCAGCATGGCTGGCATCGCCAGCAGCGGCAACAGGACTATATGATGGAAGCGTGGTTCTGTTCTCACGGTGCAAGCTCCCTTTGAATCAAAAGCGAAGAAGGGCGGATAGCGTCACCTGGGTGCCGCTATAGTCGGAGATGTCGGTGTCGGTGCGGCGGACATAATGTTGCGCATCGAGCGTCAGATCGAAGCGATCGGTCAGCTTGCGCTTGAGCGTCGCGCCAAAGCGGCGGTTGCGGTCGGCGGTGATCGAATAGTCGCGCAAGGCCGCGTCCTGCCGGAACTTGCGACGTTCCCAGTCGGCATAGAGGCCGGCCGAGGTCAGTTCGCTGATGGCGAACTCGCCCTCGATCCGATAGTCGGACCGGATCGCGAAGCCGCTGGCGATCAGACTGTCATTGACGATATCGCGCGAAGTGCTGGCGGTCAGCTTGAGCCTGGGGATCGCGCTGGTGGACAGGCGGACATTCCACCCCGGGCCGTTATAATCGCCGACCGCTGCGGAATCGCTGCTCACGTCTAGCCATTGCAGGTCGGCATCGATCTGGGTGAGGGGGGAGACCGATCGCTGAAAGCGCAGACCATAGGCGTTGATCCGGTTCTTGATGCCCAGGGTGAAACGGTCGCTGACCGTCCGCTCATAATAGGTTGTGAGCGTACCGAGGCTGGGCTTGTTATAGCCCAGGCCGACCTTGAAACTGTCGCTGTCCTGATCGGCATAGTCGAAGTCATTGTCGTTGCGCGTGGTGTCATGCTGATAGCCGGCGACCGGGAAAAAGCCCGGTCGTTCGCACGACAGATCTGCCCCAAGCGTCGAGAAGCGCTGCAGATTTTCGGTCGCGGCATTGATGTCGCCATAATCGGCGCGCTGTTGGCGATAGGCCGCGCGGGGCGTTACCGAACAGGTGGCGCCGAAGCGGATGACCGCCTTTGCCTCGGTGTCGAGCCGCAACTTGCTGCGCTGGGTTTCGGAGACGAACTGGTCATAGCCTGCCTTCGCCCGCAACTGGATGTCGTGGCGGCCGATAGGATGGGCATAGGTAGCCTCGATCGAGGGCGTGACGATCAGGTCGGCGGTCGGATCATCGACCCGGTCGTCGACCCGATAGACATTGTCATCATAGAGGAGATCGAGCCCCGCCGTCAGATGCAGGCCGAGCGTATCTACACGCTTGTCGTCATCCTGAGCATGCGCCGTCGATGCCGCGCCCGAGACGAGGATCGCGCCGCCCAGGGCAGCGAGGACCGCAGCATGCGGCCAGGAAAAATCATTTGCTGCGGGCGCACAGCGGCGCGCCCGCAAACACGGGGTAAGGGCAATATCCAAACGCATGAATCCTTATTGCATTGCAGCAACAAGGGGCATGCTAAAGGTATTTCTACATAATGCACACGGGGGCGGACGCGACTTGTCGCGCCAAAACAACGGCTCGTTTCATCGATGAAAGAAGCGATTAACGGCCAATCATGGCTGTTAATCTGAGGGCAAGGAAACTTGCCCCGATCAGATGATCAGATAGGCGATCGCGAACACCGCAGCGCAAAAGGCAAGGATGCCGGACCAGCGCGAAACGACGTGAATCGGCCCCTCCGCGCGTTCCGCGAGGGAACGGGGACGAGCCGATTCGGACAATTCGCCGACCATGCCGGTCGCGTCGGAAAAGGAAGTTTTAAC
Organism: Sphingobium sp. AP49; assembly: GCF_000281715.2. Taxonomy (NCBI): domain Bacteria; kingdom Pseudomonadati; phylum Pseudomonadota; class Alphaproteobacteria; order Sphingomonadales; family Sphingobiaceae; genus Sphingobium; species Sphingobium sp. AP49. The sequence continues at coordinate 2,526,613 of NZ_CP124576.1, read as the reverse complement.
AACGGCAACCGCCGCAAAATCGTCTGCCACGCCCGTAAGTCCTGCGCTGATTTATGAACGGGCGTTAATATCCGATTTTAGGGTTCACAAATAGTTTCCAAGCACGGCCACTTCCGCTCGTTTCGTCGCAAATGGGCCGTTATGGTGCAGGAAATCCTCAATCGAGGTGAAGCGCGTGGCGCGAAGGTCAATATGCGTTGCGGTGAACCAATACGTTGACCGTACCGATCAGGATGCCGATGTCGCGCATCAGGCTCCAGCCGTGCAGATATTCCAGATCTGCCTCCACCCGGTTCAGAATGTCCCGGCGGGTTTCGGTGGCGCCGCGGAAACCGCGGATCTGGGCTAGGCCGGTGATGCCCGGCTTGAGCGCATGGCGATGCCAATATTGCCGGTCGACCTGCCAGAACAGCTGGTCCTCTGCCGTCGACCCGAGGGCATGGGGGCGCGGGCCGACCAGGCTCATTTCGCCCAGAAGGACATTGATGAGCTGCGGCAGTTCATCGATGCTGGTGCTGCGAATGAAGCGACCGACCCGGGTGATGCGGTCATCGTCCCGGCGGGTCGATGCGGCCCCGGCGGAATCGCATTGCTCGACCCGCATGCTGCGGAATTTGAGGATATGGAACAGCCGGTTTCCGCGGCCGATCCGTTCCTGGCGGAAGAAGATGGGGCCAGGCGAGTCAAGGCGGATGGCGATCGCGATCGCGATCATCAGCGGCGCCAGCGCAATCAGCACGGGCACGGTGAGGAGAATGTCGAGCAACCGCTTCTTCGCGCGGTTGGCAAGGTTGAGCGGGCCACGTGCGACCACCAGCGTGGATTGGCCACGACAGCTCTGCACCGCCAGCGGAGCCATGGGATCGAGTTCGGGTACGATGATCTCGCCCAGGATATTCCCGCCCTTGAGCATTTGTGCCCAATCCGCCTTGCGGTCGAGCGGGCAGGAGATCACGACGCGGTCGAAATCGCGCAGCAGCATCCCCAGCCGATGCAGCATATAGGGATCATCAAGGTCGGCACGCAGCCCGGTCGCCTGGGCATCGACAATCACCATGCCACTGACATCGGCCGGGATCGTCGCTTCGTCCACGATCAGCAAATGGGCGAACAGTCCCTCGGCGAAATTGCGCCGCACGGCACGAACGATCAGGACGCGCTGGACCACCAGCAACATGCCGCTGCAGAGCAGGCCGGCGCTGATGCCGAAGCGCGACAGGTTGCCCGTCGCCTTCAGGGAAAAGACGACCAGCAGAAAGATCAGCAATGTGCCGGCAAAGGCCATTCCCGCACTGCGGCATGACATCGCCATGCCCGTGAGGCAGCGCGGATTATAGGCCTGGTTGTGGAAGGCGATGGTCGCATAGACCAATATGCCCCCGCTGAGGGGCTGCCAGAATTCCATCGACACGATCGGGACGCCCGCGGCACGCAAGCCGATCCCGAAGCCCGCAGCAAGTGCGATCATGTCGGCGAGCAGCAGAACCAGGCAAAGCCACAGCCGCGCATTCCGCTGGAAGGCGGGAGTAGCGGGCTGGCGACTGGGGGTTCCTTCAATCGCCAGATCAATTTTCGACATCGGCAACCCTTTTTTTGCGTCGTGACGTCCCTGGCTCGCCGTCCGCCCGTATGACGAAGACGATGGTTCCCCAGGACATCCGCTGCCTTTGATTTATGTTGCAGAGCAGCAGGACATAATTGCTGGTCAGTGACAATCAGGGGAGGGATATCCGGACGCGCATTTCCGACGATCCGTTGCGCGGTCCTTTTTCGTCGCACAGCTTGTTCGTTCCATCGCACCGGCCGATTGCGGCGGCCCCTTCACCGCTCCGTTCAGCCGGTGATGATCGTGGCTCGAATCAAAGGACTCAGCGCCAGAACAACCACCCGATCGCGACAAGTCCGGCGACCAGCGCGACAGGGCCGGCATAGCGCGACAGCCAACGGATCGCCGCTTCCGCTTGGTCATGAGGAAAGGGCAGGCGGCCCAGAAGGCCAGAATCTTCTACCGAATCGCTTGTGTTTGGGTCTCGGCGCGGTGCCAGCGGTGCATCCCCCGACCCGATTTTTCGATCCTGTGGCGGTGGAAACAGGTCGGCCATCATCTACCCCGATGCGATGCGAGAACTGCGACCGCAAAGCAGGATAGCGCGGGATCATGCAAAGATAAACAGCCGCCTCGTCGCCTGATTGCCAGATATTGGGACGGGACGGGAAATAGCGCAGCCGTAGAGTTGTCCGATCAGGCATTGGATTTGTGCGGTCGTTGATTGCAGCGCAATAATCGGCGCGCCTGTTACGATCGCAGATCGAGAAGGCGATGGGATCCATCGCGCAAGATCGCGCCGAGGCTGCCATTCATACAGGCGCTGCGGGCGCATCCGCCAAGGGCAATCACGCATCAAAATTCCCTGTTCTCCGTCGCTCAAGCCTCTATATCCCGTGAGATATAGTTTTTCCTTGTGGAGGATGTCCCCGTGCGTCAGCGCTTCATTGCCCTGCTTTTCATGGGCTCTGCCCTTGTTTCGTCAGCCCTCCTACCGTCAGCGGTCGCTCATGCGCAGCCGGCGGCACAGCCGGCCTGTGCCATCAAGGCATCGCCACCTGCAGACATGGCATCCTGGGCCGCGCCGCAGAAGATGGAGGCCGCAGGAGATTCAAAGGCCGCGGCGCGGCGCGCGCTGGCGGCTGGTCAGGCGGTGACCCTGGCGCTGCTGCCCACGCCCAAGGTCGCCTATCCGCTGCGTCCGAATAAGCCGGGTGGCAGCGTCAGCTATGGTGGTATCGTGCGGTTCCGCGTCGATCAGCCGGGCACATGGCGCGTGGCGCTGGGCAGCGGGGCCTGGATCGATGTGATAAAGGACGGGGTGGCGAAGGCCTCGACAGCCCATGGTCACGGCCCCGATTGTACCGGTATCCGCAAGATGGTCGACTTCACCCTGGAAGCGGGCGATTATCTGTTGCAGGTCGCCGCCAATGGCGATCCTGATGTGACGTTGCTGGTGACGCGCATATCGTGACAGTCGGGCGCATGGCGCCGTTGCTGACGGCCTGTGGCCGGAAATTATGACGGGTCGTTCGTGCTGGACGCACGCGGCGCCGGGCATAGCAGCGCATCAAGCGCTTCCTGTGCCTGACCGGCGGTCGCCGTCATCGCGACCTGTTCGAGCGTGCGATAGGCGGTCAGTACCCGTTGCCCCGTTTCGCTTATCCGCGCTCCGCGATCGCGTCCGCCGCCCGCAACCGTTTCGACCAGTCGATCGCGCCAGCAGCGGTTCATGGCATCGACCAGCAACCATGTCCGCCGGTAACTCATGCCCAGCATGCGTCCCGCGGCGGATATCGATCCATGAGCGGCGATGGCATCGAGAAGGTCGGCCTTGCCAGGCCCCATGGCGATCTCCTCCCCGCAAAGGATCTGGATCTTCAGCTTGAGCGTTCCGGTCTGCATGCGTCTGCCTGTTCTGTAGGACGCTTCCTCTTAGCCCGTTGCCGCAGGTTCAGCGAGTGACTGGCATTTGTCGCCTTGGAATTGCCGAATTCCTGTGGGACAGCGTCGGCAGGTCGCTGAAAAACATAGATATCGGATCGAGAGACATGCCCCATCCTTCCGCCCTGCGCCCGATGGCGTGTCTGCGCAAACCGATCGGCCTGACGATCGGAGCGGCCTTGGCAAGCGCGTTGCTGGCCCCGGGACTGGCTGCTGAGCCAGCGCCATTTGAGTTGGCGGGACCAGGGCTGCGGGTCAGCGTGACCCGCGGCGTGACCAGCTTGCCGATCAGCCAGGTGCCGAGCCTGATGGCCGGCGACAAGCTGGTGATCGTGGCCGACCTCCCCAGGGATCAGGGCGCCAATCTCGTGCTGATGTCGGCCTTCCTGCGCGGCGCGACCAATCCGCCGCCCAAGGACTGGATCGATAGTGCCGAGACCTGGAAGAAGAAGGACAAGGATCGGCAATTGAGCCTGACCGTGCCCGAAGGTGCACGGCAGATGGTGCTGTTCCTGGTGCCGGAAACGGGGGGCGGCGAGGGCACGGTCAGTGATGCGGTGCGCGGCAAGCCGGGGGAATTCGTGCGGGCCACGCAGGAGCTCAACCAGGCCTCGCTCGACCGGTCGCGGCTCGACGCCTTCATGACGGCGATCCGGACGCAGGAAAATACCCACCCCGAATTTCTGCGCAGCGTCGCCCCGGCGCTGGCGCGCAGCCTGTCGATGAAGCTCAACGAGGACTGCCTGTCCAAGGTGATCGAGCTGCAGGCGGCCTGCCTGCTCGAAAATAAGGATCAACTGGTCCTTGCCGATGTCCATAGCAGCTCCATTGCCGAGACGCTGATTGGCGCACCGACCGACCTGGCGCTGCAGCTCGCCGCCACCCGGGAAGCGGGCTATGGTTATTATAGCCCCTATATCGGCGTGGTGCGTGACCTGGCCCGGATGTTCGGTGCCTTCAGCAGCCCCAGTTTTGAATATCTGCCGACCGTCAGCCTGCGCCGCGATGATAATATCGGACTGATGCTGAACAAGGCGCCGTCCTTCGCCAAGCCCAAGTCGGTGATGGTGGTCAGCATGCCCTCGATCGAGGCGGACAGCCCGCCGCGTCTGCGCAGCGGCGCACAGGGGCCGATTTGCGCGGCGCTGCCGGGAATGGTCCTGCCGGTCGAGGGCGCGCCGCTGATCTATTCGACCAGCTATGCGCGCGGCATGATGGTGCAGTTGAAGGCCGCGTCGGGCCAGACGATCGAATATCCGCTGGAGGCGCGGGCCGATCGGGGCGGCTATGTGATCCGGGCCGACGGACCATGGCCAGCCGATTTCACGGGATCGATCGACGCCCATGTCTATGGGCAATGGGGCTTTGATCGGTTTGAGGGGCCTGATTATACCCTGCAGCGGCCAGATGACACGGCATGGCAAGTGAAGGGCGAGGCACCGACTCTGGTGGTCGGGCGCGACAATGGCCTGACCTTGACCGGGGCGGCACCGGCCTGCGTTGAAAGTGTCACCCTGCGCCAGGGGAACGCCGCACCTCAGGCGATCGGCTGGAAGGTGCAGGGGCGCGATGCGCTGGACCTGACCCTGCCGCTTGGCGAAAGGCGTGCCGGCCCTCTCACCATCGATGTCAAATATCAGGGCGTGGCCAAGTCCTTTCCTCTGCCTCTGCGCGCCTATGCCCAGGCCAGCAAGCTGGACGGGCTGACCGTGCATCAGGGCGATGCCTGGGGCGAATTGACTGGCCAGCGGCTCGATCAGGTGGCCAGTGTCGACCTTGGCGGCCGTAGCTGGAAGCCCGACGGGCTGACCCGCGACGGCTCGGTCGATCGGCTGCGCCTGACGGCTGCGGGCGACGGGACGGCCCCGGCCGAAGGCGCCGGCGCTCGCGTACAGCTGGACGATGGCCGTACCGTATCGGTGCCGGTCACGATCGCACCGGCGCGTCCGCGCGTAACGCTGCTGAACAAGAGTGTCACGCCGGGTGCGGCAACGGGCCTGCCGGTGACGCTGGGCGGAACGGATGTGCTGCCCAATAATGGCCGGCTCGTCTTTTCGGTACAGGCGCAGGATGGCACCAAATTGGCCATGACCGATGTGATCGAGGTCGCAACGCAGGATGGTGGCGCCAGCGTCAGGTTGGCGGCCGGCTCTGGCCTGCAACTACAAAGTCCGCAGGTGGTGGTGGCGACGCTGGACCCGACGGCGCTCGACCCGGCCTTTGGCCCGCTGCAGTTCCGTATCGTGCGGGGCCGCGAACAGGGGGATTGGCAGCCGCTGATGCCGCTCGCGCGCCTGCCGCGGATCGAGGCGGTCGATTGCACGCCGAAGACGCAGAAGGACCAGGGCTGCACCATCAAGGGCCGCGACCTGTTCCTGGTCGATGCCGTCGCCGGCAATCCCGCCTTCGACCAGTCCGTCCCGGTGGCGCAGGGCTTTACCGGATCGGCTTTGACCGTCCCCGCGCCGACCGAGGGGAAGCTTTATGTCCGCCTGCGCGATGCCCAGGGCGCCATGCTGGTGGTACAGGCGCCGTCGCCCGCCGCCTGATTGCCTTTCCGCCAGCGGCTGGCCGCGTTAAGCTTGGCAAAATAGAATGATTTCGAGGCCCGAATGACCGTCATTGCCGCCTATCTCTATCGCAACGGCCAGCGCGTGCGCGAAGTGTCGATCACCGAGCGGATCGACTGCGCTGAGGACAAGTCGGAATTTGTCTGGATCGGCGTCGCCAGTCCGACCGTCGAGGAAATGCGGACGCTGCAGCAGAATTATAATCTTCATCCGCTGGCAGTCGAGGATGCGATCAAGGCCGACCAGCTGCCCAAGGTCGATATTTATGGCGAACAGTTGTTCGTCGTGGCGCGTACCGCGCATGTCGAGGCCGAGACGATCGCCTATGGCGAGACCGCCATCTTCATCGGCCACAGCCATATCATCAGCGTCCGCCATGGCTCGGCGCGCGGGCATATCGAGCTGCGCCATGCGCTGGAAGCGGTTCCCGACCGGCTGGCCCATGGCGTCGACTATGTGTTGCACGCCATCCTCGACTTCATTGTCGACGGCTATCTGCCGATCGTCGAGGGCATCGAGGAAGAGGTGCTGACGATGGAGCAGCATACGGTCGACAATTTCCTGGGCCGTGACGAGATCACCCGCATCTTCAACCTGCGGCGGCAGTTGATCCGTTTCCAGCGCATATTGGGGCCGATGCAGGAGGTCGCGACGAAGTTCGTCAAGATCGACCTGCCTTGCATCGATCCGGAAACCCGGCCCTATTTCAGCGATGTGCGCGACCATGTGCGGCGGGTGCAGACGATGGTCGACGATCTGCGCGAGGTGCTGAATTCCGTCTTCGAGTTCAGCAATCTGCTGGAGCAGCAGCGCACCGGCACGATCACCCGCCAACTCGCCGCCTGGGCCGCGATCTTGGCGGTGCCGACCGCGATCGCCGGGATTTACGGCATGAATTTCGAGCACATGCCCGAACTGAAGACCCGCTATGGCTATTTCGTCGTGCTGGGCGTGATCCTGCTGATCTGTTCCATCCTCTACCGGCGCTTCCGCAAGCTCAACTGGCTCTGACCACATCGCCCCGCCGAAATGCCGCGGCGATCGCTTGACCTATTCGGACAGGCGATGTCAGGCTGGCCGGATGGGAGGTTCAGGCAATGGATGAGGATCGCGATGCGTTCGAGGCGATCAATGCCCATATGCTGCGGTTCCTGCCGGAACTGGTGGCGGAACTGGGCGGCCAGGCGCCCGCCAGCACGGATATGGCGATCAGCTATCGCCAGACGATCGCGCTGATCGAGGACGCGGCGCAGGCGCTCGCCTGCCCCGACTTCGGCATGCGCCTTGCGCTGCGCCAACGCGGCGTCGACCTGTTCGGGCCGCTGGGCGACGCGATGCGCAACGCACCGACCTTTGGCGCGGCGATCGATTATGTGTGCAGCCATAATTATGCCCACAGCCTGGCGGCATCGGTCTGGCTGCGCCGCTTTCCCTCGGTCCGCCATGTCTTCGTCGGGCACGACATCCTGCTCGACGGCGTGCCCAACCGGGCGCAGGCGATGGAGCATATCCTGTTGGTCGGCCATCTCTTCGCGATGGAATTGACCGGCGGGCGGGCGCGGGCGCGGCGGGTGCATTTTCGCCATCAGCCGATTTCGCCGGCGCGCATCTATCGCCGCTATTTCGGATGCCCGGTCCATTTCGGCCAGAATGAGGACGGGATCAGCTTTTCCGAACGCGACATGGCGAGCCCGGTGATCGACCGGGACGCGGCGGTCTTCGCGGCCGTCACCGCCTATATCGAGCGGGAGTTTCCCCATCGCCATCCGCCGCTGCATGCGCAGGTGCGCGGAATCGTCATGCAATGGCTGTGGACCGCCCATTGCTCGAACGATCGGGTCGCGGCCGAACTGGGGCTGCATCCGCGCACCTTGCACCGGCGGCTGACGGCGGAAGGCACGAGCTTCCAGAAGATCAAGGACGAGGTGCGGCGCGACATATTACGCTATTATCTGGAGCAGACCGACATGGACTTCGCCCATGTGTCCGAGAAGCTGGGCTTTTCAGAGCAGTCGGTGATGACGCGCAGTTGCAACCACTGGTTCGGCGCGTCGCCGACGCGGTTGCGGGCGCGGTTGCACGCGCCCGCCTGACGCTTCAGCCCGCAATCGAGGTGCGGTGCATCATCCGCCCGGAATCGCGGGCATAGGGGACGACCCGGTGCAATGCGCCGGTATTGCTCCAGATCACGAAGTCGCCCGCCTGCCACTGATGCTGATAGACGAAATCGGGCTGGGTCGCCCATTCGTTGAGCCGGGCGATATAGGCGCGGCCATAGGCCAGTTCCATGCCCACGATGCGGTCGGCGGTCGACCCGACGATCAGGCTCTTGCGGCCATTCTTGTGGGTCTGGACCAGCGGCCGTTCCTTCTCGATGCCGATCGCCAGTTTGCCCTTTTCCGCTTCGGGAATGGCGTCGGCGATCGAGCGCAGGCTGGCGGCGACGCTGTGGATGATGTGCAGATCCTCGATCTCGGCGCGCTGCGCTTCGGGCATCTGCTCATAGGCGGCGAAGGTATTGGCGAACTCGGTCTGGCCGCCCTTGGGCGCCAGGCGCCGGGCCGACAGCAGCGTCGCGAGCGGCGGCGGCATCTCCATCGGCATGCCGTCCATGTGCCAGAAGAAGGTGCCCAGCACATATTCGGGCGCGCGGTTGATCTTGCGATCCAGCGTCACCTGATAGACGTCCTCGTCCTTGTCGGTCGTCGCCTCGCTGGTCAAATTGAGCCGTCCGCCGAGCAGGTCGGTGAAGGCCAGTTGCTCCTCATTGGTGAAATGGACCTGCGGCATGACCAGCACGGTCCGCTCCTCCAGCATGTCGCGGCACTGGGCGACCACTTGCGGATCGAACAGTGCCTCCCGATCGGCTTCGACCAGCGCGCCGATCAGCGGCTTGACGGGGCGGAAGGTGACGCGGCTCTTGTGAATGACGTTCATGATCCTGCTCCTTCGATCTCAACCTTGTTCGGCGGCCATGCCGGAAAAGCCGATGCAATAGCCGCCATCGACCGGCAGCAAGGTGCCGGTGATGTAGGACGCTTCGTCACTGGCGAGGAACAAAGCGGCATTGGCTATTTCGCTGGCCAGGCCCCACCGGTCCATCGGGATGCCGGGTACGCGAAAGATGCCCGGCGGCGGTTCGGGGTGATCCTTCGCCATCGGCACCAGTCCGGTCCAGATCGATCCGGGCAGCACGGCGTTCACGCGGATATTGTGCGCGGCATAATCGAGCGCTGCGCATTTGGTAATCTGGCTGACCCCGCCCTTGGCGGCGGCATAGACGCCATGGCCCTTCCATCCGACCATGCCGGTGGCCGATCCGATGTTGACGATCGCACCACCGCCGCTTTCCAGCATGGCGATCACGCCATATTTCATGCCCAGGAACACGCCCTTTAGATTGACGGCATGGACCCGGTCCCAATTGTCGCTGCTCTGTTCGTGCAAGGGCATGATGCCGCCACCGAAGCCGGCATTGTTGACGAGGATGTCGACCCGCCCAAAGGCGTCGCGGGCAGCGGCGATCATCGCCTGGACATCCGCTTCCTCGGCTACGTCGACATGCAGGCCGATCGCGCCGTTGCCGATGGCGGCGGCGACATCATCCTGTGCGCCGCTGATGTCGGCGCAGAGCACTCGCGCGCCCTCTGACGCGAAGCGTTCTGCCATCGCCTTGCCCATGCCCGACCCCGCGCCGGTGATGACCGCGCACTTGCCCGCCAGCCTCATGGCATGGGCTCCGTGTCGATGGTCGGCTGGATCAGGATGCGGCTCACATTGGCGCGGCGCGGCAGGCTGACGGCGAGCAGGATGCCGGCGACGATGTCGTCGGGCGCCATCGCCCCGTCCTTGTGGGTGTGCTGCTGGATCATGTCGCGCCATTGCGGGTCGGAAATGGAACTGGCGATCTCGGTCGCGGTGGCGCCCGGTTCGATGATCGAGACACGGATGCCGGCCTGGCCGCCCTCCTGCCGCAGGCTTTCGGTAAAGCCGGTCAGGCCGAATTTGCTGGTCGAATAGGCGGCGAATCGCCAACCCGATCGGCGCCCGGCGGTCGAGGAGATATTGACGATGTCGCCGCTGCCCTGCGCCTTCATCACCGGGAAGGCGGCGCGGCAGGCATGAATGGTGCCCATCAGGTTGATGTCGATTACCCGTTGCCACTGGTCGCTGGTCAGGCTTTCGATCCCGCCCGCCTCGTTGACGCCGGCGGAGTTGATGAGGATGTCGAGCCGGCCAAAATGTGCCACCGTATCGTTGATGGCGGCGGCCGCATCCGCCTCGATCGAGACGTCGCCGGGCAGAGCGAGCGCGGTGCCGCCTGCCGCTTCAATCCGGGCGACCAGCGCATCTAGCCGATCGCGGCGCCGTCCGTTGACAGCGATGTTGACACCCTCAAGCGCCAGCGCGAGCGCCGCCGCCTCGCCGATGCCAGAGGAAGCGCCGGTGACGAGCGCGACCTTGTTTTCCAGTCCTGCCATGTCCTCTCCTTGCATCGCGCGCCTATGCCGTGCCGCGATGCTGAACAGTTCATTAGCAGGGTAGAGGTGGGGGATGCGATGCCGGGTAGAGCGATAGCGCCGGGGCGATCATTTGCGTTCGAGTTGGTCCAGCATCGCCTCGATCATTGCCAGTGCCTGGTCGTGGCCCTCGGTGAGGCCCAGCGCCGTCTCGCTGACCAGCATGCGCGCGAGTGAAGCGGCGATCATCACCAGGCCGCTGGCATGGTCCGCCTGGTCGGTGGGGAGCAGGGCTGCCACGGCCTGTGCCTGATGTGCTCTAAACGCTTGGGCGGCAGTCACAATCTCGGCGCGTACCGCCTCGCGATGATGGGCGATCGCGCTCAGCGCCGCCGCGAGCGCTGCGCTGGAGGGATCGCGCATCATATCCCACATGGCGCGCAGGGGGCTTGGCGCGGCGAGTGCTTCTGTGAACCGGGCCATGCGCCGCTCGTTGATCCGCTGGACGACGGCGCGCAGCAGATCGTCCATGGTACGGAAATAATAATAGAGGAGCTGGGTCTTGAGCCCGGCCTGCTGGGCGACCTGCCGCGCGGAAATGCCATGTTCGCCGACCTCTGCCAGGATCGTTTCGGCCGCGTCGATGAAGCGGGCGCGGTTCTGCGATCCTTCGGCGCCAAGTCTGCGAGCGGTAGCCATATCGTCCCTTCCCTCCTTCTTCGCGTCCGCTTCTGGGCAATTTTGCGGGGCGCGGCAATGGGCCGGGCGCCTGTCCATTTTGGTCAAGTCGCCCTGCCGGTGCGTCGCTAGCCTTGCGGTCAAACACAGCCATTTTGGAGAGACGATCCATGACCACGCCAACGCTCGATTGTTCGGATATCGACAATTATCTGGGCAAGCCGATCCAGCCCGCACGGATGGTCGAGCCGATCAACAATGGCGATATCCGTCGCTGGGTGCAGGCGATGCACTATCCCAACCGGCTCCATTATGATGCCGGCTATGCCGCGCAGAGCCGCTGGGGCGGCATGGTCGCGCCGCAAAGCTTTGCCGTGACGATGGATTGCGCCCATGGCTCCGCGCCGTCCTGCATCGGCCGAGTGCCCAATTCGCACATGTTGTTCGGTGGCGACGAATGGTGGTTCTATGGCCCCCGCATGGTCGCGGGCGACCGCATCCTCAACGAGCGCATCCCCTTCGACTATACGGTCAAGGACACCAAGTTTGCAGGGCCAACCTGTTTCCAGCGCGGCGACAATTTCTATTATAATCAGCAGGGCGATTTGATCGCCAAGCAGCGTTCGACCTCGATCCGCTACAGCCAGGAAGCGGGCAAGGACAATGTCCCGACCGAGGGGTTCGACGATCCGGTCTGGACCGACGACCAGTTGGAAGAGCTGGAAGCGCGCAAGATGCAGTGGATCCAGATGCTGCATGATCTGGGCCATGACCGGCGCTGGTGGGACGATGCGACGGTCGGCGCGGCGCTGCCCGAACGGGTGGTCGGCCCGCATTCGATCGTGTCCTTTGCGACAGAATGGCGGTCCTATATCTTCACCCAATGGGGCGGCACCCATCGTCGCACCGACCTCGACATGGAGGCGCTGGGCTTCGTCAAGGAAATGGCGGGCCATGAAAATGATCCGGTGATGGAGGCGATCAATCCCGAATTCACCGACGGTGCCTATGTCGGCCCGTCGCGCGGCCATCTCTTCCCGCGCTGGGCACGCTTCATCGGCATGCCGCGCGGCTATGGCTATGGCGCGTCTATGGGGGCGTGGATCACCGATTATTTCGCAGGCTGGGCCGGGGAATGGGGGATGATCCGCCATTCCGCCTGCAATTATCGCAGCCCGGCGCTGACCGGCGACATCACGATCACGACCGGGACGATCCTCGACAAATTCGTCGACGAGGCCGGTCGGCACATGGTGCAGGTCGACTGCCGGATGGCCAATCAGGCCGGCGCGGTATTGGCGACGGCGAAGGCGGAGATCGAACTGCCCAAACGGCCGGCCTGATCCGTCTGGTCAATCGCGCCGCGCTGTGGGATAGCGCGGCGATGGACCTCGACGATCAGCTCCGCCATTATTTCGGTACCGACGATCTGGCCGGCATGACGTCCGCTGGGTTGGCGGCGGGGATCGAGCGTATGCAGGTCGCGTTCGGCCTGGAGGTCGATCGTCCTCGCCGTTTCGCGCTTTGGGCCTTGCTGCACATGCTGGGGGCAGCGCCAGACCTGGATGTCGCTTTTCCAGATCCGGCCGATCGGGATGCTGCGCGCGACTTCATGGACATGATCGGCGACTGAGCCGCGGATCAGGGTTTCTGCGCCGCCAGGAAGGCCAGGAGGTCGGCGCGTTGTCTGGCATCCGCCACGCTGATGATCATGCGCGTTCCCGGCACCTTCGTCATCGGTGCGGCGAGGAACATGTCCAGCGTGGATTTGTCCCAGGTCAACCCGGAGCTTTTGAGCGCGCTGGAATAGGCAAAGCCGGTACTGGCTGCCTTGCGCCCGGTCACGCCGGCCAGGTTCGGACCCAGGACGGAGGTCTGGCCGGGCTTTACGCCGTGGCAACTCTGGCAGCGCTGGCGAAACAGGACGCTGCCGGCATCTCTGTCTTGCGCGATGGCCACCATCGGCATGCTTGTCAGAAGCAACGCCATGGATGCGCGCCAGCCTATCGACATGATCGGGACTATCCTTGCAATCGGGAGCGGGAAAGGGGATGCGGGATCGAGTGCGCCAGACAACTGAACAGCTGTTTAGTTTTTTGGTCATGAGTCGTCAACGGGCCGCAGGTGATGCCGCCGGAACAAGAGGAGGCATGTGTCTTGGCGGAGGGCGGCCGAAAGGAAAGAGCATCGGCGCGCGGGGCGATCCTGGACGCGACCGAGGGGCTGATGGTGCAGGAGGGCTATGCCGCTGTATCCACGCGCCGTGTGGCGAAAATCGTCGGCGTTACCCCGGCCCTGGTCCATTATCATTTTGCGACGACGGACGACCTGCTGCTGGCCTTGTTTCGTCGCCTGTCGGAACGGTTCAAGCAGGAACTGGCTGCGCGGCTGACGACTCCGGATCCGCTGCAGGCGCTCTGGAAGCTCAACTCGGATCCCGATGGCTCGGCGATCATCCTGGAATTCATGGCCCTTTCGAATCATCGCAAGGCGATCCGGCAGGAAATCGCCGAATTTATCGAGCAGTTGCGTGTCATTCAGGCTGCGGCGATCGCCAAGGGCGGTTGTGGCCCGGACGGGTCGCTATCGCCGATCGGTCTGTCGGTGCTGGCTGCCGGGATGGCCCGCTCGATCGTGATGGAACAGAGCCTGGGGGTTAGCCTGGGCCATGCCGAGGCGCTGGCCATGGTGGATGCGCTGATGCGCTATGTGACTGCCAATGGCGAGAAAGGCCGGGAGGCGTAGGGAGCCGGCGCAGAGGCCGCGCCGGCTCGCAATGTCATTTCTTGGCGGGCACCTTGTTGAGATCGGCCTGTACCTTGGCCAATGCGGCGTCGCTCAGTTGATCCGGCGCATATTGCTGTACGCCCTTAAGGGTCATCGAGCGGGCCATATCGATCTGGGGATTGGCGGTGAAACCGGGCAAATTCTTGTCCAGGACGGCCTTGGTTGCGGGATTGTCCAGCAAGGTGCCGATATCGGTGCTGTCGATGCTGTAGGCCGGTGCGGGTGCGGTAGCCGGCGCTTGCGCGATGGCCATATGGGGGGTGGTCCCGGCGAGAAGCAGGGCGGTTGCGAACAGGACAGTCTTCATGGGCATCCTTTCAGGCAGGCAATGCTCGTCCCGGCAGCCGATGCGTCTTCACCTGACAGGTCAGGTCTACGCGATGATGGCGGCCGTGCGACATATTGTCTCATAAGCAGGATCGGGCCGGCCGGGAATTGGGGGCCGGCACAGCACCGCCCCGGCGATGCTGTGCCCGTGCCCTTGCCCCGCATGGATCAGTTTGATGGATTAAGGTGACCAAAGAGAGAGGCGCCCCTGATGAACCACCTGATCGCCGCCGATTTCGGCATAAGGCAGCTCCATGCGCAGTTTTGCGATGCGGTCTGGCGCAAGGACGGGTCAGCATTCGCCGCCTGCTTTGCCCCCGATGGTGAGTGGAAGATCGCCGGCCTTCACATTCGGGGCGCGGAGATAGGCCCACAATTCGACCGGCTGCTCGGCATATGCGCGCGCGTACGGCTGATCCTGGGCCTCCCGCTGCTGGATGTCACGGCGGATGGCGCGACGGGGCGCATCCCGGTGACCGAACTGGCGAAGATGGCGGACGGCAGCGCGGCGATGACGCTGGGCACCTATTATGATCGCTATGTGGAACAGGGAGGACATTGGCTCTTCGCGGCGCGGCACTGGACGCTGCACTATCGCGGGCCGGTCGACCTGTCGGCGGCGCTGGTCGACTTTCCCGATTATGGGCCGCCGCCCGGCATGCCGGCGACGGATGCGCCGACCGCCGTACGGAAGGCGGGCTGATATGGTTGATATCGTGGCGCGATATGGCCCATGGGCCGTGGTAGCGGGCGCATCGGAAGGGACCGGTCGGGCCTTTGCCGCGCAACTGGCGGCGCAGGGCATGAAGCTGATCCTGCTGGCCCGGCGGGAGGCTCCTCTGGCCGCGTTGGCGGCCGATCTTGCCGCGCGTCATGACGCGCAGTGCTTGTGGGCCAGCGTCGATCTGGCGGCGGGCGATGCCGCCGATCGTGTCACGCAGCTATGCGGCGATCGCGAGATTGGCCTATTCATCAGCAACGCCGGGGCCGACCCGCACGGCACCCATTTCCTGGACAGCGAAATCGACGACTGGTCCGATCTGGTCGGTCGCAATGTGGCGACGACGATGCGGCTATGCCACCAATTTGGCCGGGATATGCGGGCGCGCCGGCGCGGCGGCATCATCCTGGTGGGATCGGGCGCCTGTTATGGCGGCGCAGCGGGTCTGGGCGTCTATGCCGGTACCAAGGCGTTCGACCTGTGTCTGGGCGA
The DNA here is from genome assembly GCF_000281715.2 of Sphingobium sp. AP49. NCBI lineage: Bacteria > Pseudomonadati > Pseudomonadota > Alphaproteobacteria > Sphingomonadales > Sphingobiaceae > Sphingobium > Sphingobium sp. AP49. The sequence goes on along the minus strand of NZ_CP124576.1, from coordinate 2,511,088 downwards.
GGCGTTGTGGGCCGAATTGCGCGCCTATGGCGTGGATGTGCTGAACTTGATCCTGAGCCGGACGGATACGCCCGAATTGCGCCGTTTCCTAGCCAGCCGGGGCGCAGCGCTGCCTGCCGGGCTGGCTTCGCCCGAGGAGGTCGCACGGATCGGGCTACAGCGATTGCCGCATGGGCCGGTGCATCATTGGGGGCTGGCGGATGACGAACAGGGCTATGCGCCCCTGTCCGCCGCAGCGCGTCGCGCCCGGATTCTGGCGATCGAACAGGCGATGCGCGACCTGCAAGGCGCAGGTGCATGACGGCCCCACGCGATCCCGCCGCCGACCGCCAGACGATCCACGAAGCGCTGCATCTTTATGCCCGCGCCGTCGATCGGCTTGATGTAGCGCTGGGGCAGGGGCTTTGGCACGATGATGGCACCGCCGATTATGGCGACTATTATCGCGGCCCGGGACGCGGGGTGATCGACCGGATCTGTGCCGATCATGCCGGGTTGCAGGCCCATTGCCACCAGATGACCAATATCCTGGTTGCGCTCGAAGGCGACAGGGCCGGGAGCGAGACATATTGCATCGCGACCTTGCGGTTGCAGCGGCCTGATGGGCTGGTGCAGATGTCTGTCTGGACCCGCTATGTCGACCGGTGGTCGTGGCGCGCGGGGCGTTGGGCTATGGACCATCGGATCGCGTTACGTGAATTTGATGAGGTGCGTCGGGTGCAGCCGCTCAGTGCGGGCGGCATGGGGCGGCGGGATCGGGAGGATCCCTCCTATGCCGTGCTGGCGCGGCTGGCACAGTCTCAATAGGCGCCGCCGATCCAGCTACGCACCACGGTGCCGTTTCCATCGAGCTGCAGAAGGTCTGCCCGCAGGCCGGGAGCGATCCTGCCGGTCGTTGCGGCCAGTCCGAGGAAGCGGGCGGGCGCGGACGAAGCCATGGCGATGGCCTGCTCCAGCGTTACGCCCAGCATGGCGACACTGTTCTGCACTGCGCCGATCATATCCAGATTGGACCCTGCCAGTGTGCCGGCATCATCGGTGCAAGCGCCGTCCCGTACGAGGATACGGCGGCCCTGGAGAATGAACTCGTCGGCATCGGCGCCGACGGACGGCATGGCGTCGGTGACCAGCATGATCGTGTCCACAGGCTTGCAGCGCAGCGCGATCTTCAGTGCGGTCGCGCTGACATGATGCCCGTCGACGATGATGCCACAACTGACACCGTCCTGTTCCAGCGCTGCGCCTACGATTCCCGGGCGCCGCGACCCCAGCGGCGACATGGCATTGTAGAGATGGGTCACGCCGGACAGACCAGCGGCGACCGCAGCCATCATATCCTCATAGCTGCCGTTGCTATGGCCCGCAGCGACGATCACGCCGCGCTCCACCAGTCGCCGGACCATGTCGGGCGAGGTCCGTTCGGGGGCGAGCGTCACCAGGGTGCGGCCGCGTTTCAGCGAGGTCAGCACCTCCAGCCCCTCGGCATCGAGCGGGCGGATCTTGTCGCCGTCGTGAATGCCCTTGCGCTCGACATTAAGATAGGGGCCTTCGATATGGATGCCCAGCACACCGGGAACGCCGGCCTCGATCGCTGCGTCGACGGCAGCGACGGCACGCCTGATCACCGCCAGATCGTCGCTGATCAGTGTCGGCAGAAATCCGGTGGTGCCGAAGTGGCGATGGGCGGCGCCGATCGCCGCAATGCCCTCGATCGTTGGCGCGTCGTTGAACAGGACGCCGCCGCCGCCATTGACCTGGGTGTCGATAAAGCCGGGCACCAGTCGATCGCCGCCAAGATCGCGGCGCTCGGCATCCGCTGGCACATTGCCCTCCGGCAGGATGGCGGTGATGCGATCGCCCTCCACCAGCACGGCTTTGCCCATATGGAAGGCGCCGTCGATCAGGATCGACCCGTTGACAAAAGCAAGGCGCATCAAAGGGTCTCCGTCACCTTGGCAAGGTGCGGGGGGCTGTCGGGGTTGAAGCCGCGACGCACCGACAGGGCGTTGACCGCGCGATAGAAGGCCTGGATTTGCAGCATCGGCTCGATCGCCGGATGGGCGGCGGGAACGGGGAGATGGATGGCGCCGTCGACCGGTTCGCCCGCGATCAGTACCTGACCACCGCGCGCTACGACTTCGCGCACCAGTTCGTCGACGCTCTCGGCGGTTTCGTCGGCCTGGCGGAAGACCAGCAGCGGGAAATCCGGGCCGACCAGTGCCATCGGGCCATGTTTGACCTCGGCGGCGCTGAATGCTTCGGCATGGAGACCGCAGGTTTCCTTGAACTTGAGCGCCGCTTCCTGAGCGATGCCGAAGCCGATGCCGCGCCCGATAACGTAAAGCCCGCGCGCGCTTGCCAGTTGCTCCACCAGCGGCGTCCAGTCGCAGGCCCATGCCTGACCGAGCAGGGCGGGCGCCTGATCCAGCGCCGCCAGCAGATCGCCATCCTGGCTCCAGTGGGCTGCCAGGTTCAGCAGGCTGGCGATCGAGGCGATATAGGATTTTGTGGCGGCAACGCTGCGTTCCGGGCCGGCGTGCAGCGGCAGCAGCGTGTCGACTTGCGCAGCCAGCGGTGAGTCGGCGACATTGACCATGGCGATCGTCCGGGCGCCGGCGCCCTTCGCGGCTTCCACCGTCGCGAGAATGTCGGGGCTCTTGCCCGATTGGGATATGGCGATCGCGATCATGTCCGCGAGTGCGGGCGCCGTGCCATAGACCGACGCGATCGAGGGCGCTGCCGATGTGGTCAGCAGGCCAAGGCGGGTCTCGAACAGATATTTGGCAAAGGTTGCCGCATGATCGGAACTGCCGCGGGCGCAGGTGACGACCCCGCGCGGCGGATCGGCCCGCAGGCTGGCGGCGAGTGCCTGCACGGTTGCGTTATTGGCCGCGAACTGGCGGGCGACCACGGCGCCAGCTTCTGCAGCTTCGGCGAACATCAGGGTATCTTGCGGATTGAGCATGGTATCAGGCATCTTTTCGGTCAGGCGCGCATGTCAAGTTCGGCGACGAAGTCATAGGCGTCGCCCCTGTACCAGCTCTGCGTCGCTTCGATGACGCGGCCGTCGTCCAGAAAGCCCCGCCGTTCGATATACAGGCCGGGCGCGCCCGCCTCGATCCCCAGCAGCTTGGCCTGTTCGGCGTTGAACAGCACCGCGCGCAGGCGTTGGAGCGCCCGGACCGGGCGATTGCCGGCGGTTTCCAGCGCGGCATAGAGCGACGCGTCGACGACATCGACACCGTCCAGGCCAAAGCCGGGGATGGTCGAATATTCCAGCGCCATGGCAACATCGTCGGCGTAGCGGATACGGTTGAAGCGATAGACCGAAGCGCCCGGGCTGAGGCCCAGGGTCAGTGCATCGTCCGGCGTGACCGCCCCGACGCTGCGCCCCAGCCATTCGCTGCGAACGCTACGCCCGCGCGCGGCCATGTCCTCGGAGAAGGAGGAGAGTTTGGCAAACTGCTTTTCGACGCGGTTGGCGACGAAGGTGCCTGCGCCTTGCTTGCGGACCAGCAAGCCTTCCTCGACCAGCGAATCCAATGCCTTGCGCAGCGTGATGCGGGAAACCGACAGATCGGACGCCAGATCGCGTTCGGGCGGCAGGGCTTCATTGGGTTTCAGCCGCTGGGTTCGCAGGGCTTCGCGCAGCGCATCCTCCAGCCGGCGATAGAGCGGGCCACCGCCCAGCGCGTCGAGTGGTCCAATCTGTTCGGCAAGCAGCGGCATCTCGTCTCCACGGCATCTGGGTTCGACATCACACTAAGACCAATTAAATACCATATGCTAGTGAAAAATTTCAAACGCCGTCACAAATTTGAAAATATCCCTCTTGACGCCGAAATAACTTCAGCGGATGGTCTGCTTATTGGTATGCAGTTGGTCCGCCCAATTAATGCCATGCGTTATATATAAATAAGGGGTGAGATATGGGGATTCGGGCTTTTCTGGTCGGCACCGCCAGCGCCATCGCGCTGTTTTCGGGAGCCGCACATGCGCAGGGCAGTGACGCTGCAGCGCCGGACGCCGATGCAAGCCAGAGCGATATCGTCGTTACCGGCTATCGCGCGTCACTGGCAAAATCGATCGACGTGAAGCGCAATTCGGATGCGATCGTCGACTCCATCTCGGCCGAGGATGTCGGCAAATTCCCCAATACCAATGTCGCCGAAGCGCTGACCCTGGTGCCCGGCGTGACCGTCGACCGCCAGTTCGGTCAGGGCGAGAAGGTCTCGATCCTCGGAACCGATCCGGCGCTCAATCGCACCCTGCTCGACGGCCAGACCGTGGCGTCGGCCGACTGGTTCATCCTCGACTCGCCGGGCCGCACCTTCAACTATGCGCTGCTCGCGCCGCAGCTGGTCGGCCGGGTCGACGTCTACAAGTCGCCCGAACCGCGCATCGACGAAGGATCGATCGGCGGCACCGTCAATGTCGTGACCCGCAAGCCGCTGGAGCTGAAGCCGCTGACGATGGCGGGCCAGCTTGGCTATCTCTACAATGATCGCTCGAAGAAGGGCGATATCCAGGGGTCGGCGCTGGTGAGCTGGCATAATGAGGAAGGCACGTTCGGTATCCTCGCCTCGTTCCAGCGCGCCAAGGATCGTCTGCGTCGCGATGGCGTCGAAACCTATGGCACGATGAAGGCCGACCAGTGGGCCGGCGGCAATGCGGACAATCCGGTGGATTCGCGTGACAATGGCTGCGTCGGCGAATGCGCCACCACGCTGACCAACAATCTGGATGCGATCAGCCCGAACGCCTTTGGCACCTCCTATTTCGAGCAGAGCCGCGAGCGTCTGACCTATTCGGCCACCGCCCAGTGGAAGCCGGTCGACGAACTGACGCTGGAGGCGAGCTGGCTCAAGATCGACGCCACCTACAACAATCTCAACCAGTCCATGTATGCCTTCCAGGGCAATACCTGGAACAGCCTGGGCGCGCTGACCGGGATCGAGGTCAATAACGGCATCGTCACCAGCGCGACCTTCAAGAATGCGCTGTCGGTACTGGACGTCCAGTATCGCGAAGCGGAAATGAAGTCGGATACCTATCGCGGCAAGGCGAGCTGGGACGGTGGCAGCTGGGACCTGACCGTCGAGGGCGGCCTGTCGGACGCCGACGGCGGCACCAAGCGTCAGGTCTTCCTCGAATTCCTCAACTGGGCCGACTATAACGTCAATATCGGCGGTGCGCCCAAGGCGCCCGGCACGCTGACCTATGCGACCGATGTCCAGGGCAATCCCAATGCTTTCGTGACCGATCCGGGCTGGAGCGGCAACACCGTCAACAAGCCGACCAGCGACAAGGAACGCTATGGTCAAGCTGACCTGGGCTTTGATTTCGACGGTGCATTGAAGCGCATCCAGATCGGCTATAAATATCGCCATCACGAGACCGGCCAGCAATATGGCGGCATCGCGCTCAACGGCCTGTCGGTGGCTGCGGCGCAGTTCGATCCCAAGACCGTTGCCGGCAATTATCTGAGCGGCTTCAATGGTATCAACGACCAGATGGCGAACCGCTTCGTCATCAGCGGCCCGTCGATGGTCGACTATCTGGAGGGCCAGACGCTTCCGACCCCGTCGATCTTCGCGGCAGCCGAGTTCACCGCCGGCAACTGGAATATCCAGGAAGATATCAACGCGGTCTACGCCCAGGCCAATTTCGACACCGGTACGCTGCGCGGCAATTTCGGCGTGCGTTATGTGAATACCAAGACTGACAGCGCCGGCTATGTCTGCAATCCGGGCGCGCCGTGCAACAGCCAGGCCGACTGGACCTGGCAGACCACCAAGCGCAGCTATGACAATTGGCTGCCGAGCCTGAACGTGGCCTGGAATGCGCAGCAGGACCTGATCGTCCGCTTCTCGGCCGCCGAAGTGATGTCGCGTCCCAACTATGCCGACATGACCAATTATTTCTGGCTGTCGGACACGGTGCTGACCGGCGGCGGCGGCAACCCGAACCTGAAGCCCTATACCTCGGGCAACCTCAACGCCTCGGTCGAATGGTATTTCAAGCAGGGTTCGATCCTGTCGGCCGAACTCTTCTACAAGGATATCAGCAACTATATCCTGCAGAGGACCGCACCCGAGCAATATTTCAACCAGTCGCAGGGCCGGGTGACGACCTATCAGATCAGCCGCCCCTACAATGCCGGTTCGGCCGAGGTGAAGGGCTTTGCCGTCGCCTATCAGCAGAACCTGCCTTATGGTTTCGGCCTGCTCGCCAACTACACCTATTCGGACGGTTCGGGTCAGGGTGGTCAGGACCTGCCCTACAACTCGAAGCATCAGGTCAGCGTCAGCCCCTTCTTTGAAAGCGGCCCGGTCGCGCTGCGCGCCACCTACACCTGGCGGTCGAAATATTTCACCGGCATCGACCGTGGCGACGAGATGTATGTGCGGGACTCCGACAATCTGGACGTGTCGGCGACCTATAATGTCACGCCGCAGATCGGCATCACCCTGTCGGGCATGAACCTGACCGACGCGCAATATTATGCCTATGCCAACACCACTGCACTGCCGCGCGGCGTCTATCGCTCGGGCCGCAAGTTCATGGCGACGGTGAACTTCAACTATTGATTGCCTCGCCTGTCAGAAGGCGCATGACATGAAGACGGCGGGACGGAACGCAACAGCGTCCGCCCGCCGCACGTCCCTTGTCGCGCCCGCGCGGCGCGGCAGGGGCACGCTATTTTCGGGAGCCTGTTTCGTGATCCGTGCCCGCCGCCTGACGCTGTTTGCGTCGCTGATGCTGTCCGGCATCGCCAACGCCCCGGCCATGGCCGAACTGCCCCGCCTGCTGCCGGTGCCTGCGCAGATGCGCGAGGGACAGGGCAGCTTCCAGATTACATCCGTCACCCCTGTCCGGGTTCAGGCCGGCGATGCCGCCGCCCGCAACGCAGCCGAGCGGTTCGCCGACCTGGTCGCGCGCAGCCGGGGCTTCCGCCCGCGGATCGAGACGGGTGGTGACGCGAGTAATGCGATATCGTTCCGCCGGGCCAAGGCCGGCGCGGCTGAATCCTACACATTGGACGTCACGGACAAGGGCGCAACGATCGCTGCAACTGACGATGCCGGCCTGCTCTATGGCGCGGTGACGCTATGGCAGGCGATGACGCAGGATCAGGCGGCCGGTCCGGTGTCGGTCGCGGCGATGCAGATTGCCGACGCGCCGCGCTTCCCGTGGCGCGGGCTGATGCTCGACAGCGCCCGCCATTTCCAGTCGCCCGCCTATGTCCGCCAGTTGATCGACTGGATGGCGGTCAACAAGCTCAACCGGCTGCACTGGCATCTGGTCGATGACCAGGGCTGGCGCATTGAGATCCCCAAATATCCACGCCTCACGGAAATTTCCGCCTGGCGCGTGCCCGCCGGAGCGCCGGGCGCGCCGCCGCTGCCCAAGGTCGGCGGCTTCTACACCCAGGCCGAAATCCGCGAGATCGTCGCCTATGCCGCCGCGCGCGGCATCATGATCGTGCCGGAAATCGAGATGCCGGGCCATGCGCTGGCGGCAATCCGCGCCTATCCCAAGCTGGGCATGGGCGTGGCGATCCCGCCGGGCACGGAGTCCGACTGGGGTGTCTTCCCCTGGCTCTACAATGCCGATGACGCGACCTTTGGCTTTCTGGAGGACGTGCTGACCGATGTGATGGCGCTGTTCCCGTCGCCCTATATCCATATCGGCGGCGACGAGGCGGTGAAGGACCAGTGGAAATCCTCGCCGGCGATGCAGGCGAAGATGAAGGCGCTGGGCATCGGCAGCGAGGATGCGATGCAGGGCTGGTTCATGCACCGCATCGACGATTTCCTGACCAAACATGGCCGCAAGCCGATCGGCTGGGACGAGATATTGGAAGGCGGCGCCTCGCCCCACGCCACCATCACCTCCTGGCGCGGGATTGAGGGGGCGGTGACCGCCGCCAAGTCCGGCCATGACGCGATATTGAGCCCGGCGCCGATCCTCTATTTCGACAATCGCCAGGGCTTCGGGCCGCTGGAGCCGCCGGGGCGGGGGCATCTGTCGGACCTGCACAGCGTCTATGACTTCAATCCGGAGCCCGAGGGGCTGAGCGCTGCCGAGCAGCAGCATATATTGGGGCTGCAGGGCAATCTCTTCACCGAGCATGTCCGCACCGAGGAACGCGCCCAGTGGCAGCAATTTCCGCGCGGCAGCGCCGTCGCCGAAATCGGCTGGTCGCCGGTCGCGAGCCATGATTTTGCCAGCTTCATGGACCGGCTGGTGCCGCAGATGATGCGGATGGGAACGCTGGGGCTGAAGCCCGCGATCAGCGCGCTGACGGTGACGGCAAAGACCGACTATGCGCCGGGCGACAAGACGGCACGGGTAACGCTGGATAGCCAGTCGGGCTTCCCGATCCATTATACGCTGGACGGCAGCGCGGTGACGCCCCGTGCGCCGGTGTACAAGGACGGTCTCAGCCTGCCGGTCGGTACCCGGCTGCGGGCCGGCACCGCCTGGCGCGGCGGGATGATGCCGGGCGCGATCGACATCGGTCTCGACGCCACCTTCCTGCGCCGCCGCACTGATGAGCAATTGGCGAGCTGCGCCAACAAGGT